>NZ_JBFBCC010000036.1:0-51854 GCF_040682955.1 Amycolatopsis sp. NPDC051045
CCGGGGGAGCGCACGGCTTGCTCCCACCCACCGGGGTGAACACATGTGGGGGGGGGGGGGCCCCCCCCCCCCCACGCCTCCGCCGGGGGCGAGCCCCCGGACCCCCGTGTGCCCGCGTTCTGCGGTGAGCTCGCGTCAAGCGGAGTGAACGATCCGTTCGGATTACTCGTATGAGCTGATGGGAGCAGTTCGCGCCCCGGCTGCCGGGGCCTGCCGGAACTGCCTTCGGACTTTGCCGCTGCGGCGGTTTTCTGTCGAACGTCAGCCCGTGGGAGGTCCGATGTGATCCTCGGCACCTGGGGCTGCGTGGACGCTCGGCGGGGACGTGTGACAAAACTGTCGCGCGTGACGGTGGGGCGATGGATGTCACTGTCGGTCGCCGCGGGGTCCGCGCGGCCGGTGCCCTCGGTGTCGCGGGGTCCACTGTGGACCCACCGGAGATGCGCAGTGTCCACTGTAGATTTCACCGGGCGCGTTCGGCCGTTCGGCCGAGTTGGTCCAGCCGGGTGCGGGCATCGCCCTGTCCGCTACGGAACGTAATTTTCATGGGGATACGCCCTATTACTCATCGTCATCATCTCGTTATGTTCCGGCCATTTTCTGGCGGGGATGTCGCGCAGCGTGTGGCTGGAAATCCTTGTAACGCTGGCCAGAGAGTCGCCGATAACCTGCCGTGTGAAGCTTCCGCGGGCTCTGCGCGACCACTGAGATGTCGTAACTCTTCGAAATCATTTCTCGTGACGCTGCGTGCCTGCGGATCAACTCGATCCAGTTCCCTGGAGGTCAGATGGAAGAGTCGGTGCGGCCTTCGTACACGGTGAGCCAGCCACCGCCGCACATCGACCTCCAGGCCATCCCGCGTCCCGCCAAGCGGGACACCCACCCCGGTGACGTCGGAGCCCCGCCCGCCAAGGCGTGGCCCGCGGCCTGGGAAGCGCGGTACAGAGCCTGGGTCATCGGCAGCGATGTCTTCATCACGCTGCTGGTGATCGCAATCAGCGCGTTCGTCATCGATCGCGTTGCCCCGCACGACATGCACGCCTTCGGCACGATGCTCGCGGTGTTCGTCTCCCTGCCCGTCAGCCGGGCCTGGAGCCCGCGCGTACTCGGCGAAGGCGCGGAGGAGTACCGCACCCTCGGCCGCGGCTTCCTCACCGCCGCCGTCCTGGTGGCGCTGGGCGGCCTGCTGTTCGGCGCGCTCGAGGTCCAGGCCTGGGTGTTCGTCGTCGTCCCGGCCATCGCGCTGGTCGCCTTCCCGCAGCGGTACCTGCTGCGCCAGATCCTGCACCGCAAGCGCGCCAAGGGACTCTGCCTGCTGCCGGTGATGGCGGCGGGCAGCCCGGAGACGGTCGCCGACCTGATCGCCCGCACCCGCTCGGAGGTGCACGTGGGCTGGCGCGTCGAGGCCGCCTGCACGTTCAGCGGCCACGGCGCCGACCGCGACAGCGGCGAGATCGACGGCGTCCCGGTGGTCGGGCGGCTGGAGGAGCTGTCCCGCTACGTGCGGCGCGGCGGCTACCGGGTCGTGGCGATCACCGCCGACCAGTACTGGACGCCGAAGCGGCTGCAGCGGCTGGCCTGGGACATGGAGGGCACCGGCGCCGAGATGGTCGTGGCGCCCGTGCTGATGGAGGTCGCCGGGCCCCGGCTCAACGTCACCGGCGTGCTGGGCATGCCGCTGCTGCGCGTCACCGCGCCCATGTTCACCGGCGGCCGCCGGGTCGTGAAGGAGATCGTCGACCGCTGCGGCTCGGCACTGCTGCTCACCCTGCTGTCGCCGCTGCTGCTGGTGATCGCCGTCGCGATCAAGCTGAACGACCGCGGCCCGGTCATCTACCGCCAGCGCCGCGTCGGCCGCGACGGCGCGACGTTCACCATGCTCAAGTTCCGGACGATGGTCACCAACGCCGACGAGATCAAGCAGGCGCTGGCGACGGACAACGAGGGCGCGGGCCCGCTGTTCAAGATGAAGCGCGACCCGCGTATCACCCGGGTGGGTGGTTTGCTGCGCCGGTATTCGCTCGACGAGCTGCCCCAGCTGTTCAACGTCGTGTCCGGGAAGATGTCGCTCGTGGGTCCGCGGCCGCCGCTGCCGGAGGAGACCGCGCAGTACGCGCCGGACGCGCGGCGCCGGCTGCTCGTCAAGCCGGGCCTGACGGGCCTCTGGCAGGTCAGCGGGCGCAGCGACCTCACGTGGGCGGAGAGCATCCGGCTCGACCTGCGCTACGTCGAGGACTGGTCCCTCGCCCTCGACCTGATGATCCTCTGGAAGACGTTCCGCGCGGTGATGGGCGGGCAGGGCGCCTACTGACCCGTCCTCGCCGCGTCTGCGCACCACGGCCGCCGACTCCCGCCTGCGGGGGAGTCGGCGGCCGTGTCCGTTCTGTGATCCGCTTCACCGGCACAAAGTAGTTGAACGCGAAATAGTTCAACGCTCAACCTGGTTGCACGGGGTACCGACCAACGGAAGGAAGCGCAGCCCCATGACCACCTTTGCCGAGCAGACCGAGGCCCTTCAGCTCCCCGAGGACGTGCAGAACCTGCTGTTCCGCGAGGCGCGCACGGCCAACAGTTTCAGCTCCGAGCCGGTGACCGAGGAGCAGGTCCGCGCGATCTACGACCTCGTCAAGTGGGCCCCGACGTCGATGAACACGCAGCCGCTGCGCGCGCTGGTGCTCCGGACCGCCGAGGCGAAGGCCCGCCTGCTCCCGCACCTGGCGCCGGGCAACCGGGACAAGACCGAAGCCGCTCCGCTGACCGTCGTGCTCGCCGCGGATGTCGACTTCCACGAAAACATCCCCCAGGTGTTCCCGCACAACCCGGGGGTCAAGGACAACTTCTCCGACGAGCAGGGCCGCGTCGAGTTCTCGAAGCTGAACTCGCTGCTGCAGGTCGGCTACTTCATCATCGGCGTCCGCGCCGCCGGGCTGGCCGCCGGCCCGATGACCGGCTTCGACGCCCAGGGCGTCGACGACGAGTTCTTCGCGGACAAGAAGTGGCGCTCGCTGGTCGTGGTCAACGTCGGCAAGCCGGGTGAGAACCCGTGGTTCGACCGCCTGCCGCGGCTGGACTTCGACCAGGTCGTCGAGACCCTCTGACCTCGCTCGGACAGGCCGCCTCCGGACCCGGAGGCGGCCTGTCTCGCGTTCGCGCCACGCGCGTGAGGCGCGCGCGGGCCGACGGCTAGCATCGACGGCGTCATCTCTGTCACTCCAGCTCGAGGAGCCGATCGTGTCCCAGTCGCCCCCCGTTTCCCCCGTGGCCGCCTCCCGCGTGGTGGTACCGGCGGGCACTACGGCGGGCGCGGCGGTCCGCGAAGCCGGCCTGCCGACCAAGGGCGAGGACACGATCGTCGTCGTGCGCGACGCCGACGGGAAGCTGCGCGACCTCGCCTGGGCTCCCGAAGCCGACGCCGAGGTCGAACCCGTCGCCGCGAACACCGAGGACGGGCGCAGCGTCATCCGCCATTCGGCGGCCCACGTGCTCGCCCAGGCCGTGCAGCAGCAGTTCCCGGCGGCCAAGCTCGGCATCGGCCCGCCGGTGAAGGACGGCTTCTACTACGACTTCGCCGTGGACACTCCGTTCACCCCGGAGGACCTGCAGGCGCTCGAAAAGCGCATGAAGCAGATCGTGAAGGGCGCCCAGCAGTTCTCGCGGCGCGTTTTCGACTCCGTCGACGAGGCCAAGAAGGAACTGGCCGACGAGCCGTTCAAGCTCGAGCTCGTCGACCTCAAGTCCGAAGTGGACACGGCCGAGGTGATGGAGGTCGGCGAGGGTGAACTCACCATCTACGACAATCTCGACCCGCGCACCAAGGAACGTGTCTGGAGTGACCTCTGCCGTGGTCCGCACGTGCCGACCACCAAGTTCATCCCGGCGTTCAAGCTGACCCGCGTCGCCGCGGCGTACTGGCGGGGGAGCGAGAAGAACCCGCAGCTGCAGCGGATCTACGGCACGGCGTGGGAGTCGGCGGAGGCGCAGGACGCCTACCTGGAGCGCGTCGCCGAGGCCGAGCGCCGCGACCACCGCAAGCTCGGCGCCGAGCTCGACCTGTTCTCCTTCCCCGAGGAGATCGGCTCCGGCCTGCCGGTGTTCCACCCCAAGGGCGGCATCATCCGCCGTGAGCTGGAGAACTACTCGCGCCGCCGCCACGAGGAGGCCGGCTACGAGTTCGTGAACACCCCGCACATCAGCAAGGGCGAGCTGTTCCACACCTCCGGCCACCTGCCCTACTACGCGGACACCATGTTCCCGCCGGTGCAGTTCGACGAGGAGAACTACTACCTCAAGGCCATGAACTGCCCGATGCACAACCTGATCTTCCGTTCGCGCGGGCGGTCCTACCGCGAACTGCCGCTGCGGCTGTTCGAGTTCGGCACCGTGTACCGCTACGAGAAGTCGGGCGTGGTGCACGGCCTGACCCGCGTGCGCGGGCTGACGATGGACGACTCGCACATCTACTGCACCAAGGAGCAGATGCCGGGCGAGCTGCGGTCGCTGCTGAAGTTCGTCCTCGACCTGCTCGCCGACTACGGCCTTTCCGACTTCTACCTCGAGCTGTCCACCCGCGGGGACTCCGACAAGTTCATCGGCGAGGACTGGGAGTGGGAGGAGGCCACCGAGACGCTGCGCCAGGCCGCCGTCGACTCCGGCCTCGAGCTGGTCCCGGACCCGGGCGGCGCGGCGTTCTACGGCCCGAAGATCTCGGTGCAGGCCAAGGACGCGATCGGCCGCACCTGGCAGATGTCGACCATCCAGCTGGACTTCAACCAGAACAAGCGGTTCGAGCTCGAGTACACCGCGCCGGACGGCACCCGCCAGCGGCCGGTGATGATCCACCGCGCGCTGTTCGGCTCGATCGAGCGGTTCTTCGGCGTGCTGACCGAGCACTACGCGGGCGCGTTCCCGGCGTGGCTCTCGCCGGTGCAGGTGGTCGGCATCCCGATCACCGCCGACCAGGTGGCGTACCTGCAGGACGTCGAGAAGGCGTTGCGGGCCAAGGGGATCCGCGCGGAGGTCGACGCGAGCGACGACCGGATGCAGAAGAAGATCCGCACGCACACCACGCAGAAGGTGCCGTTCATGCTGCTGGCCGGCGCCAAGGACGTCGAGGCGGGCGCGGTGTCGTTCCGCTTCCGCGACGGCGGCCAGATCAACGGCGTGCCGGTGGACGCGGCGGTGAACGCGATCGCGGAGTGGGTCGAGCGCCGTGAGAACGCCTCGCCGTCGGCCGAGGCGCTGGAGACGGTCGTTCGGTGAGTGACGGTCCCGAGCTCGTGGAACAGCAGGGCGCCGGGGTCCAGGACGCGTTCCAGCGCCTCTGGACCCCGCACCGGATGGCCTACATCAAGGGCCAGGACAAGCCGGACGGCGACGAAGAGTCCGGCTGCCCGTTCTGCCGGATCCCCTCGCTGGACGACAAAACCGGTCTGATTGTCGCCCGCGGCGACGTCGTGTTCGCGGTGCTGAACCTGTACCCGTACAACCCCGGGCACCTGATGGTGGTGCCGTACCGGCACGTCGCGGACTACACCGAGCTGACGGTGGAGGAAACGCGCGAGGTCGCCGAGTTCACGCAGCACGCGATGCAGGTGATCCGCGCGGCCTCCGGCGCGCACGGGTTCAACATCGGCCTGAACCAGGGCGTGGTCGCGGGTGCGGGGATCGCCGCGCACCTGCACCAGCACCTGGTGCCGAGGTGGGGCGGGGACGCGAACTTCATGCCGGTCATCGGCCAGACGAAGGTGCTCCCGCAGCTGCTGGGGGAGACGAGGGACCTGCTGGCCGGCGCCTGGTGAAGCACGGCCCCCAGACGTCCGGCCACCATCGTCCGATCCGTCCCTGACCGGCAAAAACTCCTGATTGAGTGTTCAACCGAGAGTATGATGGGGTTATGTCCGGAACCCGATGGCTCAGCGACGACGAACAGCGCGTCTGGCGTGAGTTCAACGCGGCCACCCGCATGCTCAGCGCGCACCTGGAGGGGCAGCTGCAGCACGACTCGGGCATGCCGCACACCTACTACGAAGTCCTCGTCGCCCTTTCCGAAGCCCCCGGCCGCCGGCTGCGGATGAGCGAGCTCGCCGACGCGCGCCAGGCGTCCCGCAGCCGCCTTTCGCACGCCGTCGCGCGGCTGGAGGCGAACGGGTGGGTGCGGCGTGAGGCGTGCCCGACCGACAAGCGCGGCGCCTGGGCGGTGCTGACCGACGCCGGCTTCGCCGCGCTCGAAGCCGCCGCGCCCGGGCACGTCGAAGCCGTCCGGGAGAGCCTCTTCGACCCGCTGACGCCGGAGCAGGTGACGGCGCTGGGTGAGATCAGCGCCGCGATCCGCCGTCGGCTCTCGCCGAAGTGTGCGGCCGCCAAGGCCGCGGAGGACGCTCGGGAAGACGAAGCCGACGTAGTCCGGCTCACGAAATCGGGCTGACCCGGGGCGGCGCGTCGGGGGCGCGCACGTGGGTCGATAGGCTGCCATCGCCCACCCGACCCTCGTAGCCAGGTGCCTCGACGAACCGATGCTCAATATCTTCGCGCGTGCCTCCGTTTCCCGCGTCACCGATCCGATCGGCCAGGCGCTGGTCCGCGCCGGGCTGACCCCGAACGTCATGACCGTGTTCGGCACCGCCGGCGCGGTGGTCTGCGCACTGGTCTTCTTCCCGAACGACCACCTGCTGTGGGGCACCTTCACGGTGTGGGGCTTCGCCATGCTCGACATCCTCGACGGCGCCATGGCCCGTGCCCGCGGCTACGGCACCCCGTTCGGCGCGGTGCTCGACGCGACCTGCGACCGGCTGGTCGACGGCGCCCTGTTCGCCGCCATCGCCTGGTGGTGCTTCGTCGTCGACGACAACCACCCGGCCGCCGCCGCGGCCCTGCTGTGCCTGGTGCTCGCCCAGGTGATCTCCTACGTCAAGGCTCGGGCCGACGCCTCCGGCCTGCCGGTCGACGGCGGCCTCGTCGAACGCGCCGAGCGGCTGATCATCGCCCTGGTCGGCACCGGCCTGCACGGCTTCGGCATCCCGTACACCGTGGACGTGACGCTCTGGCTGCTCGCCGCCGGATCGATCGTCACGCTGGTGCAGCGCTTCGCCGCCGTGGCGAAGGCGGCCCGCGAGGCCGCCGCGGGGGAGCAGCGGGCATGAGCAGCCTGACCGAGCGGCTGAGCGCGTTCGGCTATGCGGCGGGCTGGCGGCTGGCCGGCTGGCTGCCCGCCGGGTTCGGCAGCACGGTCTTTTCGCTCGGCGCGGACCTCGCAGTCCGCCGCGACGGCGGGGGCGTGCAGCAGCTGCGCGCCAACCTCGCCCGGGTGGTGCCGCAGGCCGACCCGGTCGAGCTGGACGAGTTGACGCGGCGCGCGATGCGCTCGTACGCCCGGTACTGGCACGAGACGTTCCGGCTGCCGTCGATGGACCACAAGGAGGTCAGCGCCAAGGTCGCGGCCTCGATCACCGGGGTGGAGAACCTCGACGCGGCCCTGGCCGAGGGCAACGGCGCGGTGATGGCGCTGCCGCACAGCGGGAACTGGGACATCGCCGGCGTGTGGCTGGCCGACTACCTCGGCGGCTTCACGACCGTGGCGGAACGGCTGAAGCCGGAGTCGCTCTACCGCCGGTTCGTCGAGTACCGGGAGTCGCTCGGCTTCGAGATCGTGCCGCTCACCGGCGACAGCTCGGCGATGCGCGTGCTGTTGAAACGGCTGCGCGAGAACAAGGCGGTCTGCCTGGTGGGCGACCGCGACCTCACCACGAGCGGCATCCCGGTGAAGTTCTTCGGCGAGCAGGCCCGGCTGCCCGGCGGCCCGGCCCGGCTGGCGGCGACGACCGGCGCGGCGCTGATCCCGGCCGGCTGCTGGTTCACCGAGGACGGCTGGCAGATCCGGCTGCACCCGCGGATCCGGGTCACCGCGCGCGCCGAGGTCCCGGCCGCGACCCAGGCGCTGGCGGACATCTTCGCCGGCGACATCGCCGCGCACCCGGCCGACTGGCACATGGTGCAGAAGTTCTGGCCCGCCGACCTCGAGGCCGCCGAGCGGGTCAGCCTCGAAGAAGCGAGCTGAGCGGTGGCCGCGCGGCCGATGCGGATCGGGATCGTGTGCCCCTACTCGTTCGACGTCCCCGGCGGGGTCCAGGGGCACGTGATCGACCTGACGAAGGCGCTGCTCGCCCGCGGGCACCAGGTGTCCGTGCTGGCGCCCGCGGACGAGGACGCGGAGCTGCCGGAGTTCGTGCACCCCGCGGGCAAGGCGCTCGGGATCCCGTACAACGGCTCGGTCGCGCGGCTGCAGTTCGGCCCGGTGTCCTACTCGCGGGTGCGGCGCTGGATCCGCGAAGGCGACTTCGACGTGCTGCACCTGCACGAACCGGCCGCGCCCAGCCTTTCGCTGCTGGCGCTGCTCATCGCGGACGGCCCGATCGTGGCGACGTTCCACACCGCGACGACGCGCTCGCGCACGTTGTCGGCGTTCCAGCCGGTGCTGCGGCCGCTGCTGGAGAAGATCACGGCGCGGATCGCGGTCTCCGCGCTGGCCCGCCGCGTCCAGGTGGAGCACGCGGGCGGCGACGCCGTGGAGATCCCCAACGGCGTCGACGTCGAGTTCTTCTCCTCGGCGACGCCGTTGCCCGGCTACCCGCGGGCCGGGGGCACCGTCGGGTTCGTCGGCCGGTTCACCGAGCCGCGCAAGGGCATGGGCGTGCTGCTGGAGGCGCTGCGGCGGATCCTCCCGGAGTTCGAGGACCTGCGGCTGGTCGTGGTCGGCCGCGGCGACGAAGACCAGCTGCGCCGCGACGCCGGGCCGGAACTGGCGGCGCACCTGGAGCTGCTGGGCCAGGCCGACAACGGCGTGAAGGCCCAGGCGCTGCGCAGCGTCGACGTCTACTGCGCGCCCAACACCGGTGGCGAGAGCTTCGGGATGATCCTCACCGAGGCGATGGCGGCCGGCACCCCGGTGCTGGCCAGCGGGCTCGACTCGTTCCGGCGGGTGCTCGACGACGGCCGTGCCGGGCTGCTCGTGGAGACCGGTGATCCGGCCGCGCTCGCGGACGGGCTGCGCGAGCTGCTCGGCGACCCGGCGCGCCGGGTGTCGCTGGCCGCGGCGGCGGGGGAGCGCGTCACGATGTACGACTGGTCGGTGGTGGCCACGCAGGTGCTGCGCGTCTACGAGGCGGCCGTCGCCGCCGACCCACGGCGCGTCGCGGCGCCGGAGCGGGAGTTCGCCCGGTGAGCGTGCTCGGCTGGCTGCTCCCGCTGCTTGCGCTGATCGTCCTGCTGGGCGGGCTGTTCCTGGTGGCGACGGCGAACCGGCTCGACCGCCTGCACGTCCGCACGGACGCCGGCTGGGCCGCCCTCGACGCGGCACTGGCCCGCCGGGCGGTGGTGGCCCGCGCGGTCGCCGTGGTGCTGGGCGACACCGCGCTGCGGACGTCGGCCGAGCGCGCCGAAGCGACGCCCCGGCCCGACCGGGAAGCCGCGGAGAACGAGCTGACGTGGCAGCTGAGCCGCGTCGACCGGGCGGGCCTGCCGGCCGAGCTGGCCGAGGAGCTGACCGACGCCGAGCACCGGGTGGTGATCGCCCGCCGCGTCCACAACGACGCCGTCCGCGACACGCTGCGGCTGCGGCGGCGGCGGAAGGTGCGGTACTTCCGGCTGGCCGGGACCGCGCCGCTGCCGGAGTACTTCGAGTTCGCGGAGCCGGAGGTCTGACATGTGGTGGGTGGTCGTCGAGGAGCAGCGCGGCACCGGTGACCGCCGGAGCTGGTCGCTGTCGGAGACGTTTTCCTATGCCGACCAGGAAACGGCCGAGGCCGAGGGGCTGCGGCTCGCGCGCGAGTACCAGCCCGTGTACCCGTGGTCGCCGAAGTCCCGGAAGGTGCTGCGGGGCCCCGGCGGCTACCTGGTGATCGTCGAGGGCCGCACGTCGACGTTCCACTTCCGGCTGAGCGTCCTCGAAGAGATCTGAAACCTTCCGCGGCCCGGGCGCGTCGGACCGGCATGAGCACGACGTGGTGGGTGGTCATCGAGGAGCAGGGCGGCGAGGGCGACGGCCGGGGCTGGTCGGTCGCGGAGGCGACGCCGTACCCGGACCGCGACAGCGCCGAGGGCGACGCGCACCTGCTGGCCAAGCAGCACCGCCCGCGCCGGCCGTGGTCGCCGCAGAGCCGGCTCGTGCTGCGGGTGACCGACGGGTACCTCGTGCTGGTGAAGGGCGAGACCGACCTGTGGCAGTTCCGCGTGACGGTGGGCGAGCAGGCCGGCGGCTGACACACTGGGCGGCATGAGTGAGACCTGCGACGTCGCCCACGGCACGGCTGCGGCCGACCCGGGGCTGCGGACCCTGGTGGCGGTGTTCGCGTCGCCGGTGTCCCGGTCCTTGCTGAAGTTCGCGCGGGACCTCGGCTACCACGTGTCGCTGTACGAGCCGGACGCGGCGCGGGCGACGGACGTCCCGGACGGCTTCGAGGCCGAGACGACGCTGCCCCCGCTCGACGCGTCCGCGGACGTGGTCGTCACCGACCACCACCGGCCGGAGCTCGGCGAGGTGCTGAAGGCGGCGCTCGACGGGAAGCCGCGGTGGGTGGGGGTGCTCGGCAACCCGCGGCACCCCGGCCCGCACGTGACGGCGCTGCGTGGGCTCGGCGTGGCCGAGGAGGACATCGCCCGGGTCCACCGCCCGGTCGGGTTGAACATCGGCTCGCGGACCCCGCCGGAGATCGCCCTGGCCACGCTGGCGGGCCTGCTGGCCGACCGCAACGGCCGCCCGGGCGGCTTCGCCTTCTGACCGGCCCGAACCCCGTAACTCGCGTGATTGAGGCCGTAACTCGCGTGATCGAAGCCGGACCGGCTCTGATCACGCGAGTTCCGGCTCTGATCACGCGAGTTCCGTTTTCCGGGTGGGTCAGTGGACCGCCATTCCTTCCGGCACCGGCTCGAACCGCGAATGCCGCCGGGTGAACGTCGCCGTGCCCGACGTCATCGACCGCAGGTCGATCAGGTACCGCACCAGTTCCGCCGCCGGGACCTCCGCCTTGATCACCGTCCGGCCGCCTTCGCCGGCTTCGGTGCCCAGCACCCGGCCCCGGCGGGAGGAGAGGTCGCCGAGCACGGTGCCCAGGTGCTCGTCCGGCAGCCGGATCGCCACCTCTTCCAGCGGCTCCAGCATCGTGATGTGGCCGTTCGCCGCGGCCTCGCGCAGGGCCAGCGCGCCCGCCGTCTGGAACGCCGCGTCCGAGGAGTCCACGCTGTGCGCCTTGCCGTCGACCAGCGTCACCTTGACGTCGACCACCGGGTGCCCGTCGGCCAGCCCGCGCTGCAGCTGGGCACGCACACCCTTCTCCACGCTCGGGATGAACTGGTGCGGCACCGCGCCGCCGACCACCTTGTCGACGAACCGGAACCCGCTGCCGCGCGGCAGCGGCTCGACTTCGATGTCGCAGACGGCGAACTGGCCGTGCCCGCCGGACTGCTTCACGTGCCGCCCGTGTCCCTTGGCCGGCTTGGCGAACGTCGAGCGCAGGCTGATCTTCACCGGTTCCGTCCCGACGTCCGCGCCGCCCGCGCGCAGCCGCGAGAGCACGACGTCGGCGTGGGCCTCGCCCATGCACCACAGCACCAGCTGGCCGGTCTCGGCGTTGCGGTCCAGCCGCAGCGTCGGGTCGCCCGCGACCAGGCGGGAGAGGTTGCGGGCCAAGGTGTCCTCGTCGCTGCGGGTCTTCGCGACCACCGCCACCGGCAGCAGCGGTTCCGGCATCGCCCACGGTTCCATGAGCAGCGGGTCGTCGGGGGAGGAGACGGTGTCGCCGGTTTCCGCCGAGCCGACCTTCGTCAGCGCGCAGAGGTCGCCCGCGACGCAGTAGGGCACTTCTCGCAGGGACGAGCCGAGGGGGGAGTAAAGGTGCGCGACCCGCTCGTCGGCGTCGTGGTCCTCGTGGCCGCGCTCGGCGAGACCGTGCCCGGACACGTGCACCGGCCGCTCGGGGCGCAGCGTCCCGGAAAACACCCGGACGAGCGACACCCGGCCGACGTAGGAGTCCACCGCCGTCCGGACGACTTCCGCGGCGAGGGGGCCCGCGGGGTCGGCGGTGATCGCGGCGTGCGGGCCGCCGTCCGGCGTGGTGACGTCGGGTGGCCGGTGCTCCAGCGGGGAGGGGAACGCGCGGACGATGCCGTCGAGGACCTCGGCCAGGCCGATCCCGCTGGTCGAACACACCGGGATGACGGGGTGGAACGACCCGCGCGCCACCGCGGTCTCGAGGTCGGCGATCAGGGTGGCCTCGGCGATTTCCTCGCCGGCGAGGTAGCGGTCCATCAGGGACTCGTCCTCGCTCTCGGCGATGATCCCTTCGATCAGCTCGTTGCGCGCCTCGGCCATCCGCTCGAGGTCGGCCGGGTCGGGCTCGCCGACCTTCGGCGGGTGCCCGCCGGAGTAGTCGAAGTACCGCTGGGTGATCAGCCCGACCAGGCCGTCGCCCGCGGGCAGGTACAGCGGCAGCACGCCGGCACCGAACGCGGCCTGGCAGGCGGCGATCTCGGCCATCGCGTCGGCCCGGTGGTGGTCGAGCCGGGAGACGACGACCGCGCGCGGCATCCCGACCGCGGCGCACTCCTCCCACACCGCGGCCGTCGCCGCGTCGACGCCTTCGGCGGCGCTGACGACGAAGAGGGCCGCGTCGGCCGCGCGCAGCCCGGCCCGAAGCTCCCCGACGAAGTCCGCGTACCCGGGCGTGTCGATCAGGTTGATCTTGTGGCCCTGGTGCAGCACCGGCGCGACCGAGAGGCCGACCGAGCGCTGCTGGCGGACCGCCGCCGGGTCGTGGTCGCACACCGTCGTGCCGTCGACCACCGAGCCCGCCCGCGACACCGTGCCGGAGGCGGCGAGCAGGGCTTCGGCGAGGGTGGTCTTCCCGGAACCGGCCGGGCCGACGAGCACGACGTTGCGGACCTTGGCGGGGTCGTCCACAGCGACGGCGGCCCCGGTGTCGGCGTTCTTGGCTTGTTTGTCTGCCATGACGACTCCTCGGCGAACGGCTGGCGTACGGGATGTGTCCTCGATCACACACCCGCTACCCTGGTCACGGCAAGGCAGGGCTCCCGGGACCAGCCGAATGCCCGGGGGCGGGGAGGGGAGTGTCATGGACAGGCGGACTTTCCTGCGGATTTCCGGGGCGGTGCCGGTGGCGGGGCTGGGTGGCCGGCCGCCGCCGAACGACTGGGAACGGCTGCGCCGGAAGCTCGAGGGGCCGCTGTTCCGGCCCGGCGACCCGGGCTACCCGGAGGCCAAGCAGGGTTACTTCACGATGTACGACGCCCGGATGCCGGCCGCGGTCGTCGGCGCGGCCCGCGTCGAGGACGTCCAGGCCGCCGTCGGCTTCGCCGCCCGGCACCGGCTGCCGATCGCCGCGCGCAGCGGCGGCCACAGCTACCCCGGCTACTCCACAGTGGACGGCGGGATCGTCGTGGACCTCAGCCGCTTCTCGGGGATCGAGACGCGTCCTGACGGCCGCGCGGTGATCGGGGCCGGCGCCCGGCTGGGGCCGATCGCCACGACGCTCGCCGCGGCCGGCCGGGTGCTCCCGGCGGGCAGCTGCGACACGGTCGGCATCGCCGGGCTCGCCCTCGGCGGCGGCGTCGGTGTCCTGGACCGGAAGTACGGGCTGACCTGCGACCACCTGGAGGCGGCGCGGATCGTCACGGCCGACGGCCGGGCGCGCACGGTGTCGAGGTCGGCGGAGCCGGACCTGTTCTGGGCGCTGCGCGGCGGGGGCGGCGGGAACTTCGGGATCGTCACCGGGTTCACGTTCCGGACCGTCCCGCTCACCGACGTCGCCACCTTCGACCTGAAGTTCCCGGTGGGCACGCAGGCCGCGTTGTTCGCGGCCTGGCAGGACTGGCAGCCCGCGATGCCGGACGAGCTGTGGTCAGGAATGGGCCTCGGCGCGGACCACGCTGTCCTCGGCGGCACGTTCGTCGGGCCGGAAGCGCGGATGAACGCCCTGCTCGACGACCTGATCCGCCGGGTCGGCACGCCACCGGCCGAGCAGCGGCGGCGGGTCCAGGACCACCTGAGCGCGATGCGGTCGTTCGACGACCGGGAGTCGCGGCCCGGCCTGGCCGTCGACCGGGCGGCCTACGTCGGGACCTCACGGATGCTGACGCGGCGCGCGCCCGACCCGGCCGCCGTCGTCGAGGTGCTGCTCGGGACCCCCGGCGTCGACACGATCATCGACTCCGGCGGCGGTGCCATCGCGCGCGTCGGTGTCCGCGAAACGGCGTTCCCGCACCGGACCGCGCTGGCCAGCTTCCAGTTCCTGCGCGGCGCGGAACCCGAACGCGGCGGCGAAGCGGCGGCCCGGCGCGCGGTGGCCGCGGTCCGCGACGGGCTGGGGCCGGAATTCGGCGTCACCGGGTACGTCAACTACCTCGACCCGGAGATGCCGGACTGGGCGCAGGCGTACTACGGGGTGAACCTGCCGCGGTTGCGCACTGTCGCCCGAAAGTATGACCCCCGAGGAATTTTCGCCTTCCCGCAAGGGCTTTCCCCGTCCCGCTGGACCGTCCACAAGGGAGAGTTCTAGACTGCGCCGGATTCCGCCGGCAGGAGGCAGCACGTGCTCGACCTGGCATTCTCCACAGAGGACCTGGCGCACACCCGGTTCGCGTTCTCCCCGGCCTGGGAGATCGTCGCGAGCGTCCGCGTCCTCAACCAGCCGGGGCAGCACGCCCTGCACCTGCCGTGGACCAAGCGCGCCACCGCGGCGCTCGACGAGGCCGGCCTGGACATCGGGCTGCTGCGCGACCTCGTCCCGCTGCGCCACCTGCCCGGCTTCCTGGCCGGGACGCCGTCGACGCCCCTGCCGGAACTGGCCGACGAGCTGGCCGACCTGCGGGACGTGCCCGCTCGCCTCATCCGGCGCGAACTGGACGCGATGGCCGGGCCGCGCTCGCCCGCGCTGAGCCGCTTCCACCGCGACCCCGAGGCGGGCCTCGAGCGGCTCGCGACGCTGATGGCGCAGTACTGGGACCTCGTGCTGGCGCCGGACTGGCCCCGGATCCGCGCCCTGCTCGAAGCCGACGTGCTGTACCGGTCCCGGCTGCTGGCCCAGGGCGGGGCCGCCGAACTGTTCAACGACCTCACCCCGCTGGTCCGCTGGCAGGACGGCACGCTCACGGTGGCGCACCGGCACCTGCGCGCCGCCGTACCGCTCGACGGGCGCGGGCTGGTGCTGGTGCCCTCGGCGTTCGTCTGGCCGCGGGTGTTCTCCAAGACCGACGCGCGCTGGCAGCCGGTGCTGCGCTACCCGCCGCGCGGGATCGCCACCCTGTGGGAAACCGGCACGGCCACCGCGCCCGGCGCGCTGGCCGCCGTGGTGGGCCGCGGCCGCGCGATGCTGCTGACCGGACTGGCCGCGCCGGCGTCCACCGCCGAACTGGCCCGCCGGACCGGCCTGAGCGCCGGTGCGGTGTCGCAGCACCTCGGCATCCTCAAAGCTGCGGGCCTGGTCAGCGGGCACCGTGCCGGACGTCACGTGCTCTACGTGCGTACTTCCCTCGCGGAAGCCCTGGTCGCGGGCACCGGGGAAGTGGACTGCTGAGATACCCGTGTACTGGCCTGCCTGAAGGGTCCATCGCCGACCTACGCTCGGACTCGTCCGCCCCCGAACCGTGTCGAAAGGCCTCGTCGTGTCCGAGCAGCAGCCCACCCCCTCCAGTGGCACCGTCCAGTCCGTCACCGGCACCGCCAAGGTGAAGCGCGGCATGGCCGAGATGCTCAAGGGCGGCGTGATCATGGACGTGGTCACCGCCGAGCAGGCCAAGATCGCCGAAGACGCCGGCGCGGTCGCGGTGATGGCCCTGGAGCGCGTGCCCGCCGACATCCGCGCCCAGGGCGGCGTCGCCCGGATGAGCGACCCCGACCTGATCGACGGCATCATCGAGACCGTCTCGATCCCGGTGATGGCGAAGGCCCGCATCGGCCACTTCGTCGAGGCGCAGATCCTGCAGTCCCTCGGCGTGGACTACGTCGACGAGTCCGAGGTCCTCACCCCGGCCGACTACGCCAACCACATCGACAAGTGGGCGTTCACCGTTCCTTTCGTCTGCGGTGCGACCAACCTCGGCGAGGCACTGCGCCGGATCACCGAGGGCGCGGCGATGATCCGCTCCAAGGGCGAGGCCGGCACCGGTGACGTCTCCAACGCCACCACGCACATGCGCAAGATCCGCCAGGAGATCCGGCGGCTGCAGTCGCTGCCGGAGGACGAGCTGTTCGTCGCGGCCAAGGAACTGCAGGCGCCGTACGAGCTGGTTCGCGAAGTGGCGCAGGCCGGCAAGCTGCCGGTGGTGCTCTTCACCGCGGGCGGCATCGCCACCCCGGCCGACGCGGCGATGATGATGCAGCTCGGCGCGGAGGGCGTGTTCGTCGGCTCCGGCATCTTCAAGTCCGGCAACCCGGCCCAGCGCGCCGAGGCGATCGTCAAGGCGACGACGTTCTACGATGACCCGGACGTGCTGGCGAAGGTCTCGCGCGGCCTCGGCGAGGCCATGGTCGGCATCAACGTGCCGTGGTCCAAAGATGCCGACACGACGGTCAAGACGGAGTTCACCCGGCTGGCCGAGCGCGGCTGGTAGACGCTGGTAAGCGAGACGATTCGGGCCCACGCCGCTGGCGTTCGGCGGCGTGGGCCCGAGCGTTTCGGTGCTGTGGTCGGGACTGATGCCGCGGTCCAAGATGGGTAGCCATGGAACGACGGATCGACTTCTCGCGCGATCGGCGCATGCTGTGCGGGGCCTGCAGGCATCGGTGGGATGTCAGTCTGGACTGGATCGAACGGTGGGATCAGGCGAGGGAGGCATGCCCCGGGCTGCGGCATGACGTGCGAGCTCGAGGACTCGCCCCGGGTGACGGTCGACCCCTGCGACCCCGCACTGGACGATGCCCAGGTCGCGCGGCTCGCTTGGTACCACACCAGCACGCAGCCGGACTGGCCGACGAGTGACTTCGACCCGGCGGCCGTCCTCGCGCCCGAGACCCGTATGACGATGGGCGGCGACCGGCGTGTCGCAGAGTGGGCCGCGCGCCAGCGCGCGAAGGCGCTCCACGTCGGCACGTACGAAGCTGCGGTCCAGAACATGCTGCGACGGATGGATGACCAGGCCGACCACGGCAGTCAGTTCTATCTCTACCGGGTTCATCTGAAGCCGTCCGTCGTGGTGCGGGAGGACTGGCTCATCGACCCCAGCAACTTCGTCGGCGATGTGGTGCTGGCCGAGGTCTGCCCTGCCGGCGTCGACGTCGCCCGCTACCTCAACTATCACGAGGACCCCGGCGGGCTCTCCCTGGCGCTAGGGCGGGACGCGATCGCCGGGGTCCAGCAGGTCGCCGTGCCGCTCCCCGACGTCTGGGACGCCGAATGGGTCCGCGATGCCGTCACGGCTTTCGCGAATACCTCTGACACCGTTGCACCAGCGTTCCGCGGATTGAGCCGGTTCATGCGGCCGTCGTCGCCGCGAGCTGTTCTGGGTCGTGAGCTCGGGGCGGCTCTGGCTGGCAAGCTGCCGGTCAAACTCCGGGACCAGTTCGCGTCGGCTGCGGTATTCGACGAGGGCGACGACCCGGTGCGATGGGCGCGCCGGACGAGCGGGCTGTTCGAGCTGATCGGGGATCCGGTGCGGGTGCTGTCGGCGCTCGACCGGCAAGAGCGCCGACAGGTGTGAGCACAGACCCACTGAGGCCCCGGCCGGCACGTCGAGGCCCGGCTGCTCGACCACCCTGGGCATCGTGGATCGGACTACAGCATGGCGTCGACGTTCTCGACGTCACCTGGCCGGGCTGGCGAGTACGCGTGCTGCCGCTGCGGCCACACCCCGCGCCTGTGGCCCGGCGAGGATCGGGAAGAATATTCCGCATGACGGTTTCGGGTCTGGAACGCGCACGGCAAGCTCTGCGTCGCGGTGATCCCGAGGCTCTGCTCGGTGAGCGCGAGTGCGTCTGGCTCGATGTGAAGGACGGTGTCTACCGCCTGGAGCAGCCCAAGGGGCCGGAAGAGCTCGCGAAGGACGTGGCGGCCTTCGCGAACACCCGTGACGGCGGCTTGATCCTGGTGGGGTTCACCACTAGGAAGGAATACGGCGAGGAGATCGTCGAGGCCCTCAATCCGGTGCCTCGGAAGCTGATCGACCTCGACAGGCACCGCCAGTTGATCGCGACACGAGTGATCCCCGCGTTGCGGGAGGTGTCGGTGGATTGGCTCGACTGCGGCAACGGTTTGGGTGTCCTGATCATCGACATTCCCGCCCAACCGCAGTCGAGTCAGCTCTTCGCCGTGCCGGCACCCACGGGGACCTCCGAGGTCAGCAAGATCGCCCTCGGCGTGCCGGTCCGCCGCGGCGATGGCACGACCTGGCTGCGGCCGCACGAGATCCAGCACTTCGTCGGGCTGGGCTGGGCGAACTCGGGTGAGGTAATCGGCAAGCTGAGCGCCGCGCTCGCGAGCATCGGGGACCCGCGGCCGGTCGCGGAGCCGAGGTACACCGTTGGCGGCGGCGAGCCTGGCTGGAGTGGAGTGTTCCTGCAGGCGTTCGGCGAGTTTGCCGAGCAGGGCGTGATGCTGGGTGAGCCGGTCAGCGACGTCGTTCCGGTCGGCCCGGGCGTCGTGCAGTACTTCGCGGTGCCGGGCGAGCGATTCGGCTGGGTGCTGTGTGCTCAGCCGAAAGGCCGGCCCGTCGTCGTCGCCGAGGAGATCTGGCAGGCGTTGCGGGATCAGGGCAGCGGTTCGCCCGACGGGGACGCGTTGGGCGCTGTGGGGTTTCCTTCGGGGGATACCACTACGACCCGAGTCGTCGACCGAAACGTCACAGCGGTGTCTTTGTCGGGAGGTCGCTGGGGCCGCGGCCGGCTACTGCGCGAAACCGTCCAAGGACAGGGCTGGTGGTGGGCCCCGGAACCAGAACCCAGCACGACGACGTCGGCGTCGACGGGCAGTTGGGCGCCTACCTCGGTGCGGCCCCAACTGCGGGCACGAGTGCTGGCGATCCTGCCCTTCGCGGACGCCGGTGACCTGAAGATCACCCCGGACCGGCTGGACACGGTGCTGCCGGACCTACCGTTCAGCCAGCTGGCCGGGTTCACCACGAACTTGTCGAGTCGCCGCGGCGGGTCCCTGCCAGCGGGAGCCTGGGATACCGGCCCCAACAGGAACTCAAGTGATCGGTTCAGCTACGCCAGTGAGATCGCCACGTCGGACGGTGAGGTCGCGCTGGTGGCCGAAGTGATGATGTCGCTGCCGGGTGCGATGAATTCAGCCGTCGTCACCTGTGCTGAGGTGCGGATCGTGAGCTTCGATGCCTGGGCCAGGGCTCTGGGCGTGGAACCGGGGTCGGGTCTGCGCTGGTCGGGAGATGACCTGTTGGAGTTCTTCGTGGCGGCCTGGGAGACCGCGACCGAGCTCCTGCCCCGGCTGGTGCTGGATCCCGTGACGCCAAGGCGCTGGAGTGCGGTGCCCCACGTCGAGTTGTGGGTCGGCACCGACCGGTCGCACAACCAGCCCGAGACGCGGCTGATGCTGGAGGACGTCCTCGACCTGGACTCCTTCGGCGCTACCGGTCATCGCGCCCAGCTGTCTGAGCTGTTCGTTTCGCTGCCGGCCGTGCCGGGCCTGGACGCTGAATCGCGGCGGAGACGTGCTCGGTCCGCGCTGGTCGACATGGCCCACCGGTACGGCTTCATGGGGGTCCGAGAGAGCAGCTTCTGAGTCGACAACTCAGCTCGGCGCGGCCCCCGGAGTTCATCACGCATTCGCACGGTTTCTGCTCATCGCGGGACGCCGGTGATCGTGGCGCACGTCCTCAGCGCGGCCAGCCACTGTCTCGCCCTACGTGGGCTGACGCCACTACCCGCGGGGCCCGGCGGCATGCCGGGCACATGACGGAGGTCCACGTGATCCGAGGCAGTCGCCAAGGCGTTCAAGGCTGGAAGCCTTGCTTAGGCTTGGGCAACGATGCCAGAGAATCTATGTAAAGCCGGTTGTGTTCAAGATCTTCTCCTTTGCTATTGAGTGATCTCTTGCTACCGGCGTAGGGGCCGGTCTTCTTGCCTATAGGATTCATGTCCCAGGCAAGGGACTCGGGGGATGATATGCCTTCTTGTAAAGAAGTGCCAAGAACTGGCCTGTGTCGGCTGGGCAGAGCGGAGGGTGCATAGCATTTCGCACCCGGTCGGCGGAAAGATTCTGTCCTGACACCCACGGGTGGAAGGTGTTCGTCTGAGATCAGAGGAGCGTGGAAGTCGGTCGGCTGGGTAGCCTGGATCCACTGGGTGACCACGTAGTCCAGCAAAGGCTGGTAGATGTACTCGACGGCTATTTGCGATTTGCCGATTTCGCCTATGTCGCGCAGGGCGACGGGCAGGACTGCTGTGGCGCCAGCGCCCAGTCGTTCGTCGAGTTGCTCAAGAAGTTCGCGACGTCCTGTAAAATCGGGTATCCGTGGCGGAATGGAACCCCAGACGAGTGGCCCCTCGTTATTTGAACGTCGAGGCATAGGTGAATTTGAGCCGTCTGCGCTGGCAATCACCTTCGCCCGGGCGAGGTCTGCGAGTATCCGGGGATTCGGGCGGGCGACTGCTCGCTGTGAGTGCGTGAAGGGCGCCTGATTCCCGAATTCTCGTGACATCGTGTCGCTCATGTGCCCGCAAATGTCAGCGCGGCAGGACTCCTGCTGGGCGGCCACATGTTGGGCATCATCGTCGACATGTTAGCTCGACGTTGTGCCACGCGCGACACGTCGCGAACCTCGAACGGGTGAAATTAGCGCCGCCCGGAAATGGTGAAAATTTTCTCCAAGTCGAGGTTGTTTTGTGGGCTACTAACATCGCTGCCTAAAGCTTCTGGCGTCGAGTGTATTGGCTGCAGAGGGGCGCGCTTCTCGATGGTGCCGTACCTTGAGGTCGACCGTGAACGAGGCACGCCGTGCGCTTCCTTGGTTGTTGATCTTAATGCCGACCCAAACCCGATCCGGGGCGGCGTCGTTGCGAGCACGCGTGGCCGCGGGATGTTGATCGAGCGCAGCACATTGGCCAGCACGCTAGTCCGGGAGACTAGCCGTGACGGTTTGACGGTGCGACTCGTCGTTTTCAGACTCCCAGTTCCGGTTGCCGTGCCTGGCGGTCATGCTCTTAGGCTGGGTGTGGGGAGGTTCAGGTTGGCGCAGATGAAGTCCAGTCGGGCGGTGGCGGGGTCGGGTTGGACGAATATCGGCTCGTAGCCGGCGTCGTAGTAGCCCTGCACAATGAGCTCGTGTGCGCGGCGCGTCTCGTGGTTGGCCCACGCGATGTCGTCGGGGTCTTCGAAGGTGTCTAGTGGATCGAGAATGAAGATCGCGTCGTAGCGGTAGGTCCGGGTCGCTTCTTCCAGGTCGGTGGTCGGTTTCAGGCCGAAGAGCCCTTCCCAGCCGTAGCTGTCGGGGATGCCGCGGTTGTAGAAGCGGATGCCGTGGGTGTGGGCGGTGTATTCGGCGATGAAGGCGGAGAGGACCTCCAGTGAGTACCGGCGGCGGTCTTCGCGCAGCAGGTGGCGGTCGAGTCGTTCGCGGTGGCGCCGGTAGATCTCCCGGCCGGGTTCCTCGGTCATGCAGGGAATGCAGGCGGCGTGCACCGCGTCGATCAGGTTGTCTTTGCCTGAGTTGGGGCCGCCGGTGATGACGTGGCGGCGGGGTTTGCCGCTGGCGGCGACCTCCAGCGCGGCGGTCAAGGCGGTGTTGGTGCTGGTCGCGGCACCTGTCGTTCGGTTTCGGGGATGTGCTTGGGGGATGGGGTGGTGCGGGCGAGGAAGCCGTCGATCCAGGGGTGCCTCAGCCCGGGTTGGCTGTGCAGGGCGTGGACGAACTGCTCGCGGCTGGCGCCGCCGCTGGCGGCCTTGGTCAGCCGGGACGTGTGTGCTTCGGTTAGCGTCGGGGTCCAGCCGATCAGGACGACCAGCTCGTCCGCGTTCAGGTCGGGGGCGAACGCGGTGGTGTAGTCGATTGCTTCGGCGCGGGCTGCTGCCCATCGCCACGCGGCGGTTGTAGCGGTGTCGCGGATGTCGATCCGGTAGGCGCGCAGGCTGATCTGCCGCTGGATGGCGAGGAGTTCAGCGCGGGCTGCGTAGATCGCCGCCCACAGCCGGGACTGCTGCTCTTCGTGTTCGGCGATCTCCCAGGCGAACGGGTCGGACTGGACTGGTTGCGGCTCGGTGACGGGCGCCAACTCGGGGGCGATTGTCGGCGGGCGGGTGAACCGGTCGGCGTCGGCGAGCAGTTCCCAGGCGATCTGCTTGACCAGGCGGGGTTCGACTCGCTTGCGGAAGTGGTGTACTTCGTGCCGGGCCTGTTCGGCGGCCAGGTTGCGGCGGGCGGTGAGGTTTTGGCCCGGTTCGGCCGGGGCCAGCCCGAACAGCGTCCGCGCTGCCGGGGCGTAGCGGGTGTCCGGGAACCGGGCGAGCAGGCCGCGCAGCGTGTGATCCAGCGCCGCGGTGCGGCTCGCGTCGTCGGCAGGGTCGACCGCTCGGGCGACGATTCCGCGCAGATTGAGCAGGACCGGGTCCGCGGCGGCTGGGGTGACCGGCAGTCCGCGGCGGAGCAGTCGCCCTGAGTGCGGCGGCCATCTCGTCCTCTGCTGGGCTTTTTGTGGGCATGGGTTGGGCCCAGCACGATGCCCACAAAATGCCCAGTCCCTGTGTTGGTGATAGGCAAGGGAATCGGGCCCTGACCAGGCGATCTCCACGGTCGGGTGACGGCCGGATCCGCAAGGGTGGCGAGGGGAGTGCGTCAACAGTCTCACCCTGCCCGCGCCCGCCTGCCATCAAGGCTGGTCCGGGCTCGGCGCCGGCGGCGAGATCACCCCGACCCATCAGCAGGTCAGCTGCCGCAAGTGCCTGCGGCTGGCCGGCGAACCCGACGACCCGGCTCAACACGCCCTGTTCACTCTGCCCGAGCCGGGTGCCCCGTAGCCGTTCTGATCTGCCGCGACCGGCACTCTGATCATCGGCGTGACGCGTCCGCCGCGCGTCAGAGGTAGCGCTGGCGTTCCCGCTGTTCGCGCGGTACAGGGACGCGGTCGCTGCGTGACACACAGAGGTGGGTGGATACGGTTGTCACGCTGGTTTGTGCGGCTCGGTGAAGCGGACATGGTCGTGGATGACGCTGCGAAACAGGTAGGTGGTCGAGGCGGCGCCGTCGGCCCCCGGACGTGCTCGCAGGTGAGCCCGTCCGGCGGCCTGAACCGTTAGCAAATACCTCGGACCCAGGCGGCGGTGTCGGCGTAGTGCTCTCCGCCGTACCCGGCGGTATCCACGATGTGGCACCAACGGCCGTCCGGCATATCCCGATAGCCCCAGTACTCGTACCACTCGCCGCTCCGCAACGCTCCAACCCAGTAGGTGTCGCTGTGTGGGGCGGAGTACATCGGCCAACTCGCCTGCGCCGAGTCGACTCGCAGAATTGTCTTTCCGGCAGCGGACGTCGGCGCAGCCGGCGTATCCGCCGACGCCGGTACGGCCAGTCCTACACAGGCGATGGTGGCCATCCCGGCGGTGATCATCTTGATCCGGTTCATGTTCATTCCCTCTCGTGAAGGCTGACTGCAATACCCCGGCTGGTGGCGGCACCTTCCTCGGGCCGCCACCAGCTCCTCCCACTTCCAGGGCCGGTGTGGCGCAGTCCGGCTTCTCTGGACGGATCAAATCTGGCATCCGAAGGCGGCTTCAGGGGAGGGAGGCTACGAGGGATAGATCGCGGGATCCTGCTGCAGAGCCAGCGTCGTAGGCAAGGGCGATCATAATGATCTTGTATCGGGAGATGGTTCGTCGGTCAGTCGAGCTCAGCGAGGCGTCGTTTGATCCGTTCGATGTCGGAAGTTCGATGCTGTTGCCGGTGGAGCGCGAGGGCCTCGATCCACAGTTGCCGGGCTCGGCGACGGTTTCCACCAGAGGCATGGACCTCGGCGAGATCGGCGAGCACGACAGCCTCCTGCTTGGGGTCGCGCTCCGCACGCAGCAGGCTCACGGCGCGCCTGTAGTGACGGACGGCGTCGTGGTATCGACCGGAGTGGTGGTCGATATAGCCGAGAGTGTGCAGGGCGTAGGCCTCGGCGTCGTGGTAGCGATGACATAGGTAGAGGTTGAGTGCGGCGGTGCAGAAGGTGCTTGCCCGGTCGAGTTCGCCGAGGCGGGCATAGTGCCACCCCACGGTGTTGAGGGCATTCGCGGTCCGAGCAGGCTGGTTGAGGTTTTGGTACAAGTCCAGCGCCTGTAACGCCGGCGGTAAGGCGCGCTGGTGGTCACCATGTTGCTCCCAGGCCGCCGCGAGGGCCTCGTAGGCACGGGCTTGGCCGGCGAGATCATCGGCGTCCTGGAACAAACTGAGGGCACGTTCGAGGTGGTGCATCCCCAGTTCGTGTTCTCCGACCATCATGTGCGCCCAGCCGCAGAGGCGATGCACCTCGGCCTGGTCGGAGACCCCGGGAATGTGCGCGACGACGTCGATCGCCGCCTGCCAGCTGCGTAAATTGTCATCTCGGCGATCGTGACGCACGTGGTAAGTGTTCAACGTCCACGCGAGCCGCCAGACTTTGTCGTGCCAGCTGTACCGGATCGCAAGTTGCTGAGCGGCGAGGAGGTTGGTGTGTTCCTCGATGAGCCAACGTTCGGCCGCGGCGTGGTCCGGGGGTGTATAGGCGTGACTCCCGGGGCTCGCGGGCGGGAGATCGATCGAGGGCCGGCGAGCGTCGAGGAGGCGTTCTGCCTTGAATGCCGTGTGCAGGTAGAAATCGACGAGCCTGCGGATCGCCTGCTCTTGCGACTCGGCAGGCAGATCGCTGTGCGCACGATCGCGAGCGTAGAGGCTGACGAGGTCGTGCATCCGGTACCGGTCTGGGCGGTGTTGTTCCAGCAGGTGGGAGTTCTGGACGGTGCGCAGCTGCCTGCGGACGAGGCGCGGGAGCTTGCCGACCAGGCTGGCGACGGCCGGGGTTCCGATGTCTGCACCCGAAGTCAGGCCGAGGTGCCGGAACAAATCCGCGGCATCGGTGTCGAGCGAGCGGTATGAGGCTGCGAAGACCGAGGACAAGTGAACGGACACTTCACCGGCGTCGAGGCCATCGAGCCGGTGAGTCTCGTCTGTGAGTTCGTCGGCCAGTAGTGCCAGCGGGAAGGTCGGATTCTCGCTGGCTCGGGCGGCGATGATACTGATGGCCAGCGGGAGCCCGGCGCAGAATCGGACCAAGTCGGCACTTGCGTCGGCATCGGTGTCCATCTTGTCGGCGCCGAGGTGCTCGGCGAACAGTTCACGGGCTTCGGCAGGTGTGAACATCCGCAACCGCAGCGCGTGCGCGCCGCGCGCGGCGAGGCCGGGCAGGTGGTTTCGGCTCGTGACAATCACCGTGTTGGTCGCGCTACCCGGAAGCAAGGCCTCGACCGCAGCGGTGTCCCTGGCGTTGTCGAGAACGATCAACATGCGTTTCCCGCTGACCAGAGTGCGGTACAACGCGATCTGCGCACTCACACTCTCCGGGATCGCTGACGGTGTCACCCCCAACGCGTCCAGAAACCCGCGGACCGCGGCGGCCGGGGGTAGCGGTGGGTTGGCAGGGTCGAACCCGCGGAGATCGACGTAGAGCTGGCCGTCCGGAAAGCGGTCCAGCTCACGGTGGGCCCAATGCAACGCCAGCGACGTCTTTCCCACGCCGCCGACGCCGGCGACCGCCGACATGACCATGACGGCCTCTCCCGCCACTTTCGCCTCGTCACATACGGCGGACAGTGCGCGCAATTCGTCCGCGCGGGCCGTGAACCGCAGCGGTGGCGCCGGAAGCTGTTGCGGCACCGAGGCGTCCGGTGGCAACGACGCCTGGTTCGCGCCGCACCGTCCACCTGGAGTGGCGGTATGTCCGCCGCGGGCGGGATCGCTATCGAGGGGAGCCGCTTGCCTGCGGGAGTTGACGAAGCCCAAGTTCGTGTCAGTGTCGACCTGCAGCACGGCACGGAATGCTTCGCGGTATTTGGCGTTCGGCCACAAGATAGTGCCGCGTTCGAGCTTCGCGATGTAGTTGTCGTCCAGTGCGGCCCGTAGCTCGTGGCGCTGCCAGAGGAACACGTTGACGAGCTCTGCCAGTTCTCGCCGGGACAGGCACTCGCCGACGTGTCGTAACGATGCCGTGCGCTCCCGGGCCGCTCGGAGCTGCTTGTTCTCGGTTGTCCCCATTTGAGCTTCCTCCCCGCAGCTCATGTTCATAGCGTGACCATGCAGGCGCATCATGTCAACAGGCCGATGTCAGCGGGCGCCGACCTGTGCGCACGCGGGCTGCCTGCACCCGGGTTCCATCGAGCCTCATTCTTTTCTCCTCGCCGCGCGACCTCCGCGAGGATCGCGCGGGCGAGGACCGGCGGGATCGCGTTGCCGATCTGCTGGAACGCCTTGGTCCGGACGCCCTGCCACGGGTAGTTCGCGGGGAAGGTCTGGAGGGCGGCGGCCTCCTCGACGGTGACGCGGACCGGCTCCGAGTCGACTCCGCCGTCCTGGGAGCCAGCGGAGCCAGCTCCGGGCCTTCCCGGTGAGGGTGAAGCTCGGCTGGTCGGCGCCGCGGAGGTCGCGGGCGCGGTACTCGGTGCCGTTGATCGTGATGGCCCGGCGCCCGGGTCGACGAGCCGCGGGAAGCCGACGAGCCCGGCCGGCCAGCCGAGCGCGTCGGCCATCGGGACCAAGGGCAGGAGGTCCAGGTCGCCGTCAGCCTGTATAACGTCCTTCAGGAGGGGGCGTGGGTCGGAGTCGGGAGCGCGGCCGTGGCGGAACGCTTCGCCACGAGCATCGGGCGGGAGCGGGTCTGGGGGATGCCGAACTCCTCGGCGGAGAGGAGCCGCGCAGCAGATGGCGGTTCTGGAAGGGATCAGCTCCGGCATCCCGCTGGGGCGCATGGGCAAGCCCGAAGAGATCGCGGAAGCCGTCGTGTACCTGGCCTCCGATGCCTCCGCGTTCACCGTGGGCCAGGACCTTATCCTGGACGGCGGCCAGACCATCCTCTGACATGCGAGGGCGCGTCTGAGAGACGGGAAAGGGAGCGCAGGTATGACGGCGGCGGACCGTGACCGAGCGGAAACCGGTGGCGATACCTGTGAAGTCGGGTATCACGCGCAGATCAAAGCGGAAAACCGCGCGCGCATCATCCGCGCCGCCCGCGACCTCTTCCTCGCCCGGGGATACGACAAGGCCTCCCTGGCCCAGATCGCCAGGGAGGCCCGCGTCTCCACCGGCACCCTCTTCAAGCGGTACCCCTCCAAGGCTGCGCTATTCGCGGCCGTCACCTCCGAACAGTGGCAGCTGGACGTGCAGTACGCCGAACCGCCCCCGCCCGGCGACCCCCGGTACGGCCTGGACCACATCGGCCGCGACTACGCCTGCCTGGTCTCGCGGCCCGGCACGGCGGCACTGTGCCGCCTCATCATCACCGAACTTCCCCAGATGCCCGAACTCGCCGACATCGTCGGCACCGGCTTCGCCATCGACCGCGGCCCCTTCTTCGACCGGCTCCGCGACTACCTGGACGCCGAAGCACAGGCCGGCACACTCGACTTCCGTTCGGCCGACGGACAGCCACAGCCGGCATCCGCAGTGGCCGAACAGTTCCTCGGCATGATCTGCGGCCAGCTCCTGTGGCCTCAACTCGTACGGACCGACTTCGTCCCGCCCGACCCCACCGACACCACCATCGTGGACGAAGCCGTCGCCCTCATGCTCACCCGCTAACTCGCCCGATCCTGAACCCCGGACTACGAGTCCACGACCTTTCACTCGGTCGGACCTTCGATCGTGCAGCTCTTCGCGGCGCTCACGGTCGAACCGGCGCCCGCGTCCCGGCTCAGGACGCAGCGTTCCAGCCGCGGCGATCCGCCGGAACGCGACGTAGCCATGATCGACCCCCTCCGTCAACTGCCGACCCGGACATTTTCGACCTCTTGGCGTACCCCGCTGTCCCTGCGATTCGCCCAGTGCAGGCTCAGTCCTGATGGGGTCGCACCACGTACTTGCCGCTGGCCCGCCGCTCCGCGAAGCGGCGCAGGAGCTGTTCGGCACCGGTGAGCGGGACGGGCTCCGGCAGCGGCGGGTTGATCGTTCCCGCACGGATCCGGCCCAGGACGTCGGTCAGCAGGTCCCGGCCGGCTGTCATTCCCCCTTCGGCGCGCACCCAGTCGCCCCAGTCCACGCCGATCACACTGCGATTGCGAGCAGGACGATATTGGACGGCAACCTGGGCCCGAACGCAACGCCCGCAACGCGGCTTCAGCAGATGAACCGCCGACCGGATCGAGGTCGACTGCGAATTCCTGTACGCCGAGAACCGCGCCCACACCCTTATCGTGCTGACCGCACGCCCCGGCACGGAGAGCCACACCAAACTCCAGCTACTTTCCGTCATCGGACGCCAGCAGCTCACCCCCTGACCGCCGGGTCGAGAATCGCGTGCCCACCCGCCGTACGCGGAAGACGGGCCGGATCACCGATCTATGGATGAGCAGTCCTCACCCACCCGAGCGAAGCCCTCAGGCGGCCGACGCCGGGCGCACTCGCAGCGAGCCGCCCCCATGGTCACCCTCCCTGCACGGCCCGCCGGCATCGAACACGGCCTGTGGCGGCGGCCTGCGCCGAGGATGCCCGGCGCAGGCCGGTCAGCTGCCACTGATCATGGCGAGGACCTTCGGACTGCGGCTCTCAGCTGTTGATGGTCGAGACGTCGTGGATTGCAGGGTTCTCGTTCGGGTCGGCGGTCGTCGCGCGTGTCGCTGACCGGGCCGGGCCGTCAGGCCCGGCGAGGGCGCGCTGTGCTGCGGTGTCGTGTTCGGCCTCGATGCGTTCGAGTTCGGCCGCGTCCGCGTGCAGGACGCGGTTGACCTTCTCGACGTCGAAGTCCTTTTCCCATTTGGCGATCACGATGGTCGCGACGGCGTTGCCGAGGACGTTGATGAACACGCGGCCCTCGTTGAGGATCCGGTCGATGCCGACGATCAGGGCGAGCGCGGCGAGGGGCATGTGCCCGACCGCGGTGATGGTGCTGGCCAGGACGATGAACGCGCCGCCGGCAATGCCGGCGGTGCCCTTGCTGGTGAGCATCATGACGCCGACCATCACGAGCTGCTGCTGCCAGCTCAGGTCGATGCCCAGTGCTTGGGCGAGGAACAACGAGGCCATGGTCAGGTAGACCGCCGACCCGTCGAGGTTGAACGAGAACCCGGACGGAATGACGATGCCGACGACGGGACGGCCGATGCCCATCATCTCCAGCTTGCGCACGAGCTGAGGCAGGACGGCTTCACTGGAGCAGGTCGAGAGAGCGACGAGCAGTTCGGCCTTGAGGTAGCGGATGAGCCCGAACAGGCTCAGTTTGCAGGCCCGCATGATCGCGCCGAGGACGATGACGACGTAGGCGACGCAGGTGAGGGTGAACAGCAGGATGAGGTATCCGAGCTGCTGCAGGCTGCCGGCTCCGTAGGTGGCCACGACGGTGGCCAAGGCGCCGAATGTGCCGATCGGGGCCAGGCGCATGACCCAGCCGACGACGCGGAAAACGACGCCCGACAGCGCGGAGATGCCCTTGGTCAGCGGTGCGCCCGACGGCCCGGCCATGTTGAGGGCGATGCCGAAGACGATGGAGACGAGCAGCGCGGTGAGGATGCTGTCGCCGGTGATGGCGCCGAACAGCGAGTCCGGGATCAGGCTCGAGACGAATCCGGTGAAGGTCGCGTGCTGTTCGGTCGCGGCGGCGGGGATGTCGCCGGCGTCGAGGGTGGCGGGGTCGACGTTCATCCCGGCGCCGGGTTTGAACACGTTCGCGACGACGAGCCCGATCAGCATGGACAGCAGTGACAGGACCAGGAAGTAGCCGATCGCCTTGGCCCCGATCCGGCCGGCTTTGCGGAGGTTGTCCATCGAGGCGATGCCGGTGACGACCACGCAGAACACGACGGGGATGACGATCATCTTGACCAGTGCGATGAACCAGTCGTTGAGCGGCTTGAGCGTCGAGCCTACGGCGGGGAAGAGGAGTCCCACGGCGACGCCGAGGACGGCGGCGGCGACGACCTGAAACCAAAGCCGGCCGATGAGCCGGCGAATGCGTGACCGCCAGGGGCGGTCGGTGACGCTCGTGGATGACATGGTGCTGCTCCCTTGCACGACGTTGTGGCGGAAGAAGGGTGGGGCAGGCGGCTCAGCTGTGCAGCTTGCGCAGGACCTCGTGGAACGCGGCCTTGCGCTCGAAGCCGATGCCCGGTGTGTCGGTGAGCCCGACGTAGCTGTCCTCGACCACCGCGCCGTCGGCGAAGCCGCCGGTGGGCTGGAACTCGCCGGGGTAGGACTCGTTGCCGCCGAGCTTGAGCGCCGCGGCGATGTGCAGGGAGAACTGGTGCCCGCCGTGCGGGATGCAGCGCCGCGACGACCAGCCGTGCTGGGCGAGCATGTCCTGCACGCGCAGGTATTCGGTCAGTCCGTAGCTCAGGGCCGGGTCGACCTGGATGTAGTCGCGGTCGGGGCGCATGCCGCCGTAGCGGATCAGGTTCCGGGCGTCCTGCAGCGAGAACAGGTTCTCGCCGGTGGCGATCGGGCCGCGGTAGTGCTCGCTGATGATCGCGTTGAGCCGGTAGTCCAGCGGGTCGCCGATCTCTTCGTACCAGAACAGGCCGTAGGGCTCGATGGCCTTGCCGTACTCGAGGGCGGTGGCCAGGTCGAACTTGCCGTTGACGTCGACGGCGAGGCGGGAGCCGTCGCCGCCGAGGACGTCGAGGACGGCCTCGATGCGTTTGAGGTCCTCGGCCAGGTCCGCGCCGCCGATCTTCATCTTGACAACGTGGTAGCCCTGGTCGAGGAATCGGCGCATCTCGTCCTGCAGGTCGGTCAGGGTTTTGCCGGGGGCGTAGTAGCCGCCGGCGGCGTAGACGAAGACCTTGTCGTCGGGGGTGCCGTCGCCGTAGCGGTCCGAGAGCCACCGGTAGAGCGGCCGGCCGTCGAGCTTGGCGGCCAGGTCGAACAGGGCCATGTCCATGACGCCGACGGCGACCGAGCGCTCGCCGTGCCCGCCGGGTTTTTCGTTGGTCATCATGAAGTCCCAGGCGCGGGTGGGGTCGAGCTGGCCGTCATCGGCGAGCAGTGCTTCCGGGTCGGCGTCGAGCAGGCGGGGGATGATCCTGCGGCGGAGGATCTCGCCGGCGCTGTAGCGGCCGTTGGAGTTGAACCCGTAGCCGACGACCGGCTCGCCGTCGCGCACGACGTCGGAGACGACCGCGACGATCGAGCAGTCCATCGCGCTGAAGTCGATCCAGGCGTTGCGGATCGAGGAGCTGATCGGGATGACGCCCTCGTGCACTGCGGTGATCTTCACTGACACCTCCGTTGTAATTTATAATTTGCAACGGATGGTAGGTTGGGGTCGAACCGGGCGCAAGCCCTGCCCCAAGAAGAGGTCAATGAGGCGATGAGCAGCCCGAACGTGTTCTCGAGCAAGGGTGACGTCGCCTATGCCCAGCTCCGCGGGCTGATCCTGACCGGCGCGCTGGAGCCAGGATCCCGTCTCGACCAGAACAATCTGGCCGAGACGATGGCGATGAGCCTCACCCCCCTGCGGGAGGCGATCCGCCGGCTCAGCAGCGAAGGGCTGATCGACCTGGATGCCCACCGCAACGCACGCGTCGCCTCGATGTCCGCGACCGAGGCCCGGCAGCTGTTCGAGGTCCGCCTGTCGCTGGACCCCAGTGCCGCCCGGCTCGCTGCCGAGCGTCGCACGGAGGCGGACATCGCCGCGATGCGCGCCGCCGCCGCACGGCTCCTGCCGGTCACCCGGGCCTGGGGCGAGGAGGCGCTGACCGCGCACCGCGCGTTTCACCGGGCGCTCTACCTCGCTTCGCACAACGATGTCTTGATCCGGCTGTTGGACGACTTGTGGGACAAGTCCGACCGCTACCGGCGCGTCGGTCTCGAACTTCCGCCCGGCGACGAACCGCGTATGCGAGATCACCGTGAACACCACGAACTATTCGACCTCATCGTCGTCGGCGACGTCGTGGGCGCCGAAACGCTGATGCGGGAACACATCGAGCGCAGTCTCACCGCGTCGGCCATTGCCGCTCTCGAGCAGCGCGAGCGGACCGGGCGATCGAGCTCGTCGGCCACCACCGCGGCCCAGTTCCAGAGCTGACAGAGGTTGTTGACCGCCTGCAGCACACGTCAATGCGACGTCACCAAATACGTCGGTCCGTTCCGGTCAATGGGGACGAGGACGGCGATTCGGCGAATGGCCCGATCCTCACGCAATCTGGCTGTCAGGCCACTGGTTGCGTGCTCAACCACATCAGAGCGGCAGTTGGTCCGGCTGGGGGCTGTCGGAACCGTGCCGAACGGGCTGTCCTGGAGGGGCCTGGCGCTGGCCGGCGAACTTTACAACACCCGGGATGAAGCGCTCCGGGCCGAGGACGAGCCCGGAGCGCATGGGGAAACCGGTCACATGTACAGGCAGGCCGGCAACAACGCTAGTGGCCAGCCGACGGTGTAGCCGCTGACCTGGTTCGCCCAGATCGGCCGCGTCGTCTGCTATCTCACAGGCCTCACGGGTTCGGCGCTGGTAGTGGCGTGGGGGGTGCCGCCGCGGCAAGCTTCACTGGAGTTCTGGCTCGTGCCAGGCTGGTCGCGAAGCGCTTCTTCCCTCCGACCAATGCTGAGGAGTCGGAAGAACGCTGCTGCACAAGCAAGTCACCGCCGCTCACATCGCCAGGCTGTAGCCCCTGCTGACCTCGACCTGCACCGATAACCGGGCCAGCGTCGCCCTCACCACGCCGCCGGATATCGCACCGTCGGGATCCGTGAACGCATGGCCCAACGCGACGGCGTCTGGCACGCACCTTCGTCATCGAGAGCCGCTCGGCCAGCCCACCGGCGAGCCCGCACCGGCGGCTCCGTTGGGCTGCCGAAAGCGGCTGCAGGCGTGACCAAAATCCAGGACAGCTTCCTGAAGCCTCAAACGACCCTGACCGGAGAGATGTCGCCCCCGGATGGGGCCACTCGTTCCTAGACTTCATCGCCGTTCGCAAACTTCATGTGAGAGCAGTAATGCGGCCTGCTCAGGTGCACACCGTCCGGCCAGTACTGAGCCGCGCAAAATGCCCGTGCAGACGCTGACTCGCTGATTGCCGTCGTCGACCACCGATAGCCCGCCCCTCGTGCCAGCGCCGCCGCGACGAGTACGGTGCCGAACCCGCGCCGCCGGTAGGAGGCATCGACCCCAACCGGACCGATCACCCCCCTCCGGTCAATCCCGCACAACCACAGGTCGAGGCCGCCAATCCGCTGACTGCGCAGTTGCAAGTCGACTTGTCCCACACCGGCCCTCGCCGTCGGCGGCCTCGCGATCAGCACGAGCTCGGCGTCCGTCGGCGGCGTCTCGTGCACGAACCGCAGATCAATCTCGAACCAGGTTGATCTCGGCAAACCAAGCGCCTGGCACAGGTTGCAACTCGATGTCGGCACATAGACCGAGTGGTCATAGCTCATGGTCCGCCCCGCGATATCGAGATCATGTCCGTTGAAACAGTGCCCGTGATGCACCGCCGGTCGCGCCGACAGACCACTGTCCGACCCCGGACTGCAGCCCACCAGCCCGGCGGTCAACGGTCACGCTCCAACCAGGTCCACAAGCACACGGTGCCGTGTAGCCGGTAGCGATGGCTGTAGGTGCGGGTCATGCCGTAGTGGGTGAGGTACTCCCCGCGCAGGCACTGGACGGGGACGTCTGCGGCGGGCCGGATCGGCAGAAGATCGCCGTACTCGCCGCGGGCGCCGGAGCGCGGGCCACCGACTGTAGGGTCTTACAGCGCGTGACATGTCGATCTTGGGTGGCCTGGACGTTCTTTGCTGTCTCACAGCCTTGTCAGCCATGATCAGTCTCAAATCTGTGGCATTTCCTCACGAGGGCGAGGGCGAGATCGGGCTGCTTGCCCGAGTGGCCGAGTACACCACGCTGATGCCAGCAAACCGGCGAGCTGAGCTAATCGTCTACGGAGGACGGTCAGCGGGCGGTCGCTCGTAGTGGCCGCGGCGGCGGATCGGATGGCAGGGTGCGGGCCGACCAGTGCGTCGGCGAGGAGAACGCAGGCCGTCGGCGGAGGTTCGGCCCGGAGCGGTCGCGGCGTTGGCCCGGACGCGTGGTCTGGGGTCGCGTAGGGCCTCGGTCAGCAGCGGGAGCGGCTTCTCGTGGGTGATTCGCCCGAGTGCCGCGGCGGCGCGGGATCGGACCAGCTTGTCCTCGTCCTTGAGCGCGTTGTTCAGCGTCTATATGTGGGCTGGGTCGGCTTGTTGGCCGATGATCCAGACGATCGAGTGACGCTTTCGAGTGGTTGAGGCGTCATGACGTCGCCCCTGCGGCAAGAGCGGGCACTCCGTGGGTGCAGGGATGGCCGGAAGTGCCGTCCGCCGAGGAATGAGGAGGAGTCATGCCGAATGTTCGTCGCGGTGCCCTGACTGCGGGATGCCTGGCCTTGGTGGCGGCAGCCGTGTCGCCCGCCGGCGGTCTCGCCCAAGCAGCGCAGGAGGACACCACCAAGCCCCATGGGTGGGTGCTGTACCGGACCAACGAACCCGAACGGTTCGCGAATCTTCGTGTCGCGATCTGTGCCGAGCCGGGCACGTCTCTGGACACCGTCGAAGTCTCCCTGGACGCCCTGGAACCCGACGAGACACCCACCGGAGCGGTGTGCACGATCGCCGCCGTCCCCTCTCCGCCCACAGATCGAGACCAACCGTCGGCCAGGTGGGTGGACAACCCCGGCCCCGTGCGGCTCAAAGCAAAGCCAGGTCAGGAGATCAACTTTGCTAGTTGCAGGGTGGTGAACTCGCTCCCGCTTTTGGTCGACCCCGACCACCTGGATGTGGGTCCGGATTGCACGAAGTTCGCGGTTGCCGTCCCGGGGTGATTCCGGGTAGCTAGCTTGCGATGGAATGCGGGAGCCTGTCTGACGTTGTTCAGCCGGTGCACATCCAGAGTGCGACCTCACGCAGGGACTTCGTCTCAGGTCGCGATTTCCCCCCTGCCGGTGCGAGCGGGACGGTGTCGCCGAGGTCCAGCGGTCCGGCGACATCACTATCGCTGATTTTCCCGCCCAGGGCGGTGGCGACGGCGGGCCACAGCTGAGTCACCCGGCGTTCGAGGGCTGCGAGCAGGACTTCGGGGCGGGTCGATCCGGCGTTCGAGCCGGTCGCGCGCTACGCGGAGGCGTCGTCCGGCGGGTGTGGCGACTACCGCGCACATTCGCCGGAACCACAACCGATCCCGGTAGAGGTCCAACAGGTCCAGGTTCAGCCGCAAGCTGTCGACTTCGAAGGCTTGCTTCCGGAAGAAGGTTGGAAACCGTCCCTGCTATAGAGGTCGAAGGAGGACCGGAGGAGTCAGATATTGCTCCCTCCCATGACAGCGCGTGATGATTGTGAAAGAGACGGAGTCAACAGGCACCGCTGCGCCACCGGAGCTCGAACTTGCTGTTGATTGTGGGACAGCCGATCGTGATTGCCGCGGCTACCGAGGCGGACGGCGCCACGATTGAGCACTGCACCTGCGGGCGGACAGGCGGGCAGGTCGGCAGGCGATCACGACCTGCGGGACGACGTCGCCGAGAAGATCGCCGAACGCGGGATCTTCGCCTGCGTTGCCTGTCCCTCGACTGGCGGGGCTCATGGAGCGTTCCGGGACCGCGCGTTGCGGGACCGCGCAGGCAGACCCCGACGCCAGCCGGTTCGAGTTGGATGGCCGGCCACGGCATCCGGATGATCCCGGCACGCTCGAAAGGCGACGCCGCCGCAGACCCGGCTGCCTGACGACCTGCCGTGGGTGGCTGGGGCGCCGAGGACGACGGTTCCCGCGCCCTGTGTCCCGGCGCTCACCCCGGGCCGGTCACGGGACTGGATCAGAACCGTCCTGCGGCCCCGCGCGGAATTGCTCATCGGCGGCTGGAAAACCGGGCACGGCGGACTGGCCGGCACGATCGGGTCCCTGATCGTCGGCGCCCGCGACCGGAACGGGCTGCTGGTGTATCTGGGCAGTGTCGGCCGGATTCGCCGACACCGACCGCCGGCACCTGCTCGAACGCCTCCTGCCGCTGGAACGCAGCACCACCCCTTTCGCCGCTCCACCCCGCACCGGCACCACCTGCCAGGTCCACTGGGCTGAACCGGTCCTCATCGCCTCCATCGCCTACCGCGAACTCGTCGCCGGCCGCACCCTGCGCCAACCCAGCTACCTGGGCCTGCGCACCGACAAACCCCGGAAACCATCGCCCTGGCCACCCTCGGCTGAACCCCGGCGAGCCGGGCCAGGACCTCCTCGCCGGGCAAGACGTAACTGTGGCGATGGCGCGCGCGATTCATCTTGACCGGGGTTGAGCAGCGATTCAGCAGTCGGCGTTAAGCGTTACCCCGCAGGTCAGGTTGGGAGGACAATGACTCCTACGAACCTGCAACTACGGCCTTGACTGAGTGGGCCCGCGCGAGAACTCGGTTTGCTTACCGCGTTGTGCGCACTTCCACGCCCCATGTGGCGATCCAGTGACCGTCGAGCCGTGCCGTGCAGGTGGAGGCGGCCGGGTCGCACCTCAGATCGGCGACTGCCCTCGGGTCCGGGGTGTCGAGCCGGCCGTCGAGTTCGACGTAGACGCCCCAGACGGCCACGGCATTCTTATCGAAGTCTGCGGCGCAGGAGCTGTTCTTGTCCATGACGTTGCACGTGATCACGCCCGGGGGGGCTTGGGTCGAGTCGTCGAGCCGGACGTCCTGCTCGCGGACCTGTGCGTCCCATCCGGCGCGGAAGCGCCGACCGGCGAAGTCCAGGGCGAGCGAGCATTGGTCCTCGTCCGGATCGCACGACAGCGCCGACGGGCCGACCGGGTCGAGTTGCCTGGCGTGGGTGGATGTCGGCGACGACGGTGTTGCCGGTTGCGCGGAGGCGCCACCGGTCCCGCCGAGCAGCAACAGTGTGGTGAGTCCGGCCGCCGCGGCGCCGGTCATGGTGGATCGCATCGTCGATCTCCTTTCGGTTGCCCCCTTGTTCACCGGGTAGCCGCTGCGGTGACCGGTACGCGCTATCGGGGCGGCACCACTCGAAGGGGGACGCGGTCACCCACACCGGCCCGCCTGCTCCCGGAGCCTGATCCGGTCGCCAGGACCCCAGGCCCGTTCATGGCTGTAGGACTGCTGCTCTAACTGGGTGTGGCACGGCGCGCCGCCGATCACCGGCCGGGGCCGCAGCACGGGACGGGCGTGCACGTCGCCGGTCACGACGGTAAGGGATTGAGCCATTCCATGTTGTACCTTCCGCCCTTGCACCAGGGCCATTGGAACGGGCCAGCCCCTCCCAGCGGTGTGCCGCCACCGTCGACGCACTCCTTGAAGGTGACCCATCCGATCCTGGCGGCAAGGGTGGTGTCGGCGGTAGCGGTCGCGGCAGTGCCGAGCAGGGTGGCAAGGGTGACGGCCGCCGCGGCGAAGGCCGTGATATTGCGTCGCATCATGGTGCCTTTCTGTGAACCTGTCAGGGATGCCACACCCGGGGTCGTCCGCAGTCCGCGGTCCCCGGGCGAGGGACTCCGCACCCGGGTTCACTGCGACGGCGGCACTCATGCCTCTGGCCGATCAAGTCCGCCCGACCGGGTACGCGCACGGGGGCGGGAGACGGTGGCCCGGCCTCGCCGTCCGGCGGGGCGAACAGGCGAGCTCACCAGTCTCGATGCCGGAGTTCGTGCGCAGGGCAGCTGGACCGGCGATTCTGGGGATGGCGCCTGACCCTGCCTGGGCGGCTAGCTAGCGGGCGGGCGGCGGCTGCACGACCTGCCGCGGCTGTGGAGGTGGCGGCACGGGAAGGAGGCCTGCCAACCCGCGGCTGCGCGCCGCGGCCACGGTGCGACGCACGTGATCCAGGACGCTGCGCTCCGGCCGCGCGGGCCAGATGGTCATGGGTCCCTCGTCCAGGTGGTGACCAGCGGCTGCGGGTTGGGTGCCTCATCGCGGCGGAAACCCAGCCTGTGACAACCGGATGATGTCCGCCCCCGGAAAAAGGGGGAAACGAAGCAACTGAGGAGGGGAATCGAGGATGAGGATCGGGGACAGGCGCCGGTTGCGGCGCGATCCGCTGGACTACCCGGAAAACCTCCACCGGCGCAGCGTGGCGGAGGTGATCCGGCTGCCGCAGGGCGGCTGGTGCGTCAGCCACCCGGAGCCGGCGCGGCAGCTGCTGCGCGGCCCGGAGTTCACCGCGGGCAAGTCGGGGTTCTTCAGGCAGGATCTGCTCCCCACCCGGGTAGCGCAGGTCGAGGTCGGTCACGCGGTGTGCGATGTCCTGCGGGCCCGCCTGCCGGACTACTGCGCCGCCCTCCCGGCGGCGGTGGCCGACCTGCCGGCCGTCAGCCGGTGGCCCGCCGCCGGGAACAGGCTGGTCTGCCACTGCCTGGCCGACCTGCTGCTGCACCGCGGCACCCCGGCCGGGACACGGGGTTCTCTCCGTCTGCAGCCGGTGGCATGATGCCGCTGCGGGTACGCGATCACGCTCGGGCCGGCTGCAACCGGGCGCCGCGGGCCCTGGCGGCCTCCCGCCAGGTCAACGCCAAGTGCGTGCTGCGCCGGGCTCACGCCCGAACAGGGTGAGCACCACCCCTGGCCTTCATCGGTCAAAACAAGATGTCGCGGACTCGCAGCGGCCGGTACCCGGTCGGGCCGAGCTGGGCGAGTTCACCTTCGATGTCGACCTCGATGGCGCCGAAGAAGTGGATGTTCTCGCTGTGCGCCGGGTAAATGTGGGCCGGGGCCTCGTCACCGATGCGCCGCCCGGCCGCGCGCACCGACTCCACGGCCAGGCCGTAGTACTCCGTCGACCACGCCGTATCTGGGGTCAGCGGATCAATCGGTCAGGATTGTTGCTGGTTGACCTCTTGCAGACGCGTCCGCAAGAGGAGTTCTTCTACTCACCATGGCGGATCGATCGGAGCGGTGCTGTGGCCGTTGGAGGTCGTGATGTCGACGTACTCGCCGGCGGCGATTAGTTCCGCGAACGCGGTCAGGGTTTCGTCGTCCAACGGCGAGCACTGGTCGTCGCAAGCCGTTCGCACCGCGGCCTTGACTTCGGTGGCCGACTGCCCGGCGTAGCGCTCGAACACCGTGTTGAGCGCGACGGAGTCAGGCACTATCTGAAGCCGATACGCCTCAGGTGATCACGCACCGATACAACCGCGAAGAAGTCGCGACAGTTAAATACGCGACTCCACCACCCCCGGTCTCTTCGACCCTCCCGATTCTGGCGACCTCCAGGGCCGCCACATCCCGGACCACCGTGCCGCGTTCTGCCATCCCAACCTCCACGAGCCGTCTTCTCTGACGGCACGGGATCAGAGCAGAAACGCCCCGTAACTCGCGGTGACTCACCAGGTCAGATCCTGCCGAGACCAGGCCCAGTCGTCACTGTCGGTCCGCATCGAGGAAGCCCAGGAGATCGCCAAGTTAGTTCGGTCAACGGGACATCCGCTGCCCGAGCCTGCGCCTCGACCCGCAGGCATGACCCCGGCTGCTGGAGATCATCGCCAACCTCCGCGACCGCGTCAACGAGGCGAAGACCAACGGCTGGCTCGGCGAAGTCGCCGGCATGCAGACCAGCCTGAACGAAGCCGCCCGCAAGCTGGTCAGCCTTGACCGCGCTCGCGAACGCCGGCCCGCTGGGCCGGTCAACCTAGGCCTGCCCATCCTCGTCGACCCGAAGCCCTGAAGCAGCATGACCACCGACGGGTTCGGCCGACGGATCCGCCGTCGGCCGAACCCGCAAGGTCATCGCCGCGGTTTCCGCCTCGGCCAGACGATGTCCACCTTCGCGACCGTCTTGATCGTACTGCGTTCAAGAACGGCGAAGCTCGGCTGAGTGGTTGCTCCTCCGTTACAGAGTGGCTCCTTCAGCGAGTTTGCGCAGCGTGGTCATGGACGGGGTGAAGGCGTACACGGCTCCTCGGGTGTGAACCACGCGGTCGAAGGAAAGTGTCTTTCGTCCCGAGGGACATTCGAATGCCGATGTCCCCTGCCCGCTGCTTGTGATGTCTTCGGTGAGAACGGTTTCCGGGTCGACGCCGATGACGGGGTCGATACCGGTGGCTGCGTTGTGTGCTCCCGGGTTGAACTTTTTGTTGTTGGACCACTTGGCTTGCTGGAACTCGAACTGATCGGTCAGTGAGGCGCAGTACGCGACGAACACGAGCCCGCGTTTGCTGGTGTCCGGTTTCCCTTTCTCGTACACCTCGCCGTAGGGGATGCCCCGGCGCATGATGCGGTGGTGCTTCAGTTGCTCGTGGTCCTTGTCCCCGTCTTTCTTGAGGTCGGCCTTGGTCTCCGAACTCGGAATCCAGGCGCGCGGATTCGTCTTGCGCACGTGGGAGCTGCAGGGGGTGCGTTTGCCGTCCGGGTCACCGTGGTAGTCGAAGTCGTTGAGGTCCGGTCCGAGACCCCGCCGTTCGTGCGTCGGCCGAGCAAGCGGGCGTCCGTCGGGGAACCGGCCGACCACCATGGCCCCGGCCAGTTCGTGGTCGAGCTTGGGGTCTTGTTTCACCAGGTCGTCGATCAGCTTGCGGAATCCCGGTACGTCCTGCTCGAGTTTGCGAACCACCTGGAACGAGCCGTCGCGCATCCACGACGGGATCTTGGGTGAGGTGCCGGCCTTGGGTTCGCGGCGGTGGCCCAGGACGAACTCGCCGGGCTGAATCATTTGTGTTCCGGGGTGTCCCAGGCGCTGGCCGTTGAGACCGTGCTTGTGGAAATCGGTCACTCCGGGCTGGGACACCCCGTCCTTGAAGCCGAAGTGCTCGTGGCCGCTGAGGTCGCCGGGGAGGGTCTTGCCCGCGAGGTGGTGCACTTCGGTGGTCCCGGTCCGTTTGTCGATCAGGGTTAGGCACGCTTCCCGATCCTTGAGGTCCTCTTCGTCGTCCGCCGCCACGATGACCACGGCGTGCACCGCCTCAGCCGGATCGTGTTGGGTGTTCCCGAATTCCCACAGGGCCGGGCTGGATCGCCCGATGTCGCCGAGGTGCTCGGCGCGGGTCGCGGCATCGGGAAAGTTGTTTTCGACCTTGTTGATGTCATCGGCCAGTTTCTTCAGCCGGTTGCCGTTCTGGTCGTTGCCGACGAGGACTTGGAGTCCTTGGTAGGTGAGGGAGACGCTCACCCAGGTCGCTTTGAGGTCCTGGGGGTCGACGCCGCCGATGCGGCGGCGCAGGGAGTACTGCTCGTTGAACTGCTCCACCTCCGGCGTGGTGGAGATGTGCCCGAGCATGCTCAGCAACCAGGTCCGGGCTTGTTCGGTGCCGGCGAAGTGGAGCATGCGGAAGGTCTCGTGGTCTTTGTTGAACGCGGCCAGGACGTTGCCCTGCACGTCCCGGTTGTAGCGCAGTGTCCGGGTGCCCTCCGCCGGCTCGGTGTGGGCGTCCTGCAGTGGGTCGAAGTCCTCCGTTGATGCCGACACCGGCGGTTCGATGTCCTGCATCGTCTGGGAGGAACCGAGCAATTGGACCATGATCTCCTCATTCCGTGCTGGCCGCCTGCTGAATGGGTCGGGAATTCGTCACGGGCCGGTGTTCGCCACGCGCACCAGCTGAGCTGCGGACGGGACGCCGACGCTGTCGACGACGACGAGCATGTAGTCACCGGGAGGCGCGGCGGCCTTGCTGGCGGGCGGGGTGGCCGTGATGGACCAGCGGTCGCCGGCCGGGACGCGCTCGGAGACCGCCAGCCAGACGTAGCGCTGCTCCATGTTGTTGCCGTGGGTGGTGGCGCCGAGCCGGATCAGGGCGAGCTTGCACCGGTCGTTGAGGCTTCGGCCTTTGGCGTTGACGGTGAACGGCTTGCCGTGCTGCAGCGTCGGGCCCACCGACGCCGTGGCGGTGGCGTTCACGGTTTCGATCACCGGGCGAGGGCCGCGCCACAGGTAGGACGGCAGGTAGCGTTCGGCGTCGGTGCGGGTCAGGAACCACAGGTTTTTCTTGCCCGCGTCGGCATTCGGGCCGCCGAAGCCGCCGGTGCTGCCGGCTTTCAGGACGCTGCCGTCGGGCAGCAGGAGGGCCACCGAGTGGTAGCGACGTGGCGTGGCGGCGGTGGCCGCGACGTGGAATTTCTCGGTCGTCGGGTCGAAGATGACGGCCTCGTTGACCGGGGTGTGGTTGTGGTCGCTCCAGCCTTGGCTGGCGCCGCCGCTGATCAGGACGGTCCCGTCGGCCATCAGCGTCGCGTCGCACAGGAACCGGGCGCGCAACGCGTTCAGCTGCGTCCATTTCGCTGCTTCCGGCGACGAGGGCGGCTTGGTGGGATCCAGCCGCAGCAGGTCCGCGGTCGCGGTGGTCGGGTCAGTACCGTTCTTGTCGCGGTCCGTGTGGTCGGTTTTCGTCTCTTTCGCTCCGCCGACCGCGAGGATCTTGGAGACCGGGTCGCCGGGGTGCAGGGGGAGCAGCACCATCGAGCCGTACCATGGATAGCTGCGCGTTCCCTTGGTTGTCATCATTCTGGGGCTGCCGTCGCCGACTGGTGTGAGCTTCTCGCCTGGCAGGTAGGTGTGCAGCCAAGCCCGGTTGGTTTCGACGACAGCGATCACGGTGTCGTTGGGGTTCTTGCCCGGGACGACGAAGATCCCGGGATAAGCCGCAAGCGGAGACTTACTGGTCAGCTTTTTACTGTTGACCAATCCAGTTGTGGTTTTTCCCGTTACCGTTTTGGGGTCGTAGATGATGTAGCTGTTGAGGAACCTCCCGAAGTACTTCTTGTTCCAGAGGCCGTCCCAGTAGCCGCCGGCGATGAGCATCAACCCATCGGGCAGTGGCGTGACGGTGGGGTACCATCGAGGGTTTATAAGGACTTTACCGCTGTTCGGGATCTCCTTCCATTTCTCGGGGCTGTGCGGGTCGTAGAGGTACAGCGATTTGCCGCTGGCGGTGCTCTTGTCGTCGGCGTGAATGTGTCCGCCGGCCGCGAGGAGTCGGCCGTCGGGAAGGTGGGCGGCCGCACCGCAGAAGATGTTGTGCCCCAGGCCGGAGTTGACGTCCGCCGTGGTCACGGTGTTCAGGTTCAGGGTCCTGGTCTCGGTGTGTTGGAAGTCCTTGACGTCCCAGATCCACTTCTCCCGTACCTCGGGGTTCACGTCTTTGCGGACCTCCAGCTTTCCGCTGGTGTCGCGTTCGCGAGGTGGGGAGTACATGACCACTTCGGGCCCGTTCGGGCCGCGCATGAGCGCGGCGTGGACGGCAACGATCTGGAGGTCGCTCTTGGCGCTGTTGCCAGGTCTGGCCAGTGGCTCCCAGCGACCGCCGGTCGGCTCGATCCACACTTCTACTTCCACGCTGCTGTGGCCGTCGCTGACGGTGAGCAGGTCGCCGGGTTCGCCGGGCTTACCGGCGTCGCGGGGCGTCACCCAGACGGTGGCTTCCGCGTTCGGCTCGATCCGTACCGTGATACTGGTGGCTCGGCCGCTTTCATCGCGGCTGGGGCCGATGTGGGTGTTGGCAGTCCGGCTGCTGACGATGACATCGGTGCTGCGCGCGGAGGTGGTGCTGATGGTCAGTGGCACCGGGACACCGCGCTGCGGGGTGTCCGTGGTGGCGTCGATGGTCATCGACAGTCGTGCGGGCTGCACCCGCAGCGTGGCCGTCGGCGCTGGCCCGGCTGGGGGTGCCGGGGCGGCGACGGCCCGCTGGGAGAGGAGGCCGACGCAGCCGGTCGCCACGACACCGGTCAGTGCGGTGCGGCGAGCGAACGTGGTGCCGGGTCGTTCCCCGGAGGACGTGCTGGCGTCCGAGGGCACAGGTTCGGTGGACACGGGTCCTCCAAGAGGTTCGGGTGTGGTCAGATGCCTTGCGGTGAGCAGGAGCGCAGAAACGACAGGCTGGGAGCGAAGAAGTATTCAGCGCCTTGGAGGGTGACCCAGTTCCGGCAGAGCCCGTCGCTCGCGCTGTTCCCACCGACCCGGAATTGAAACAGGCCCTCCTGTCCGTGTATTTTGGGCCAGTACTGGGCGGCATGCGTTGTGTGGTCACCGGCAGCTTGCCCGATGACCGGGTCCAGGCCTACGCCGCTCTTTACGAAACTGTCCATGTTCGCCCATGACGCCTGCATGAACTCGAACTGAGCTTCGATGGAGGCCTGCGCGCAGAGAAAGAGCAAGCCGACTTGTCGTTCGCAATCCTCCGGCTTTGTGTCGTCGTAGGATACGCCCCGGCGGACGATGCGGTGTTCGCGTTCCATTTCCAGGGATTTTCCGTTGATTACGTCGTCGTCGCCGCGCGGGTTCGTCTTGCGGATGTGCGACTGAAGCGGACACCGGGAGGTCCCCTGCTTGCTACGGTCAGGCACGTCTTCCGCATAGTTGAACTCGTCGGTCAGGCGGCCCGGTTCGCTGGAGGTGACTACCGGGGAGCCGTTGCGGAACCGGCCCATGATGTATGCGCCGGCGAGGTCTTTGTAGTACTGGCTGCTCTTCTGTGGAGTGTTCCGATCGTTTTTACTCAGATTTCGAGCCAGAAGATCGCGGTCCTCAGTGAACCGATCGACGTGCTGCTTCAGTTTCCGGTAGACGATGTAGGACCCGCACGAGTCCCGGCCCGGCTCCTGCGCCAGCACCAGGTTGAGTGGAGCGCTCGAGTCGTTCAGCGGTTCGCCGGTAGCGGGTCGCGTCTTCGAGATGTCCTTCGCGAAGAAGAGCGGATCAGCGATCCCATCGAGGAAGCCGAAGTGTTCCCGAGGGGGGCCGTCGCGCGTGGGTTTCCCGCCCTCGTCTGTGCGGATCACGGCACCCTTCTGGGTGAACAAGACCTTGCCGATCCGAGGGTTCGCCGCCAGGTCGGCGTCCAGTTTGCTCGCCGCTTCCTGCACCTTGCAGCGATCATCCTCGGCGAGCATTACGACGGCGTGCACGTCCTGCTGGAATCCTGCCTCCCACGTCGAACTCGGCGAGTCGTGAAGGGAGGAGGCGCGCTTCTTGGCGCCATCGAGGAAAGCCTCATCGGGCGGAGGCGTCAAACCCAGCTTGGTGTAGCCGGACGCCGACAGCAGCAGGTTGACGAAGACCGTGCCGGCCTGCCGCGCAGCCTTTTCCGTCAGCGCAGCGTGCCAGGCCACCGGATCTTCGGCGGCGGCGGCCATTGCTTCGGCCCGTGCCCGGGAGTCATCCCACTGCTTCTTCGCCGAGGTCACCCGCGTTGCCATCGCGCCCAGCCACTTCTTGGCCGCATGGACGTCATCGAAGGCGAGGAACAGGTGCGTGCTGTGGTCCCGTCCGTGGCTTTTGAGGATGTTGCCTTGGATGTCGGCCAGCAGGGCGTCGACCTGCTGGTCCGCGCCGGGGGTGATACCGCTTCGGTTGGGGTGCTCGAGTAGTTCTTTCACGGATTTTGTCGCTGCGGTCACAAGAGTCCTGTTCTCGGCTGGGCGATAGGCCACCTGTCCCGCTCGGGGGTGATGCAGCGGGATGGCGAGGGTCGGCCTATATGCGCTGCGCCATTGGACGCGGGTCGTTCGACCTTTCGCATTTCCATTTTTACCAGAGCGACTGCCGCCGCGGCAGTGGCCGAAACAGGGTTCATCCCTCTGATCCGGCAGTCACGCGAAGGAGATTCAATTTGCTCGCGGCGTCACAACGGAGCCGAAGTTCTCCACCGTCGAAACCGACGCAGAGCACCGCTCGTCGTCCCGCCATCGACACGTGCACGGACGGTCACCACAACGGCCCGACGCTAGAGGGCTGTCTGTCTACTGTGGACTGCAACTATGCCGGGCAGGTCGCTGAGGCGCCGGACGGTTCGACTGTGCGGACACCATCGATATCCCAGTGCTGCAGAGGCACTTGGTGTCGTGGGCTGATGCCTCGACGCCCACGGCACGGCTCGACGGCCGCAGGATTGCCCAGTGAGACGTGAAAGATCCTCCGGTGACGAGCGGCCTACCCGAAGGCCAGTCGCAGCTTCCCCGTTCGCCGGCCGGGCCGTCTCGTCCCCACGTCGTGAAGTTCGCGGTGACCTGGTCCAGCGGCGAGTCCTTGTCGTGGCCGCCGTAGCGGAGGAACTCCGTGCGGATCTCCATGCCCAGCAGTCCGGCCCGGTCCAGTCGCGTCGTGATCGCGGTCGCCAGGTTCTCGGTGGCTGCGTCCGGAAAGTTGTCGCCGCCGCCCCGGTGGACGTCCACGGTCCGGGTGCCGCACGTTCTGGAGCGGGAGGCGATACGGCAGGGTGCCTGGGTTGTGCCGACGGCGGGCGTCAGGTTAGTTGGTTCCACCACCAGCTGATTTGGGGGTAGGGGGGTGGGGTCAGGTCGGTGGGGTCCCAGAGGGTGGGGGTGGTGCGGATGGTGAGTGCCGGCGCGGTGTGCTGGTGGTAGCGGGCGCTGGTGGCGGTGAAGTGGACGGTGGCGGGGATCCACTGCGGTAGCTCGCTCGCGTAGCGGGCGACTTCCGGGCGGGGGTCGGCCAGCAGGCGTTGCTGCAGGTGTGGCATCAAGCAGAGTGCGCGTTCGTAGAGCTGGTAGGTCTGGGCGAGGGCGGCGGGGCCGCCGAGGGTGTGGTCGTGGTCCAGCGCGGCCATCAGGTTGACGTGGGACTGAGTGGTGGTCTCTTTCAGGGAGCTCCCCATGTCGTTCAAAAGCCCGCAGCTCAGGAGAACGGTCTGGGTGAACGCGAGGATGAGTGGTTCCTGCAGGTGTTGGTAGCTGAGCGGGTAGCCGCCGCCTGGGCCGGTGGCGGCGGCCAGGACGGGGCCGCCGAGCTTGGCCCAGCGCATCCGGAGATAGTTCCCGACGTTCGGAGGGTGTTCGCGGATCTGGATCGCGCGTTTCCACAGTTCGCCGGTGATCCAGTACAGGTTGGTGTGCCGGAACTCCGCCTGCGCGGTTGGGGACAGGCAGTCGAACAGCAGTTCGCGCACCGCGCGGCCGGTGCGCACCCACAGGTCGTCGGCGATCGGCACTGCCGTGGGCTGTTGGAGGGCGTGGGCGACTTCGCCGACGTGGGCGATCAGGGTGGCCGGCTCCTCAGCCAGGTGGTCGAGGTGGTCGTCCCAGGCGAAGGCCCAGTAGCAGTAAGTGGTGAAGGCCTTGACGAACGCTGTGGTCGTGAAGGGCATGGCGGCGGCGATCAACAGGCCGATGTTCATGCGTGTGACTGGGGTGGTGTCTGTGAACAGGCCGTGGTTCACCAGCCAGTCGACCGCGAAGGTGTCCACCTCCTCGGCGCCGGCGGGGTGAATCTGCAGCGGTACCGGGCAGTAGACCTCGATCGCGTCAGATGGGGATCCGCCGGTGGGCTGGTGCGCGGTGGCGCGGGTGTGGCTCACAGTCCGGCTCCTGTTCAGGTCGAGGGGCTCGCCGGGGCGGTTGTGGGGTCACCGGTCGCGGGAGGTGGCGTGGGTGATCAGGGAGCGCAGGAACGCTGCGGCCTCGGTGTGCAACGGCGCGGAATCCAAGGCGACTGCCGCTTGCCGGCAACGTTGGGTGATCATGTGCTCCACTGTGGTATGAGCGCCGGTGGCAGTGAAGATAGACCGGACCTCGGCCGCGCCGTCCTCATCGAGACCGAGGTGGCCGACCAGGTCGCCCAGACGGGTGCACTGGGCGGAGTCGGCGCGGTCGTGGGCGATGGCGAGCAGCGCGGTGGGCTTGCCGCTCCGCAGGTCGTCCAGGATAGGTTTGCCAGTACGGGCGGGATCGCCGAACACGCCCAGCAGGTCGTCACGTAGCTGGAACGCCTCACCCAGCGGAACGCCGTAGGCCGTGAATGCGCGGTGCAAATTCTGGTCGGCGTCGCCGAGGGCCGCGCCCACCCGCAGCGGGTACTCGACGGTGTAGACGGCGGTTTTGGCGCGGGCCACGCGCAACGCGGTGTCGAGATCAACGTGCCCGCGGCCGGTGGCGACCAGGTCCAAGTACTGACCGGCCAGGGTTTCGGTGCGCATGGCGTTCAGCAACGACCACGCCGCCGCCGCCCGATCCGGATCCAGCCCCGCCGTGTGCAGCAGTTCGTAAGACCACCCGAAGGCCAAATCCCCCAGCAGAATCGCGACATGTTCCCCCAGCCGCTGCGCTGCCGGATGCCCGGCGTGCAGCCGCGCGATTTGACGGTGCATCGCCGGACGGCCTCGGCGGGTGTCGCTGCCGTCCATGACATCGTCCTGGATCAACGCGAAAGCGTGGAACAACTCCAGTGACGCCGCCACCCGCACCACCCCGGCCGGGTCACCATGAGCGCCCGCAGCCACCCAACCGCACCAGCACAAGACGGGACGCAACCGCTTCCCCCCGACCAAGCACTCCCGCAACCAGCCCGCGAACAGCCCCACCTGCGGACGCGCCGATTTGCGCACCTGATCGGCCAGGAACTCTGCCAATACCGCATCAACCGACCCGGCCACACCATTCCCGAAACCACCCTGTGCGGTTTCGGCGTCGGACGACGCTCGCCGGGACATCACCGCCTCCACCCCCTGTGGCAGGACAACACCTTCGACAACGGTGCCATCCCCATGCCCGACGTGGAGGACCCGTCACCCACCGGACGTGCCGATCCCACCCACGTGGAGCAGCATCTTCGACACCCACTGTGATGTTTCGGTCACCACGCCACCGGGACGGCTGACGATTGGCCACCAGCGGGGGTCGGCCGCGGCAGTTACTTGGCTGTTGCAGGCACCTTCCGGTACTCCTGCCTCGCGCCTGTGCTCGGTGCTGAATCCGCAGCCCACTCATCGGATACAGGACGTTGACTTGTGCCTGCCGTCTGGATGACCGGCGTAGTCCAGTAAAGGCACCGGCTTCAGCGAGGCGACCCGGGCGCAGCTGCTCGCTCGCATGGAAGCTCTCGAGCAGCGTCGGCATCCGTTCGCGGTGACGCCGCCGCTGGAGGACACCGCCCGTGCTCACTGGGTGCGGCCCGAGCTTGTCGGTGATTTGGTGTTTCGGCAGTTCACCCACGGCGTCGGCCGGCTGCGCCACACCGCGTGGCGCGGCTTGCGTGAGGACGCAAACCTGCTGACGTCCTGGCCCCGCGCGCCCGTGAACGCGTCGACGCCGAAACTGCGCCGACTCCCGATCTGCGGCCGACTCAGCGGCCGACTGAGCCAGACTCGGCCGCGTCGGTACCGCTGGGGCCGAAGGTGACCGTGCAGGTCGGGAGGCAGCGCCTCACACTGTCCGATCTGGACAAGGTCTTGTACCCGGCGGACGGGTTCACCAAGGGCGAGGTGATCAACTACTACTCCCGCATCGCAGAGGTGCTGTTGCCGCATCTCGCTGGCAGCCCGGTCACGTTCATCCGGTTTCCTGACGGCGTCGGCGACGGCAAGCAGCAGTTCTTCGAGAAAAACGTGCCCAACGGTGCACCTGACTGGCTGCCCACCGTCGCGCTGCCCAGCACCGGCTCCCGCTCCGGCCGCGGCGGCGGCACGATCACCTACGCGCTGCTGAACGAGTTGCCGGCGCTGGTGTGGGCGGCGAACATGGCCGCGCTCGAGCTGCACGTCCCGCAGTGGAAGATCGACCCCGCCGGCGGGCGGCTACCACCGGACCGGCTGGTGCTCGACCTCGACCCGGGGCCCTTCACCGGACTAGCCATCGAGGTGCCAGATCCCAGCTTGGTGGCTGTGCCGCGCGAGCGGTCATCCTCGCGAGTTGCCACCCTTCCAGCTCGGCGGCCCGATCTGTGTCGAACGCGCGACACGCTGATGTGCGGACGTTCGCGGCCTTGGTCACCGCTGTAGGTGGCTGGAAAGTTCGACGGTGGTGCGCTGAGCATCGTTACAGTGGCCGCGTGGAGCGGCGTGTCGACCTCAGCAATCTTGACCTGGACCGGGCGGCTGTGTTGGTGGACGCCCGGCGCGCCGGCTGGCGTGAGCTGGGCCTCGTAGCTGATGAGCTCACGTGGATGGACAACGACGTCTCCTGGCCGGCGCCGCTTCTGCGGGATCGTGGCCAGGCACGTCGGCCGATGTCGTTGGGTGTGCGAGTGCACGGGGATGCGGGGGAGGCGGAGTTCGTGCTGTACGCCGGTGGCTGGGCGGACGTCTCCGTCATCCACCCGGGCATCGACGGGCCGACCGCCGAGTACGTCGAACTGGACGACGTCGAGGAGTTCGGGTCCCTGCTCGACCGCGTCGTCGGGCTCCTGCGTGAACCAGTCAGGCGCGACAGAAGCTCATCGAATGCTGCAAGGTCTGCTGGCGGACTCTAAGCGGCACGAGAGCGCGTTCTGTCCGGGGTCCGGATACTGGGTTTATGGTGACCGATGAGCGCGTCTGCGGTGTGGCTTTCCTCAGCACGAATGTGGAGTTGGCGGGGACGCTTGCGATTCCCCGTCGCCCTGACCCGACTCCTGGGGTGGTCATGGTCGGCGGGTCCGGACCGTCGGACCGGACCAACGACAATTTCTTCCCGCCGATCCGCCGTCACCTCGTGGAAGCCGGATTCGCCGTGCTCTCCTACGACAAGCGCGGTGTCGGCGCGTCCTCCGGCGACTGGCTCGCGGGAACGATCGACGACTTCGCTGCTGACGCCGTCGCAGCGCTGAACTTCCTCCGCTCCCAGCGTGGTGTCGAAGCCGAAACCACCGGCCTGTTCGGGCACAGCGAAGGCGGTTGGGTCGTCCTGCGCGCCGCGGCTCGCGAGGATGTGCCCTGGGTGGTCACCAACGGTTGCCCCGGCATGACACCCGCAGCTCAGGACCGCTATGCGTTGGCCACCGCCCTCCAGGCGATCTCCGGTGTCACGCTCCACGACGCCGAGGTGACACTGGCCGTGTACGACCGTCTCGTCGAAGCCGGTCGACGCGGCGCTGACTTCGCCGAAGCGATGCGATTGGTCCAGTCTTTCTCGATCCCCGCAGCCGTCGAAGAGCTGTTCGACGAATACTGGTCCGAGACGGACGAGAACCTCTGGGAGTTCACCAAACGTAAACAAGACCACGATCCGATTCCGGACGTGCTGCGTCTGCGTTGTCCGCACCTGGCGACATTCGGCGGCGCCGACGAACTGGTTCCGGTCGCGGACAGCATCGGCCTGTTCGCCGCAGCCGCCTGCCATGCCGAACGCCATCCGCAGGCAACCCTGACCGTCGAGGTGTTCCCCCATGCGAACCACCGTGTTCAAGTACGGGACGGGACCGCGTTGGTGTCCGGCTACCTCGGCGCCCTGACCCGGTGGATCACTGAGCATGCCGACATCGACTCGCCCTGATGAACGCTCGCTCATCGGCATGTGCGGACGTTCGGGAGCGGGTGGTCACGTCCGCAGGAACGTGTCCTTCAAGGTGAGATTCGGCCGGGTTCGTACGACTGTCCGGCCGCTACATCCTCCTGCGTGGTACTCCACCAGGACGAGAGGCTCGTTGTTGTGGTCGTCCACCGTGAGACGGGTCGTTTGCTCGCGGTAGACGTCGACGATGATCCTTGACGCCTGTTTCCACCGGAGGCGGACACTGCGCTCGACCATGTCCCAGGAGACGTGGAGTTCCTCGGTCGCGGAGACGGGTATCCGCACCTCCCGCACCCACTTCTCACCGGACGCCTCCTCGGCTTGCGGGGCGATACCGAACACGGAAAGCCAGGCCTCGTCATCGGCGACTGCGAACTCCACGTGAGCAGGCTATCGACTTGCTCGGCGACCGCTCTCCGCGGCTACTTGACACTGGGCGGCAGGATCGGGTCCGGCCGATGTGCAGGCGGGCCCGCCTGACGTCCTAAGACCGCATCTCGTTTGGGGGTGTTGTGGGGTAGGCGATATTGTTGATCAACGATGAGCGATGTGGAGAAGTGGTGTCCGGAGCCGTTGTG
>NZ_JBFBCC010000037.1:0-49588 GCF_040682955.1 Amycolatopsis sp. NPDC051045
ACCAACGGAACTTCCGCACCCGAGCCATCACAACCACCCCTTCCTCCAAGCGGTGTTGCAACAACCCCATGACTCCGAGCCACCTTGAGGGACGTAAGGTCCCGCAAGGTGGCATTCACGGTTTTACGGCAGGGTGGCCAGGGAAGCTTCGAGGGTGGCCGCGGACAGCTCGTTGTCCACCATGTCCCCGGCGAGGTAGGCGCCGTACGCCGGCAGGTCGAGGTGGGCGTGGCCGCACAGCGCCGTGAGGATCACCTTCTCCTCACCGGTTTCCTTGCACCGCAACGCTTCCTGGATGCACGCCGCGAGCGCGTGCGTCGGCTCGGGTGCCGGGATGATCCCTTCGGACCGCGCGAACTGCACCCCCGCCGCGAAGCACTCCTGCTGCCCGAGCGCGATCGCCTCGATGAGGCCGAGCTCGTAGATGTGCGAGATGAGCGGCGACATCCCGTGGTAGCGCAGGCCGCCCGCGTGGATCGGGTCGGGGATGAAGTCGTGGCCGAGCGTGTGCATCTTCAGCAACGGCGTGAGCCCGGCCGTGTCGCCGAAGTCGTAGGCGTACTTCCCGCGCGTCAGCGAGGGGCACGCGGCCGGCTCGACCGCGCGGATCACCGGGTCCATCCGGCCGGCCAGCTTTTCCCGCAGGAACGGGAAAGCGAGCCCACCGAAGTTGGAGCCGCCGCCGGTGCAGCCGACCAGGACGTCCGGGGTGTCGCCGGTCAGTTCGAACTGCTTCAGTGCTTCCTCGCCGATGATCGTCTGGTGCAGCAGCACGTGGTTGAGCACGCTGCCCAGCGCGTACCGCGCGTCCGGGTCCTGCGCCGCCTGCTCGACGGCTTCGCTGATCGCGATGCCGAGGCTGCCCGGCGAGTCGGGGTGCTCGGCGAGGATGGCCTTGCCGGACTCGGTCAGCTCGGACGGGCTGGGGTGCACCGTCGCGCCGAACGTCTCCATCATCAGCTTGCGGTAGGGCTTCTGGTCGTAGGACGCCCGCACCTGCCAGACCTCGCACTGGAGGCCGTACTGGGCGCAGGCGAAGGCGAGCGCGCTCCCCCACTGGCCGGCGCCGGTCTCGGTGGTGAGCCGTGTGACGCCTTCCTGTGCGTTGTAGAACGCCTGCGGCACGGCGGTGTTCGGCTTGTGGGAGCCGACCGGGCTGACGCCTTCGTACTTGTAGTAGATCCGCGCGGGGGTGCCCAGCACCTTCTCCAGCCGTCGCGCGCGAAACAGCGGCGACGGGCGCCAGAGCCGGTAGACCTCCCGGACCTCCTCGGGGATGTCGACATAGCGATCAGTCGTCACTTCCTGGGCGATGAGCGCCTGCGGGAACAGCGGGGCGAGGTCGTCCGGGCCGACGGGCTCGCGGGTGCCGGGGTGCAGCGGCGGTGGCGGCGGCTCGGGCAGGTCGGGGATGACGTTGTACCACTGGGTGGGGAGATCGGCTTCGTCCAGGACGTATTTGGTCTGCTCAGCCATCACGCCTCCTTGGTCGGCACCTCAACTTAGGACGCGCCCGGCCGCGTAGCCAGTACGGTGACCGGGTGAGGAATCCGGTCCTGATCGACGCTCCGGCCAACCTGGGGCTCCCCGGCGCCGCCTGGGCGTCGCCGACCACGTGAGCGCGGCGGCCGCCCTGGTCGCGGACATCTTGGAAAGGGCGTGGCGATGCTGACCGACCTCCCGATGTGGCACCCGCCGTCCGGCCGTGGCCCGGGTCTGGTGCTGATCCAGGAGATCTTCGGCCTGGACGACTACCTGCGGTCGGTCGCGGCGGAGCTGGCCGGGTCGGGGTACGTGGTGGCGATCCCGGAGCTGTTCCGGCGAACCGCGCCGGGCTGGTCGTCGACGCACGACGAAGTGGGTGTCGCGGCGTCGATGGAGGTGGCTGCGTCGTTCGACCCGGCGTTGGGGCTTTCCGACGTGCTGGAGACGGTGGCCCACCTCCGTTCCCTGCCCGCGGTGACGGGCGGAGTGGGCGTGCTGGGCTTCTGCTTGGGCGGCTCCCTGGCCTTCGCCGCCGCGGCCGAAGGCGACCCGGACGTGGCGGTGTCGTTCTACGGCTCGACGGTGGCGGAGCAGATCGACGGCCTTTCCCGGGTGACGTGCCCGATCCAGTTCCACTTCGGCGGGCGGGATCCGTACATCCCCCGGTCGGACGTGGCGGTGGTCGAGGCGGTGGTCGCCTCCCATCCGGGGGCGGAGATCCACGTGCAGGAAGAGGCGGGACACGCGTTCCACAACCACGTGGCCCCGATGTTCCACCACCCGGAGGCGGCAGCACGGGCCTGGGACCTGACGACGACGTTCCTGCGGCGGAACCTGCCGACGTGAGGGCACATCCCGAATCCCTACCTGCCGATGTGAGTGCGTGACGCGCCGCCGAACCGGGACAGCGAGCCCCGAAGGGAGATCACCATGGACGACACCGACCAGCGAGGCCCGGGGCGCGGGAAGATCCAGCGGATGGACAACATCGCCATCGTCGTCGACGACCTCGCCGCCGCGAAGGCGTTCTTCGCCGAACTCGGACTGGAACTGGAGGGCGAGGCGACCGTCGAGGGCAGCGCGGTGGATCGCCTCGTCGGGCTCGAAGGAGTCCGATCGGACATCGCGATGATGCGCACCCCGGACGGCCACGGGCGGCTCGAGCTGACCAAGTACCACACGCCGTCGAGCCGGGACGGCGACCCGAGCGCTCCGGCGAACACGCTGGGCGCCCATCGCATCATGTTCGCCGTCGAAGACGTCGACGACGTCCTCGACCGGTTGCGGCCGCACGGAGCCGAACTCCTCGGCGAGCTGGTGCAGTACGAGAACAGCTACCGGCTCTGCTACCTCCGCGGCCCCGCGGGCATCCTCGTCGCGCTGGCCGAGGCGACCGGGTGAACAGCGGAGTTCATCCGGACGACGGCCGGGCCTGCTGCAGGTTCGACTGGTGGGGCCCCGAGAGCCAGTCCTGATCGAGACGCGCGTCGACCGGTTCCTCTCCTCGCCGCAGCGCGTCGATGTAGGCGTGATCGGCGGCGAGGCGGGCCGCCACCTCGGGGCCCTTGGCCACCGCGCCGTGGCCGGGGACCAGGACGTCGACGTGCCGGGCGGCCTCACCCAGCCGCTCGAGTGCCGACTCGTACGCGCTCACCTGGCCGGGGCGGCGAAAGTCGAGGATGGGGATCAGGACGTCGGAGAGCATGTCGCCGGCGAGCAGGACGCCCCGATCCGCGAGGAACATCGCCGCGTGGCCGACGGCGTGGGCCTCGTGCTCGATGATCTCGCCCGGCACGGGGCTGCCGTCGGCGGGTAGCGGGGTGAGGAGCCCGATCAGTTCGAGAGGGATGCCCGACGCGCTCTCCGCCGCCATCGCCTGCGCCCGCTCCCGGGCTGCACCGGCCGCCTGGGCGCCGGCGGAGGTGGCGTAGCGCGGCACGTCGCCGAACCGGGAATGCCAGAGCAGGTGGTCCCAGTGCGGATGGGTCGAGAACCCGGCGACCACCGGAACACCGAGCCGGTCCACGTCATCGGCGAGCTGGTCCAGTTCCGAACCGTTGATGCCGGGATCGACCAGGACCAACCCATCCTCCCCGCGCACGACGACAGCGTTGCTCCAGACCCAGTCGCTCTGCCGGACCCAAACGCCGTCGGCCACCTGATTCAGCATCGCGTCACTCTGTCAGGTGGCTCCGTCCGACGCGAGTGGCAACGCCCTCCGGCCCGGCATCATCGCGGGATCCTCGCCGACGCCGCAGCGGTCAGGGTCAGCAGTTCGCGCAGCACCTCCGCGGCGATGTCGGCCAGAGAACGCTGCTCGTCCTCGCGAATCCACTGGCCGAACGCGATCGCGAACACGGTGGCGCCCGACTCCGCCGCCAGGGTGGCGGCCACCTCGTCGACGCCTCGGCGGCGCAGGGCGTCGGCGACCGTGGTGGCGATGCTGGCGAGCTTGTGCCGCTCGCGTTCCCGCAGCGCCGGGTGCTGGTCGATGATCGATTGCCGGCTCCGGGAATGTGCCCGGCGCTCGTCCGGGAAGAAGGACGTCGCGGACTGCAGCGCGGAGGCGACGACCTCGATCGGGGACGCGTCCGGTGGTGCTGTGTCGACGCCGGCGAGGAACGCTTCCACGAGCAGCTGCTGCCCGAAGAAGAGGACCTCGCGCTTGTCGCTGAAGTGGCGGAAGAAGGTGCGCTCGGTCAGGCCGACCGACTCGGCGATCTCCGTGGCGGTCGTCTGCTCGAACCCGCGCGTGGCGAACAGCTCCAGAGCGGCCTTCTGGAGCCGCTCGGCAGCTCCCGGTTCCCAACGCACCATGCGGCCGAGTGTAGTGATGACAGCGGCTGACTTGAAGTGTACGGTGACGTCTGCGGCTGACGTCAGTCGCAGACATCAGTGCTTCGCCGATGGGCGCAGCCGTCGAGGGAGATCACCTCATGCACGTTTTCGTCACCGGAGCCTCCGGCTGGATCGGCTCGGCCGTCGTCGCCGACCTGCTCGCCGCGGGCCACGAAGTCACCGGACTGGCCCGATCCGAAGCGTCCGCCGCCGCAGTGGAAGCGAAGGGCGCGCACGTTCGCCGCGGTGACCTGGACGACTTGGACAGCATCCGCGCCGGCGCCGAAGACGCCGACGCCGTCGTCCACCTCGCGAACAAGCACGACTTCGCCAACCCGGCCGTCTCGAACGCGGCCGAGCGAGCCGCCGTCCAGACCATCGGCGACGCGCTCGTCGGCACCGACCGCCCGTTCCTGGTCGCCTCCGGTGTCGCCGGCCTCGCCCAGGGCCGGTCCGTCACCGAGGACGACGCGTCCCCGTTCCACGGCCCCGGCTCGCCGCGGGGCGGCAGCGAGAACCTTGCGTTCGAGTTCGTCGACCACGGGGTACGCACCGTGAGCCTGCGCTTCGCCCCGAGCGTCCACGGCCCCGGCGACCACGGGTTCATCGCCATCCTCGCCGCGATCGCCCGCGAGAAGGGCGTCTCCGGCTACCCCGGCGACGGCACCCACCGTTGGGCCGCCGTGCACCGCACCGACGCCGCCCGGATGGTCACCCTCGGGCTCGGGAAGGCCGCGGCAGGCACCCGCCTGCACGCCGTCGCCGAAGAAGGCGTGCCGACGCGCGAGATCGCGGAGGCCATCGGCCGCGCGTTCGACCTGCCGGTCGCGGCGATCCCCTCGGACGACGTCCAGGCCCACTTCGGGTGGATCGGCACCTTCTTCGCCCTGGACCTCGCAGCGACCAGTACCGCGACGCAGAAACTGCTCGGCTGGACACCCAGCGGACCCACTCTCGTCGACGACCTCGCCGCAGGCGCGTACTCGGCGTAGGCACGGCTAAGGGATGAGCACGATCTTGCCGCGGGTGTGCCTGCGCATCCGGTCGCGGTACGCGGCGCGCACCTCGGCGAGCGGGTAACTCGCGGCGATCGGGACGTCGAGATCGCCGGTCGCGACCAGCTTGGCCAGTTCGGCCAGCACCGCCGCGTTGGCCGAGCCGGCCATGCCCTCGCTCTTGGCGCCGGTACGGGCCGCCCCGGCGAAGTCGATGGTCACTGGGATACGCGTCGGAATTCTCGTTCGCGGCCGCCTTCAAACGCCATCACGGCGTGTCACCCGGCCGGTGGCGAACGGCTCCGAAGGCCGAGGCCGGTTCGACCGGTGAGGAACACCGGCCGAACCGGAGCCGGTGCCGGCCGGTCGCGGCTACTGTGCTCGACGATCTCCAGCAGGTCCCCGACCCGCTCGACCGCATCGCAGCTTTCCGAGGGGATGGAGGTTCCCGCGGAACTCGCCTCGTTCAAGTTCGCCCGCCAGAAGTCGAAGCTGGCCGGAACCATCCGCGGCTCCTACTTCGTCATCAAGAACGAGTACTGACCCGGAAGCCGTCGCCAGGGCCTGAGGCCCTGGCGACGGCTTCACCGCACTAGTTCCGGTAGCGGAACATGATCCGTCCGCGGTTCAGGTCGTACGGGCTCAGCTCCACCAGGACCCGGTCGAACGGCAGGATCTTGATGAAGTTCTTCCGGATCTTGCCGCTGATGTGCGCGAGGACCTTGTGCCCGTTCTCGAGCTCCACCCGGAACGTCGCGTTCCGGAGGCACTCGACCACGGTGCCCTCCACTTCGATGCCACCCGCGTTGTTCGCCATCAGCGCAGCACCAGCTCGAGGTTGCTGCTCACCCGGCGGGCCCCGACGCCCTCGAACAGCGCGGTGGCCGCTGGGTTCGCCTCGTTCACTTCGGCCGATGCCGTCTCAATTCCCTTGTGGTGCAACGCATCCAGCACGTGGGAGAGCAGCGCGCGGGCGATCCCGCGGCGCTGCCGGTCGGCGCGGACCGCGATCAGGCCGATCCGCGGCTGCCGGGTCACCGCCACCACCCGGGCCAAGCCCACGTAACCGTCCGCCGACGCGGCCACGACGTACTTCGCGAGGTCCATCGCGCCGTCCGGGTGGGCCGGCACCTCGGCCGGCATCTCCGCCCAGCCGAGCGACGCCTCGACTTCGGCGCGGATCACGTCGTCCAGCGAGCGCAGCGCATCCTGGTCGGACGCGGGCGCGATCGTCACCCCCGGCGGTGGGGGCACCGGACCCGGCGCCGTGGGGACGAGGTACTCCCACTCGCGGCGCCGCGTCGTGAAGCCGACGGATTCCCAGTGGGACTTGAGAGGCACATCGGCCTCGTCGACCACTGTGTACAGCGGCCTCGGCAGGGCGGGCAGCATCGCGGTGGCGAGCCGGGCGAAGTCCGCGTCGTGCCACGTGTCGATGCTGAGGAAGAGCCGGCCGTCGGGCCGGGGGGACGCTTCGCCGCGGCCGACCACCCGGTCGTCGTCGAGAGCGTGCCAGTGCCGCTCCGCGACCCGGGTGATCACCGGCTCGTGTTGCAGGAAGTTCATGGTGTCGCCTTTCGGGAGTGCCTGATCGAGGCGCTCCCGACGACACCTACGTCGGCCGCCCGCCCGTGACGACGAGGGGGAGCACCCACAGCGTTGCAACGTTCACGGGTCTCACCTCCACGGGCCGGGTCACGGGACTGCGGCAAGCTATCAGCCCGCGGCCCGTCCTGCCCACTCCTTTTTTCGCGGCGGCGAGCCGCGGCGGACCGGTCAGGAATCGAGAAGCGCCGGTCAGGGGCCGGACCTAGCGTTACCGGCATGACGAACATCGAAACCATCACCCTCGAAGTTGCCGACACCGCCGCCGCCGAGCGCTTCTACGCCGACGCGTTCGGGCTCACCACCCAGCTGCGTTTCCGGACTTCGGCGGAACCGAGCATCGGCTTCCGCGGGTTCACCCTCTCCCTCACCGTGCCCCAGCCCGCCGACGTCGACTCCCTGATCGGGACCGCCCTCGCGGCCGGCGCCACGACGATCAAGCCGGCCACGAAGTCCATGTGGGGCTACGGCGGCACCGTCCAAGCTCCGGACGGGACGATCTGGAAGCTCGCGACCTCCGCCAAGAAGAACACCGGCCCGGCCACCCGCGAGATCGACGCCGTCGTGCTCCTGCTGGGCGTCGCCGACGTGGCCGCGAGCAAGAAGTTCTACCTCGACCGCGGCCTGACCGTGGCGAAGAGCTTCGGCCGGATGTACGTCGAGTTCGACGCCGGGGAGAGCCCGCTCAAGCTCGCGCTGTACCGCCGCAAGGCGCTCGCGAAGGACGCCGGTGTCGCCCCCGAGGGCAGCGGCTCGCACCGGATCGCGGTCAGCGGCGCGGCCGAGCCGTTCACCGACCCGGACGGGTTCGCCTGGGAAACCCCCGCCGCCGCGAACCTCTCCTGACCAGCGGCGCAGCAGCTCGGCCGGGTACCCCCTGACCTTCGCCCTCACCGCCGTGGTCATCCTGCCGACCCTCCTGCCGGCGCGACCGGCGTCCGTGACGGCGTTCCGGCCGGGGTCACCAGAGGCCGGACACCACCCGGCCGGACGCGCCACCATCCACGTGGATCCGGCGGATGTCCCGCACCAGGTTCACCCGCTTCAGCCAGCGGTCGGCGCCGTCGTAGCGCGGCCGGAAGGGTTGACGGCCGTGGAGGACCTGGTAGTTGTCCAGGAAAAGCGCGTCGCCCGGACGCAGCACCACGTGCTCGACGCGGCGCGCCAAAGCTTCGTCGAGCGCGCTCATCGCCTGGATGGCGACCAGGTCACCGCTCTTGGCGAAGACGAAGTCGGGATCGTAACGGAGATAGGGGCGCCCGGCCGGCCCGAAGACGATCGACTGGCCCTCGGGTGGGGTCAGGGCGCCTGGCATGTCGTGCGAGTTGTCCGGCCGGAAGTGGAACCTGCGTTCGCGCAACGCACGCAGGACGTCCGCCGGCAGGTCGAGAACGCTCAGGCGGACGACGGTGGTGCCCGTCCGGTCCGGGTTGCGCAGGCAGTACAGGCCGACGTAGTCCCCGCGGGCGCTGTGGAAGGCGTCTTCGGTGTGCAGGCTCAACGAAGTGGTGCTGCTGGCGCTGGTGTCACCGTCTTCCAGGCCCCGGGCCGGGCACACGTCGTGCACCAGCCGGCCGCACTGCTGGCTCATCCACCCGAGCGGATCGGCGAGCGCGGAAGCGCAGATCAGCAGCACCATTCCCGCAAGCCGGCCCGCTGCCGTCTCCGCGGCCGCCTGCCAGTCCGCCGGGGTGGGCGGGAGGTTCTCGACCGCCGGCAGGCCCGAGACCATCGTGAGGTCGCTTTCCACCACCCGGGCGGCGGTCAGGTGTTCGCGCAACCGTGCCGGCAGCCGCGCGGCAGCGAGGGCCGCGGCCTCGGCGAGCCGATCGGGCTCGGTGACCTCGTCGGGAAACGTCCGGTCGGCCAGCGCGCCGATCGACGCGCGTTCACCCTCTGTCAGCGTGATCCGCATCATGCGCTGCTCCCGGGGATCGCAGTCGTGCGAGGTATTCACGGGTGTCACCGGCTTCCGAAGCACCGATGCGCTCGAAGATCGTCAACGCGGTCCGCAGGTCGCGGGCCGCGGCGTCCAGCTGGGCCGACTGCGCCGCGCAGCGGCCTCGCCCGTCCAGTGCCCGCGCTTCCTCCAGGGGGCTGGTGACGGCTCGGGCGAGGCTCAACGCCCCCTCGTAGTGCGACGCTGCTTCGTCGACCCGGCCGGTTGCCATCAACAGCACGCCGATGTGGTTCAAGGCTTCGGCTTCGCCCAGGCGATTGCCCAGCTCGCGGTAGATCTCAAGAGCCTTTACCTGGCTCTGCTCGGCGGCGGCCAGATCGCCGATCCGGTGCTGCGCGGCGCCCAGTTCGTTGAGGCCGCCCGCTTCGCCGAGCCGGTCGCCCAGCGTGCGGGAGATGCCCAGGGCCTGTTCGTGGGCGTCGATGGCCTTCCGGTGCTTGCCCACCATCCGCCACACCACCGCGAGACTGTTGAGCGCGAAGGACTCGTGGAACCCGTCGCCGGCTCGGTGGTAACCCTGCACGGCCCGGGTGTTCGCCTCGATCGCGCCGTCGAAATCGCCCATCGTGCGGCGGGCGATGCCCAGTTCGTTCCAAGCATCGGCCTGCCCGAGCTGGTCGCCGAGTTCTTCATAGAGGCACAATGCCTTCGAGTGCGCAGCGACCGCTGCTTGGTAGTCCCCGTCGACCAGGTTGACGATGCCCAGCTCGTTGAGCGCGAATGCCTCGCTGGTGCGCTCGCCCAGGTCCCGTGCCATCTCCAGCGCCCGCGTGTAGGCCGCGGCGGCGCCCGGGTAGTCGTCGACCAGGCGCCGCACGACACCGAGTTGCGCCCAGGCGGCCACCTGCCCGGCTTCGTCGTCGAGGGCGGTGTAGCCCGCCAGCGCCGCCGAGTGCGACTCGACGGCCGCGTGGTAGTCGCCCATCCGCCGCTGCACATTCCCCAGCCGGTTGAGCGCGTCGGCCCGGGCGAGGTCGTACCCGTTGCGGGCCGCGGACTCCGCCGCCGCCTGGTGCAACCGCAGCGCCTGGTCCCACGGCCCGACGATGTAGAGGAACTTGGCCAGGCTCTCCGCCAGCCCGATCACCTGGTCGTGCCACGCGTTGCCGATGGCGAACTCGGCGCAGGCGATCAGGTTCACCGCCTCGGTGCGCATCCAGGCCCATGCCTCCATCCGGCTGCTGAGCCGCACCCGGTGTTCGGTCAGCGCGTGGGCCCGGGTGTCGGCCCCGGGGTCGCGCAGCCCGTCCGTGGTGACGTCCTGGGCGATGTGGTACGCGGCGACCGCAGCGGTGGCGCGGTAGTAGCCGAAGAGCCGGTCGACGGCCTGCTCGCGGTCGGCCGCGGCGTCGCCTTGGCTGAGCTTGCGGCCGTATTCGCGGATCAGGTCGTGCATCCGGTAGCGGTCGAACGCGGGCTCGTCGAGGAGGTGGTCGTTGTAGAGGCCCTCGAGGTGCGCACCGGCCTCGGCCACCGGGACGTCCGCCAACGCCGCGGCGCCGTGGGCGTCCAGCTCCGGCCCGGGGTGCAAGCCGAGCCGCCGGAAGAACCGCTGCCGTTCGGCGGTGAGTTCGCGGTAGGACAGGTCGAAGGCAGCGGCCACCTCGATGTCCTCCGCGCGGAGCTCACCGAGCCGGTCGTGCGTCGAGTCCAGTTCGCCGGCCAGGTCGGCGACGCTCCACCGCGGACGGCTGCGCAACCGCCCGGCCAGCAGGGAAACCGCCAGTGGCAGCATCCCGCACAGCCGGACCACCTGGCTGACGTGCTCGTTCTCGGTGGCCCCACCCGTTCGGCCGGACAGGCGCGTGAACAGCGACGCCGCCTCGTCGAGGGGCAGGATGTCCAGCGGCAGGGTCACCACGCCACTCAGCGCGGTGAGCCGGCGGCGGCTGGTGATCATCACCAGCGAACCGGGACTGGCCGGCAACAGGGGTTCGACCTGGGCGTAGCTGACGGCGTCGTCGAGGATCAGCAGGACCCGGCGGCCCGCCAGCCGATCGCGCCACATCGCCACCCGTGCGTCCGGATCGGCAGGCACCTGCTGGGCCGGCACCCCGATGGTGGCCAGCAGGGCCGCCAGGACGTTGACCGGGTCGGCAGGCTGCTGCCCCGGTGTGTGCCCGTGCAGGCGGACGAACAACTGCGCGTCCGGGAACCGGTCGGCCAGCAGATGCCCGGCGTGGACGGCGAAGGCCGTCTTGCCGACCCCGGCCATCCCGTCGACGGCGTGGATCGCGACCGCGTCACCGCTCCGGGCGGCCTCGCTAACCGCGTCGGACAACCAGGCGAGTTCCGCAGCTCGGCCGGTGTAGGCCGGTACGTCGCGCGGAAGTGTCCGCAAGGCGAGTTGCGGATTGTCCTGCTGACCCACTCGAATACCTTCTTGATCTGCTTTTCCGGCACGAAGACCCGGAGTGTAGGGGTCAAGTGCTGCAGCGGTATCGGAAGGAACACCATCGAGGACGGCGAACTGACCTGCGGAGTTCATCAAGTGCTGCTGGAGATACACCGGGTTGTCCGGATAAGGGTGATCGGGCAGGCTCACCCAGCCGATCGCGCATGTTTCCTTGGCTTGGACGAGGAAAGGCCGATAAGTACCCGGCGAACCGTTCTCGCTGTGCCGAACCACTTCGTCGAAGAACCACGAAGAGACCATGACCGCGAGCACACCGGGCGAATTCGCCAGCGCCGCTTTCAATGGCTGCGCATCGGCCAGCCGGAACGTCAGGATCACCGACGCCGCCGTCACGCCGTGGCTGTCGTACCTGACCTCTCCGGCGTGCAACGCCATCCGCAGCCGGATGTGTTCTTCGGGGGTGGCGCGCCGGTTGTGGGCGTTCAGGCCTTCGACGAGCGCGGTGGGCAGCACGTCGACGAAGACCGACTTCGGGGTTTCGGGCGGGGCCAGCACGAAAACGCCGTCCCCGCGATCTTCGTGGTAGCACGTATCCCACGAGATACCGGCCTGCCGGAACGCCCGGCGCAACGTTTCGTACATCGTGTCCCGGACGGCGACCTGGTGGTGGTTGGCCCGGCGGTGCTCGCCGAACCCTTCGACATCGACCACGAGCACGGTTCGATGAACCGCCAGGGGAAATTGCGGAGACTTGCCCACCGGATCGGGCGCGAACTCGACCGGCGGCAACAGCGGAAGCTCCCCCACCGGCGGTTCCGGGTAGGCGGGCTGATCGGTCAGTAGCCGAAGCAGGGATTCTGCACCGGCCAAGGAAAATTGGTCGACCCGGTACACCGTCGTGCTGGCGGCGGCGAGGAAGTCCGGCACGCCGTCGAGTGTCTGCCCGGGCAGGACCACGGGCACGAAGCGGTCCAGCGCATGCGGATCGCGGTAAAAGGCGTTTCGGATCAGCCGGGCTTCCCACTGCACGCCCCGACCGACGTCCGGGCCGGTGCGCCCCTCCGCGCGTTCCCGGTACCACGAAGAGGCGATGACCAGGATGTGATCGGCCTCCCGGACCTGGTCGGCCATCCACAAGGACCAATCCTGCCGCCGGTGCTCCGCGGAAAGGTCCAGCCTGGCGTCGACTCCGCAGGACCGCAGAAACACCCACAACTCGCGTACCATTCGATTGTCGGCGGCCGAACCGGGTCCCTGGGCGTAGGAGATGAACACCCGCCGCGGTCGCGGCTTCGGGCCGGATCGCTCGCTCACCGCCAGCCCCCTCGCCTCACCGAACGCTCACGGGCCCCTCGTGCAGGGTATCCCGGCGAACCGGAGCCGATGGCGGGATAAATACGACAAATCAAGGACAAACCGGCTTCCCCGGAAATGGGAAAGATCATTGTGCGCCGGAGTACGCGACACTGGCGAGCGGCCGGGCCGGAGCCGGGGCAGACTGAAGTGCGTGCCCGAACTCCCCGAAGTGGAACTCGCCCGCCAGGTCCTCACCGGTGCGCTCGGCCGGAAGATCCGCCAGGTCGACGACCACGACGACTGGGTCTGCCGCCCGCACGCGCCCGGGGACATCGCCACCGCGCTGCGGGGCGGGCGGCTCACCGAAGCGCACCGGCGGGGCAAGACGCTGTGGTGCGAAACGGAAAACGGCGACGGGCAGCCCGGCCCGAACCTCGGACTGCACCTGGGGATGGCCGGCCAGCTGCGGTTCGCCGGCGAGAGCGGACCACCCGGCCCGCAACGGTTTCGCGGCCGCGAAGAGAAGCCCGAGTGGTTCCGGTTCGGCATCACCTTCGCCGACGGCGAACAACTGCGCCTGTTCGACACGCGGCGGCTCAGCCGGGTGCGGCTCGACCCGGATCTCGACGCACTCGGCCCGGACGCCGGGGAGATCTCGCGCCGCGACTTCGCCGAACGCGTCGGCCGTGGGCGGGCGCCGCTGAAGGCGCGGCTGCTGGACCAGTCGGTCGTGGCCGGGATCGGCAACCTGCTGGCCGACGAGACCCTCTGGCAGGCCGCGCTCGACCCGGCCCGCCCGGTGAACGAGCTGGCCGACGCCGACCTCGCGGACCTGCACAAGGCGCTGAGGAAGGCGTTGCGCGCGGCCATCCGCCACGGCGGCGTGCACACCGGCGAGATCATCGGCCACCGCCGGGCGGGCGACCACTGCCCGCGCTGCGGCGCGGAGATGAGCCACGGCACGGTCGGCGGCCGGTCGACCTGGTGGTGCTCGAAGGAACAAGCCGGCTAGCGCGGTGTGGCCGCCGGGCGTTCCGCGGCAGGACCGCACGCCGGCGGGCGGATTTTGTCGGTGCCTTTCGGTAGCGTCGCGGGCATGGCAACACTGGTGACCTTCCACGCCCACCCGGACGACGAGTGCCTCCGCACCGCGGGCGTCATGCGCAAAGCCGTCGACGAGGGGCACCGGGTCGTGCTCGTCGTCGCCACCAAGGGCGAAGTCGGCGAAGTACCCGACGGCTTTCTCGCCGAGGGCGAAAAGCTCGAGGACCGGCGAGTCGAGGAGTCGCACGCGGCGGCGGAGATCCTCGGCGTCGAACGCGTCGAGTTCCTCGGCTACCGCGACTCGGGGATGATGGGCGAGCCGACGAACGACGATCCGGCGTGCTTCTGGCGCGCCGACGTCGAGAAGGCGGCCGAGCAGCTCGCGGCGATCCTGCGCGAGGAGTCGGCCGACGTGCTGACGGTCTACGACGACAACGGCGACTACGGCCACCCGGACCACATCCAGGTCCACCGCGTCGGCATCCGGGCCGCCGAGCTGGCCGGCACGGCCCGGGTCTTCCAGGCGACGTTCAACCGCGAGTTCATGCAACGCGGCTTCGAAGCGGCCGTCGAGCAGGGCCTGATGCCCCCCGAGGCGGCGCCGAAGCCACCGGAGAACGTGGAGTTCGGCAAACCCGAAGCGGAGATCACGGCGGCGGTCGACGTGTCGAAGTACGCGCCGGTCAAGCGCGCGGCGATGCGGGCCCACCCGAGCCAGATCAGCGAGGACATGTTCATGCTGGCCATGCCGGACGACGCCTTCGCGTTCGCGTTCGGCACGGAGTGGTTCATCCGGGCAGGCCAAGGGCCGGGCATCACAGAGACAGATCTCCTGGCAGGCCTCTAAGGCCAGGCCGGCCCGGCACGCTCCGGGCCCGTGTTGACCCTCCAAGCACGCGAGTCGTCCGTCCAGGTACGCGAGTCGTCCGTCCAGGTCCGCGAGTCGTCCGTCCAGGTACGCGAGTTCGCCGCTCCGGTACGCCGAACCGGGTGACGAGACCCGTAACTCGCGTGATTGGAGGCGTAACTCGCGTGATTGAGCGGCGATCTCGCGTGTTTGGGGGCCGTCAGGCGAGGGCGGTGGTTGCGTGCGGGCCGGGCGGGTGGTGCCGTTCAATGGTCACGACACCATGGCCGGTTTCCGGGAGGGCACGTGCGCAGGACCATCGACTGGGCGGACGACGCGATCGTCATCATCGACCAGACCGCGCTGCCCGGCGAGTACCGGCTGCTCGAGCTGCGGACCGTCGACGAGCTGGTCGACGCCGTCAAACGGCTCGCCGTCCGCGGGGCGCCCGCGCTCGGGGCCGCCGGTGCCTTGGGTGTCGCGCTGGCGGCGAAGCGGGGCGGGGACGTCCGCAAACACGCCGAGGTGATCGCCCACGCCCGGCCGACCGCCGTCAACCTGGCCTGGGGCGTCGAGCGCGCCCTCGCGAAACTGGACGAGGGGGCCGACGCCGTCCTCGCGGAAGCGCAGGCCCTGCTCACCGAAGACGAAGAACTCAACAAGACCGCCTCGAAACACGCCGCCGAGATCGTGCTCGCCGAGTGCCCGCGCCGGCCGCTGCGGCTGCTCAGCCACTGCAACGCCGGGCGGCTGGCGACCGTCGGCTGGGGCAGCGCGCTCGGCGTCGTCTGGCACCTGCACGACCGCGGGCTCGTCGAAGAAGTCCTCGTCGACGAGACGCGCCCGCTGCTCCAAGGCGCCCGGCTGACGGCGTGGGAGCTCGCGCAGGCGAAAGTCCCCTACCGCGTCCAGCCCGACTCGGCGGCCGCCGCCGCGATGGCCCGCGGGCTGGTCGACTGCGTGCTCGTCGGCGCCGACCGGATCGCCGCGAACGGCGATGTCGCCAACAAGATCGGCACCTACGGCCTGGCGATCGCCGCGCGGCACCACGGCGTGCCGTTCGTCGTGGTCGCTCCTTCATCCACAGTGGACAGGTCGATCGCGGACGGCGCGGGCATCGCCATCGAAGAACGCGACGCCCGCGAGCTCACCGAATACGCCGGGGTACCGATCACCCCGCCGGGCGCGGAGGTCTTCAACCCCGCCTTCGACGTCACCCCGTACGAACTCGTCACGGCCGTGGTCACCGAGCACGGCCGGTTGACGCCCTGAAAACACTTCGGCGACGATCACCTGGGGGATCGATGAAGCGCCTGTCCCTTTCACACCTGTTCAAGTCCTGGCGCCGGCCGAGACGCCTGCAGATCCCGGACGGCACCTACCACCTCACGCCGACCGGGGACCGAAAGTTCCGGATGGTCCGCCTCTCGGAGGCCGAGGCCGAGGAAGCAGCCGGGAAGCACCACTACTGGGCCATTGTGGACGAAGACCATCCGGTGACAGCTCCGTACGCTCTGGTGCGCCAGGTGGGTTCCGGCGACGAGCGGGAGGCCTTCTACGGCAACGGGTGGAGCAGAACCGATTTGCTCATCCGCATCGAATGGGGTCGCGAAGACTTCGAGGTGGTTTCCGTTTCGGACGAGGACGTGGAACGAATCACGAGGTTCCTGGTCGACCGGTACGAGACGGCGCGGCGCCAGGCCGCCGAACCGGGGCCGCCGCCGACGGACCTCGGCCCCACACCCTAGGGACGGGGGCCGATCTCCCGCCCGCCGTCGGTCACCGTGATCGCCATGGCCGGGCAGGAGTCCGCGGCGTCGAGCACCGTTTCGTCGGCTTCGACCGAGGACGTCACCGTGTGCGCCACCGCGCCGTCGAGGGTGAACACCTCGGGCTTGAGCGCCGCGCACATCCCCGAACCGATGCAGGTTTGTTCGTCGACTTCCACGTGCCAGCTCATGGCCACCTTCCGAGTCACCATCCGATCGGCATCGACCGCGGTCCGCGGACGAGCATCTGCGTCTTCCACACGATATCGCCCTCGATGTGCAACCCCGGCATCTCGGTGACCAACGCGCGCAGCGCCTCCTGCAGCTCCAGCCGGGCCAGGGGCGCGCCGAGGCAGTGGTGGACGCCGTGACCGAAGCCCAGGTGGTGGTTCTCGGAGCGGTCGAAGCGCAGCTTGTCGGCGTCGTCGAACTGGAGCCCGTCGCGGTTGGCCGCGCCGACCGCCACCAGCACCGGCTCGCCCGCCCGTACGAGCACGCCGCCGACCGAGACGTCTTCGGTGGCGTAGCGCGGGAATCCTGCGCCGGCGCCCAGCGGGACGAACCGGAGCAGTTCCTCGACCGCGGCGGGGATCAGGTCCGGGTCGGCGCACAGCCGCCCCCACTGCTCGTGCTGGTCCTGCAGTGCGTAGACGAAGTTCGGGATCTGGCTCGCGGTGGTCTCGTGGCCGGCGACGAGGATGCCGACGCACAGGTCGACGAGCTCCAGCTCGGTCAGCCGGTCGCGGACGTCGCGGGCTTCGATCAGCGCCGTCATCAGGTCGTCCTGGGGCCGCGAGCGGTGTTCGGCGATCAGGCCGCGCATGTAGTCGCGCAGCTCTTCGCGGTTGCGCTCGAATTCCTCGGGCGTCAGCCCGCTGGTCGACAGCGCCGCGTCGCTCCAGACGCGGAACTTCGGCCGGTCGGCGACCGGGACCCCGAGCAGCTCGCAGATCACCGCGACCGGAATCGGCAACGCGTAGGCGTCGACGAGGTCGGCGGGCGGACCGGCCGCCTTCATGTCCGCGATCAAGCCGGCGGCGAGCGAAGCGACGCGCGGCCGGAGCAGCTCGACGCGGCGCATGGTGAACGCCTTCGCGACCAGCGTCCGCAGCCGCGTGTGGTCGGGCGGGTCCATCTGCAGGATGCCGCCGTCCCGCACCGCGGGTGAGCGGCGCGGGGCGTCCTTTTCCTTCTCCATCGCGCGCGAGAACCGGCGGTCGCCCAGCACCAGCCGGGCGTCGGCGTAGCGGGTGGCCAGCCACGCCGGCTCCCCGTAGGTCATCTTCACCCGGACCAGGCCGTCGGCTTCCCGGGCGGCCGCGTACGCCTCGTTCAGGTCGAGCCCGGCCTCCTCGTTGAACGGGTACGACAGCGGTTCGGTGTGGGTGGCGGTCATGCGGAACCCCCGTGCTCCAGGTTGTAAGCAGCTGCTTACAACGCTACACAGTTTCTTTCCGCCTGTCACGATCCGCCATTGCCCCGTCACCGAATACTAGGTTACGGTGACCTAGGTGTGGATCGAAATCCTCCTGCTGTCGAAGCTGGCCGCCGAGCCGATGCACGGCTACGAACTGCGCAAGGCGGTGGAGGCCTCGACGGGCCACACCCTGTCGAACAACTCGCTCTACCCGACGCTGCGGCGCTTCGTCGACGCGGGCGCGGTGAGCCGCAGCGCGGAAGAGCAGGAGGCCAAACCGCCGCGGCACGTCTACACGATCACCGACGTCGGGCGGGAGCTGCTGCACGACCTGCTCGCGGACTTCCCGGCCGACCTGGCGCTCAACGAGCCGGAGTTCCTGGCCCGCGTCGGGAACTTCGCCTGGCTGCGCGAGGAAGAACGCGCCCGGGTGCTCGAAGTCCGGAAACGCGCGCTGACCGCCGAGCACGCCCGGCTCACCGGGCTCGCCGCCGGGCAGGCCGATCCGTGGAGCCGTGCCGCGCTGCGCCACGTGCTCGGGAAGTTCGACGCCGAGCTCCGCTGGCTCGCCGACCTCACCACCGATCCGAGGGAAGACGCATGACCACCACCGAAGAAACGCCTCGCCTCCCCTTCGCCCGCGCCGACGCGCTCGCGATCGCCCCGGACTACGCGATCCTCCGCCGGCACGCGCCGGTGAGCCGGGTGCTCACCCCCGCGGGCGACCCGGCCTGGCTGGTGACGTCCTACGAGGAGGCCAAGGAGGTCTTCCGCGACCACCGCTTCGGCCGGTCGCACCCGGCGCCGGAGCAGGCGTCGCGGATCTCCCACGCCGCGGTGCAGGACGGTCCGAGCGGTGACTTCGAAACCGAAGAGCGGGAACACAAGCGGATGCGCCGGATGCTGGCGCCCGCGTTCTCCGCACCCCGCATGCGCGCCCTCGGCGACCACATCGCGGAGCTGACCGACCGCTGCCTCGACGACCTGCAGGCCGCACGGGACGCAAACCCCGGCGAGCCCGTCGACCTGACCGACTTCCTCGCGTTCCCCTTGCCGGTGCTGGTGATCTGCGAACTGCTCGGCGTCCCCTACGCCGACCGGGAGCACTTCCGCGGCCTCTCCGAGCGGATCGCGATGATGGACGGCGGTGAGGACGCCCAAGCGGCCATGGCGGAGTTCATGGCGTACATGACGAAGCTGGCCGACGCCAAGCGCGCGGACCCGCAACCCGACGTCATCTCCGACATGGTGCAGGTCCAGGCCGAAGACGCGACCTTCACCGACGATGACCTCGCCCGGATGGGTGCCGGGCTGCTGTTCGCCGGCCACGAGACGACGTCGACGCGCATCGCGATGGGCACGCTGTTCCTGCTCGCCGACACCGCCCGCCGCGACCGCTTCGCCGCCGACCCCGACGGCCAGGTGAACCAGACCGTCGAGGAGATCCTGCGGCTGACCGCCACCAGCGGCACCGGCCTGCTGCGGTACGCGCACGAGGACGTCGACATCGCCGGGACGCGGATCATGCGCGGCGACGCCGTCCTGATCTCCAGCGACGCGGCGAACCGGGACGCGTCGGTGTTCGCCGACCCCGACGGGTTCGACCCGGACCGCACACCGAACGTGCACCTCGCCTTCGGCACCGGCGCCCACGTCTGCATCGGCGCCAACCTCGCCCGCACCGAGCTGCGGACGGTGTTCCCGAAGCTGTTCCGCCGCTTCCCCGGCCTGCGGCTCGCCGTCGGCATCGACGAGATCCCGGTCCGCACCAACCGCGTCGCCGGCGGCGTCGAGCGCGTCCCCGTGGAGTGGTGAGCCATGCAGATCACCGTCGACGCGGGCAGCTGCGTCTCGTCCGGCCAGTGCGTTCTGCTCGCGCCGGAGACGTTCGACCAGAACGAGGACGACGGCACGGTCGTGCTCCTCGCGGCCGAGCCGCCCGCCGGTGAGGAGGAGGCGGTCCGGCAGGCGGAACTGACCTGCCCGGCCGCCGCGATCCGCCTTTCCGGCGCGTAGGGCCGTCGCGCCCGCGTCCGGTTTGCCGGTTAGCCTGCTCCGATGACGGAGCAGGCGCGCAAACGGGACGCGGTCGCGACGCGGCAGGCGTTCCTGGACGCCGCCGCGAAGCTGTTCGCCGAACGCGGCTTCGACCGGACGACCGTGCGGGACATCGCCAAGCTGGCCGGGGTGAACCAGGCGCTGCTGTTCCGCTACTTCGGCAGCAAGGAGGCGCTGTTCGAGGAGGTCATCGCCCGGTCGGGGCGCGAGCAGCTCGCCACCACCCCGCCGGAGCGGCTCTTCAGCACGTCCCTGCGCAGCATGCTCGAGCCCGGTGGCCGGCGGAACCGGGCACTGGAGACGTACCTGCGCTCGTCGGGCAGCGACGGCGCCGCGGCCGCGATCCGGCAGGAGGTCGGCCGGGAGTACGCCGGGGTGCTCGCGACGCTGACCGACGCCCCGGACGCCGAGCTGCGTGCCGACCTCGCGCTCGCCTGGCTCATGGGTATCGCGTTGGTCCGCGAGGTCACCGGGAAGGAACCGCTGGCCGGCGCCGACCCCGACGACATCTGCCGTCTCGTGCTGACCGCGATCAAGACGCTGCTGGAGCGCAGCGAATAGTCACGGCAGGGCGCGGCGCAGCAGCTCCGCCAAGTGCACCGGTTCGCGGCCCGACTCCTGGGCGATCTGCGTCCGGCAGCTGAAGCCGTCCGACACGACCACCGTCTCCGGGGAGGCCGCGCGGATCGCGGGCAGCATCCGGTCCTCCGCCACCGCCTTCGAGACCTCGTAGTGGCCGCGCTCGAACCCGAAGTTGCCGGCCAGGCCGCAGCAGCCCGAGTCCAGGGTCGTGTTCCGGACGCCCGCGGCGGCCAGCGCGGCCTCGTCGGCGCCGAAGCCCAGCACCGCGTGCTGGTGGCAGTGCACCTGCGTGATCGCGTCGACGTCGAGCGCCGCGAACGGGATCGGCGCCCGCGCGAGGAGTTCGGCGAACGTGAACGTCCGCGAAGCCAGCAGTTCCGCGCGCGCGTCGCCCGGCATGAGCGCGGGCAGGTCGCCGCGGAACAGGGCCGTGCAGCTGGGTTCCAGGCCCGCGACCTCGTAGCCGTCCTCGAGGTACGGCGCCAGCACGTCCAGGGTCCGGTCCAGCACCCGGCGCGCGACGCCGAGCTGGCCGGTCGACACCCACGTCAGTCCACAACAGACTCCGCGGTCCGGCAGCACGACGTCGTACCCGGCCGCGGTCAGCACCTCGTGGGCGGCGTCGAGCACAGAAGGCGTCAGGAAGTTGTTGAACGAGTCCGGCCACAGCACCACGCGACGCTCCCCCGTCGCCCGGCGGCGCAGGTCCGCCCGCGCGCGGGTGAACGGCGCGGACGCGAACGACGGCAGCTCGCGTTCCGGCGCGATCCCGCCGAGCCGTTTCACCAAGCGGGCCAAGGAGGACCGCCCGACGGCGTTGGCCAGCCGCGGCAGCCGCGCGCTGAGCCGCAGCCACAGCGGCAGCCAGCCCATCGAGTAGTGCGACGCCGGGCGCAGCCGCCGCCGGTAGTGCTGGTGCAGGAACTCGGCCTTGTACGTCGCCATGTCGACATCGACCGGGCAGTCCGACAGGCAGCCCTTGCAGGACAGGCACAGGTCGAGGGCGTCGCGGACTTCGGCCGAGCGCCAGCCGTCGGTGATGACCTCGCCGTTGATCATCTCCGCGAGCAGGTGCGCGCGCCCGCGCGTCGAGTGCTTCTCCTCGCGGGTGGCGCGGTAGCTCGGGCACATCACGCCGCCACCGCCGGTGTTGCGGCACTTCCCCACCCCGACGCAGCGCCGCATCGCCTGCCCGAAGCTCCCCCGGTCCTCCGGGTAGCCGAGGAAGACGGCGTCCTCGACGGAGGAGGGTGCCTGCCGCACCCGCAAATCGGCGTCGACGGGACGCGGCGCCACCAGGATGCCGGGGTTCATCCGCCCGGCCGGGTCGAAGATCGCCTTGAACCGCGCGAAGAGGGCCATCATCTCCGGGCTGTACATGCGGGACAGCAGCTCGGACCGCGCCTGGCCGTCGCCGTGCTCGCCCGACAGCGAGCCGCCGTGCGCCGCGACGAGGTCCGCGGCCTCCTCCAGGAACCGCCGGAACCCGGCGATCCCCGGCGCCGAAAGCAGGTCGAAGTCCAGGCGCAGGTGCAGGCAGCCTTCGCCGTAGTGGCCGTAGACCACGCTGCGCCGCCCGTGCGACCGCATGAGTTCCTTGAACTCGCGCAGGTACGCGCCCAGCCGCTCGGGCGGGACGGCGGCGTCCTCCCAGCCGGGCCACGCCTCCGAACCGTCGGCGAGCCGCGTCGCGAGCCCGGCGCCTTCCTCGCGGATGCGCCACAGCCGGCGTTGCGCGGCCGGGTCGTCGAGGATCGTGAACCCGGTGAGGTCGAGGGACGCGGCCAGCGCGCGGGCCCGCCCGGCCGGGTCGTCGCCGGCCAGTTCGACGAACAGCCACGCCCCGCCCGGCGGCAGGTCGCCCGCCCGCCCGGGGAGCATCGCGACCAGTTCGGCGTCCACGCCTTCGACGGTCAGCGGGGACCACGGCAGGATCGACGGCACCGCGTCGGCCGCCGCGATGTCGGAGGAAAAGCCCAGCACCGCGAGTACGCGCTGCCGAGGCAGTTCGGCCAGTGCGACCGTGGCTTCGAGCACCGTGACGCAGGTGCCCTCCGAGCCGACGAGCGCCTTGGCGACGTCGAACCCGTTCTCCGGCAGCAGGTGTTCGAGCCCGTACCCGGAAACCCGGCGCGGCCACGTCGAAAGTTCCTTGCGCAGCAACGCCAGGTTGTCGCGGACCAGCGCGCGCAGCTCGTCGAAGATCCGGCCCTCGGTGGGCTCGTCCGGGCCCACCCGCAGCCGCGTGCCGTCGTAGAGCAGGACCTCCAGCGAGCGGACGACGTCGACCGTGCGCCCCCACGCCACCGAGTGCGAGCCGCACGCGTTGTTGCCGATCATCCCGCCGAGCGTGCACCGGCTGTGCGTCGACGGATCCGGGCCGAACCGCAGGCCGTGCGGGGCCGCGGCCGCCTGCAGGTCGTCGAGCACCGTACCGGGCAGCACCCGCGCGAGCCGCGCCTCGGGGTCCAGCGACAGCACCCCGCCGAGGTGCCTCGACGTGTCGATCACCAGCCCCGGCCCGCACGCGTTCCCGGCGACGCTCGTCCCGCCGCCGCGGGCGATCACCGGCAGGTCGCGCGCGCGGGCCTCGGCGACCGCCGCGACGACGTCGTCGACGGTCTCCGGCAGCACCACGCCGCGCGGCACGTGCCGGTAGTTGGACGCGTCGGTCGTGTACAGCGCGAGCGTGGCGGCGTCGGTGAGGATCTCCACGCCCCCATTCAAGTCGACGGAGGGCCGCCGGACCTCTCCAGCCGGGTATGTCCGAAAGCACATTCCGTGTGCCATCGTGATCGCGTGACGGCAAAGGAGCACGTCGCCGAGTACAGCGCGGTGCTGGGCGAGCTGCTGCGCGAGCGCGAGAAGCTGCTCGGCACGCTCGACCGGGTCGCCGCGCTGCACGGGACCGCGCGCCTGATCCGGGAGACGGTCGGGGCGAAGGCCGGGTTCGTCGCCGAGCTCGACCGGCCCGAGCTGGCCGTGATCCGCTGGACGTCCGGCACCCGGACGGACTCGCTGCAGGACCTCGAGGTGCCGGTCGGCCAGGGCATCGGCGGGCGGGTGCTGGCGCTGGGCCGCCCGGTGCGGGTCACCGACTACGTCAGCTCGCCGGCGATCACCCACCACTTCGACGCCCAGGTGCGCGGCGAAGGCCTGGCCGCGATGCTCGCCGTCCCGATCGTCGCGCGCGGCGAGACCGTCGCCGTCGCCTACGCGGCCATGCGCGAGCCCGCCGACTTCGGCGACGACGCCGTCCGGCGGATGGAGGAGGTCGCGCGCGAGGCCGGGACGGCGTTGCACCTGGCGAAGGTGGCCGAGACCGACCGCACGGCCGCGGTGGCCGGCGAACGCCTGCGGATGCAGAGCGCGCTGCACGACTCCGTCGGCGCGCTGCTGTTCTCCATCGGCGTCCAGGTGCGTGACCTGCACGAGGACTTGTGCGGGCTCCCGGGCCTGGAGGCGCGGCTGCGCCGGCTGGAAGGCGACGTCTCGGCGGCGGCGGGCGCGTTGCGGGAGTCCCTGCTGGCGCTGTCGGAGTGCAGCCCGGAGCGGGCCCTGCCGGTCGAGCTGGCCGAGCACTGCCGCTCGTTCCAGGCGCGCTGCGGCGTCCCGGCGCGGTTCGTGCAGCTCGCCGCGGTGCCGCCGCTGGACGCCGAACGCACCGCGCTGCTGGTGTCCGCCGTGCGTGAGGGCCTGCTCAACGTCGAGAAGCACGCCCGGGCGTCGTCGGTGATCGTCAGCCTGCTGCCCAGCGACGACGGGGTCCAGGTGGTCGTCGCGGACGACGGCACCGGCACCGACCCGGTCCCCGGCACGGGCATGGGCCTGCGGACGCTGACCGGACGCGCCGAGCGGCTCGGCGGCCGGGTCAGCCTGGTCCGCGACGACGACGACGGCTGCACCCTGCGCGCGTGGGTGCCGCTGGTGCGGCCGTGACCCACGCGACCGTCTTCGTCGTCGACGACCACCCGGTGGTCCGCGACGGCGTGGCCCTGCTGCTGCGCTCGGACCCGTGCCTGAACGTGATCGGCTCCGCGGAGTCCGGCCGGCTGGCGATCGAGCGGGTGGCGTCGCTGGCCCCGGACCTGATCCTGCTCGACCTGCGGCTGCCGGACATGCTCGCGCCGGAGGTCGTCACCGAGCTGCGCCGGGTGCACCCCGACGGCAAGATCGTGGTGTTCACCGCCCACGGCGACCACCAGGGCGTGCTGGCCGCGCTGGAGTCGGGCGCGCACGGCTGCCTGCTCAAGGACGCCGCCGGCGCGCAGCTGGTGACCGAGCTGCGCCGGGTCCTGCGCGGCGAGCGCGTCGTCGACCCGCGGATCCTGCCCGACGCCGGGCAGCGCTCGGACGCACTGGCCCGCAGCGGCCTGACCCGCCGCGAGTACGAAGTCCTGCGGCTGGCCGCCCAGGGCCAGACGAATCCGGAGATCGCGGAGTCGACGGGACTGGCGCGCAACACGGTGAAGACGTACCTGCAGTCGGCGCTGCACAAGCTGGGCGCGCGCAACCGCGTCGAGGCGATCGGCAAGGCCAGCGAAGCCGGGCTGCTGTGAGATCCTCGGCCGGGTGACGATCGACCTGCACACGCACAGCACGGCCTCGGACGGGACGACGCCGCCGGCCGAGCTCCCGCGGCTGGCCGCCGAGGCCGGGCTGACCGTCCTCGCCCTCACCGACCACGACACCTTCGCCGGCCTGGAAGCGGCGGCGACCGCTGCCCCCGGCATCGAGCTCGTCCCCGGCGTGGAAATCTCCTGCCGCCTCGACGACGCGGAGGTCCACCTGCTCGGCCTCTTCGTCGATCCCGGGCACGCGCCGCTGGCGGCCGAACTCGAGCTGATCCGCACCGACCGGGACCGCCGCGGGGTGCGGATGGTCGAGCGCTGCCGGGAGCTGGGCGCACCGATCACCCTGGAGCAGGTGCGGGCGATCGCCGGGGGCGCACCGCTGGGACGTCCGCACATCGCCGCGGCGCTGGCCACCGTGGGCGTCACCGACGCCTTCACCGCCGACTGGATCGCCGACGGCGGCCGCGCCGACGTGCCGAAGCACGTGTTGTCCGCGGTGGCGGCGATCGCGCTGGTCCGCGCGGCCGGCGGTGTCGCGGTGCTGGCCCACCCGCGCTCGGTGAAGCGCCGGGCTTCGGTTTCCGACACGCAGCTGGCGCGGCTCGCCGACGCCGGGCTGACCGGCATCGAGGCCGACCACCCGGAGCAGCCCCCGGAGGTCCGAGGCCGGCTGCGAGCGATCGCGGCGGACCTGGGGCTGCTCGCGACCGGCTCGAGCGACTTCCACGGTGACCGCAAGCCGGTCCGCCTCGGCGAATACACCACCTCCCCCGAGGTGTTCGCGGCACTCCGGGAGGCCGCCGTGTCCGTTTTGTAGCCGCCTACCTCTCCAGGTGGGGGTATCGGATCACTCCCGCCGAACGCAGGATGACCGCCACCGATCGTGACTCGCGTCACACGAACGGAGGAGGCCTCTTGCGTCCTGGAGTGAGTCCGTGCTGACCGTGCGTGGCCTGCGGGTGCGGTACGGCCGGTCGACGGCCGCCCTGCACGGGATCGACCTCGACGTCTCCGCCGACGGGGTGCTGGCCGTGCTCGGCAGCAACGGTGCCGGGAAGTCCACTTTGCTCAGAGCCGTCTCGGGCACGCTCCGGATGCACCGCGGCTCGATCGACGACGGTGAAATCCGCTACGACGGCCACGCGCTCGGCCGGCTCGACCCCGCCCGGATCGTCCGGCTCGGCGTCGTCTGCGTCCCCGAAGGCCGCCAGGTGTTCGCCCGGATGACCGTCGAGGAGAACCTGCGGGCCGGTGGCATCGGGGCGCGCACCGCGGCCGAAAGGGACACCGCCCGGAAGCGGGTCGACGAGCTCTTCCCCGTGCTGGCGGAACGGGCCAGGCAGCGCGCCGGGCTGTTGTCCGGCGGGGAGCAGCAGATGCTGGCGATCGGCCGGGCGCTGATGTCCGCGCCGCGGCTGCTGCTGCTGGACGAACCTTCGCTGGGCCTGGCCCCGAAGGTCGTCGGGCAGATCGCGCGGACCATCCGGGAGATCCACGCCCGCGGCACCGCCGTGGTGCTGGTCGAGCAGAACGCGGTGATGGCGCTCGGCGTCGCCGACCACGCCGTCGTGCTCGAGGTCGGCCGGGTCGCACTGGCCGGAACGGCGGCCGAGCTCTCCGCCAGCCAGGACGTCCGGCGGCTCTACCTCGGCGGGCACGCCGAGTCGCCGGAGACCACCGGCGCCGAGGCGGAAACCGCCCGCGCCCGGCCGGCGGGCCGGACCCTGTCGAGGTGGGCCGGATGACGGCGCCGGAGCTGCGCGTCGAGAACGTCTCCCTGCGGTTCGGCGGAATCCGCGCCCTCGACGACGTGAGTTTCACCGTCGCCCCCGGCTCGCTGCACGCGCTGATCGGGCCGAACGGCGCCGGGAAGTCCAGCTGCTTCAACGTCATCAGCGGCCTCTACCGGGCGAACGCCGGCCGCGTCCGGCTCGGGGACACCGACCTCACCGGGCTCGCGCCGCACAAGCTCGCCCGCCTCGGCGTCGGGCGGTCGTTCCAGAACGCCGCCCTCTCCCCCGGCTCGACCGTGCTGGACAACGTCATGCTCGGCCGGCACGCGCTGACCCGCGGCGGATTCCTGGAAACCGGGCTGCGGCTGCCGTGGACGGTCCGCGCCGAACGGCGGCACGCCGGGCGCGCGCGGGAGATCTGCGCGTTCCTCGGGCTCGGCCCGGTCGTCGACGCGCCGGTCGGCGTGCTGCCCTACGGCGCGGTCAAGCGCGTCGACCTCGCCCGCGCGCTCGCCGTCGAGCCGGTGCTGCTCCTGCTCGACGAGCCCGCGGCCGGGATGAACGCGACCGAGACCGCCGAGCTGGCCGGCACCATCAGCGAGATCCGGGCGGAACTGGGTATCTCGATCGTGCTCGTCGAGCACGACATGGGTCTGGTGATGGGCATCGCCGACCGCGTCACGGTGCTCGACTTCGGCAGGCGCATCGCCGACGGCACCCCGGCGCAGGTCCAGTCCGACCCGGACGTCATCCAGGCCTACCTGGGGACGGAGGCGGCGTGAACACCTTCCTGCAGCTCGTGGTGAACGGCCTCGGCAAGGGCGCGGTGTTCGCGTTGCTGGCGCTGGGGTTCGTGATCATCTTCAAGGCCACCGAGGTGGTCGACTTCGCGCACGGCTCGCTCGTGCTCTTCGGCGGCTACCTCGTCGTGGTGACGCGGGACGCGCTGGGCTGGGTGGGCGCGTCGCTCGTCGGCGTCGTCTCGGCCGGGTTGCTGGGCCTGCTCGTCGAGCGGCTGCTGCTGTCGCGCTCCCGGCACGCCGACGCGAACAGCCTTGCCCTGCTCACCATCGGCGTCGACGTGATCGTCACCGAGGAGATCGTGCGCCGCCTCGGCGTCACGCTGCCCTTCCTCGGCGACGCGTGGGACGCGAAGCCGTTCCAGCTCGGCGGGATCACCCTGTTCCGCACCCAGCTGGTCGCCCTCGGCGTGGCCGCGGTGCTGATCACGGCGTTCTGGCTGGCCTTCAAGTACTCGAACTGGGGCGTGGCGATGCGGGCGCAGGCGGAGAACCGCGAAGCCGCCGCGCTGATGGGCATCCGCAGCTCCCGCGTCACCGCGACCGCGTGGCTGGTCGCCGGGCTCCTGGCCGGGGTGGCCGTGCTCTTCATCGCGACGCAGGACTTCTCCGGCGCCGGGCTTTCGCGCGGGACGCACTCGATCGCGCTGGCCGCGTTCCCCGCGGCGATCCTCGGCGGCCTCGACTCGACGGCGGGCGCGGTGGTCGGCGGCCTGGTCGTCGGCCTGGTGGAAGCGCTGTCGGCGCAGTACGTCTCGTTCGACTTCTCCAAGAGCGCGGTGTTCCTGGTGATGCTGGTGGTCCTGGTGGTGCGGCCGTCCGGGCTGTTCGGCACGAGGGAGCGAACGCGTGTCTGAGCAAACCGTGTCCGAAGTGGACAGCCCGCCCGCCGCCGACGCGCCGGCGTCACGGCCGAACCGCGACCCGGCGCGGCTGGTCCGCGCCGCGGCGTGGCTCGCGCTGCTGGTCGTCCTGCTCGCCCTGCCGCTCTACCTCGACGCGGCCTGGTTGAAGGCCGGGCAGTACCTGATGATCGGCGCGGTCGGCGCGATCGGGCTGACCCTGGTCGTCGGGCAGGCCGGGCAGCTTTCCCTGGCGCACGCGTTCTTCCTGCTCGCCGGGGGCACCGCCTACACCGTCCTGTCCGGGCCGGCCGGCGACGAGCGCGTGGTCGGCTTCGGCCTCGACCCCGGCCTCTCGCTGCTGGGCGCGGTGGTCGTCACGGCCCTGCTCGGGCTGGCCTTCGCCCCGGTCGCCGGGCGGCTGCGCGGGATCTACCTGGGCGTCGCCTCGCTGGCGCTGGTGTTCCTCGGCCTCTACTTCGGGCAGTCGGCCGAAGAGCTCACCGGCGGCACGTCCACCGGGCGCACGCCGGCACCGTTCTCCCTGTTCGGCTTCCCCTTCACCAACGACGGTCCCCGGCTCGAACTGCTCGGCGTGCCGATCCGGCAGGCGGAACGCACGTGGTACCTGTTCCTGCTGCTCACCGTGCTGGCGTTCGTGATCGCGCGCGGCGCCGCCGGTGGCCGGGTCGGACGCTCGTGGCGCGCGGTGCGCGACAACGAGGCCGCGGCCGCGGTGATGGGGGTCAGCGTGCTGCGCGCCAAGGCGGGCGCGTTCGCCGTCTCCTCGGCCTACGGCGGCCTCGCCGGCGCGATGACCGTGCTGTGGTTCGACATCCTCAAACCGGACGAGAGCGAGTTCGGCACCTACGGCATCAACGTGTCGATCGCCTACCTGGCGATGGTCATCATCGGCGGGCTCGGCTCGGTCCCCGGCGCGCTGGTCGGCGCGCTGATCGTCAACGGCCTGCCGCAAGTGCTCGCCCTCTACTCCGCCGACCTCGGCTGGTTCTCCGGCACCGGCGACGGCGCGCTGACCCCGGTCCTGGTCAGCTCGTTCGTCTACGGCGCCGCGATCATCCTCGTCGTGCTGTTCGAGCCGGGCGGGCTCGCCGCGATCGGCCGCCGGATCACCCAGCGGCGCTTTCGCCGTCAACTCCCGGAGGAACCATGAAACGCACACACCTGGCGGCGGCGCTGGTGGCCGCCCTCGCGCTCTCGTCGTGCAGCACGAAAGCGAACGACTCGGGCTCGTCGGGGCCGGACAGCTCCGGCGTCAAGACCGGCAAGGGGGTGACGGCGACCGAGGTGACGCTGGGCGTGATGACCGACAAGTCCGGCGTGTTCAAGAACCTCGGCCTCGGCGTCACGCAGGGCAACGAGCTGTGGGCCAAGGACTTCAACGCCGCCGGCGGGGTCTGCGGGCGGCAGGTGAAGCTCGACGAGGTCGACCACGGCTACAAGGCCGACACGGCGAAGACGCTGTACCCGCAGATCGAGCCCAAAGTGCTCGGGTTCGTGCAGTTGCTCGGCTCGCCGGTGGTCGCCGCGCTGAAGCAGAACCTGGCTTCGGACAAGACCGTCGCCGCGCCCGCGTCGTGGTCCTCGGAGCTGCTCGACAACCCGTACGTGATGATCGTCGGGACGACCTACGACCTGGAGATGATCGACGGCCTGGCGTACCTGCAGGAGCAGGGGCTGCTCAAGGACGGCGACACCATCGGGCACGTCTACATCGACGGCGAGTACGGCAAGAACGGCCTGCGCGGCTCGCAGTTCTACGCGAAGAAGCACAGCCTGTCGGTCAAGGAAGTGAAGATCACCTCGACCGACAGCGACCTCACCAACGTCGTCACCGGGCTCAAGGGCGCCGGCGTCAAGGCGATCGCGCTGACCACCACCCCCGCCCAGACCGGGTCCGCGGTGGCGGCGAACAAGGCCCTCGGGCTGAACGTGCCGGTGCTCGGCAACAACCCGACGTTCGACCCGGCGCTGCTCAAGAGCCCCGCCGCCGCGGCGCTCGACAAGCTGACGATCGTCGCCAGCAGCGTGCCGTTCTCCGCGGACCTGCCGAAGGCGAAGGACGTCGCCGCGAAGTTCAAGGCCGCGTACAAGGAAACGCCCAACGGCGGTGTCCCGTACGGCTACGCCGTCGGCGAAGTGTGGGGCGCGGTGCTGAAGAAGGCCTGCGACAACAAGGACCTCACCCGCGACGGCATCGCCGCGGCGCTGAAGCAGACGACGTCGGCGAACACGGACAACCTGGTCGCGGCGCTCGACTTCTCCAAGCCGGGGACGCCGGCGACGCGCCAGGTGTACGCGGCCACCCCGGACGCCTCCGCCGAGGGCGGCGTCAAGTACGTCAAGCCGCTGTTCGAAGCGCCCGAGGCTAAGGAGTACGTGGCTCCGCACCAGAGGTGAGCCGGCGTTCGGCCAGCGCGGCCGCCTCCCGCAGCGGCGTGGTCGCGTTGGCCTCCGCGGTCTTCAGCAAGTCCGCGACGGTCTGCTCGATCGTCTCCACGCGGGCGAGCGCGGCCTCGTGGTCCAGGCCCTCCGCTTCACGCGAAAGGGTGTAGATGATCCCGCCCGCGCTCGCCACGTAGTCCGGGATCCACCGGACACCGCGGGCGGCGAGGTCGTCGGCCACCGTGTCGTCGGTGAGCTGGTTGTTGGCCGGGCCGACGACGAGCGGGGTGTCGAGCCGGGCCACCGTCTCGGGATCGAGCACCCCGCCCACCGCCGCCGGGATCACCACGTCGGCCGTCGACGTGAGCACTTTCTCCGGCTCGGCCCAGCTCAGGCCGAGCCGCTCGGCTGCGGCGCGCTTCGCCGGGTCGATGTCGGACACGACGACGTCGGCACCGGCCGCGTGCAGGCTCGCCGCGAGGTGGGCGCCCACCGAGCCGTAGCCGCTGATCACCACCCGGCGCCCCGTCATGTCCGCCGAGCCGACCGCCGCCCTAAGCGCGGCCAGCACGCCGACGGCGGTCGGGCCGCTGGAGGAACCGGTGCCGCCCGCCGACTCGGGCGTGCAGAACGCGTAGGGCGAGGCCTCGCGGAGCACCAGCATGTCGGCCGGGCCGGTGCCGACGTCCGGGCCCGCCTGGTAGCGGCCGCCGAACTCGGCGATCAGGTCCGCGTGGTCCAGGAGGACGTCCCGGCGTTCCGCCGGCGAGAGCACGCGGCCCGGCTCGAGCGCGATGACGCTCTTGCCGCCGCCGAAAGCGAGCCCCGCGACCGCGCACTTGGCCGTCATGGCTTCGGACAGCCGCAGGACGTCGTCGACGGCTTCGGTGAGGGTGGCGTAGGGCTTGAAGCGGCAGCCGCCGACGGCCGGGCCGAGGACGGTGGAATGGATCGCGATCATCGTGGTGACGCCGGATCGACGGCCACGACGGGCGACGAGGTGCTCATGTGCGGTCATGACGACTGAAGTTAGAGTCATCGTCGGCAGCGTCGGCGGTTCGCCGAACGAAATTCGTCCCGGAGGGGATGGTCACGGTGCTCGACGAACTTGATTCGGCGATCGTGCGGCAGTTGCAGGAGGACGCCCGGCAGACCAACCGGGACATCGCGCGCAAGGTCGGCATCGCGCCGTCGACGTGCCTGGAACGCATCCGGCTGCTGCGCGAACGCGGCGTCATCCGCGGGTACCACGCCGACATCGACCTGCCGAGCCTCAACCGCGGCGTCCGGGCGCTCGTCACGGCGCAGGTGCGGCCGCTCAGCCGGGCGGTGATCGATTCCTTCCAGCGGTCGATCGCCGAACTGCCGGAGGTGCTCTCGGTTTACGTGACCGCGGGGAGTGACGATTTCCTGATCGAAGTGACCACACCGGACATCGACGCGTTGCACGCATTCCTGACCGACCGGCTGGCGTTGCGCCGGGAGATCGTCGGCTTCCGGACGTCGATCGTTTTCCGGCACCTGCGGAAGACGACGATTGAACCGCTTCCGTAGGGGTACTCGGGGTTCACCCCGGAACCGCACGACACGCCACCCCTACGTGCACCCCTGAAATACCCGGGTTCGCACGCTCGGAGGCGGAAACTGTCGGTGGCGAGGCGTCTAATGAGCACGACGGGAAGGAGGCGCCGCCATGATCACCGAACTGAACCATCGTGAGCGGGCCACGTTGAGAGCCGTGGCCGGGGGCCACGCCGAGATCCGCTGCAGCTGCGAGCCCGACCTGTTCATCGACGGCCTGAGCTGCTGCGACCAGTCCACCGTGCACCGGCTCGCGCGGCTCGGCCTGATCGCACCGGCCCGGATCGGCAAGTGCGGCGAGCGCGTGCCCGCCCTGCTCACCGAGGCCGGCTCGCGGGCACTGGGCGAGGTCCTCGCCATCGCCGCGTAAAGACGTTGCTTCACACTGGGGTCACTGCCAGCATCACCTGATGCACGTATTCCTCGAAACCGAGCGGTTGATCCTCCGCCGGTTCACCGAGAACGACGCCGACGCGCTCTTCGAGCTCTACGACGACCCGGCCGTGATGAAGTACCTCAATGGGGGACAGCCGGCGGACCGCGCCGAGATCGTCACGCTGGATCTCCCCGCGTTCCTCGGTTACTACGAGCGTTTCCCCGGCTACGGGTTCTGGGCGGCGATCGAAAAGAGCACCGGCGGCTTCCTGGGGTGGTTCCATTTCCGGCCGCGGCCGGATGATCCGGCGGACGAGCCGGAACTCGGCTACCGGCTGCACCGGAAGGCGTGGGGCAAGGGCTACGGCACCGAAGGCTCCGCGGCCCTGCTCGCGAAGGGCTTCACCGAACTGGGGGTCCGGCGCGTGACCGCGTCGACCATGGTGGTGAACCAGGCCTCGCGCCGCGTGATGGAAAAACTGGGGATGAAGCTGGTCCGCACGTACTTCGAGGAGTTCCCCGAGCACGAGCGGGCGCCGGGCAGCGAGCAAGGTGACGTGGAGTACGCGATCACCCGCGAAGAGTGGGTCAAGGGCTCGTGAGCGCCGCGCCCGGCGCTCACGAGCTCCCGGCTCAGCGGTAGACCTCGAACTCGTAGATCCGCGCCGCGCCGTTGCCGTCGTTGGCCGGGCTGGTGAGGTTCAGCTTCACGTACCGCGCCGAGCGGGTCCCGATCGGGTGATACGTGCGGCTCGCCCGGGAACCGGTCACGGACGCGACCGTCGTCCACGTGCTGCCGTCCGTGGACGTCTGGATCGTGAAAGCCGCGGTGTTCCAGCCCGTCGTCTCCCCGCCGAGGCCGGCGTGCTCGACGACGAACGACGACACGTTCTGCGCGGACCCGAGGTCGACCTGCAGGAACTTCGTCGCCGCGGTGGTGCAGAACTTGCTGTTGTTCGCGAGGCTCCCGTCGACGGCGTTGGCCGCGCCCTCGGCCGAGTTGCACGGCGCCGAGCCCGTGGCCGCCTTGCCTTGCGCCACGTTCGTGCCGAGCTCCGGCGCGGCGGGCGGCGGCGTGAACCCGTCGTTGTACGACGGCGGGACGTCCGCCGTGCTCGTGCCCCACGTACCCGGCGACGAGCCCATCGAGTAGCTCAGCGTCGACGCGCCCGCGATGTCGCCGTAGCGGATCCACGACTTGGTCGTCGAAACGCCGTTGACGCTGAGGTTCTGCACGTACTGGGCGCCCTGGCCCGCGCCGGTGCCGGTGATCCGGATCGTCCCGCTCGGCCGGAGGATCGAAGCCGAGGGGAACAGCGGGCCGTGCAGGGCGAGGACGTCCGCGCCGGGTGTCGCCGGGTACATCCCCAGGGCGGCGAAGACGTACCACGCCGAGGTGGCGCCCAGGTCGTCGTTGCCGGGCAGGCCACCCGGGCCGGTGGTGAACGACTCGTTCATCACGCGCCGCACGGCCGAGCTGGTGCCCTGCGGGTGGGCCGCGTAGTTGTACGCCCACGGCACCCCGTGCTCGGGCTCGTTGCCGATGTAGAAGTACGGCTGGGTGAGGCCACCGTTGAGCTGCGTGAAGTGGTGGTCCAGCCGCTGGACGGCGGTCTGGCGGCCGCCCATCAGGTTGATCAGGCCCTGGTAGTTGTAGGGCACCATCCACGTGTACTGCGACGGGTTGCCCTCGGTGTAGCCGCTGTTGCTCGACGGCACGACCGGCCACGCCCACGTGCCGTTGCTGCCGCGCGGCTGGATGTAGCCGGAATCGGGCCCGAAGACGTTCTGCCACCACTGGGCGCGCTGCATGTAGGTGTTGTACTTCGCGGTGTCCCCGACGGCCTTCGCGAACTGAGCCACCGCGAAGTCCGACGCCGAGTACTCGAGCGAGTCCGACGGGTCCTCGTAGACGTAGTGCCGGCTGAGGTAGCCGCTTTCCCGGCCGCGGATCGCCTGCCCCTGCGTGGCGCCGCCGCTCGCGCTCTTGTCCATCAGGGTCAGCGCCGCCGCGGTGTCGAAGCCGCGGACCCCGAAGGCGTACATGCTGCCCACGATGATCGGCCCGGGGTCCCCGGTCATCACGAAGTGCTCGTTGCTGTTGTGCGACCACTTGGGCAGCAGCCCGCCCTGCTGGCCGTCCAGCACCATCGACTTCGCGATGTCACTCGCCTCGTCGGGCGCGACCAGCCCGATCAGCGCGGCCCACGACCGGTAGATGTCCCAGCCGGAGTAGTTCTGGTAGACGGTGTGCGCGGCGGTGTGGATCGCCTGGTCGAACCCGCGGTACTGACCGTTGGTGTCGCTGGCGATGTTCGGGTTCTGGAACACGTGGTACAGCGCCGTGTAGAACTTCTGCAGGTCCGCGGCCGCGCCGCCGCTCACCTGGACGCGGTTCAGGACGTTGTTCCAGCTCGTGTCGGCCGCGCCGCGGATCCCGGCGAAGTCGAAGCCGGGGTTCTCGGCGGCGAGGTTCGCCTGCGCGTTGGCCAGGCTGACGAACGAGATGCCGACCTTCGCCTGCACCGTGTTGTTGGTGGAGGTGTCGAAGGTGACGTAGCCGCCGGAGTTCGTGCCGCTGGTGCTCGCGGACCCGGCCGAAACCGTCCCGCCGAGCCAGGTACCGAACCCGCTGGGCGCGCGGTCGAACTGGATCACGTAGAAGACCGGGTAGGTCTTCGAGGAGCCGCAGAAGCCGCCGCCGGTCACCGAGCCGGTGATCTGGCTGCCGCTGATGCTGACGGACCCGCTGCGGCTGCCGGTCGCGCTGCGGCTGGTGTTGACCAGCAGCCGCGCGCTCGTCGTCGCGGGGTAGGTCAGCTTCATGGAGCCGGACCGCTTCGTGGCGGACAGCTCGACGGTCGTGTTGTAGGTGTCGAGCTTGTTTTTGTAGTAGCCGGGCGCGGCCGATTCGTTCGCCTTGGTGTAGCGGCCCGCGTACCCGGTCCAGCCGGTGCCCGGCGACGTGCCGAGCGCGCCGGTGATCGGCAGCAGGCCGAGGTCTTCGTTGTTGGCGCAGCCGGCGCCGTTGAAGTGGGTGAGGCTGAATTCTTCGATGCTGGTGTCGCCGTAGCGGTAGCCGGACGGCGACGCGGTCGGGGTGTCCGGGCTGAACTGCACCATCCCGAACGGCACGACCGCACCCGGGTAGGTGCTGCCGCCGGCGCCGCCGGGCACCGGGTTGGGCGAGTTGCTGTTGTCGGTGCCGATGAAGGGATTCACGTACTGCGTGAGGGCGAGCGCCGCGGCGCCGGCGGTCGTCGCGGGCAGCGCGGCGAGCCCCGCCCCCACGAGTACTGCGGCGAGCACGGCCCCGCGTACCCGTCTTGTCGTCGGTCTGGACATGACCCTTCCTCTCCTTGTCGCACGGTTCCGCCGGGTGACAACGATGTCGGGCGATGCGGTGGTGAAGTCAGGCAGCAACAGCTAAGCGGTGACAACGTTGTCAGCATGGCGTGAGCCGCGGTTGCGGCGGACTGGCGATCGAAGTGGTACCGGAACTCGGTGGCAGGACATGGTGCCACGGCAGAGCCCGATCGCGGTAGCACCGAAAGTTCGTTGCGCGGCAACCGAATCCGGGACCGGACCACTCACCGGCCGTGGACCACCCAGTGGTCGCCGAGTTCCGTGGTCGTCGCTTCGCCGTTGGTCAAGCCGGCGAGCCAGCTCGCGAACGCCTCGGCCTCGCCGGGGGCGAGGCCGATCTCGAAGCGAGCCGACTCGTCGAAGCGGGTCGCGTGGAGCAGGTACGGCGACGCGCGCAGGTCGTTCTCCAGCCGGCCCGCGCGGTCGTAGCTCACCGCCACTTCCACGAGACGGAGACGGCGGTGTTCTAGTACACCAACAACTTCCAGTGCGTCCGAAACGGACTGACCGTACGCGCGGATCAATCCGCCCGCGCCCAGCAGCACCCCGCCGAAGTACCGCGTCACCACCGCGACGGTGTCGGTCAGCTCGCGGCGGCGCAGCACTTCCAGCATCGGCGTGCCCGCGGTACCCGCCGGCTCGCCGTCGTCGCTGGAGCGCCGGGTTCGCCCATCCGGCCCCAAAACGAAGGCGTGACAGTGGTGCCGTGCACCCGGATCCGCGCGGCGGCGGGCCACGATGAACTCGCGCGCGGCCGCTTCCGACGTCACCGGAGCCAGCGCGCAGAGGAACCTGGAACGCTTGATCTCGATCTCGTGGACCCCGGCACGAGCCACGGAGAGATAACGATCAGTCATCGGCCAAGTCCGCCATGCACCCAGCTTCCCACCACGCAGCTGGGGTACGACAGCCGCCCCGGACCACTTCGGACGGACGTTTCCGCAGGTCAAAGGCGCAGGAGCCCGCTCTGCGGGAGATCCGGCCCGGCATATGGGACTACCCCGGGGCACGTCAACGCAAGCGTGGCATTTCCCACCCGGGGGCAACGACGTATGTCGATAACAGCGAATTCACACTATCGTCATAAGACCCGGCGAACCCGGGAGTAACACCGCGCGCTCCGGACGGCCCCCACCACCGTGGCCGTCCTGTGCGCGCACGCAGCACCCGACACGTTCGGCTGCCCAGTGTTGTGCGGCCTCCCAGATGATCCGCGTCCGGTTTCCGAGCATCGGCGCTCGGCCGGTACCTCGCGGCATCTTGCACTGTGACACCGCCATTGCACTGTGACACCACCACCAACGCCGACAACAGCAACTGTTCTCGACTGACCATCGCGGTCCCGGACCACTTCGTTAACCGGTTCAGCTCGAACCACTCGATGAGGTGAGTACCGGTCGCGCCAACGCCTTGGGAGGCGGCCAGCCGTGACCCACCGTGCCAGTTCCCTGCCCCCGTTCGGGGAGCAGCTCAGCAACGCCGAGGCCGAGGGCCTCTACCGGAGCGACTACGAACACGACGCCTGCGGTGTCGCCTTCGTCGCCGACCTGACCGGGCGCCGAGATCACGCGATCGTCGCCAAGGCCCTGGTCGCGTTGCGCAACCTGGAACACCGCGGTGCTCGTGGCGCCGAACCGGACACCGGCGACGGCGCCGGCCTGCTGATCCAGATCCCGGACGAGTTCTACCGCGAGGTCGTGGACTTCGAACTCCCCGAACCGGGCACGTACGCCGTCGGCACGGCTTTCCTGCCGCAGGACGAAAAGCGCCGCGGCCGGGCCATGACGACCATCGAGCGCATCGCCGCCGAGGAGGACATGCGCGTCCTCGGCTGGCGCGAGCTGCCGGTGCACACCGAACACTGCGGGCCGACCGCGGCCGAGACCATGCCGCACTTCACGCAGTTGTTCCTCGCCGCGCGGCGGCCGAAGCCGGAACACGCCGACCCGCTCGCCATCGAGCGCAGCGCGTTCTGCGTCCGCAAGCGCGCCGAGCGCGAGCTCGCCGAGGACGACGTCTACTTCCCGAGCCTCTCCTCGCGCACGATCGTCTACAAAGGAATGCTCACCGAGCCCCAGGTCGAGCGGTTCTTCGCCGACCTGACCGACGAGCGCGTCACCAGCGCCATCGGCCTGGTGCACTCCCGCTTCTCCACCAACACGTTCCCGTCGTGGCCGCTGGCGCACCCGTACCGGTACGTCGCGCACAACGGCGAGATCAACACGTTGCGCGGCAACCGCAACTGGATGGACGCCCGCGAGGCCCTGCTGGAGACCGACCTGATCCCGGGCGACCTCAAGCGGATCTACCCGGTGATCACCCGCGGCGCCAGCGACTCGGCGTCCTTCGACGAGGTCCTGGAGCTGCTCCACCTCGGCGGCCGCTCGCTGCCCCACGCCGTCCTGATGATGATCCCGGAGGCCTGGGAGAACCACCAGGAGATGGACCCCGCGCGGCGCGCGTTCTACGAGTTCCACTCGACGCTGATGGAGCCGTGGGACGGCCCGGCGCTGGTCGCCTTCACCGACGGCAGCCAGATCGGGGCGGTGCTCGACCGCAACGGCCTGCGCCCCGGCCGGTACTGGGTGACCGACGACGGCCTCGTCGTGCTCGCCTCCGAGGTCGGCGTGCTGGAAATCGACCCGGCGACGATCGTCCGGAAGGGACGCCTCGAACCCGGCCGGATGTTCCTCGTGGACACCGTCGAAGGCCGGATCGTCGAGGACGAAGAGGTCAAGACCGAACTGGCCACCGCCCACCCGTACGACGAATGGGTCGAGGCCGGTCTCCTGCACCTGGAGGACCTGCCGGAGCGCGACCGCGAGGTCCCGCTGCACGCCGCGCTCGTGCGCCGCCAGCAGGCGTTCGGCTACACCGAGGAAGAGCTCGAAGCCATCCTCGAGCCGATGGCCCGCACCGGCGCGGAGCCGATCGGCTCGATGGGCAACGACTCGCCGATCGCGACGCTTTCCAGCCGCCCGCGGCTGATCTTCGACTACTTCATCCAGCTGTTCGCGCAGGTCACGAATCCGCCGCTGGACGCCATCCGCGAGGAGCTCGTCACCGCGCTCGGCACCCAGATCGGCGCCGAGCCGAACCTGCTCGTCGGCGACGCCGCGAGCTGCCGCCGGATCGCGCTGCCGTTCCCGGTGCTCGACAACGACCAGCTCGCCAAGCTGGTGCACGTCAACGACGACGGCGACCTCCCGGAGTTCCAGGCGGTCACCGTGCTCGGCCGCTACAACGTGCACGGCGGCGGCGAAGCCCTCGTCAAGCGGCTCGACGAGATCCGCGCCGAGGTGTCGGAGGCGATCGAGGACGGCGCCCGGCTGATCGTGCTGTCCGACCGCGGCGTCGACGAGAACCACGCGCCGATCCCCTCGCTGCTGCTGACCGGCGCGGTGCACCACCACCTCGTCCGCGAGAAGACGCGCACGCAGGTCGGCCTCATCGTCGAAGCCGGCGACGCGCGCGAGGTGCACCACATCGCGTTGCTCATCGGCTACGGCGTCGCCGCGGTGAACCCGTACCTGGCGATGGCGACCGTCGAGGAGATGGCCCACCAGGGCCTGATCCCCGGGGTGACGCCGAAGCAGGCGACGCAGAACCTGATCAAGGCGCTCGGCAAGGGCGTCCGCAAGACGATGTCCAAGATGGGCGTTTCGACCGTCGCGTCCTACACCGGCGCGCAGATCTTCGAGGCGATCGGGCTCGGCGAAGAGGTCATCGAGAACTGCTTCACCGGCACGACGTCCCGCCTCGGCGGCGTCGGCTTCGAGACGCTCGCCGACGAGGTCGCGAAGCGGCACGAGTACGCCTTCCCGGCCGACGGCGTCCGGGCCGCCCACCGCGAGCTGCAGACCGGCGCGGACTACCAGTGGCGCCGCGAAGGCGAACCGCACCTGTTCAACCCGCAGACGGTGTTCAAGCTCCAGCACTCCACGCGGTCCGGGAAGTACGAGGTCTTCAAGGAGTACACGAAGGCCGTCGACGACCAGGCCGAGAAGCTGCTGACGCTGCGCGGGCTGTTCGACTTCAAGTACGGCAAGCGCGCGCCGGTGCCGATCGACGAGGTCGAACCGGTCTCGGAGATCGTCAAGCGGTTCGCCACCGGCGCGATCTCCTACGGCTCGATCTCCATGGAGATGCACCAGACGCTGGCCATCGCGATGAACCGCCTCGGCGGGAAGTCCAACACCGGCGAGGGCGGCGAAGACCCGGAGCGGCTGTACGACCCGGAGCGGCGCAGCGCCGTGAAGCAGGTCGCCTCGGGCCGGTTCGGCGTCACGAGCGAATACCTCGTCAACGCCGACGACATCCAGATCAAGATGGCGCAGGGCGCGAAGCCCGGCGAAGGCGGGCAGCTGCCCGGCGCGAAGGTGTACCCGTGGATCGCGAAGACGCGGTTCTCGACGCCGGGCGTCGGCCTCATTTCGCCGCCGCCGCACCACGACATCTACTCGATCGAGGACCTGGCCCAGCTGATCCACGACCTGAAGAACGCCAACCCGAACGCGCGCATCCACGTGAAGCTCGTGTCCGAGGTCGGCGTCGGCACGGTCGCGGCGGGCGTGTCCAAGGCGCACGCCGACGTCGTGCTCATCTCGGGCCACGACGGCGGGACGGGCGCGTCGCCGCTGTCGTCCATCAAGCACGCCGGCGGCCCGTGGGAGCTCGGCCTGGCCGAGACGCAGCAGACGCTGCTGGCCAACCGGCTGCGCGACCGGATCGTGGTGCAGACCGACGGCCAGCTCAAGACCGGCCGCGACGTGATCATCGCGGCGCTGCTCGGCGCCGAGGAGTTCGGCTTCGCGACCGCGCCGCTGGTGGTGTCGGGCTGCATCATGATGCGCGTCTGCCACCTCGACACCTGCCCGGTGGGCGTCGCGACGCAGAACCCGAAGCTGCGCGAGAAGTTCAGCGGCAAGGCCGAGTACGTCGTCAACTTCTTCGAGTTCATCGCCCAGGAGGTCCGCGAGTACCTGGCGGAGCTGGGCTTCCGGTCGATCGCCGAGGCGGTCGGGCACGCCGAGTTCCTCGACAAGCGCAAGGCGATCGACCACTGGAAGGCGGCCGGGCTGGACCTGTCGCCGATCTTCCACGTGCCCGACGTGGCCCCGGCGGGTCTGCGGCTCCAGCAGACCAAGCAGGACCACGGGCTGGAGAAGGCACTCGACAACACGCTGATCCAGCTCGCCGAGGGCGCCCTGAACTCGGGCGACAAGGTGCGGCTGGAACTGCCCGTCCGCAACGTGAACCGGACCGTCGGCACCATGCTCGGCTCGGAGCTGACGAAGCGGTGGGGCGGCGAAGGCCTGCCCGACGACACCATCGACGTCACCTTCACCGGCACCGCGGGCCAGTCGTTCGGCGCGTTCGTGCCGAAGGGCATCACGCTACGGCTGTACGGCGACGGCAACGACTACGTCGGCAAGGGCCTGTCCGGCGGACGGCTGATCGTGCGGCCGCCGCGGGACGTGCAGTACACCGCCGAGGAGCAGATCATCGCCGGCAACGTCATCGCCTACGGCGCGACCAGCGGCGAGATCTTCATCCGCGGCAAGGTCGGCGAGCGGTTCTGCGTGCGCAACTCCGGCGCGCTGGCCGTCGTCGAAGGCGTCGGCGACCACGGCGGCGAGTACATGACCGGCGGGCGGATGGTCGTGCTCGGCCCGATCGGGCGCAACTTCGCGGCCGGCATGTCCGGCGGCATCGCGTACGTGCTGGACCTGCCCGCCCACCGCGTCAACCCGGAGATGGTCGACCTCGACCCGCTGGACTCCGAGGACGCGGACTTCCTGCGGGAAACGCTGGAAAAGCACTACAACGAAACGGAATCCGCGGTCGCGCGGGAACTGCTGGCCGACTGGGACGCGGGCGTCGACCGCTTCGGGAAGGTCATGCCGAAGGACTACAAGCGCGTGCTCGCCGCCCAGGTGCAGGCCGAGCGGGACGGGCGCGACGTGAACGAGGCGATCATGGAGGCCGCACATGGCTGACCCCAAGGGCTTTCTGACCACCACCCGCGAAGAGCCGAAGCGCCGTCCGGTCGACCTGCGGCTGATGGACTGGCGCGAGGTCTACGAAGACTTCGCCACGACGAAGCTGGAGAAGCAGGCCGGCCGCTGCATGGACTGCGGCATCCCTTTCTGCCACCAGGGCTGCCCGCTCGGGAACCTCATCCCGGAGTGGAACACCCTGGTGTGGCGGGACGACTGGCGCCAGGCGATCGAGCGGCTGCACGCGACCAACAACTTCCCGGAGTTCACCGGCACCCTGTGCCCGGCGCCGTGCGAGACGGCGTGCGTGCTCGGGATCAACGACGACCCGGTGACGATCAAGCGCGTCGAGATCTCCATCGTCGACCGCGCCTTCGAAGAGGGCTGGGTGACCCCGCAGCCGCCGACGTCGAAGACGGGGAAGAAGGTCGCGGTCGTCGGGTCCGGCCCGTCGGGACTCGCCGCGGCGCAGCAGCTCACGCGCGCGGGCCACAGCGTCGTGGTCCTCGAGCGGGCCGACAAGATCGGCGGGCTGCTGCGCTACGGCATCCCCGAGTTCAAGATGGAGAAGCACCGGCTGGACCGCCGTCTCGCGCAGATGGAGGCCGAAGGCACGGAGTTCCGGACGTCGGTGAACGTCGGCGTGGACATCACCGCCGCGGAGCTGACTGCTTCGTACGACGCCGTGGTCCTCGCGGGTGGCGCGACCGACTGGCGCGACCTGCCGATCCCCGGCCGGGAGCTCGACGGGATCCTCCAGGCGATGGAGTTCCTGCCCCCGGCCAACCGGGTCGCCTCCGGCGAGCTCGAGAAGTCGCCGTTCGACGCCGCGGGCCTGGACGTCGTGGTCATCGGCGGCGGCGACACGGGCGCGGACTGCGTCGGGACGTCGCACCGGCAGGGCGCGCGTTCGGTGACGCAGCTGGAGATCATGCCGAAGCCGCCGGAGGCCCGTTCGGACGCCCACCCGTGGCCGACGTACCCGATGATCTACCGGGTGTCCTCGGCGCACGAAGAGGGCGGCGAGCGGCTCTACGCGGTGAACACGCAGGAGTTCCTGGGCGACTCCGACGGGCGCGTCCGGGCCCTGAAGCTGGTCGAGGTGCGCAGCGAGGGCGGCAAGTTCGTCCCGGTGCCCGGCACGGAACGCGAGCTGCCGGCGCAGCTCGTCCTGCTGGCGATGGGGTTCCTCGGGCCGCAGAAGCAGGGCCTGATCGAGGACCTCGGCGTCGAGCTGGACGCGCGCGGCAACGTGGCCCGCGACAAGGCGTTCAAGACGAGCCTGGACAACGTGTTCGTGGCCGGCGACATGGGCCGCGGCCAGTCCCTGATCGTGTGGGCGATCGCGGAGGGCCGCTCGGCCGCGGCCGGCGTCGACGCCTACCTGACCGGGCGCGGCTTCCTGCCCGCCCCGATCGCGCCGACGGACCGGCCGCTCGGGTAAGACCCGGCGCCGGCGGAGGTGTCATCGTCGCCACCTCCGCCGGCGCTGTCCCATCCTCAGCCGTAGTACCCCTTTTCGAGGTCGTCCAGCAGCCCCGGTTGCGCGGGCCGCCAGCCGAGCAGCTCCTGGGTGCGCCGCGTCCGAGACGTGCACCGCGGGCCAACGCTGTGTCCCGTCGCCGACGTACGCGGCGATGCCCTTCTCGCGCCCGAAGCGTCACGGCGGCACTGACCGCGGCCGCCTTCGGGCCGGAGCGGCGGTGGCCGGGGCCGGCGGATCCAGGCGGTCGTCGCGGGCCACCGCGACCTGCGGGAGCGCGAACTCCTCAAACGCGCCACCCTCACCGCCGCGATGGCCGGCGCCCTGCGCGAACGCGGGGTGCCGGACCCGGCCGCCGGTCTGGCCGCGGAGATCGGCCGCCTCGCCTTTTCGACGGCCTTCGCCCGGTGGGCCGCCCCGGCGAACGAGCAGGAGTTCACCACGCTCGCCGCCGAGGCGGTGGCGGAACTGATGGCGGCGACCGGCAGCCTCGGCTGAGCCGCTACCTGGACGCGGCGCGGCCCGCGAACACCTCGAACAAGCTCGCGAAGCTGTCCGGCCCGTGCCCGGCCGCGCTCGCCCGCTCCATCGTGGACAGCAGCAGCTCCGGCAGCGCGTTGTCCACGCCCCGGGCCTCGGCCGCGTGGATGAGGTGCCCGATGGCCGCGACCTGCACGTCGACCGTCGCGTCGTCGCCCGGGTAGCGGCCCGCGTCGACCTGGGTCGCGTAACGCGTCAGGAACCGGTTCACCGTGGCCAGCCAGCGGATCGCCACCGGGGTGAACTCGGCCGCGGGGGTCTTCTCGGCCCCCACCAGCGCGGTGCCGTGGAGCCAGCCGGCCATCGCCGACCACATCAGGCCCAGCAGGGCGGCGTCGTACAGGGACGCCCGGCCCGGGTCGGCGCCGAGGTACACGGGGTCGCCCAGGGCCGACAGCGCTGCTTCGTGCGCGTCGAACACCGGGCGCGGGCCGCTGTACAGGAACATCACGTCGGACCCGCCGACGCCCTCCGGCGTGGTCATGATCGCGCCGTCGAGGTAGCCGGCGCCGCGCGAGCCGAACCACCCGGCCGCCTCCTGCGCCTGCTCCGGGGAGCCGGACGTGAGGTTGACGAACGCCTTGCCCCGCAACGCCTCCGCGCCGGGCTCGAGCACGGCGCGCAGCACGTCGTAGTCGAGCACGCAGGCGACGACGAGCGGGCTCGCCGCGATCGCGTCCGCCGGGGTGGCCGCGAGCCGGGCACCCCGCTCGGCCAGGGGCGCGGCCTTCTCCGCCGTCCGGTTCCACGCGGTCACCGGGTGACCGCGGTCCAGCAGGGCCCCGGCCAGCGCCGAGCCCATCGTCCCCAGACCGAGGACGGTCACGGGCTGCTTCATTTCACTGCTCCTTGGGGGTTCGTGATCATCTGCCGCCAGGTTCGCAGCGCGGAAGTGGCCCGGCCAGTGGCACCGGTGACGGCTGCCACCAAATTCCTGCCATACGATCCGGGCATGAGCGCAGGGTCCGTCGCCCTGGTCGTGCCCGGCGAGATCGGGCTGCGGTCCTGGGATCTGTACGAGGTGAGCATCGCGGCCACCGTGTTCGGGATGCCGCAACCCGATCTGGCCGACCCCTGGTACGACCTGCGCCTCTGCGGCGTCGGGTCCGCGGTGCCGGACCCGCCCGGCCTGGCGCTGCGGACGCCGTACGGGCTCGACGGCCTCGACGGCGCCGGCACGGTCATCGTGCCCTCGGTCCCGGACGCCTGCGTGGCGGACGGCGTACCGGTGGCTCCGGACCTCGTCGCGGCCCTGCGCCGCGCTCACGGCAACGGCGCGCGGATGGTGTCGCTGTGCACCGGCGCCTTCGCGCTCGCCGCGGCCGGGCTGCTCGACGGCCGCCGCGCCACCGCCCACTGGATGCACACCGCCCAGCTCGCCGAACGCCACCCGGAGGTGCTGGTCGACGACTCCGTGCTCTACGTGGACGACGGCGACGTGCTGACCAGTGCGGGGATGACCGCCGGGCTCGACCTCTGCCTGCACCTGGTCCGCCGCGACCTCGGCGCGCACGTCGCCAACCAGCTGGCCCGCCGGCTGGTCGTGCCGGCGCACCGCCCCGGCGGCCAGGCGCAGTTCGTCGACCTCTCGGTGCCCGCCAGTGACTCCGCAGGCCTCGCCCCGGTGCTGGACTGGGCCCGCGCCCACCTCGACCGCCCCCTGACGATCGAGGACCTGGCCCGCCGGGCCGCGGTGAGCCCGCGCACCTTCTACCGGCAGCTCCGGCGCGCCACCGGGACGACCCCGCTGCAGTGGCTGCTCAACCAGCGCCTGGCCCGGGCGCAGAGCCTCCTGGAGTCGACCGCGTTTTCGGTGGAGAAGGTCGCGGCGCTGAGCGGGCTCGGCACCGCGAACAACCTGCGCCACCACTTCCTCAAGCAGGTCGGGGTGGCCCCGGGCGACTACCGGCGGGCCTTCCCTCGCGCCGCGGAGGTGCCACCATCCTCTGTGGACATCCACCGGGCCTAACTGTCCAGGAGAGCGCTTCCCAGCGGGGTGAGCGAGTGCAGCACCGTGTTGCGCTCGCGGTGCGTGATGATCAGTCCCGCCCGCCGGAGCACCGTGGTGTGCTTGCTGGCCGCCGAGGGCGTGACCCCCAGCCGCGCCGCCAGTTCCGACGTCGAGCAGCCGACCGCCAGGATCGTCAGCGCCGCCGCGCGGGTCGGGCCCAGCAGGGCCGCCAGTGCGTTGCCCGGTCCCTTGCGGACGCTCGGACCCGCGAACCCTGCGGGGTGCGCGGCGTGGCGGACGGACGGGTAGTGCAACCGGGGCGTCCCGCCGGGGGACGGCGGGACCAGGGCCGGCCCCACCGAGAAGTACGTCGGGACCACCAGCAGGCCGGTGCCTTCCGAGGGAAGCGTCCCGGCGATCCGGTCGTCGGTCTCCAGGACCGGTGCCGCCCAGCGCACCTTCGGCCGCAGGCCGGTCAGCAGCGCGTCGACCCCGCCGTGGAGCAGCACCTGCGTGCGCATCCCGAGGTCGGCGTCCACCTGCGCGCACACGACGTCCCAGCACGGCGCGAGCGCGAGGTCGTGGTAGTCCTGCATCGCCTGGACCAGCCGCGGCAGGCCCGCGGTGTCGCCGTCGGCGAGCGCGGCCGCCCAGCCGGGCAGGTCGCGCTCGACCGGCGCGGTGCGCAGCGCGGACTTGAGGCGCACCGGTTCGGTCTCGAGCACCGCGGCGAGCCCGGAGTCCAGGTCGTAGCGGCCCGCGGCGGGCAACAGGAATTCCGGAACCGGTGCGTCCGGACGGCAGAGCCACAGCAGCACCGACGCCGGCTCGGGCAGTCCTTGCCAGACCCGGTGGCGCCACCGGTTGAACGCCGCCGACGCCGCGTGGCGGCCGCCGTCGCGCCGCTGCAGCACCTGCAGGCTCCCGGTCAGCTCGCCCATCGGATCGGCCGCGGCCGCGAGCCCGATCCGGACGAGGTCCTGCAACGTCAGTCCGATGCGCACGATCCCCCCGGGGTGTCTGCCCGTGCATCGGCACCCGATTCCGTTCCGTTACACCGCTGACCTGTGTGTTGGCCCCTCCCGGAAATCTCCTCGACGGCGGCCGGACGGCACTGAATGATGTCTGCAGAGACCGCTTTCGGGGGTTTGACGGTCTCGACGAGGGGGAATCGCCGGCACGACCACGCGCCGGGTCCACTGTGGCCCGGCGCCGGTTCGCGCACGCTTTCTCCCTTCGTCGTCATCGGTGCAGCGACGAAAAAAGGGGAACCATGACGAAGATGAAGCGCCTGATGGTGACGGTCGCCGCGGCGGCCGGCCTGTTCGGCCTGGTGGCCGTTCCGCAGGCCGGTGCCGAGCCGGTCGACGGCAAGGGGGACGTGCAGGTCCAGACCCTTGCCGGGGGCATCAAGCTGCGGCCCTCCAAGGTCGCTGCCGCGCACCGCTCCACCGCCGGGGTCGCCGGTGCCCAGGTCGCCGAGGCGGACGCCTACCTGATCGAGTCGGCCGCCTTCGGCCGCTGCTGGGACGCCGACCTGAACACGATCGGCGGCAACGGCACGATCATGGCGCTGTGGGACTGCAACGTGTACGCCGCCAACCAGGCGTTCTACGTGACGCGGAACCCGGAGGGCTACCTCCGCTTCCAGAACGTGCAGAGCGGCCGGTACCTCGAGGCCGACCTGAACACGATCGGTGCCAACGGCACGAAGGTCCAGCTGTGGGCCTACAGCCCCGGCGGCAAGAACCAGCAGTGGATCGACACCGTGAACCCGGAGGGCTACCTGCGGCTGCAGACCGTCGCGAGCAACCGCTACCTGACCGGCGAGGGCTCGGTCGGCGGCAACGGCACGCGGATGCAGCTGTGGGACTTCATGGCGGGCGCCAAGTCCCAGTGGTGGTTCTGATCCGGCAGGCGAAGTGAAGACGCGGGCCCCGGCCGGGGCCCGCGTTTTTCTTTTCCGCGGGATATTTCGCGCTCAACTTAAACTTTCGTGTGAAACCGGCGGACGGGTGGCACGCCCCGCCCCCGGCACGGCACCCTGGATCCAGGGGACCCGGTCGGCCGAGGGGGGCTACCGGCCGGCCGGGTGCCCGCCGAGAGGCGGGCTTTTTTTCACACGGGAGGGGACCCGAATGAGTGTCGATCTGTCCACCACGCTGTCCTGGACCACGGCGACCGGAGACGCCGCGACGATGCTCGGCGAGCTGCAGCCGAACATCCTCAAGGCCCACGTCCGCGATCACCTGTCCGCACTGTTCCTCGCCTTCGGGGACGCGGCCCAGGCGCGGGCCTTCCTCGTCTCGGTCACCGGGAAGATGAAGTCCGCCAAGGCCCACCTCGACGAGGTGGGCGCGTTCAAGACCGGAGGCGGCGCGGGAACGCCATACGTCGGCGTGGGGCTCACCGCGGCCGGCTACCGCGCTCTCGGCGTCGACGGAAACATGCCGCAGGACGAAGCGTTCCTGCGGGGGATGTCGGCGCCGGACACGCGGCGGAAGCTGAACGACCCGCCGCGTTCGACGTTCGATCCGGGCTACCACGGGGAAATCCACGCCGTCGTGCTCGTCGGGGACGCCACCGACAAAACAATGACCGCGCGGCGCAACGAAGTCCTCGGGCTGCTGCCGGACTCGGCCACGGTGCTCGCGGAGGAAGCCGGCCTCGGCCGGGTCAACGCGCGTGGCGAAGGCATCGAGCACTTCGGGTACGTCGACGGCCGCAGCCAGCCGCTGTTCCTCACCGAAGACGTCGACGCAGAGAAGAACAACACCGACGGCATCAACGTGTGGAACCCGGCGGCGCCGCTCGGGCAGGTACTCGTTCCCGACACCGCGGCGCCGGATCCCGGTGTGCATTTCGGCAGCTATTTCGTTTTCCGCAAATTGGAACAAAACGTCCGGCGGTTCAAGCAGGCCGAAGCCGATCTGGCCGACACGCTCGGCCTGACCGGCGAAGACCGCGAGCGCGCCGGGGCGATGCTCATCGGCCGCTTCGAGGACGGCACGCCGCTGACCACCCAACGGGAAGACGGCGCGGAAAGCCCGGTGTCGAACAACTTCACCTACGACAGCGACCGCGCCGCGCTGAAGTGCCCGTTCCAGGCGCACATCCGCAAGACGAACCCGCGCGGCTCCGGCGGCGCCGAAGACCCGGCCGGCGAGCGGCAGCACCTGATGGCCCGCCGGGGCGTCACGTACGGGGAGCGCCCGGACGACCCGAACGCCGACGTGCCGCCCGCGGCCCGGCCGAGCGGCGGGGTCGGGCTGCTGTTCATGGCCTTCAACTCCGTGCTGGGCAAGCAGTTCGAGTTCACGCAGGCGATCTGGGCGGACAACCCGGGCTTCCCGATCGTCGACGGCGTCACGCCGGGGCTGGACCCGGTGATCGGCCAGGGCGAGCGCGGGGCGTCGGACTACACCGTGGACTGGGGCGGCTCCGCGCAGCAGGCGGCCGGCCCGGTGCCGCAGGCGGTGACGGTACGGGGCGGCGACTACTTCTTCATGCCGTCGCTGGCCTTCCTGCGCTCCCTCTGACCACGGGGGCCGTGAATGCCACCTTGAGGTGGCATTCACGGACTTGCGGGCGGGATGCTCCTATGGAGGTCAAGAGCTCCGTTTAAGATCATTTGTGGTGATCAGCTGGTAGAGCTCTCGGGCGATGTAGCGTTTGAGGCAGCGGAT
>NZ_JBFBCC010000038.1:0-48550 GCF_040682955.1 Amycolatopsis sp. NPDC051045
GGCGAACGCCAGCCGAGGCCCTCACGAAGCTACTGTTAGATCAACAAACGACAGGTGTTGCAACCACCGCGTGAATCCGCCTGGCATTCACGGACCTTTGGACGGCAGCCGGGGATCAGAACCCGCCGAGGCCGTTCGGTACCCCGAGGCCCGTCGGGGCGTCGTAGCCCGGGCCCGCTACGCACAGGTAGTCGCCGCCGCACTTCTTGCCTGCTCCGGCCGGGTCGTTGTGGCCCGTGGTCACGTCGAGGAACGCGGCGGCCTCGGCGTACAGGCCGGCCGGTTGGGTCGCCCCCGCGTGCCCGGAACGGCCGACCAGGCCGGCGACGAACGGCGCCGAGGCGCTCGTGCCGTTCACCGGGAGCCAGCCGTCCGCGTCCGCGTAGTGGATGGCGATGTCCTCGGCCGCCGCCGCGATGTCCGCGACCGTCCGCTTGCCGCAGTGGGTGTCCTTCTGCCACGTCGGTTTCGCGATGTAGGCCGAGCAGCCGCTGCCGCCGTACTGCCACGCCGACTCCGCCCAGCCCCGCGGCGAGTCCGGGTCGCGGGCCAGCGACGTGCCGCCGACCGCGACCGTGGAGGCCAGTACCGCCGGATAGCTCGCCGCCGTGAAGCCGGTGTCGCCGGAGGAGGCCACCACCGTCACACCCGCGTGCTGGTAGTGGCTCGCGAACGCCAGTGGCGCCCCGCCTTCGCGCGCGCCGTAGCTGTTCGACACCACCTTCGCGCCCAGCCGCACCGCGGTGTCCTCGGTCTCGGCGAGGTCGGCGAACCCGGGGGTGTTGCCTTCCACGACGAGGATCCGGCAGGACGGGCAGGCCGCGGACACCATCGAGACGTCCAATGTGGACTCGAGAGCCCAGCCGAAGTTGGCGGGCGGCAGGGGAGCCACGGCGCCCTGCTGGTTGACCTTGCGGAAGCAGCCGTTCGCCGTGGTGCACGGCGGCAAGCCGTACTGCGCCCGGTAAGCGGCGAGGTCGGCCTCCAGGTTCGGCGCGTCGTAGGCGATCGAGATGCCGACGACGGTGTCCGGCCCCGCCTCGGCGGGCAGCCGGTAGGCCGACGCCAGGTCGTCGGCACCCCAGCCGACCGGGCCGTCGGCCAGGGTGCGCGGCGCGCCCGGCGTGTACGTGGTGAGGCAGCGCAGCAGCCCGGGACCCGGCTCGGGACACGCCGTGCGGGCCACCGGCGCGGCGGCCGCGGCCGGGGCGAACCCGCCCACCGCGGCCGCCGCGCACACGGCGGTCAGCGCGCGGATCATCCTTCTGTTCCCCATGAACAGTCCTTTCAGGACACGTAGACGTGGTAGGCGGCGGTGATCGTCTCGGCGATCGTCGCCCCGGCGGCGTCGGACGCCGTGACGCGCAGCGAGACGTCCGTGCCGCGGTACGCCTCCGTGGTCGCGGTGAAGTCCGCGTGGAAGACGCCGTCACCGCGCGGGCTCACCGTCGCGTCCTGCCAGGTCGTGCCGTCGGTCGAGTACTGCACCGTGGCCCCGGTGACCGCGCTGCCGGTGCTCAGCTGCAGGTGCCCGGCCGTGAGGTCCAGGCTCTGCGGCCCGGACAGGGCGGACCCGTCCGGCCGGAGGCCGCCGACGGCGTACCCGAGCGTCAGCAGCGGTTCGACCGCGCACGACCGGTCCGGGCCGTCGTCCCCGCGGGCGCAGTACAACGCCGCCGGGAGCGTCGCGCCTTCGACGTGCTGGGACTTCCACGTCCACTCCGTGTGGGTCGCGGTGCTCTGGCGGTACATCGGGCCCGTGCGGCCCGCGTCGATCGTCAGCCCGAGCGTCGACGGGCCGGGACCGACCTCCTGCTCCAGGCCGACCGTGGTGGCGCCGCTCGGGCTGCCCTCGGCGAGCGTCGTGCCGTCCTGGGTGAACCGGTAGTGTCCGGTGACGGTGTCCCGTGACTCGCCGTAGAACCCGAAGCCGGTGTGCCCGGGCTGGTTGTCGCTGAACGGCGTGATCGCGAACCGCACCAGGTCGCCGGCCCGGGTCGCGCCCGGTTGCGTGAAGACCGACGGGTCGCTCAGCGGCATCAGGGCCACCGCGCTCGCCGGGTGCAGCGGGAAGCGGTTCCAGTCCTCGGTGACCGAGGACCCGCCCTGGTAGGTGTGGAACGCCTCGTACTGACCGCCGGCCCAGCCGGGGAACGAGCCCGGCCCGGGCAGCGTGTACTTCGAGAACCCGCCGAACCACATCAGGTCGGGCGCGGCCGAGACGTATTCGGTCTGCTTCCGGGGCAGCTCGATCGGGTGCGACGTGCGGCCGCCGCCGTCCTCGAAGGAGAACATGCCGCTACGCTGCCGCAAGCCGAGGGAGGCGAACTCGCTGTAGTAGGTGGCGTCCACCGCGGCGACGTCCTTCGCCGTGATCGTGTACCGCTGCTGCGGAATCGTGCCGGTGGCCGCCTTCTGCAGCACGTATTCGTACGGCGTGCCCGGCCCGGGCGGGGACACGAGCCTGCTGTACGGGTAGGTCTGGAGCGCTCCGGTGCGCACCGGAACCGCGGTCGGGGACACCGAAATCGGGACGCCGGGCCCGGCGTCGAAGTCGACCACCAGCGCCGGCCCCGTCTTCGCGGCCCGGCGGAACAGGAACCCCGTGTCGTCCAGCAGGGCCGGCCGTGGCGTCACCCAGTTCAGTTTGCTGTTCGCGCGCTTCGCGTCGACGCGGACCGTCGTGTCCGCCTTCACCGCGAACTCGGGTTGCGCGCTGAACCGCATCTCGGTCGCGTTGCCGTCGGCGTCGGCCGTCCAGAAGACGCCGTAGGCGCTGTAGTTCCCGTCCGGCACGCTGAACTTGGCCGTGCCGCCGGAGAAGTAGCCGTAGTTCTCGTCCGCGGCGAGGGTGTTCCCGTCGTCGGTGTTGTAGAGGAACGCCATGCCGGTGTCGGCAGGCTTCCCGCCGATGTCGGTGGCATCGACCGACACCGTGCGCATCACCGACCGCGGCCGGACGGCCGCGCGCTTCGGCGCCCCGGCGAGCGCGAAGCTCGCACCCCCGGCGAAGAGCCCCTGCCCGCCGAACCGCCCGCGCGCGTTGTCTTCTTTGAACTGCTTCGCCAGTGCGGCCCCGAAGGTCTTGGTGTCGACCGGGGCCTTCGCGCCGGCCAGCAGCGCCTTGACGTCGAACAGGCTCAGGTCGAGCCCGCGGCCGAGGTAGGGCAGCGCGGTGCCGGGGACCTCGTAGTCGCGGCCGCCGAGCCGCAGGTGCACCAGCGCCCGCGCCATGCCCTTCTCGGCGGCCGGCTGGACCTCGAAGGTGTCCCGGCCGTCCGGAGTGGTCCGGACGGTGACGCGGTCGCCGGTGATGAGCGTGACGGTCGCCGAGGGAACCGCGGCGGCCGCGGCGACCGCGGAGGGCGGGGCGAGCCCGGCCAGTCCTGCTTGACCCGCGAGCAGGACCCCGAGGACGGACAAAGTTCTTCGCACTGGCACCTCCGTGTGGTGATTGATCACCACTACCGACGAGCCAGCCACCCGGACCGTTGAGCCCGAGCCTCGATCTCCCGTGAATTGCCCTGATCGGCCCAACGACGGAGGGCTACTTCTTCCTCGCCTCGTCGAGGGCGTCCAGGAACTCCTCGACCTTCGCGCGCTTCGGGTATTCGTAGCGGAACACGTTCCCGGGCAGCTTGTCGGCGCCGAGCGGCACGTTCGCGACGATCTCGGTCGGCGCGCCCGGGGCCACGAACACGATCTCGCCGTGCTTGCGCCAGGTGGCCGCCGTGTGCCGGACGTCGGTGAGCTTCCCGACCGGGAACCGGTGCTTGGCGTCGTCGGGGACGATCCCCATGCTCTTCGTCGCGATGCTGAGCGTCACGGTCCGGCCGTCGAAGCGGATCGACCTGCGCCGGGCCCGGACGTGCTGGGGCTTCAGGGTGCCTCCCGGTGGTCAGAGCGTCCGGCAGGTCAGCGCCGGGCGGGCGTCGTCACTTCCGTTCTGGGTCAGGGCGATCAGGCCGAACGTCGTCGTCGCGTCCGCGTCGAGCTGCGCGTTCCAGGCGGCGTTTTCGACCGTCACCGTCGAACCATCGACGGTGAAGGTGCCGTTCCACAAGCCGCTGATGCGGTGACCGGCGGGCAACGTCCAGCGGACGCTCCAGCCGGACAGGTCCGCGTCCCGGTCGTTGCGCACCGTCACCTGCACCTGGTAACCGCCGGGCCAGGAGTTCGTCACCTCGTAGCGGGCGGCGCAGCCCAGCTCGGCCGTCGTCGTGGGCGCCGGGCTCGGGTTCGTCGGCGCCGGGGGAGCGGAGGAGGCCGGTGCGGCGACGGTGGTCGTGCCGTCCGGGACGAGCACGGTGCCGATCAGCACGCCGAGGGCTAGCAGCACGGCGCCGGCGGCCGCCGCCAGGACCAGCCGGCGTCGCGGGCGGCGGACGCGCAACAGCCGGGTCCCGGCCCGCGGCCGGGGGCGGGGCGGCGGCAGCGGACGGCCGCCGGTGACCGCTTCGAACAGCTCCTGGACCTCCGCCATCGCCGGGCGCGCTTCCGGGTCGCGCTGCAGCATGCGGATCAGCACCTCGGAGAGCGGCCCGCTGTGCCGCGGCGGGCTGATCTCCTCCTTGGCGACGCGCAGGAGCAGGGCGATCGCGTTGTCGTCGTTGCCGAACGGGGGAGTGCCCTCCCCGGCGCGGTAGAGCGTCGAGCCGAGGGAAAAGACGTCGGCGGGGAAGCCGGCTTCGTGGCCGGCGGCGACTTCGGGCGCCAGGTAGGCCGGCGTGCCCGCGATGAAGCCGCCGCCGGTCACGGCCCCTTCGCCGGTGGCCCGGGAGATGCCGAAGTCGGCGATCTTGGCGACGCCGGACTCCCCGAGCAGGATGTTGCCGGGCGTGACGTCGCGGTGCACGACGCCCTCGGCGTGCGCGGCGGCGAGCGCCGACGCGATCTGCGCGCCGATGCGTGCCACCTCCTCGGCGGGCAGGCTCTCCCGGTCGAGCAGGATCTCCGCCAGGCTGCGCGACGGCAGGTACTCCATCACCAGGTAGGGCTCGCCGTCCTGCTCGACGACGTCGTGCACCGTGATGGCGTGCGGGTGCCGCAGCCGCGCGGTCAGCCGTGCTTCGCGCAAGGCGCGCAGGGCCGCCTGGTCACTCGCGGCCTGCCCGATGGCCGCGTCGTAGTCCAGCTGCTTGACCGCGACGACCCGGTCGAGCCGCTCGTCGCGGGCGCGCCAGACGACGCCCATCGCCCCCTGGCCGATCCGCTCGGCCAGCCGGTAGCGCCCGGCGATCAGCTCTCCTGCGTCGGTCACGACGACCTCCCCGGCCTTCCCCGGAACACACGGATGCGGGTGGCGATCGGTTCGAGCTTAACGGCCGGTCCGCCGGCGCGCCGACGGACCGGCCGCGCTCACGCGCCGACCCGGTGCAGCTGGTCCCACGCCGGGACGTACGGCGCGAAGTGCAGCTTCATCCCGGCCTCACCCGGCAGCTTGTCCGCCTTGCGGGCGTTGCAGCTGCGGGCCGTGCCCCCGCACGCGGCGACCGTGTTGAGCCAGTCGGTCCGGGCGCCGCCGCGGCTCAGCGGCGTCACGTGGTCGATCGTGGTGGCGCGCCGCCCGCAGTAGGCGCACCGGTACCCGTCACGGACCAGCACACCGCGCCGGGACCAGCGCGGTGGCTGCGTATATCGCCACTTCATGACGACGTACCGCAGCAACCGCACGATCTTCGGGCGCGGGAACAGCCCGTAGGCGAGGCCGTCCTCGGCCTCGTGGATCTCGGCGACGTGCCGCACGAGCATGCGGATCGCGTGCGGGACGGAAACGGTCTGCAGCGGCTCGTAGCCGGCGTTGAGGACGAGAACCTTCACAGCGCACCCCTTTTTCGGTGACGGAGAAGCGGAAAACCGCCCGGCGGGCGGCCTTTTGCCTGGTGCAGATCATCGTCGCCGAGCGCCGTGAGCTGCGTCAATCGTGTTTCAGCACAGCGGATGCGCAGGGGAAGAACCGCCGGATAGGATCGACCCACCTCGGCTTTGACATGCGGAAAGGAACGGAAGTGACTGCCCCGATCGAGACGCTGGAGTTCCAGTCGGAAGCGCGTCAGCTGCTCCAGCTGATGATCCATTCGATCTATTCGAACAAGGACACGTTCCTGCGGGAGCTCGTGTCCAACGCCTCCGACGCCCTCGACAAGCTGCGGCTGGAGTCGTACCGCGACAAGGACCTCGAGGCGGACACCGCCGACCTGCACATCGCCATCGAGACGGATCCCGCCGCGCGGACCCTCACGGTGCGGGACAACGGCATCGGCATGACGCGCGACGAGGTCGTCGCCCTGATCGGGACGATCGCCAAGTCCGGCACCGCGGACTTCCTGACCAAGCTGAAGGAGGCGAAGGACGCGGCGGCGTCGCAGGACCTGATCGGGCAGTTCGGCGTCGGGTTCTACGCGAGTTTCATGGTCGCGGACAAGGTCACCCTCGTGACGCGCCGCGCGGGCACCACCGAAGGCGTCCGCTGGGAGTCGACCGGCGAAGGCACGTACACGATCCAGCCGGTCGAAGACGCGCCCCAGGGCACCGCGGTCACCCTGCACCTCAAGCCCGAGGACACCGAGGACCACCTCTACGACTACGCGTCCCCGGCGAAGGTCCGCGAGATCGTCAAGCGGTACTCCGACTTCATCACCTGGCCCATCCGGATGGCCGGGGAAGCCGCCGAGGGCGAAGAGCCGAAGGTGGAGACCGTCAACTCGATGAAGGCGCTGTGGGCGCGGTCGTCGAGCGAGGTGACCGAGGACGAGTACCACGAGTTCTACAAGCACGTCAGCCACGACTGGCAGGACCCCCTGGAGACGATCCGGCTGCAGGCCGAGGGGACGTTCGAGTACCAGGCGCTGCTGTTCCTGCCGTCGCACGCGCCGATGGACCTGTTCCTGCGGGAGCGCAAGCGCGGCGTGCAGCTCTACGTCAAGCGCGTCTTCATCATGGACGACTGCGAGTCGCTCGTCCCCGAGTACCTGCGGTTCGTGAAGGGCGTCGTCGACGCGCAGGACCTCTCGCTCAACGTCTCGCGGGAGATCCTGCAGCAGGACCGGCAGATCCAGCTGATCCGCCGTCGCCTCGTGAAGAAGGTCCTCTCGACGGTCAAGACGATGATGACCGCCGACGCCGAGAAGTACGCGACGTTCTGGCGCGAATTCGGCCGCGCGGTGAAGGAAGGCCTGCTCGACGACTTCGAGAACCGCGAAGCCATCCTCGAGATCTCGTCGTTCGCGTCGACGCACGACGCCGAGAAGCCGACGTCGCTGCGCGACTACGTGGAGCGGATGAAGGACGGCCAGCAGCACATCTACTACATGACCGGCGAATCCCGGTCGGCGATCGAGAACTCGCCGCACATGGAGGCGTTCCGCGCCAAGGGCTACGAGGTGCTGGTGCTGACCGACCCGATCGACGAGATGTGGGTCGACGCGGTGCCGGGCTTCGACGGCAAGCAGTTCCAGTCGATCGCCAAGGGCCAGGTCGACCTCGATTCGGACGAGGACAAGAAGGCCACCGAGGTCGCCCGCGAACAGCAGAACAAGGACTTCGAGAGCCTGCTGACGTGGATGGGCACCGCCCTGGGCGACACCGTCAAGGAGGTCCGCCTGTCGTCGCGGCTGACGACGTCGCCGGCCTGCATCGTCGGGGACACCCACGACCTGACCCCGACGCTGGAGAAGATGTACCGCGCGATGGGGCAGGAACTGCCGCCGATCAAGCGCATCCTGGAGCTCAACCCGGAGCACGCGCTGGTCACCGGCCTCCGGGAGGCGCACGCGTCCCGTCCGGAGGACGACGGCCTGGCGGAGACGGCCGAGCTGCTGTACGGCATGGCGCTGCTGGCGGAGGGCGGCGAGCTGGCCGACCCGTCGCGCTTCATCAAGCTGCTGGCCGGCCGGCTGGAGAAGACGCTCTGAGCTGTGATTGAGCCCGGAACTCGCGTGATCGGGCCCGTGACTGGCGTGATGGGAGCCGGAACTCGCCGGTTCCGGCTCTGATCACGCGAGATCCGGCTCTGATCACGCGAGTTTCGGGTTCAGGGGGCTGCGTTCATCAGATCCAGCGCGCTCTGCTGGCGGGCCGCGTCGGACTGGTCGAACGGGCCCGCCCACACCAGCCCGTACGCGTCCGCGCTGTTGCGGTCGTTCGCGTACGCCGAGTTGGCCTGACGCTGCAGGTAGCCCGTGTACGGGTGGTCCGGCAAGGCCGCGTTCAGCACCGCCAGGTCCCGGACGTACACGCCCTTGAACGTCGGGCCGTCCGCGCCACCACCGCCGGCCGCTTCGCCCGGGTCGCGGAGGATGCCGCCCGGGTTCAGCGCCGAGTTCGTCGTCGACGCGTTGGCCATCGCGCGGGCCTTCGTCAGCAGGCCCGCGTCGCCGGTGGCGCGGTACAGCTCGGTCAGGGCGGCCAGGGGCACGCCCTGGTTGTACGTCCAGACCGGCTGGCCGTTGTTGGCGCACGTCGACACGTTCAAGCCGTCGTTGACCAGGTTCGCGCCGTTGATCACGCCGCTGCCCGAGAACCACGTCCACCCCGCGCGGGCGCGCGCCAGGTACGCCGTGTCGCCCGGGATGCGGTTGTGCAGGGCCGCGTTCAGCTGGATGTACAGCGAGTTCGGGATGGCGTTCTTGGTCGTCCGGGTCGTGTTCCACCAGACCCCGCCGCCGCAGACGCCGTCCCAGTAGGCGTACATGTGGTCGGCGTCGGCGCGGGCGGTGCTCAGGTAGCGGCTGTCGCCCGTCAGGTCGTAGGCGTCCACCCACGCCAGGCCCCACCACGCCGTGTCGTCCAGGTAGTCGTTGCGGAAGCTGCCGCCCTGCGCCGAGAGGTTCTTCGTGTACGTCGTGTCGATCGCGTAGCGGTAGCTGCCCATGCCGCTGATCCGGACGTTGTCGATGATCGCGGTCAGCGCGTTCGCCGAGTTCCACCACCCGGTGGTGTCGAAGAGGCCGGTGCCCAGGTTGTAGCGCTCCATCAGCGCCGTGGCGGCGGCGGTGCGGCGGTTCCCGGCGTTCCACGTCGTGCGGGCCCAGCCGGTGCAGGCGATCGTCCCCGAACCCGCGGGCTGACCGCACGCGCGCAGCAGGCCGACACCCTTGTTCGCCCAGTCGTCGGCGTTGTACATCAACGTCCGCCAGCCGGTCGCGCCCGCCGGGGTCGCCGTGTCGCCGAGCTTGCTGCCCGACGCCCACGTGCGCCCGGCGTCGAACGAGCGGTCCAGCCAGACGTGGTCGCCGGCCGTGCCGCCGGTGATCGCCGCCCAGCCCATGTCGTCGCCGTCGTCGAGGTGCAGGGAGATCCGGCGTGAACCGGTGGTCACGGCGACGCCTTCGCGGTCACCGGGAGACAGGGCCGGGTCTCGGGCGTCGCAGTACTTGGCACAGATCGGGGCGGCGGCCGGAGTCGCCGGGGCGGCCGGAGTGGCCGCCAGGACCAGGGACAGCAGGGGGATGAGGAAGTGCATCGGCCACCTTCCGCGCTGAAGGGCGATGCTTCCATTGTGGCGAGCCGATATTATTGGTCCAGTCCTTTACCGGGACAGGTTTCGGACAGGAATTCACGCCCGCCGCGAGCTCAGCAGGAGCAGGCACAGCACCGCGATCCCGGTGACGAGCCCGGCGACCAGCAGCATCGGGTCCAGGGTCGCCGGCGCCGCCGCGGTGGCCTGCTGGACCGGGGGCTGCGGCTCGGTGGCGGGCGCGGCGGCCGCCGGGGACGGGGTGGCTCCGGGTGTGGTCACCGGCACCGCGGCGGCCGAGGTGGGGGCGGCCGTGGTCCGGGGCGGCGTGGCCCGGGGGGCCGTGCTCGCCGGCTTCGGTGGCGCCGTCGTGGGGGCGGGCAGCACCGTCACCGACGCCCGCATGACGGGGTGCACCGAGCAGTAGTACTGGTAGGTGCCCGGCTGCCGGAACGTGTAGCTCCAGCTCTGCCCGGCCGACAGCCGCGGGCTGCGGAACGCGACCGGCGCGCTCGTCGTGACGACGTCGTGGGGGGCCTCGTCGTGCTGCATCCACGTGACGGTGTCGCCGACCCGCACGGTCAGCGCGGCGGGGGAGTAGGCGTAGCCCTGCATCATGACCTGCTGCGTCGCCGCGGCGGCCGGGCCCGCGAACGGCAGGTTCAGGAACACCAGCAGACCGGCGACGGCCAGGGCGGCGCGCCTCATCGGACGAACTCGATCGCGATCTCCACGCGCAGCCGCCGCCGGGCGAGCAGCCGGACGAGCCGTCCCGCGTGCGCCGGCTTCCGGCGGGCCGGGAGGACGAACCCGGTGGCCCAGACGACGACGCCGAACTCGTCCCGGTGCCGGACATCGCCGCGCAGGCGCACGGCTCGCCCGGCCACGCTGCCTTCGACGACGAACGGGTCTTCGGCGACTTCGCCGGCGGTGAAGCTCAGTTCGCCGCCGCGGAACGCCCGGCCGAGGAACGGGATCGGAGTCCGCAGCGAGCCGGGATCGAGGGTGACCGAGAGCGTGCCGCCGGGTGTCCAGTGCCCGCCGGTCGCGGTCAGGCGGCCGCGGACCAGGGGCGGGCGCGGGGAAACCTCGATGACGCAGCGATCCCGGCGCAGGGTGTAGCTGGTCGTGGCGGGCAGCAAGGCGGTGTCGGGCATGGGCGGTGGCCTCCGGGGAAGGGGAGCGGGTGGCCCGGCGGGCCGGGCCACCCGCGGGGTCAGCAGCTCGCCTGGTTCAGCAGCGGCGTCAGCACGGTTTCGAGCCACACCGTGTGCGTCTTGATGTACTGGTCGAGGTTCAGCAGGTCGGTCACCTGCTGCCCCAGCGACGTCTCCAGGTGCGCGCTCTTGATGTGCGCGATGATCGGCGCGAGCGTGTCGGTGACGACCTGGCTGCCCGATCCGTCGAACGCCGGGGCGAGCACGGTTTCTAGCCACACCGTGTGCGTCTTGATGTACTGGTCCAGGTTGAGGATGTCCTGCACCTGCTGACCCGGTGAGGTCTCCAGGTGCGCGCTCTTGACGTGGTCGAGGATCGGCTGCAGGACCGCCTTCGGCACGCAGGATCCCCCGCCGGCCGGGGTGGACGGCATCGGCATCGAGTGGCTCGGGGCCGAGGTGGGGGCGGACGTCGGGGCCGAGGTCGGCGGGGCACTGGTGGGGGCCGCGCCGGTCACGGTGACGGTCGCCTTCATGTCCGGGTGGATCGAGCAGTAGTACGAGTACTTGCCCGCCTTGGTGAAGGTGTGGCTGAAGGTCTGGCCGGTCTGCAGGGTCGGCGAGGTGAACTTCTCCGGCCCGTCGGTGACGACGATGTTGTGCGGTGCGGTGTCGTGGTTGGTCCACGTCACCGTGTCCCCGACGGCGACCGTCAGGTCGGCGGGCGAGAACTTGTAACCCATGGCCTCGACCGACTTGGCGGCGGGCGCGGCAGCCGGGGCGGCCCCGCCGGCCTGTTCCTGGGCGAGGCCCTGGTAGAGCGGGACCGCCAGGGGACCCTGCTGGGCCAAGGCGGCGAGGTCGACGTTCGTCGCCTGGCTCGGCGCGGCCTGCTCGGCCTGGCCGCCGCGCAGCGTGGCCAGGCTGAACAACGCCGTCGCCAAGGCGAGGATCGCCACGGCGATCGGCCAGTTCCGCCGTCGTCGCACCACCTCCGGCTGCTCGGGGGCGGTGGGAGTGGGGTTGTCCATCGAGGGACTCCTTTCGCAGGGCGATCAGCGGCCGGGGCTGGCCGTGACGAGGAAGCTCGCCGCGAGGAGGACCACGAGCACGAGCGTGGTCTCGGCGGCGACGGAATGGACGAACGGGCGGACGGTGCCGGCGTCCCCGCGCAGGACGACGGCGAAATCGAGGCGCCGCCCCACCCAGCTGCGGCTGGCCTGTGCGGCGAGGAGCACGACGGCGAGCACGGCCAGCTTGACCAGCAGGGTCTGCCCGTAGGCCGTGCCGAACACCCGGCTGACGCTGCCGACGGTCTGCCACGCGAGCACGACGCCCGCGGCGATCACCAGGGTGACCGAGGTCATCGCCAGCTTCGAGTACCGGGGAATCACCGAGGCGAGCTCTTCGGGGTCGCGGCGGGCCAGGACGCCGAACAGCAGCACGGCCAGGCCGCCGATCCACGCCGACGCTCCCGCGAGGTGCACGAGGTCGGCCAGCTGCGTCAGCCACGGCCGGGTGCTCTCCACCGCGTGGCCGGTGAGGCCGGTCGTGCGGAGCAAGCCGAGCAGGACCGCCCCGGTCCCGACGCGCCAGGGCAGCGCCGTGGCGGCGGCGTGGCCGCGTTGCAGCAGCCAGGCCAGCACGACCCCGCCGAGCAGCCACAGCAGCGCCCTGGCGAACCAGATCCGCCCGAACTGGCTGTCCAGCGCCTGGCCGACGAGGTCCCAGGCCAGGAAGTCGCCGGCCGGGCGCTGTGCGGCCCACGCCGCCTGCAGGCCCAGCCCGGTGAGCGTGCCGAGCAGGCCGAGGAGCCAGCCCGTCACCAGGACCGACCGCGCGCCGCGGTGGCCGGCGCCCGCGGGCCAGAGCACGGCCAGGAACAGCAGCCCGCCGGCGAACAGCGTGAGACCGGCGTAGTCGACGGTACGGGCGATCACGTACCACGCCTTGACGGGTTCCACGGCTCACCGTCCACTGGGGACGGTCGTGGCCGGGACGTCGACGGCGTCCGCGGGGACCATCGCGGGTTCCAGCCCGCCGTCGGCCGCGCGGCAGTAGCCGAGGACGAGCGCGCCGAGCCCGTCCGGCCCGGTCACTCCCAGGCCGGTGGTGACGGTCCCGAGCAGGGGCAGCCCGCCGACGGTGTCCAGGACCTGTTGCGGGACCCCGGGCCGGCACGCGGGCACGTCGGTCCCGGGCGGCGGTGGGTCCGGCGTCGTGGGCGACGGCGGGGAGGGGGGTTCGGGTGCGCCGGGCTGCGGGGACCCCGGATCCGGGATGGGGGTGACCTCACCCGGCATCGGCGGCATGGCTTCCGCCGGCGGGCCGCCCACGGGAGCGGCGGGCAACGGGACCACCGGCACACCCGACGGGAGCAGGCCGGCCGGAAGGGGCGGCGGGCCCGGGGTTTCCGGGGTGACGGGGCGTCCGCCGTCCGCGACCGCGGGCGGGGTGGTCGCGTCGGCGGCGCCGCCCGGGCGCAGGCCGATGCCGGACGCGTAGCCGACGACGATCACGACCGCGCCGGCCAGGCTCGCGGCGATGACGTGGTCACGGCGCAGGGCGGGTCCTCGCACGGTTTCGTCCTCCAAAGAACGGGAATTCGCTCCCCTGCAAAGGGCTGCGCCGAAATTTCGGAGCGGCGGGGAAAGGGCGGGATGTGGGAGCAATAAACCAGCCGGCACGTTTCGCGGAGTGATGTTCACGTGAAGCTCGGGTAAAGTCGACCGGCGCTCTCGCGGCCGGACTCGGTGAGTTGCTGCGCCGAAAGCCGGTTTCGCTGGGCTGTTCGGGTGACCGGGTGCGCGGACTACCGGAGCAATGGCCCGGTATGCCCGATTGTGGGGCGGCGATCCGCCGCGGCGGTGAGAATTGCTTAACACAGCCGTTTCACGGCCTTCCGTCGCGGCGCCGGATGTGCTCGCTACGGTTCCGGCTGTCGCTCGAATTCCCGAGAAGCGAGGAAATCATGACTTCCCGCTGGTCTTTTCCCGTCCGGACCGCCGCCGCGCTGGCCGCCGCCGGGTGCGCGGTCCTGTTCGGCGCGCCCGCGGCGGACGCGCACAGCGTGCTGGTGTCCAGTTCGCCGGCCGAGGGCGCGGCGGTCGCCGCGGCCCCGGCCGAGGTGGCGCTCGTGTTCAACGAACCCGTGGAGAACCGGTTCACGGAACTCGCTGTGCTCGGCCCCGACGGCACCTCGCACTGGGAAGCCGGTCCGGCGTCCGTTGTGGACGCCCGGGTGTCGGCGCCGCTGCGGCCGCTCGGCCCGGCGGGGGGTTACACGATCCGGTACCGGGTCACCTCCGCCGACGGGCACCCGGTCTCCGGTGCCGTCCCGTTCCGGCTCACCGTGGCGGGCCCGGTGGCGGCGGTGCCGGCCGCCGCGGTGGTGGCGAGCGCCGGTGACGCCGGCTCGGTGCCGCTGTGGCCGTGGATCACCGGGGGTGCCGTCCTGCTCGGCACCGGATTCGCGGTGGCCAGGCGAGTGAGCCGCGCGGACGCTTGAGGCCGCGGCCGGGCGGGTATCCCGGGCCCATGACGAATCTCGACGACACCACGACGGCGAAGCTCGACGAATTCGTGCTCGCCCGGCTCGCGGAGGACGAAGAGCGCGTCCGGGCGGGTGAACTGCCGCTGATCGACGAGGCCGAGCGGCGCGGGCGGCTGCGGATCATGTACGCCGACGGCGGCGAGGGGCTGCTGCTCGCCGGCGGGCCGCTCGAGGCGCCGGAGGACCGGCACCCGGTGCCGTTCGCCGAGAAGGTGGAGTTCCTGCGCCGCGAGATCCGCGACGCCCACGACGACGCGTCCGTCAAGCTCATCGCGTCCGTGTACGAAGCCCACCCCGACTGGCGCGACGAGTGGCGCCCGTGACGTGATGCCCGCCCGGGAAGCCCGTCCGCAGGTCTTCGCCGACCGCGAGGACGGCGGCCGCCGGCTCGCGGGCGAACTGCGGCACCGCGCCTGGGGTGACCCGCTCGTGCTCGGCCTCGCCCGCGGCGGGGTGCCGGTGGCCGCCGTCGTCGCGCGGCGGCTCGGTGCCGAGCTGGACGTCGCGGTGGCCCGCAAGATCGGCGCGCCGGGCCGCCGCGAGTACGGCGTCGGCGCGGTCACCCCGGACGGCCCGGCGATCTACGACGAGGCCGCCCTGCGTGCGCTGAAGCTGACGGCCGCGCGGATGGCGCGGGCCGAGACCCGGGAGCGGGCCGAGGCGCGCCGCCGGCTCGCGTGCTACCGCGCCGGCCGGGAGCCGGCCGGCCTCACCGGCCGCGACGTCATCCTCGTCGACGACGGGCTGGCGACCGGCGTCACCGCGACGGCGGCGCTGCGTGACGTCCGCGCGGCCCGGCCGCGGACGCTCGTCTTCGCCGCGCCGGTGGCCGCCCCGGGCGCGGCGGACCGGTTGCGGCAGGAGGCCGACGACGTCGTCTGCGTGACCGCACCGCCGGGTTTTCGCGCGGTCGGCCAGTGGTACGCCGATTTCCGCCAGATGGGCGACCAGGACGTGCTGGACCTGCTCGATCGGTGACCGTCGGAAATCCACAGAGGACATCCGGTGACGTGCTGCGCCACCCGGGGCGGGCCGGGTTCACCGGCCGGGTGACGGGGTATCACCCGATGGGGCACCGACCGGAGGGGCGGGCGCGGGATGACCGAACGAGACGGGCTCGGCGCGGCGGCGCGCGGGCTGCGGCAGTACCTGCTGGCCGTCGCGGCCGAGCTGGACGCGCCCGCCTGGTTCTGCGAGGTGGACGTCCCGGCCGGCGCCTACCTCGCGTTGGAGCGGCGGCTCGCGCGCTTCCCCGGCCACGAAACGGCGCTGCTGTGGGACGAACGCGACGGCTGGGCCGCGGCCGTGGAGTCGACGGCCGGCGACGAGGTGATCGTCCTCGCCTACCTCGGCGACAACGTCCTGCCCCCGCCGGAAGCCGTGGTGGCGTTCGTGACCGGCTTTTACGGCGAGGCCTACCCCGGGCAGCCGGATCCGCCGGATTTCCGCAGACCCGGCGCCGCGGACGGCTTCGACGAACGGCTGGCCGCTTACGCCGGCGACACCGTCGGCCGAGCCTGAGCCTCATTGGGCCTGAGCACGCAGAACTCGTTGCCCTCCGCAAGTGTCAGTGGCGGAGGACGTTCGGGGTGCGCCGACGGACACCATCTCGTTGTGCGAAGATCCGAGCCGTGGCTGACCTCCCGTTGCTGCTGAGCAGCTCAGTACCTTCTGGTAGTGGCATCGATGATCTCGCGGTTGTCGATGTAGCCGGTGCGGTGCTGGTGGTCTGCGTGGCCGACAGCACCGTGTGGACGTGGAACCCGGCTCGGGATGAGTGGCGGAAGCGGCCGTTGGCGTTTGCCCACGCTGGGGATCCTCTCTTCGCCGAGTATCCCGATGCCGACAACGAGATTGATTCGGTGGCCGCGGCTGTTGTTGACGGGCGGATCGTGCTCGCCGCCGGTGGCGACGAGCAAGAGCCCGCGTTCTGGGACTTGGACAGCGGCCGGCTGCTGCACGCGGTGCCGTCCTGCGGTGCGTATCTCGCGGGGGTGGCTGCCGTGCAAGGTCCGGGGCCGGTCCGGTTTGTGACAGCAACGCAGAATGCCGATGAGGTTCAGGTTTGGCAGACGCCGTTCGACGAGCCTCCGGTGCTACTCCAGGACTACTCGAATGTGTCAAAACTGGCGACGGCATGGATCAATGGCGAATCTCTGGTCGCGGGAGTCGACCAGGGGGTGGTGGTGTGGGACCTGGCTCGGCCCGGCCAATGGCTGCGGCTTGGAACCAGCGGGGACGCCGGTACCCTCAAATCCGTCGCGTGGTCGAGGCTCGACGATCGGCCCGTCGTGGTCGGCGGGTCCAGCGCCGGTGAACTGTGGGTATGGGCGTTGGGCGCCGAGGACCTGCGGCGGCCGCTGAACGATCTGGAGGACGTGGAGCCCCTGTACGATCCGATCGTCGGCCACGAGGATCGGATCGTTGCCCTGGACACGATTACGGTGGGCGGCCGATCCCTGGCGGTGACCGGGTCACAGGACACGACTGTGCGGGTCTGGGACCTGGCCGAACGCGCCATGGTCGGTGGCCCGGTGGTCGGCGGCCGGCTGGTCGCCAACAACCGCAGCCGGGTCATCTCCGTGGTGACCACCATGCTCCAGGGCCGCCCTGTCGTTCTCAGCAGCAGCAGGTTGCACAGCACAATACGGGTCTGGGATCTCGCAGCCCTGCTGTAGTCAGGCCTTCCGGGCAGTACCGCAGGTCGTGGTGGGTCCAGGTGGTCAGCAAGGGCGTCGGTCCGGGAGTGCGGCACCGGTCGGTCTCGATCAACGTGCCGTCGATGTTCAGGTGGGCGTAGCCTGCCATCTTCGCCGCAAGCAGCATCGATCCCAGCCCGGGGCGCGCAGTGCAAGAGGCCGGACAGGGAACCCCACCGTGTGGTCGCGTACGGGCCGGGTGGCGTGTATGTGACATTCATGGCTGCGCACGAACCCTGCTGAAGTAGCTCGGCAAGGAGACCGCTTCATACCGGAATTCTCGTCATTTCGTTGCGCCACAGCGAGTTCGGGCATGTCCACACTCGACCAGCACGGGAGGGCTGACCCTTTCCGAACCAGGTGGACGCAACCTCGGCAGCTTCGTCATCTCACACGCAAGGCTTCAGCGCCGGCTGTCGAGATGAGTGCGCAGCGCCCGGCCGAACCAGGTGAACACCGGTTCCGGATCCGGGAACGGAGGCCAGCCGTTGATGGAGGCCACCAACTGCCAGTACCGCGTGACGCGATGATCGCCGGCGACCTCGAGCCGTTCGAGGATCCACCACTTCAGCCGGTCGTCGTCGGCCTTGCCGAAAGTCTCGGCGTAGCGTGCAGTGAGCGCGGCGACCACGCCGCCGGCCTGCTCCGAGTCCGGTGCGGTCCCCGCCGCAAGCGCACGGCCGACGTCTGCGCGCACGGTTTCGGTCAGGTCGTGGTGCAGGCCGGTCGTGTCTCCGTCGGCGCGTTGGGTCGCCTGGTACTCGGCCATCCGCCGCACAGCGGCCCGGAAGTCGGTGTCCTGGACCAACTCCACGAGCTCCATCCACGCCTCGACCTGTTCGGGAGTGGCGTCTTCGGGTAGCTCCGGCATGGTCGAACGCAGCAGTTCCACCATGGCCGGATTGGCGTCGACACCGCCGAAGGTGTCGTCGATGAAATCGTGGATGAAGCGGTGCCGTTCGGCGTCGGACAGGTTCACCAGCTTGTGCATCTGATCCATCTCCTGAGGGGTCGATTCCCGGTTCGCGACCGCTGCCAACACCGCACGCCGCAGGCGCAGGGCCCGGATCTGCACGTCGAGGGCCGCTGCGTGCGCTGCGGCGACCTCGGCCAGCGAGGTTTCGTCGGCCAGCACGCGCCGGACCGTGGCCAGATCGATGTCCAGCACACGGAGCGTGCGGACCAATTCCAGACGAGCCAGGGCACCCACGTCGTACAGGCGGTAGCCGGCCGGGCTGTGACAGGTCGCCGGAACGATCCCCTTGTCGGAGTAGAACCGGATCGTCTTGACCGACAGTCCGGTCCGCGCAGCCAGAGCCCCGATCGTGAGAAGGTTCTCGTCGTCCATGCCCACAGCCTGCAGGCTCCCCCCGGGGGAGACTCAACTCGAAATCGCGACCGGCGGCAGGCCCGAACTCACCTGGGCGGGAGCACGCAGAACTCGTTGCCCTCCGGGTCGGCGAGCACGATCCACGGGTCGTCGTCCGGATCGGCGAGGACCTTCGCGCCGAGCATCACCAGCCGTTCGACCTCGGCCCGCTGATCGCGGCCCACCGGGGCCAGGTCGAGGTGCAGCCGGTTCTTGACGGTCTTTTCTTCGGGCACCGGCTGGAACAGCAGCGCGGGCCCGTCGTCGAACTCGACCTGCCGGTAGGTCAGGCCGTGGGAGTCGGTCCACGTCCGGGTTTTCGCGTTCCCCAGCGCCTTTTCCCAGAACTCGGCGAGCAGGTCCGGCTTCCGGCAGTCGACCGTCACCGCCAGGATGCGCGCCGTGGTCATGACTCCGCCACGATCCGGTTGACGGCTTCGGCGACCAGCTCCGGTTCGGAGACCGTCACCGTCAGCCCCGGGTGGCGGAGCAGGCCCCACGGGTCGAGACCCCGGACGGGCTCCCGGAACCGCAGGCACACACCCCCGCGCGTCGTGGTGCCGAAGGTCAGGCCGCGGTCGGCGAGGGAAAGCCGGACGCCGAAGACGCGAAGAGCGCTGTACGGGCCGGCGGCTTCCGCGCCGGCGAGATTGCTCAGCGGGGTTTCGACCAGCCAGGGTCCGAAACGGACGCGCAGACCGCCGGCGTCCAGTTCCAGACCGCTGCGCGGGCCCAGGACCCGGCGCAGCCCCGGGAACGGGACCGCGAACTCCGCGTGGAGCCGGTGGTGCACGACGACGGTGGGTTCACCCACCGCCGCCCCTTCGCTCGTGGTCATGCTCCGCCGCCCAACGGCGGGACGTCCGCTTCGTCGTCGGCCGGGGGTGCGGGGTCACGCTCCTCGGCGTGGGACGGGCCGGTGCCCTGCGGGGTTCCGCGCAGCTCGGCCTTCAGCGCGTCGTCCTCCCGGGCCGAATGCCGGTCGCTTTCGCGGTGCATGGGAACCTCCTCCAGGCGGTGTCCTTTTCGGCTACCCGGTGTTCACCCGCCGAAACGGCCGGGATCACCGCGTCCGGGCGGCGGCCCGCGTGGCCGCACGGGCGCCGGCGATGCCGAGCACCAGCCCGGCGGCCGCGGTCAGCCCGTGCAGCCAGTTGTCCGCCCAGTTCAGGTTGACCGGGTCCTCGGGGTTGACGAACGCGGTCGCCAGGATCCCGTACGCGGTCATCCCGGTGAAGCCCACGAACAGCACCCAGCAGTAGATGATCGCCCCGGTGCGCCGGGTCGCGGCGAGCAGCCCGAGCACCCCGACTCCGGTGTGGACGATGTTGAGCAGCGGGGTCACGCTGAAGATCCACACGGCGCGGCTCGTCTCGTGCCCGACCGCCGCGGTTTCCGGGGTCAGGAACCCGGCGATCCCCAGAGCCAGGTAAAGCAGCCCGACCACGGCGACGACCGGGCGCAGCCAGGTCGGGCCGGTGCGGGGACGGGTCTCAGCGGACGTCATGGGTGCCTCCTTTGTCCCTTTGCGCGCGGATACCCGGCGTGGCGGCGAAGAAACGGGGAGTGGAAGGGGCCGGACGGCGGGCTGGGGGAGCCGCCGTCCGGCCCACGGCCGGGACCCGCGCCGGTCCCTGCAGCCGGGACGCGGGCCCCCGGTCTCAGGGGGAGCGCCAGTCGTGGTCGCGAACGGCGGTCCCGTGCTGGGCGCCCATCAGCAGCAGGCCGCCGTCGACGACGAGCGACGTGCCGGTGATGTAGCCGGCCGCCGGGGTCGCCAGGAACGCGACCGCGGCCGCCACCTCGGCCGCGTGGCCGGGGCGGCCGAGCGGGATGCCGGGCCGGTCCTGCTCACGCGGGTCGGCGTCGGTCTGTCCCGTCATCGGTGTCGAGATTTCGCCGGGGGCCACCGAGTTGACGGTGATGCCGTGCTCGGCGAGCTCCAGTGCGAGCACCTGGGTCAGCGCGCCCGCCCCGGCCTTCGCGGCGCAGTAGGGCGCGGCGCCGACCCGGGGCACGTGCTCGTGGACGCTGGTGATGGTGATGATCCGGCCCCCGTGGCCGGCGTCGATCATGTGCCGCGCCGCGCGCTGCGAGAGGAGGAACACCCCATCGAGGTCGACGTCGAGGACCTGGCGCCACTTCTCGAAGCTGAGGTCCGTGACGCGCTCGCTGCTGCCGGTGCCGGAGCAGTTGACCAGGACGTCGATGCCGCCGAGGTCTTCGGCGAACGCGTCGACGACGTCGGCGGCGCCGGGCAGCTCGGTCAGGTCGAGCCGCCGGACGTGCGCGGCGACCCCGTGCGACCGGGCTTCGGCGGCGGTTTCCTCCGCGCCGTCGGCGTCCGAGTGGTAGGTGATGCCGACGTCCAGGCCACCACCGGCGAGGGCGGCCACGACCGCGCGGCCGATGCCGGAGTCGGCGCCGGTGACGACGGCGCGCCGGGGCGAGGCGGCTTCCGCGGGCAAGGGTGCCGGGAGCGACACGGGAGCTCCTTTCGTCACCGGGCGGCTACCACCGCTGCCGGGGGCTAAACGCGCCCGGTCGGGTATCCCTTCGCGGTGAGACTCGCCGGGCGTCGAGGCGGGCGTGGGTGTTGCGGGCGGCGGCCACCCTTCACCCGGCGGGGGAGCAGCCGCTGCCGTCCGGAACGTGTGCCGGCCGCGGGGCGGGGTAATCGCGCGGTTCCCCGAACGGAAGGAGAGCTCCGTGAGCAAGCCGAACCCGATCGAACTGCAGAAGTACCTCTCCGGTGTCGACTACCCGGCGAAGCGCGACGACCTGGTGCGCGCGGCCGAGCGGAACGGCGCGGACTCCGACACCTTGGACATCGTGCGTGCGCTGCCCGACCGGACCTACGAGGGGCCGAGCGGCGTGAGCAAGGAAATCGGCGGCTGAGAGGTCCGCGGCCCGGGTGGCGTCCCCGTCCGCCCGGGCCGTCACAGCCAGCGGCGCAGCAGCCGGGTGACCGCCGGCATCACGACGTAGGTCATCGTCGTCAGCAGCACGACCGGGAACAGCGCCGCCCGCGCCGGCAGCGGCCAGGACGCCGTCAGCGGCACCACCCAGGCCTGGAAGCCGAGCACCAGCGGGTAGACCGAAACCAGCGAGATCAGCCACATCTTCCAGCGCGGCGGCGGTTTCATCGTCGCGGTGGCTTCGGACGGCACGTGGAACCAGGTTTCGAGCCCGGTGCGGTGCTGCTGGGCGGTCTTGGTCGCGGCGAGCTTCCTCGCGTGGCGCAGCCACTTCTCGCGCTCCGGCGAATCGAGCCAGTGCTGCAGGTCGCGCCGGGTCGTGAACTGCTGGACGACGTGGAAGTCGCGGCTGTCCTCGTTGTGCACGACGGTCGCGGCGAGGTTGCCGGGGAACCGCGCCGCCTCGGCGGTGGCGCCGCGCGCCCACTCGGCGAACTCGTCGATCCGGTCCGGCCGGGCGCGCCAGCTGTACACCGCGGTCACCGGTTCCTCCCGGCGATCGCGGCGGCGCCTGGTGTCCGAAGACGACGCAGGGGACATGGCTAACGCGACGACGTCATCTCGGCGCTCTCCGGGGAAACGACTCCGGGCTGAGCGAGGGCCGTCACCGCGCGGCAGACGTCGGCGGGGTCGATCGTGTCCAGGCAGGGGTGGCCCGGGACCGGGCAGATCCGGGCACGGCTGGCGCGGCAGGGGGCCTGCTGATCGCCCAGCACCACCGTGGGGACGCCGTACGGTGCCCACCGCTCCGGCGGCACCACCGGGGCGAACAGCGACACCACCGGGGTGCCCGCCGCCGCGGCGAGGTGGGCGGGGCCCGTGTTGGGCGCCACCACGACCCGGGCGCCGGACAGCACCGCCGCCAGCTCCGCCAGGGACGTCCGGCCGCCGAGGTGCACCCCCGACGTCCCGGCGACCTCCTGGGTCAGCGCCCGCTCGGACGGCGCGCCCGTCACGAGCACCCGGTGCCCGTCGGCGGCCAGCGCCCGCACCGTCTCGCGGCTCCACGCCGCCGACGGCTGGCGGGCGGGCACCGACGCCGCGGGGTGCACGACGACGTACGCCCCGCCGCCGGTCAGCCTGCTCATGTCCGGCAACGGGCGCCGCAGCGCCAGGGCACCGTGGTCGTCCGGCGGCAGGGAATACCCCGCCGCTTCGGCGAGCGAAAGCATCCGGACCGGCTCCGGCGGATCGCCGTCGACGCGGTGGCGCAGGTCGAGCAGGCTGCCCGGGTAGTCCTCGGAGATCGCGCCGACCCACGGGACCCCGGCCTGGCGCAGCAGCAGGGCCAGCGGCAACGGGGACTGGTGGAACGACGTCAGGATCAGCGCCCGGTCGAACGACCGCGACCGGATCAGCGAGACGAACGCACCGGTGTCCTCGGCGGTCACCGGCGGCGGCTCCGGGTCGATCCACGGCGCCGTCCAGGTGAGCACGTCGGCCACGCCCGGCAGCAGGTCGCCGGCGGCGCGCCCGTGCGGTCCGGTCAGCAGCGTCACGCTCGCCCCGGACGCGGCGACCGCCCGGACGCAGGGCCCGGCGAGCAGGACGTCCCCGAGGTTGTCCTGGCGGGCGACGAGCACCCGGGTCATCCGGCGACCCCGGCGACGCGCAGCGCCTCGGACAGGTCGCGGGCGACGGCGGCGTGCCGGCGCGCGCGGGCGATCTCGGGTTCCAGCGTGCGGGCGGTCGGCACCAGCACCGCACGGGCCCCGGCCGCGAGCGCGGCGTCGACGTCGGCGCCGGTGTCGCCGATGACCACACAGGACGCGGGGTCGACGCCGAGCTCGCGGGCGGCCCGCAGCACCATGCCGGGGGCGGGTTTGCGGCACGCGCAGCCGTCGCCGTCGTCGTGGACGCAGACCTGCCAGGTGCCGAACGGGCCGAAGAGCTCCTTGACGCGGGCGTTGACCGCGTCGAGCTGCTCTCGCGTGATCAGTCCTTTCGCGACCCCGGACTGGTTGCTCACCACGCCGACCGGAATGCCGCGGTCACGCAGGTCCTGCACCAGTTCGACGGCGCCGGGCACCGGGCGGACACCGTCCGGGTCGTTGAGGTAGGGGACGTCGACGATCAGCGTGTCGTCCCGGTCGAACAGCACCGCGACCGGGGGCCGGGGCCGCCGGGCCGCGATCTCCCCGCGCAGCCGGTGGTAGCACGCGGCGGGCGGGATCAGGGCGCTGGTGACGACCATGCGCGCCACCTCGCCGGGGGTCCGCGGGCCCGGGAGGATCCGGCGGCCGGCGAACTCCGCCGTCAGCCCGGCCCACAGCCCGGCCGCGAGCAGCGCTCTTCCGCGCTGCCGCAGCAACGGCAGGGTGAGCGCGGCCAGACCGGCCATTGTGGACAGTGCGTGCAGGCCGAGCCGGCCGGGCCCGGCGCCGGTGCGCTGCCGCCAGAGCACGCCGTGCTTGGCCCGCATCAGCGCGTTGTCGGCGTTGCCGCGCTGGGCTTTCAGGCTGTAGAAGAACCCGGCCCGCCGGGCCGGGTGCGTGGTCAGCCGCTCGCCCTGGTCGATCCGGTGCCCGGCCTCGGCGACGCGCAGCGCGAGGTCGGAGTCTTCGCGGAACGCGCGCGGGAAGCGCTCGTCGAAGCCGCCCACTTCGGCGAGCACGCGGCGGCGGTAGGCCATGTCCGCGGTGATCCACCGCGCGTGCTCGAGGCCCGCGGTGCCGCGTTCGTCGTCGGTGGGCCGCCGGTCCGTGGGCAGCGGAACCGTGATCCGGCCTTGGGACGCGGCCACTTCCGGCGGGAGCGCACCGAGGTCGTCTTCGAGCTGCCGCGGCCAGTCGGGGGCGAGCACGACGTCGTCGTCGACGAAGGCGATCCACTCGCTCTTCGCGGTGCGCCAGCCGAGGTTCCGCGCCGCCGCCGGGCCGCGCCCGCCGGAGCGGAGCACGCGGACGCCGCCGGGAACGTCGAGTTCGGCACCGCTGGGGCGGTCGTCGACGACGAGGATTTCCGCCGGCCGCGGGTCCGGCCCGCCGAGGAGGGTTTCCAGCAGTGGCCGAAGCGTCTCCCGGCCCGTCGTGGGGATCACCACGGTGTAGTCGAGCGAAGCAGTCACGAGGTAACGGGTACCCGCGGCGGGGGTGATCAAACGGCGTGTCGAAGTCGTCGCGCCCGGGTAACCGGCGGGCGACGAGAAGGAGGTGCGGATGACCGCGGGGACGATCGAAATCCGGAACCCGGCCGACGGCAGCTTGGTGGGCCGGGTGCCGGCCGCCGGCGAAGACGAGATCGACGCCGCGCTCGCGCTGGCTCGCCGGACCCGGGCGCAATGGGCCCGGACCCCGGCCGCCGAACGCGGGGCGCTGCTGCACACCGCCGCCGAACGGCTGCGGGCCCACGCCGACGAGCTGGCGAAGGCGAACGAAGCGGAAACCGGGAAGCCGCGGGACGAAGCCCGCGGAGGCGTGCTCGCCGGCGCGGGCACTTTGGACCAGTACGCCGAGCTCGGTCCGGTCCACCGCGGCCGCAGCCTGCTCGGCGACGTGGGCGCGACCGACCTCATGGTGCCCGAACCGCACGGCGTCGTCGTGGCGCTCACGCCGTGGAACGACCCGGTCGCGGTGGCCTGCGGGCTCCTCGGTGCGGCCCTGGCCACGGGCAACACCGTGGTGCACAAGCCGAGCGAGCGCGCGCCGCACACCGGGCAGCTGCTCGGCGACGTGCTCGGCGGGGTCTTCCCCGGTGGCGTGCTGCAGACCCTCCACGGCGACGGCGGGGTCGGCGCGATCCTCGCGATGCGCGACGACGTCGACGTCATCGCCCACGTGGGCAGCACCGCGACCGGCCGGTCGATCGCCGCGAGCGCGGCCGCGACGGGGGCGAAGACCCTGCTGGAGAACGGCGGCAACGATCCGCTCGTGGTCGACGAAGACGTCGACCCGACGTGGGCGGCCGGCCAGGCGGCACTGGGCGCGTTCGCCAATGCGGGGCAGATCTGCGTGGCCGTCGAGCGGATCTACGTGTGCTCCGCGATCGCCGAGCCGTTCCTGGCGGCGCTGGTGAAGGAGGCGGAAAGCCGGACACTGGCCCCGCTGGTGGACCGGCGGCACCGCGACCACGTGCACTCGCACGTGACGGACGCACTCGAGCGCGGCGCCCGGCTGCTGACCGGGGGAGCGGTCCCGGACGGCCCCGGCGCCCACTACCCGGCCACGGTCCTCACCGGCTGCGCGGCCGACCTGCGGGTGATGACCGAAGAGACGTTCGGCCCGGTGGCGCCGGTCCAGGTGGTGCCGAACTTCGACGAGGGGCTGGCCGAAGCCGCGAAGGGCGACTACGGGCTGGCCGCGACGGTGCTGACGGCGTCGATGGCGCACGCCCAGCGCGCGTGGCGCGAGCTGCCCGCCGGCACGGTCAAGGTCAACAACGTGTTCGGCGGGGCACCGGGCGGGGCCGCGCACCCGCGCGGCCGCAGCGGCAGCGGTTACGGCTACGGGCCCGAGCTGCTCGACGAGATGACCCAGACGAAGCTCGTGCACATCGCCCTGCCCGCATGACCGAACGGCGGGACAGACCCGGTGCTCCCCGGCCGGAGGCGGGCGAGCAGGACCGGCCGGACGGGGAACGGCAGGACCGGACCCCGGCCGGCCGGGTCGCCCCCGAGCCGGCGGGGAAGGGGAGCACGCAAGCCCGGTCGGGTGGCGGCTCCTGGGCAGAGGCGGATCAGCGGGGCGGGACGCCGGACGGCCGGGTGTTCCGGCCTGACAGGGGTCAGCGGGGTGCCGGAAGCGGCGGCTCTTCAGCGGACGCAGAGCAGCGGGGCGGGACGCCGGTCGGCCGGTTGGCCCGGGTGTTCCGGCCCAACCAGGGTGAGCAGACCTCGGCGGACCCGGATCAGCACGACCGGACCCCGTTCGGCTGGGTCGCCCGCGCGCTCCGGATCCCGGGCCGCGAACGGCGGATCCTGGTCCAAACGGCCAAAGCCACCCTCGCGGCGACCGCGGCCTGGCTGCTGGCCACCCTGGTGCTGCGGCTGCCCCAGCCGTTCCTCGCGCCCTACGCGGCCGTTTTCCTGGTGGAAGCCACCGTCTACCGGTCGCTGCGGGGGTGGGTCCAGCAGGTCGGCTCGGTGGCCCTCGGGGTGCTCCTCGCCGCCGTGGCGGGCCAGCTCATCCCGTGGCAGGCGGTCGCGCTGGCCACCGTCGTGTTCGTGGGCCTGCTGGCCGGCAGCTGGCGGCGCTTCGGCGATTCGGGGGTCTGGGTCGGCGTCACCGGCATGCTGGTGATCTCCTACGGCACGGCGACCGAGCCCGTGCTCCTCGGTGACCGCCTGCTGGAAACGGCGCTGGGCGCGGCGATCGGCGTCGCGGTCAACACGCTGATCTTCCCGCCGCTGTACGGCGAGCGCCTGGCCGTGGCGGCCGGGCGGCTCGCGACGGCGCTGGCCGGCCTGCTGGAGTCGCTGTCCGACCTGATCCGCCGCGAGGAGCCGCCGGACGACCTCGACGAGCTGCTGTCGCAGGCGCAGGACGCGCGGAGCCAGGTGCTGGCGGCCGAAGAGGCGGTCGGCCTGACGCGGGAAGGGCGGAGGCTGAACCTCCGCCGCGGCCGCCCGGCCGCCGGGGCGCACCACGAACGTCCCCTCCGGACGCTCATCGGGTTGTGGCCCGCGGTTTCGCAGCTGCTCGTCGCGGTGCGCACGACGGCGGGCCGCCGGGAGCACCCGTTCGAGTACCCCTGGCCGGACGCCCGGGAGTCGCTGGCGGACCTGATGCACCACCTGGCCGGCGCCGTGCAGGCCGTGGCGGCGGTGGGGGAACCGGTCGAGCTGGACGAATGCCGGGCGCTGCTCCAAAAGCTCGAAGAGCGGCTGGTGACGGCGGAAGAAGACGGCGTGCCGGCCCGGCTGGGCCTGGGCACGATGACGCTGCCCGCGCGGCTGCTGGTGGAGAAGCTGGAAGAACGCTGAAGGCCACCGCGGGGAACTTCCCCGCGGTGGCCTTCAGGGCGGGCTACTGGACCGCGACCGTGTCGGCTTCCGACCGGTGCCGCCGGCAGGCGGTGCACACCATGGTCTGGCCCAGCAGGGTGCCGTCGCCGGACACCAGCCGGGCGACGTGCAACGTGGGCAGGCCGCACTCCTCGCACGGAATGGGCTTGCTGTCGCGGCTGATCATGACTCGGTTCGGCATAACGCCCCCTGGCGAGGTCGAAGGTGCCCCAGGGTTACCCAGGTGGCTTGCGCCACACTCGTCCGGCCCAGTGATGCCACTCGAATGGAGTAATCAGGCGACCGGGTACTGCTGCGCACGCAGCAGGTTGGCCAGGTGGACGGCGTTGCGGACCAGGGTCGCGTTCGTCGAGGCCACGGCCTCCGGCGTCTCCTCGAGGTCCTGGTAGTCGCCGCCCTGCATGGCTTCGCCGTTCCAGTAGGTGGCGCCCTGCGCGGGCACGGTGAAGCCGGTGTCGTTCAGCGCCTGGAACAGGTCCGCGATGATCTTGTGGGCGCCGTCCTCGTTGCCGACGACCGCGGCCACCGCGACCTTGCCGAACATCGCCGGCCGGCCTTCGCCGTCCGTCTCGGACAGCTCGGCGTCGAGGCGTTCCAGGACCCGCTGCGCGACACTCGACATGTGGCCGACCCAGGTCGGGGTGGCGATCAGCAGGACATCGGCGTCGGCGATCTTCCGCCGGATGCCCGGCCACGCGTCACCGTTGCCCATGTCGGCCTCGACGCCCGGGCGGACGTCGTGGTCGACCACGCGGACCAGCTCGCCGGTGGCGCCGCGTTCGGCGAACAGGTCGAGCAGCTGCCGCGCGATGAGGTCGCTGCTCGACTTCGCCGGCGACGGCTTGAGCGTGCAGGTCAGCGCGAGGACGCGCAGGGTCATGACTGCCTCCTGGGTCGGGTGCCGACGCCGACGTGGGTGAACCCGGCCTCGGCCAGCCGGTCGGGGTCGAGCAGGTTGCGGGTGTCGACGACGACCGCCCGATCGGCCGCGGCGGCGAGCCGGGCCCAGTCGAGGTCCCGGAACTCGGGCCACTCGGTGAGCACGACGAGGGCCGCGGCGTCCTTGGCCACCAGGTACGGGTCGTCGACGACCTGGACCGCGCCCGTGCCGGGGACGCACCCGACGGCCGGGTCGTGCGCGGTGAGCTCGGCGCCCGCGCGGGCGAGCTCCGTCGCCACCGCGAGCGCGGGGGAGTCGCGCAGGTCGCCGGTGCCCGCCTTGAACGCCAGGCCCAGCAGGCCGATGCGGGTGCCGGCCAAAGACCCGTCCGTCGACCCGGTCACCGCCTGCCGCACGGCCCGCACCACCCGGGCGCGCTGCCGGGCGTTGACGCGGACCGCGTCGCGCAGGATGCCGAAGTCGACGCCCGCCGTCTCGGCGGCGTGCAGCAGCGCCGAGGTGTCCTTCGGCAGGCACGAACCGCCCCAGCCGGGGCCGGGGGCGAGGAACTCGGAGCCGATCCGCGCGTCGAGGCCCATGGTGCGCGAAACCTCGCGGACGTCCGCGCCGAACCGCTCGCACAGTTCGGCGAGGACGTTCACGTAGGACAGTTTCACTGCGAGGAACGCGTTGCTCGCGTACTTCGCGAGTTCGGCGCTGGCCGAGTCGGTCGCCACCACGGGCGCACCGGTCGGCTCGTACAGCCGGGCGATCCGCTGCGCCGCCGGCGAATCCGCCGGGTCGGTGCCGACCACCACCCGGTCCGGGTGCAGGAAGTCTTCGACGGCGTGCCCTTCGCGGAGGAACTCGGGGTTGGCCACCACCGGCAGGTCGTCGCGGCCGAGCAGGCGGGGCAGCCGCGCCGCGGTGCCGACCGGCACCGTCGACTTGGTGACCACCACGCAGCCCGGCCGCAGCAGCCGTCCGAGCTGGGGCACGACCTGCTCGAGGACGCCGAGGTCCGGCCGCCCGTCTTCGGCCGGCGGCGTGGGCAGGCAGAGCAGGACGATGCCGGCGCCGTACAGCTCGGCCTGGGCGGTGGTGAAGGTCAGCGTCCCGTCGGCGAGGCCCTGGCCGACCAGCTCGGCCAGGCCGGGTTCGGCGATGGCCACCACGCCACGGTTCAGCTCGTCCACTTTGGACTCGTCGGCGTCCACGCAGGTCACCCGGTGCCCGAGCCGGGCGAAACAGGCCGCACTGGTCAGGCCGACGTAACCCGCGCCGACGATCCCGATGTGCTCAGCCATGGGCCACCCGCATTCCGAGGGCCGACCGCGTCGCGGCGAGCACGCGTTCCTCGCCCAGCAGCAGCAACCCGCCGTCGGGCTCTTCGCCGTGCGGGTCGCCGACATTTCCGGCCCACAGCACGACATGCTGCTTCGCGGAGGGCGGCGGGCCCCACAGCCGGGGCGGGGTCGGGCCGAACAGCAGCACCGACGGCGTGCCGAACGCCGTGGCGAGGTGCCCGACGCCGGTGTCGCCGCAGACGACGAGCGCCGCCCCGGCCACCAGCGCGGCCAGTTCCGCCAGGCCGGTGCGCCCGGCCAGCACGGCGTCGTCGCCGAGACCGGCCGCCTCGGCGATCCCGCGGGCCAGGTCGCGTTCGCCGGCGCTGCCGGTGAGCACGACGCGGTGGCTGGCCGCGGCGAGCTCCCGGACCACGGTCGCGAACCGCTCGGGCGGCCAGCGGCGGGCGGGGAACGCCGCGCCGGGGTGCACCACGACGGCGTCCGGGGCCGGGCTCGGGCCCGGCGGCACGGGCAGCCGCAGGGCCGAGCGGTCGGCCTCCAGGTGGGCGTACTCGACGAGCCGGCACCAGCGGTCGACCTCGTGCACGTCGTCGCGCCACTCGAGCCCGGGCACGTCGGGGAAGTCGGGGTGGCGGTGGGTCAGCAGCTCGGCGGGGTCGGTGTCCAGCAGGTCGTGGATGCTTTCCGGCCCGCTGCCGTGCAGGTTCACCGCCAGCCTCGGCGGCGGACCCGGCCAGGCGAGCTCGCCGAGCCCGGGCGTCGGCAGCAGCTCGTCGACCGCGTCGATCAGCTCCACCAGGTCCCGCAGGCTTTCCGGCGCGGCCAGCACGAGCCGCTCGCCGGGGTGGGCCGCGCGCAGGGCGCGCAACGCGGGCACCGCCGTCAGCAGGTCCCCGACGCCGAGCGCGCGCAGCACGAGGACCGCGCCGCTCACGGCCACGACCCCTCCTCCGACGCGCACACGACCATTTCGCGGACTTCGGCGCCCGGCGGCTGCTGGAGCGCGAAGACCACGGTGTTCGCGACGTGCTCGGGCTGGTTGAGCTTCGCGTCCGGCGGCGGCTTGTACTGGTCGGTCCGGTCGTCGAAGAAGTGCGTCCACATCCCGCCGGGGACGAGCAGGGTGACGCCGACGCGTCCGGCGAGCTCCGCGGCGAGGGCGCGGGTGAAGCCGACGACGCCGAACTTCGACGCGCAGTAGGCGGTCGCGTCGCTGACCGCCTTGATGCCCAGGGTGGACGCGACGGTGACGACCGTGCCGTGCGAGCGTTCCAGGTAGGGGAGCGCGGCGCGGATCACCGCGGCCGTGCCGAACAGGTTGACCTTGACGACCCGCTCCCAGTCTTCGGTGGGCACGGTGCCGAGCGGCCCGCAGGCGTCGGTGCCGGCGGCGGTGAAGACGCCGTCGAGGCCGCCCGCGCGCTCGGCGAGCTCGCGCACCGCCCGCTCGGTGGCGGCGGTGTCGGTCAGGTCGGCCTCGACGTATTCGGCCGGGTCGTCGGGGCGGACGCGGTCGAGGACGTAGGGGGTGCCGCCCGCCTTGCGGACGGCGTCGACGGTGGCGGCGCCGAGTCCGGACGCGCCACCGGTGATCAGGACGTTGCCGAGGGGTCGCATCGCTCTCCTTCGCGGGGGAGGGGATTCAGGCACTGGCCGCCGCGGCGACCAGCCGGGAGGTCGAGTAGCCGGGCACGGTCGGGACGAGCACGACCTCACCGCCGTGCCGCTCGACGACCGCGCGTTCGGGCAGGTCCGCTTCGGCGTAGTCGCCGCCCTTGACCCAGACGTCCGGGCGCAGCTTCTCCAGGACGGCGGTGGGGGAGGGCTCGTCGAAGACGGCGACGGCGTCCACGAAGGACAAAGCCGTCAGGAGCCGGGCCCGGTCGCGGTCGCGCACCAGCGGGCGGCCGGGCCCCTTGAGGGCGCGCACCGACGCGTCGGAATTGAGGCAGACGACGAGCGCGTCGCCGAGGGCACGGGCCTGCCGCAGGAGGCTGACGTGCCCGGGGTGCAGCAGGTCGAAGCAGCCACCGGTGGCGATCAGGCGGCCGCCGCCCGCGCGAATCCGGTCGGCGAGGCCGAAGGCGTCGGTCGCCGGCTGCGGGTCGGGAACCGGGCCGTCGTCCGTGGACAGCGCGGTCGCGCCGCCGGCGGCGACGAACCGGGCGGCCGCCTCCACCGCCGTCACCACGGCTTCGGTCGTGTCCGCGCCGCCGAGCAGGGCCGCGGTGGCCGCGGCGGCGAACCGGTCGCCCGCACCGCAGGTGTCGGGCGCGGCGTGGCCCGGGGTCCGCGCCGCGGCGGGGACCGGGACGTCCGTTTCGCCGAGGCCGTCGGCGAGCACGGCGCCGCGCGCGCCGACGGTGACCGCGACCGCGTCGGCGTGCCAGTGGCCGCGCAGCAGCTTGGCGAGCTCGGCCGGTTCCTCGTGCCCGGCGAGCACCGCGCGCGCCTCGGCGAGGTTCGGGGTGACCAGCCGCGTGCCGGGCACCGGCTGGGCGCCGCGGGGGTGCGGGTCCCAGACCACCGGGATCCGCTCGGCCAGCTCCCGCAGGAGCCGCCGGACGTCCGGGTTGCGCGTGAGACCGCGGCCGTAGTCGGCCACCAGGATCGCGCCGGCGTCTTCCAGCACCTCGCGGGCGCGGGGCGGCAGTGGGTCCGCGGTCGCCGTGCCGTCGCCGGAATCGAGGCGCAGCAACGACTGCCCGCCCGCGCGGACCCGGGTCTTGCACACCGTCGTGCCGCGCAGCGGCAGCGGCAGCACGCCGACGTCCGGTTCCAGCAGCCCGGTGAGCGCGTGCCCGCCTTCGTCGTCGCCGAGCGGCGTGACCAGGACGACCTCGGCCGCGGACCGCGCGGCCAGCAGCGCGGCCAAGCCGGCCCCGCCGGGACGGCGGCGCCGCGCCGTCAGGTCGACGACCGGCACCGGCGCCTCCGGGCACAGCCGCTCGGCGGTGCCTTCGGCGTCGACGTCCAGCAGCGTGTCGCCGAGGACGACCAGCGGCCTCATGCGGTGACCCCGAGCGCGTCGTCGAGCGCCGCGCACAGGCCGTGCACCAGGGCCAGGTGCATCTCCTGCACGGTCGCGACGGTCGGCGCCTCGACCGTCACCGCGTCGTCGCACAGGGCGGCGAGCGGGTTCGGGGCCGGCCCGGTCAGGGCCCACGTCGTCACGCCCAGCTCGTGCGCCGCCTTCGCGGCGGCGACGACGTTCTGGCTGCCCCCGCTGGTCGACAGGCACACCAGGACGTCGCCCGGCCGCCCGTGCGCGTGCACTTGGCGGGCGAAGACCTCGTGGTCGCCGTAGTCGTTGACGATCGCCGTGGTCGCGGACGTGTCCGCGTGCAGCGCGATCGCCGAGAGCGGCCGCCGCTCGTGGCGGAACCGCCCGACGAGCTCGCCGGTCAGGTGCTGGGCCTCGGCGGCGCTGCCGCCGTTGCCGCAGGCGAGCAGCCGGCCGCCGGCTTCGAACACGGTGGCCAGGTGCCGGCCCCACGCGGTGATCTTGGGTGCGGATTCCCGGGTTCGCCGGGCGGCCTCGGCCAGAGCGGCGAGGTGGTCTTCCATCACGGCACCTCCTTTTCCGGCGACGCCGCGCCGGGTCGGGTCGGACGGGGACGCCGGAGCACGAACGGCCCCAGCGCGAGCAGGTCGATCGGCGCGGAACCGAAGCATTCGAGCGCGTCGCGGGGGGAGTCGACCATCGGGCGGCCCGCGGTGTTGAGGCTGGTGTTGATGACGACCGGCAGGCCGGTCCGGCGCTCGAAGGCGGCCAGCATCCGGGCCAGCACCGGGTTTTCGCGCTCCTCGACGGTCTGCACGCGGGCGGTGCCGTCGACGTGCGTGACCGCCGGGATGCGGTCCCGCCAGGCTTCGGCGACGTCGTGCACGAACAGCATGTAGGGGCTGGGCAGCGGGCCACGGGTGAAGATCTCGGCCGCCCGTTCGGCCCGCACCATCGGTGCCACCGGGCGGAACTGCTCGCGGCCCTTGACGTCGTTGAGCCGTTCCAGGTTCGCCTTGCGGCCCGGGTGGGCCAGCAGCGACCGGTGGCCCAGCGCCCGCGGGCCGAACTCGGCCCGGCCCTGGAACCAGGCGATCACTTCGTCGTTCGCCAGTGCTTCGGCGACGGTTTCGGCGAGGTCGTCGGGGCGTTCGTAGGGCAGCTTGGCCGTGACGAGGATTTCTTCGAGTTCTTCCTCGGTCCACCCGCGACCCAGCCCGGCGTCCCCCATGGACGTGCGGCGTTCCCCCGCTTCGGCGGCCAGCTGCAGCGCCGCGCCGAGCGCGGTGCCCGCGTCGCCCGCGGCGGGCTGCACCCAGATCCGGTCGAACGGGCCCTCGGCGTGCAGCCGGGTGTTGGCGACGCAGTTGAGCGCGATCCCGCCCGCCATCGCCAGATCGCGCTGGCCGGTGGCCTCGTGCAGCCAGTCCGCCAGCTCCAGCAGGATGTCCTCGAGGACTTTCTGGACACTCGCGGCGAGATCGGCGTGCCGCCGGCTGAGCTCTTCGCCGGCTTCGCGGCGCGGGGCCAGCGAGGCCAGGTCGACGCCGGAGGCGCGGAACCCGCCGTCCCCGGTGACGTGGACGCGCTCGCACAGTTCGTCCAGGAACTCCGGCTTGCCGTAGGAGGCGAGCGCCATGACCTTGTACTCGTCGCTGGACCGCGCGAAGCCGAGGTGCTCGGTGAGGTCCTCGTAGAGCAGGCCGAGCGAATGGGGGAGCCGTTGGGCCGCCAGTTCCTTGAACCGCCCGTCGCGGTACTCACCGGCCAGATAGGACGTGCTTTCGCCGCGTCCGTCGGCGACGAGCACGGCGCAGTCGCCGAACGGCGCGGCGAGCGCGGCCGACGCGGCGTGCGCGACGTGGTGGCGGACGAACTTGACGATCCCCGGGTCCAGCCCGGGCAGCGCGGCCTTGAGGAATTTCGGGGCCCGCCGGGCGAATTCCGTCCGCAGCTCCTCGCCGCTGGGGTCGTGCCCGGCCAGGCCGGGTTCGACCAGCGCGGGGTCGTAGGAGTACCCGACCGCGTCGAGGTCCTTCGGGGACAGTCCCGCCTGCGCCAGGCACCAGGCGGCGGCCTGCGCGGGTTGCTCCCAGGTGGAGAACGGCACCGCTTGTTTGCCGTGCTTGCGGCGGCTGAACCGCTCCTCTTCCGCCGCGGCGACGATCTCCCCGTCCACGACCAGTGCGGCGGCGGGGTCGTGGAATACGGCGTTGATCCCGAGTATGCGCATCGACCTGCCTCTGGCGTTTCGGTGCGGACTCGTTCCGGCCCGCTCTCACCTATAGCGCTACCCGCCGAAGTCGTTGATAAACGATCGCGCGCAAAACCCCTGGGCGTCGCTACTCAGCGTGACGGCGCCCGGCGGAACCACGCCGCAGTGCGACGGAGGCCGTCGTCGGCTTCGACCTTCGGTTCCCAGCCGAGGACGTCGCGGGCGAGGGAGATGTCGGGGCAGCGGCGCTGCGGGTCGTCGACCACCGCGTCGATGTACTCCACAGGGGAGCCGGACCCGGTGATCTCCTTGATCCGTTCGGCGACTTGGCGGACCGTCAATTCGTGCGGGTTGCCGATGTTCACCGGGCCCGGGTGGCCCGACCGCGCCAGGGCGAGCAGGCCGCGGACGGTGTCCTCGACGTAGCAGATGGACCGCGTCTGCTCACCGGTGCCGGTGACGGTGATCGGCTGCCCGTTGAGGGCCTGGTCGAGGAACGCCGGGATCATCCGGCCGTCGTGGGCGCGCATGCCGGGGCCGTAGGTGTTGAAGATCCGCGCGATGGCGGTGTCGACGCCGAGTTCCCGGCGGTAGGCCGATGTCAGCGCTTCGGCGTAGCGCTTGGCTTCGTCGTAGACGCTGCGCGGCCCGATCGGGTTGACGTTGCCCCAGTACTGTTCGCGCTGCGGGTGTTCGAGGGGATCGCCGTAGACTTCGCTGGTCGAGGCGAGCACGAACCGGGCGCCGTCGCGGCGGGCCAGCTCGAGCGCGTTCTCGGTGCCGTACGAGCCCGCGCGCAGCGTTTCCAGCGGCAGGGCCAGGTAGTCGCGGGGCGACGCGGCCGACGCCAGGTGGAACACGACGTCGGCCCGGCAGTCCGGTGGCAGCGGCCGGGTGACGTCGTGGCGCACGAACCGGAACCGCTCGTGGCGGCGCAGGTCGTCCAGGGTGTCCGCCGAGGACGTCGCGAGGTTGTCGACCGCGACGACTTCGATGTCCTCTTCGAGCAGCAGCTCGCACAGGTGCGCGCCGACGAAGCCGGCACCCCCGGTCACCACCGCACGCTCGAACCGCCTGGTCACTCCCGGATCCGTCATGCCGTGGCGGCTACCCGGCCCCGGGTGGCGCAAAACCGTGTAAGGGACAGGAGAACGGGTACGCCCCAAGCCATGCGAGTTCTGCTCACCGGTTGGGCCAGTTTCCTGCACGGCGAAGCGACGGCAGGTGACGTCCTCAGCCTGCGCGCGGTCGGTGCCGCGCTGGAAGGGGCGGGGATCGAGCACCGGGTGGCGTGGAGCCCGGGCTTCCGGCCCGGCACCCTGCACCTGCCCGACGCGCCGCCCGAGGACTACACGCACGTGGTGTTCGCCTGCGGCCCGGTGCACGGGCCGCAGGTGCGTTCCCTGCACGAGCGGTACGCCGCGTGCCGCCGGATCGCGGTCGGCGTGTCGGTGCCCGACGCCGAAGACCCGGCGGTGACCGGGTTCCACCGGGTCCTCCCGCGCGACGACGGCGTCACCGCCGAACCGGATCTGTCGCTGGGTGCCCCGGTGTCGCCCACGCCGGTGCTCGGCGTGATCCTCGCGCCGCACCAGCCGGAATACGGCCGCGCGGGCCGCCACGGTGCGGTCCACGAGGCACTGACCGGCTGGCTCGCCGGCCTGGACTGCGCCCGGGTGCCGCTGGACACCCGGCTCGCGCACGAGGACTGGGAGCGGTGCGCGACACCGGACCAGTTCGCCGCGGCGGTGTCCCGGATGGACGCGGTGGTGACGACCCGGCTGCACGGGCTGGTGCTGGGCCTCAAGGCCGGGGTGCCGGTGCTCGCCGTCGACCCGGTGGCCGGCGGCGGGAAGGTGACCGCACAGGGGACGGCGCTGGACTGGCCGGTGGTGACCGCCGAGGACGCCGGGGACACCGCGCTGCTCGACGCCCGCCTGAAGTGGTGCCTGTCGGCGTCCGTGCGCCCGCCCGCGCACCCGGGTTCCCTGGCCGCGCTGGTGGCCGAACTGGTGGGACAGCGGTGAGCGCGCGCACGACCGTCGTCATCGCCACCCGCAACCGCGCCGCCGAGCTGGCACGCACCCTCCGCCAATTGTCCTCTTTGGACCCACGGCCGCCGGTCGTGGTGCTGGACAACGCTTCCGAGGACGACACGGCCGAGGTCGCCGTCCGGCACGCGAACGTGCGCCTGATCCACCTGCCGCAGAACCTCGGCGCCGCCGCCCGCACCCTCGGCGTCATCGCGGCCGACACGCCCTACGTCGCCTTCAGCGACGACGACTCGTGGTGGGCGCCGGACGCGCTGACCGAGGCGGAGCGGATCTTCGACGAGCACCCGCGGACCGGCCTGCTCGCCGCGCGCACCCTCGTCGGCCCGGAATGCCGGGACGACCCGGTGACGCCCGAAATGGAGCGCAGCCCGCTGGGCCACCCGGAGGGGGCCCCCGGGCCGCTGGTGCTCGGCTTCCTCGCCTGCTCGGCGATCGTGCGCCGCACCGCGTACCTGCAGGTGGGCGGGTTCAGCCCGCTGCTGCACTTCGGCGCGGAGGAACAGCTGCTCGCCTACGACCTGGCCGCGCACGGCTGGGAGGTCTGCTACGTCGGGCGTCTGCGCGCCCACCACCACCCGTCCCGGTCGCGGCCGCCGTCGTCGTGGCGCCGCCGGGCCGAACTGCGCAACCGGCTGCTCATCGCCGTGCTGCGCCGCCCGCCCCGCGTCTGCCGCCGCGAGGTGGCGCGGACGCTGGTGAAGGCGCCCGGCGCCGTCCTCGGCGCGGTGCCGCGCCTGCCGCGCGCGCTGAGCTCCCGCCGCGTCCTGCCCGCTCACGTCGAACACCAGGCCCGGACTCTGGAAAGGACCGCCGAATGGCGCGAATCTCGGTCGTGATCATCACCTGCAACCGCCGTGAGCAGCTGCGGGAAACCCTGGCGCACATGACGTCCCTGCCGGACGGCGCGCCGGTCTTCGTCGCGGACAACGGGTCCGCGGACGGCTCGGCCGACATGGTTTCCCGGGAGTTCCCCGGCGTCCGCCTGTTCCGGCTGGCGGAGAACCTCGGCGCGGTGGCGCGCAACGTCGCCGTCGAGGAGGTGACGACGCCGTACGTCGCGTTCTGCGACGACGACACGACCTGGCAGCCCGGCGCGCTGACCCGGGCCGCCGACATCCTGGACGGCCACCCCGGCCTCGGCTCGGTGACCGGGCGCTGCCTGGTCGAGCCGGGCCTGGCCGAGGACCCGATCACGCCGGAGCTGCGCGAATCGCCGGTGCCCGGGCCGGCCTGGCTGCCGGGGCCGGCGCTGCTCGGCATCATGGCCGGCTTGACGGCGGTGCGCGTCGACGCGTTCCGCGAGGTGGGCGGCTTTTCGCCGCGGATGTGGCTCGGTGGCGAGGAGGAGCTGTTCGCCCTCGACCTGGCCGCGCGGGGCTGGTGGATGTGCTGGGCCGAGGACGTGGTGATCCACCACGCGCCGTCGAAGCTGCGCGACCCGCGCCACCGTCGCCGCCTCGGCATCCGCAACACGCTGTGGACGCTCCTGCTGCGCCGCCCCTGGCCCGCGGTCTTCCGCCGCGGCCGCGATGTGCTGCGTTCCGCACCCGCCGACCTCGCCACGGCGGCGGCGCTCCTGGACGTCGTCCGCGGCCTGCCGTCGGTCCTCGCGAACCGCCGGGTGGTGCCGCCCCACGTCGAGCACGGCCTCCGTCTCCTGGAAGCCCCCCAGCGCGCCTCGAAGGCCCGCCGCTACGTGGGCTGAACCCGGCAGGCCCGGACGCCGCTTTCACGCGAAAGGGGCGTCCCGGCCTGTCACTATCACTTGAAAGCGGCGGTCAGCGGGCCTCGGCCGTGGCCGCGGCCTGGGGAACCAGCTTGTGGTAGGCACGCAGCGTGTCGGCGGCGACGCGGTCCCACGAGTAGCGGGCCACCGCGCGGTCGTGGCCCGCGGTGCCGTAGGCGTGGCAGAGGGCCGGGTCGTCGATCAGCCGCCGCGCCCGGGACGCGAGTTCCTTCGGCTGCTGCGGGCGGACCAGCAGCCCGGTGACGCCGTCGACGACGGTGTCGGTCAGGCCGCCGACCGCGGCCGCGACCACCGGGACGCCGCAGGCCATCGCCTCCAGGGGCACGATTCCGAACGGCTCGTACCACGGCGTGCACACCACGGCGTCGGCCGAGCGCAGCAACGCGGGCATGTCCTCCCGGGACACCTGGCCGGGCCAGCGGACGCGGTCGCCGACGCCGAGCCGGTCGGCCAGCTGCCGCAGCCGCTGCGCCTCGGGGTCCTGGGACAGCTTGCCCCGCTCGGGCCCGCCGGCGATGACGAGCTCGGTGGCCGGCAGCTGGGCGAGCGCGGCGATCGCGGTGTCGAACCCCTTGCGCGGGACCAGCCGGCCGACGGCGACCAGCCGGTGCGGCAGCCGGCGGCGGGCCACCGGCCCGTCGGGGCTGAACCGGTCGAGGTCGACGCCGCAGGGGACGATCGAGATCCGCGACCGCGGCACGCCGAGGCGGGACAGCTCGAAGACCTCGTCGGAGCAGGTGGCGATCACGCGCCCGGCCTGGCGGCCGATGATCCGCTCCAGCCGGATGCGGTCGGCGGGGCTGGTGTCCTGGTCGCCCTGGTAGCGCTTCTTGACCACGCCGAGGGCGTGGAAGGTCTGCGTGACCGGTGTCCCGGTCGCGCTCGCCGCCAGCGAGGTCGCGAGCCCGGACATCCAGAAGTGCGCGTGCGCCACGTCCGGCCGCTCGATCGCCCAATGGTCGCGCAGGAAGCTGCCGAACTCGCCCATGTAGGGCAGGAGGCGGTCCTTCGGCTCCTTGCGCGGCGGCCCGGCCGGCACGTGCACGACGCGGTACCCCTGCGGCGTCCGGACCTCCGGCGGCTCGTCGCGGCTCTCCCGGCGCGTGTAGACGGTGACGTCGTGACCGGCGCGCACGAGCGCGGCCGACAGCTCCGCGACGTGCACGTTCTGGCCACCGGCGTCGGCTTCGCCCAGTGCGGCGAGGGGGTTGGCGTGCTCGGACACCATGGCGATCTTCATCGGGGAGGCGTTCCCTTCGTGGTCAACGGACCGTCTCGGCGAGGAGGTGGTCCCAAGCGGTCAGGAAGGCGTCCAGCCCGTGGTGTTTCAGGGCGTGTTCGCGGGCGTTCTTCCCGGCGAGGGCGGCGAAGTCGGGCTCGTGCAGCAGTTCGCGGAAGCCCCGGGCCAGCACGGAGACGTCGGTGGAGAGCACGCCCGCGTCGGCCGGCACCGCCTCGACCGCCTCGGTGGCGGCGAAGACGACGACCGGCATCGCCAGGTGCATCGCCTCCAAAAGGGACAGTCCCAGCGACGTCCACCGGGCGGTGTGCAGGTAGACGCGGCGGCGGGCGATCTCGTCGTGCAGCGCGGGTGCCGGGACGTCGCCCAGTCCCCGCAGCGGCGCGGCGAGTTCTTCGGTCCCCATGCCGAACACGTCGACGGGCGCGGCCTCGGCGAGCGTGCCGAGCAGATCGGCGCCGGTGACGCGCTGCCGCCGCACCGGCTCGTTGATCATCGACACGCCGGCGGCGAGCTCACCGGTGTAGCGCGGCCCCGGATCGGGGATGCCGTGCGGCACCACGGTCGTGGGTGCGCGGCCGCAGTCCCACATCGCCCGGTTGAAGTGGGTCACGTGCGCGACGGTGATGTCGGAGCGGCCGGCGAGGGGGTGCTCACTGGACGCGGCGTACGGCCGGGGCGCGTTGTGTTCCACGTAGACGCACGGCACGCCCAGCCGAGCGGCCAGGTCCAGTTCCTCCGGGCGTTGCAGGACGACGACGTCGGGCTCGGCCTCGGCCAGCCGGCCGAGCGGCACTTCGGTCACCGACGGCCAGTCGCGCCCGGCCTTGCCGAGGCCCCAGGGCGCACCGTCGGGTGATACCGGCAGGAGGTAGTCGTGGCGGCCGCGGACGAAAGCGTCGGTCCACGAGCCGTGCACGTGCCAGAGCAGTACTCTCAGGCGCCGGGATCCGGGATCGGTCATGCCTCCTGATTTCCCGGAGATCGCTCGTTAAACGTGCGGCCGAACGGGGTACCCGGCTCCGGACGGCTGTGTGCCGAGGAAGGGACGTCCATTCATGCGGTTCACCCCACGGGGCAGCCGGTTCTTCGACCTGCTCACCGACGCCGCGAAAAACCTGGTGGCCGCGACCGCGTTGCTGCGGGACATCGTGGCGGCCGAGCCCGCGGACCGGGAGGCACTGGCCAAGCGCCTGCACGAGGTCGAACACCAGGGCGACGAGCTGACGCACACGATCATGGTCGAGCTCAACAGCTCCTTCGTGACCCCGTTCGACCGCGAGGACATCCAGGCGCTCGCCGGGAAGATCGACGACGTGCTCGACTTCATGGACACCGCGGCCGACCTGGCCGTGCTGTACCGCATCGAGGCGTTCCCGCCGGGCACCGACATCCTGGTCCGGGTGCTGTGCCGGTGCGCGGAGCTGACCGCGTCGGCCATGCCGGGCCTGGCGAAGGTCGGTGAGCTCGAACCGTACTGGATCGAGGTCAACGAGCTGGAGAACGAGGCCGACCGGGTCTACCGGCGGATCCTGGCGCACCTGTTCGAGCCGGGCGGGGACGCCCTCGAGGTGCTGAAGACCAAGGAGGTCGTCGAGCAGTTCGAGCTGGCGGCCGACGCGTTCGAGCACGTGGCCGACGTGCTGCAGACCATCGCGGTCAAGGAGTCCTGAGTGACGGGGACCGCCGCCCTGGTCACCGTGATCGTGCTGACGCTCGTCTTCGACTACACCAACGGGTTCCACGACGCGGCCAACGCCATCGCCAGCGCGGTGTCGACGCGGGCGCTGACGTTGCGCGCCGCGCTCGTGCTGGCGGCGGTGATGAACCTGGCGGGCGCGCTGCTGTCCACCGGCATCGCGGCGACGGTGGCGAAGGGGATCATCGACGTCCCGGTCGGGCCGGACGCGCTCACCGTGGTCTTCGCCGCGCTGGCCGGGGCCATCACCTGGAACCTGATCACCTGGTACTTCGGGCTCCCGTCGTCGTCTTCGCACTCGCTGATCGGCGGCATGGTCGGGGCGGCACTGGCCGCGGCGAGCACCGTGCACTGGGCGGGGATCGCGGAGAAGGTGCTGATCCCGATGGTGGTGTCGCCGCTGGTCGGGCTGGTGCTGGGGTACCTCGCGATGGTGGCCGCGCTGTGGTTGCTGCGCCGGGCGAACCCGCACCGCAGCGGCCGGGTGTTCCGCCGGTTCCAGATCGTCTCCGCGTCGGCGCTCGCGCTCGGCCACGGCCTGCAGGACGCCCAGAAGGGCATGGGCGTGATCGTGCTGGCGCTGGTGGCGGCGGGGCAGCAGACGACGTTCGCGGTGCCGATGTGGGTGACGCTGGTGTGCGCGGCGGCGCTGTCGCTCGGCACCTACTCCGGCGGGCTCCGCATCATGCGCACGCTGGGCCGTCGGGTGTTCCCGCTCGACCCGCCGCACGGCTTCGTCGCGGAATCCGTGGCGTCCTCGGTGTTGTACGTGACGGCGTTCGCGGTGAAGGCGCCGATCTCGACGACGCACGTGATCACCGCGGCGATCATGGGCGTCGGCGCGACCCGGCGGCTGTCGGCGGTGCGGTGGGGGATCGCGCGCGACATCGTGCTGGGCTGGGTCCTGACCTTCCCGGCCGCCGCGGCGGTGGCCGCGGCCGTGTACCTGGTGGCCGACCTGATCACCTGAGTTGTCGAAGCCCCGGAGGTCACCGACCGCGGCGGGTTTGTCCGCCACCGCCCGCGGGAAGCCGGGGCGGAGACAGCCGTACGCGGAAAGGGAGAGCCATGAAGGCAGTGACCTGGCACGGCAAACGCGACGTCCGCGTCGAGGACGTGCCGGATCCGAAGATCGAGGAGGCCACGGACGCGCTCGTGCGGATCACGTCGACCGGGATCTGCGGCTCCGACCTGCACCTCTACGAAGTGCTCGGCGCGTTCATGACCGAGGGCGACATCCTGGGCCACGAGCCGATGGGCGTGGTCGAGGAAGTCGGGCCGGGGGTGAAGAACCTCAAGCCCGGCGACCGCGTCGTGATCCCGTTCAACATCTCCTGCGGCCACTGCTGGATGTGCGAGCGCGGCCTGCAGTCGCAGTGCGAAACGACCCAGGTCAAGGAGCACGGCAAGGGCGCATCGCTGCTCGGCTACACCAAGCTCTACGGGCAGGTCCCGGGCGGGCAGGCCGAGTACCTGCGCGTGCCGCAGGCGCACTACGGCCCGATCAAGGTCCCGGACGGCCCGCCGGACGAGCGGTTCGTCTACCTCTCCGACGTCGTCCCGACCGCCTGGCAGGCCGTCGAGTACGCGAACGTCCCGCGGGACGGCACGGTCGTGGTCTTCGGCCTCGGGCCGATCGGGCAGATGTGCTGCCGGATCGCGCGGCACCGCGGGGCCGGCCAGGTGATCGGCGTCGACCTGGTGCCCGAGCGCCTCGCCCGGGCCCGCGAGCACGGCGCCACCGCGCTCGACACCCGTGACCACAAGGAAATCGGCGACAGCATCCGCCAGCTGACGAACGGGCGCGGCGCGGACTCGGTGATCGACGCGGTCGGCATGGAGGCGCACGGCGCCCCGGTCGGCAAGCTGGCGCACACCCTCGTCGGGCTGCTGCCGCAGCCGCTCGGCGAGAAGATCACCGAGAAGGCCGGGATCGACCGGCTCAGCGTGCTCTACGCCGCCATCGACAGCGTCCGCCGCGGCGGCACGATCTCCCTCTCCGGCGTGTACGGCGGGATGGTCGACCCGATGCCGATGATGGAGCTGTTCGACAAGCAGATCCAGCTGCGGATGGGCCAGGCCAACGTCCGGCACTGGCTCGACGACATCATGCCGGTGCTCACCGGCGACGGCGACCCGCTCGGCGTCGAAGGCTTCGCCACCCACAAGCTCCCCCTGGAAGACGCGCCCCGCGCGTACGAGATCTTCCAGAAGAAGCTCGACGGTGCCCAGAAGATCCTGCTGCAGCCGAACGCGTAAAACCGGGAGGAACCTGCTCTTGCGAGCCGTCACCTCGCTGCCGTACGAAATCACCGAGGAAGACCACGTCCGGATTCCGATGTCCGACGGGACCGTCCTGTCCGCCCGCATCTGGCGGCCGGTCTCGTCGGACACCGAACCGGTACCGGCGATCCTCGAATACATCCCCTACCGCAAGCGGGACCTCACCGCGCCCCGCGACTCGATCCACCACCCCTACCTCGCCGGGCACGGGTACGCCTGCGTGCGCGTCGACATCCGCGGCACCGGCGAGTCCGAGGGCGTCCTGGCCGACGAGTACCTCGAACGCGAGCAGCTCGACGCCGAGGAGGCCCTCGAGTGGATCGCCGCGCAGCCGTGGTGCACCGGCGACACCGGGATGATGGGCATCTCCTGGGGCGCGTTCGCGGCGTTGCAGGTCGCGGCGCGGAAACCGCCGAGCCTGCGTGCGATCGTGATCTCGTCGTTCACCGACGACCGGTTCGCCGACGACATGCACTACATGGGCGGCTGCCTCCTGTCGGACAACGTGGCCGAGTCGGGCACGATGTTCGCCTACGCCACGCTGCCGCCCGACCCGGCGGTCGTCGGGGAGCGGTGGCGCGAGATGTGGCTGGAGCGGCTGGAGAACTGCAGCCTGTGGATCGAGAACTGGCTCGGCCACCAGCGCCGCGACGACTACTGGCGGCACGCCTCGGTGTCGGAGAACTACAGCGACGTCCAGGTGCCGGTGCTGGCCTCCAGCGGCTGGGCCGACGGCTACTCCAACGCCGTGATCCGACTGCTGGCCCACCTCGACGTGCCTCGCCGCGGGCTGATCGGCCCGTGGTCGCATAAGTACCCGCACCTCGGCGAACCGGGGCCGGCGATCGGCTACCTCCAGGAGGTCGTCCGGTGGTGGGACCACTGGCTGCGCGGTGAGGAAAACGGAGCCATGGAGGGGCCGATGCTGCGGACGTGGATGCAGGAGAGCGTGCCGCCGTCGACGTCGTACGAGGAGCGGCCCGGCCGCTGGGCGGGCGAGCCGTCCTGGCCGTCGCCGCACGTCGAGGTCACCGCGCTGCCGCTGGCCCGGCACCGCCTCGCGCGGCCGGGCGAGGCGGTCTCCGACGAGGCGCTGACCGTGTCGTCCCCGTTGTCGGTCGGGCAGTTCTCCGGGAAGTGGGCGTCCTACAGCGCCCCGCCCGATCTGCCCTACGACCAGCGCGAAGAGGACGGCGGGTCGCTGGTCTTCGACACCGACGTGCTCACCGAGCGCTGCGAGATCCTCGGCTCGCCGAAGGTGCGGCTGGAGGTCTCGGCCGACCAGCCGGTCGCGATGGTGGCGGCGCGCCTGTCCGACGTCGCGCCGGACGGGCGGGCCACGCGCGTCACCTACGGGCTGCTCAACCTGACCCACCGCGACGGCCACGACGAGCCGTCGCCGATGGAGCCGGGGCAGCGGTGCGCGGTCGAGATCGAGCTGAACGCCGTCGCGCAGGCGTTCCCGGCCGGGCACCGGATCCGGCTCTCGCTGTCCACGTCGTACTGGCCGCTGGCCTGGCCACCGCCGACGCCGGTGCTGCTGTCCGTCCACACCGGACACAGCGCGCTCGAGCTGCCGGTCCGCCCGGTCGCCGAACCGGACGAGCTGCCGTCCCGGCCGTTCGGCGAACCCGAAGGCGCGCCGCCGATGACGGTGACCGCGGTGACGCCGGGGGAGCAGCGCTGGACCGTCTCACGGGACCTCGTGGACTACCACTCGGCGCTGGACATCGTGAAGAACGCGGGGACGGTCCGGTACGACGACCTCGACCTGGAGGTCACCCGGGACGTCCGCGAGCGCTACAGCTGGGTCGCCGACGACTTCTGCTCCCCGGTGGCGGAGACCGGGTGGGACGTCACCTTCGCCCGCGGCGAATGGGTGGCGCGCAGCGAGACCCGCACGCGCGTCTCGTGCACCGACACCGAGTTCGTCATCGACGCGCAGCTCGACGGGTACGACGGGGCGCGGCGGATCGTCTCGCGGAACTGGCACCGGCGGATCCCGCGGGATCTCGTCTGAATTCTGTGAGTTCGGGCCGAAGCCCGGTGGACGCGGTTTCGTGGGCACGACACCGGGTAAGCCTTTCGGGTGCGCATCGTGATCACCGGGGCGACCGGGAACGTCGGAACGGCACTGCTGGCCGCGCTCGAGCCCGGCCACGACGTGGTCGGGCTGGCGCGGCGGCTGCCCGACACGACGGCCGAACCGTACCGCCGGGCGGCTTGGCGCGCCGTCGACATCGGCGTCCCCGGCGCGGAGGAGGAGCTGACGGAGGTGTTCGCGGACGCGGACGCCGTCGTCCACCTCGCGTGGGCGATCTCGCCGGTGCGCGGCGACCCGCCGATGTGGCGCACCAACGATCACGGCACCCGGCACGTGCTCGCCGCGGCGGCGGCCACCGGCGTGCCGCACCTCGTCGCCGCCTCGTCCGTGGCCGCCTACGGGCCGGCGCCCCGCTGGGAGAAGGTGGCCGAGGACTGGCCGTGCGACGGCATCGCGGGCAGCGCCTACAGCCGCGGCAAGGCCGCGCTGGAGACCCTGCTCGACCGGTTCGAGCGGAAGTACCCGCAGGTCCGGGTGGCCCGGATCCGGCCGTGCGCGATCCTGCACCGGCGTGCGGCCGGGGAGTTCGCGCGCTGGCTGCTCGGCCCGGTGGTGCCCGCCGGCGTCGTCGGTGGACGGCGGCTGCCGGTTCCGCTGTGGACGGACCTGCGCGCGCAGGTGGTGCACACCGCCGACGTCGCCGACGCGATCCGGTCGATCCTCGCCACCGGCTTCACGGGCCCGGTCAACCTCGCGGCACCGGAGGTGCTCGACGCCGACGCGCTGGCCGGTGTCCTCGGCGGTGCCCGGCTCCCGGTGCCGAAGCCGGTGGTGCTGGCCGCGGCCCGGGCGGCCTGGCTTGGCGGGGTGCTGCCGCTGCACCCGGGCTGGCTCGAACTGGCCGACCGCGCGGCGCTCGCCGACACCACGCTGGCGGAGACCGCGCTGGGCTGGCAACCTCGGTATGACGCCGCGGCCGCGCTCGCCGACCTGGTCGCCGGGCTCCGGTCGGGCGCGGGGGCGGCGAGCCCGCCCCTGGCCCCGCCGCGCCGCGACGGGGTACTGGCCCGGTTCCGCTCGCTCACCCGGGTCGGGCCGAGCCACCAGTCGCAAGCCTGACCCGCCGGGAGGCCGGAGTGAGTACGGAAGCCGTCGACGCGGTGGTGATCGGCGCCGGGCACAACGGCCTGGTGGCGGCGAACCTCCTGGCCGACGCGGGGTGGTCGGTGCTGGTCCTGGAGGCGACGGCGCACCCCGGCGGCGCGGTCCGGACCGCCGAAGTCACCGAGCCGGGCTTCCGCAACGACCTGTTCAGCGCCTTCTACCCGATGAGCGCGGTGTCCCCGGCGATCCGGGGCCTGCGGCTGGAGGAGCACGGCCTGCGCTGGCGGCACGCGCCCGACGTGCTCGCGCACGTCCTGCCCGACGACCGGTGCGTGGTGCTTTCGCGCGACGTCGGCCGCACGGCGGCGTCGGTCGACGAGTTCGGTGACGGCGACGGCGACGCGTGGCGGCGGTTGTTCGAGCAGTGGCGCGAAATCCGCGAGCCGCTGCTGGAGACGTTGTTCACGTCGTTCCCGCCGGTCCGCCCGGCACTGAAGCTGCTGCGCCGCACCGGCACCGGTGACGCCCTGCGGCTGGCGCGCATGCTGACGCTGCCGGTGCGCCGGTTCGGCGACGAGCTGTTCACCGGCGAGGGCGCGAAGCTGCTGCTGGCCGGAAACGCCGCGCACAGCGACGTTTCGGTGGACAACGCGGGCAGCGCGGTGTTCGGCTGGCTGATGGCGATGATCGGCCAGGACGAAGGGTTCCCGGTGCCGGCGGGCGGCGCGGGCGAGCTGACCGCGGCGCTGGTGCGCCGCCTGGAGTCGCGCGGCGGGACGGTCCACTGTGGACGCCCGGTGCGGGAAGTGCTCGTCGCCGGCGGCCGGGCGATGGGGGTCCGGGACGCCTCGGGCGCCCCGGTCCGGGCTCGCAAGGCGGTGCTCGCCGACATCCCCGCGCCGCTGCTGTACGGCGAGCTGCTCGCGCCGGAATGGCTGCCGTCCCGGTTCGTCGAAGACCTGGCGCGGTTCCAGTGGGACAGCGCGACGGTCAAAGTGGACTGGGCGCTGTCCGGCCCCATCCCGTGGACGGCCGAAGCGGCGCGCGGGGCCGGCACGATCCACCTGGGCACGGACCTGGACGGGTTGTCGGCCTTCGGCGGCGAACTCGTCCGCGGCCGGACCCCGCGCCGCCCGTTCCTGCTGCTGGGCCAGATGACCACGAGCGACCCGGACCGCTCGCCGCCGGGCACGGAGTCGGCGTGGGCGTACACGCACGTCCCGCGCGGCACGATGGAAAACCGGGCCACGCTCGAGCGGCGGGCCCGGCGGATGGAGGAGACGGTCGAGGCGAACGCGCCGGGGTTCACGGACCTGATCAAGGCGAGGTACGTGCAGGGCCCGGTCGAGCTCGCCGAGCACGACCCGGGCCTGGTCGGCGGCGCGGTCAACGGCGGCACGGCGGCGATCCACCAGCAGCTGTTCTTCCGCCCGGTGATCGGCACGGGCCGCCCGGACACCCCGGTCGACCGCCTCTACCTGGCGGGGGCGTCGGCCCACCCGGGCGGCGCGGTCCACGGCGGCCCGGGAGCGAACGCGGCCCGCGCGGCCCTGGCCCGCTCGGGCACCTTCGGCGGCGGCTACGCGGCGGTGATCCGCGCGGCGCACCGCGCGATCTACGGCTGACGCTCCCGGCCCGGCGTTGACGCTCCCGGCCTGGCTCAGCGCCGCTTGCGGCCGCTCCCGCGCAAGTCCGTGAAGGCCAGGCGGATTCACGCGGTGGTTGCAACACCTGTCGTTTGTTGATCTAACAGTAGCTTCGTGAGGGCCTCGGCTGGCGTTCGCCAGCCGAGGGT
>NZ_JBFBCC010000039.1:0-44814 GCF_040682955.1 Amycolatopsis sp. NPDC051045
TTCACCCAGCTCGCCTGCGCGGTGATCTGCTACCGCCGGGCTATCAAGCTGGACCTGCTCACCCACAACAACCCCAAATGAGACGTGGTCTAAGCCGCTCGCCAGGCCGCGCCGCCGGCCGACACCCGCCAGGGCGTCAGGCGCAGCACGGTGATCTTCGGGTCGCGGTGATCCTCGCCGCCGAGGATTTTCGGGTCGTAGCCCAGCGGTTCCGGTGCCGACGCGAACAGGTCCCACAGGTACTCGCGCGTCTGCTCGTCGTCGGCGAACTCGGCCCGGCACTCCGCGACCGCCACTTCGTGCTGCGGGTCCCAATACGAGCAGGACACGTACGGCGACGCCGCCAGATGAGCCAGCTTGAGCGGCGTCGGCCGGGTGAACAGCCAACCGGTCAGGCCGTCGGGCCCCTGCTCCCAGATCGGGTGGACGACCCGGGAGCGTGGCCGGCCCCGCCGGTCGACCGTCACCAGCGTGCACCAGACGATCCGGTGGGCCACGCGAACGAACGCTTCGGCCAGCTCCGCCGGTACTCTGCTAGATTCCACAACCATGGTTGTGCATCCTAACACCCTCGACCTGTCGCTGACCGCGCTCTTCGCGGGCTGGGCGATGACCGACGAGGTCCAGCGGCGGCTCGCCGGGCAGGGCTTCGGCGACCTGCGGTTCAACGACGGCGTCGTGCTCCAGCACGTCCTGGCCGCACCGCTGTCCATCACCGCGCTGGCCGAGCGGATGGGCGTGACCCAGCAGGCGGCCTCGAAGGCGGTCGCCGACCTCGAACGCCGGGGACTGCTGCGCCGCGAGCCCGGCCCGTCCGACGCGCGGACCAAGCTCCTGCACCTCACCGAACACGCGCAGAACGCCGTCGAAGCCACCCGCGCCTTGCGGCACGAGCTCCAGGACGAACTCGAAAAGGAGTACGGCACCGAACGCGTCGGCGACGCGCGGGCCCTGCTGGCCTCGATTATCGGCCGTTGCGGTGGCGACGACGCGATCCGCGCCCGCCGCGTCCGGCCCCCGCGCTGATTACCCCCGACGTAATCGACGCCGCCGCCGGATAGGCCCACGATCGGCGGCATGAGCGAATCCGCGAAGAACCGCATGATCGTCGTCGACTGCCTGGAGAACCTGTTCGTCCACAAGGACTTCGACGCCGCGAAGGCCGCGCTGCACCCCGATTTCGTCACCCACAGCCCCGGGCTGCCCTCCGGCCGCGAGGCGTTCACCGAAGCCGTGAAGAACTCGCCACTGGCCGGCGCGACCGCGGTGATCAAGCACGTCGTCGCGGAGGACGACCTCGTCGTCGCGCACCTGCACGTGGCCGGACTCGCCGTCGTCGACATCCTGCGCGTCGAGGACGGCCTGCTCACCGAGCACTGGGACGTCAAGCAGCCCGCTAGCGGGTGATCACGCAGGTCCCCGACGCCGTGGCCAGCAGCCTGCCCTCGGCGTCGCGGATCTCCCCCTCCGCGAAGGCGATCCGCGAGCCCTCCTTCACGACGCGGCCCGTGGCGCGGATCTCGCCGCGGCCCGCGTGGATCGCGCGCAGGTAGCTCACCTTCAGCTCCACCGACGCGTAGCCGACGCCGGCCGGGAGCGTCGTGTGCACCGCGCAGCCGATCACCGAATCCAGCATCGTCGCCGCCACGCCGCCGTGGACCATGCCGATCGGGTTGTACAGCGACTCGTCCGGCTCGGCGACCGCGACGACCTCGCCGGCTTCGATCCGCTCCCAGCGCATGCCGAAGTGCTCGGCGATCGGCGCCGGCGGGACGCGACCGTCGGCGATCGCCGTCATGTACTCCAGGCCGGACATCGTGGCACCGAGCCGGGCGGTCGCCAGCGGGTCCTGCCAGGTGATGGTCTTCGAGCGGACCTGCGCTTCGACGTCGGTCATCCGGACTCCTCGATTATGACAGCTGTCTTAATGGGCAGCTTCGCCCCGCGGACCCGGCGCCGTCAAGCGCGGCGTGACCCAGGCCACCGGTGGTCGGACGGGAGCCCGGGTGGAATCATCCGGGAGTGGACATCGACCCCGGCCGCAAGCTGATCGACCCGGAACGGGTGGCCGCGGCGATCGAAGGCCTCGGGGACCGCGCCGTCATCGACGAGTGGGCCCGGCGCTTCTCCGTGGTCGCCGACCCCTCCCGGCTGGCCCTGCTGGTCTCCATCCACTACGCCCGCGAGATCAGCGTCACCGACCTCGCCGCGGCCACCGGCATGACCGACACCGCGGTGTCGCAGGCCCTGCGGCTGCTGCGGGCCCACGGACTGGTCACGTCGCACCGCGCCGGCCGGGTGGTGCGGTACCGGCTCGCGGACGCGACGGTGCACGAGCTGATCCACCGGGTGCGCCCGCACCCCCGACAAGCTGTGACCACCGGGGCTTCGCCCCGAGCCGGGGGCTCCGCCACCCGGACCCCCGAACAACCCGCGGAGGAAGCCGAAGACCGGTAGCGTGCGGGCATGACGGGATTGCCCGAGACCATCACAGCCTGCCTGTTCGACCTCGACGGAGTCTTGACCGGCACGGCGATCCTCCACCGCGAGGCCTGGAAACGGACGTTCGACGAGTTCCTCCGCGCCCGTGACGGCGCCGGGTTCGCGGAGTTCACCGACCACGACTACGCGGCCTTTGTGGACGGCCGCCCGCGCGCCGACGGCGTGCGGGAGTTCCTGCGGTCACGGGGGATCGTGCTCCCCGAGGGCGAGCCGGACGACCCGGTGGACGCCCCGACCGTCAACGGCGTGGGCAACCGCAAGAACGAACTGGTCCTCAAGATCATCGACGAACGCGGCGTCAACCCCTACCCGGGTTCGGTGCGCTACCTCGAAGCGGCGAAGGCGGCCGGCCTGCGGATCGCGGTCGTGACGTCGTCGGCCAACGGCGCCAAGGTGCTCGACGGCGCCGATCTGAGCAAGTACGTCGAGGCGCGCATCGACGGCATCGTGATCCGCGAACAGCACCTGAAGGGCAAGCCGGCGCCCGACTCCTTCCTGGCCGGCGCCGCGGCGCTCGGGGTCGAGCCCGCGCACGCGGCCGTCTTCGAGGACGCCCAGTCCGGCGTCCAGGCCGGGAAGGCCGGCGGCTTCGGGTACGTCGTGGGCGTGAACCGGGCCGACCAGGCCGAAGAACTGCGGGCCCACGGGGCCGACATCGTCGTCGACGACCTCGCCGACCTCCTGGAGGACCGATGACCGAACGGCACGGCTACGAATGCGCGCCGTGGGAACTGCGCTGGCGCGGCATGGACGTCGACGCCCTGCAGCGCACCGAATCGGCGTTCGCGGTGTCCAACGGCCACATCGGGCTGCGCGGCACCCTCGAGGAGGCCGAGCCGCGCGGGCTGCCCGGCACGTACCTCAACGGGTTCTACGAGCAGCACGAACTCCCCTACGCCGAAGCGGGCTACGGCTACCCCGAAGAGGGCCAGACCGTCGTCAACGTGACCGACGGCAAGATCATCCGCCTGCTCGTCGAGGACGAACCGCTCGACATGCGCTACGGCGCGGCCACCGCGCACGACCGGGTGCTCGACTTCCGCACGGGCACGCTGTGCCGGACCACGGAGTGGTCGTCGCCGACCGGGCGGCGGGTTCGCGTGCGCACCGAACGGCTCGTGTCGTTCACCCAGCGCGCGATCGCCGCGATCCGGTACGAGGTCGAGCCGCTCGACGAGGACCTGCAGCTGGTCGTCCAGTCCGACCTGCTGGCCAACGAACCGATCGAGTCCGACACCAATGATCCGCGGGTGGCCGCCGCGCTGGAGTCCCCGCTGGTCGGCGAGTTCCACCGCGCGTCGGAGTACAACGCCGTGCTGGTGCACCGGACCCACCGGTCCGGGCTGCGGATGGCCGCGGCGATGGACCACAAGATCGAGGTGGACGACGGGATCCGCGCCCGCATCCACTCCGAGGAAGACCTCGCGCGGCTGACCGTCGCGGTCGACGTGCCCAAGGGCGGCCGGCTGCGGATCACCAAGTTCCTCGCCTACGGCTGGTCCGCGCAGCGCTCGGTGCCCGCGCTGCGGTCGCAGGTCGAGGCGGCGCTGGCCGGGGCCCGCCAGACGGGCTGGAAGGGCCTGCTCGCCGAGCAGCGCGAGTTCCTCGACGACTACTGGGCCACTTCCGACATCGAGATCGAGGGCGATCCCGAACTGCAGCAGGCCGTCCGCTTCGCCCTGTTCCACATCCTGCAGGCCGGGGCCCGCGGCGAGAGCCGCGCGATCGCCGGCAAGGGGCTGACCGGGCCCGGCTACGACGGGCACGCCTTCTGGGACACCGAATCCTTCGTCCTGCCGGTGCTGACCTACACCATCCCGGACGCGGCGCGCGACGCCCTCCGCTGGCGGCACTCCACAATGGACAAAGCCCGGGAACGCGCCCACCAGCTGGGGTTGCGCGGCGCGGCGTTCCCGTGGCGGTCGATCAACGGCGCCGAGTGCTCGGCGTACTGGCCGGCGGGCACGGCGGCGTTCCACGTCAGCGCGGACATCGCCGACGCCGTCCTGCGCTACCTCAACGCGACCGGCGACGAGCAGTTCGAACGCGCCTACGGCACCGAACTGCTCCTGGAAACCGCGCGGTTGTGGGCGTCGCTGGGCCACCACGACCGGCACGGCGCGTTCCGCATCGACGGCGTCACCGGCCCGGACGAGTACTCGGCGGTGGCGGACAACAACGTCTACACGAACCTGATGGCGCGGCGGAACCTCCAGGCCGCGGCGGAATCGTGCGAGCGGCACCCGGACGTGGCGGCGCGGTTCGGCGTCGACACCGTCGAGCTGGACTCCTGGCGCGCGGCCGCCGCGGCGATGTACCTGCCCTACGACGAAGAATTGGGGGTGCATCCCCAGTCGGAGGGGTTCCTCGACCACGACGAGTGGGACTACGCGGGCACCGATCCGGCCCAGTACCCGCTGCTGCTGCACTTCCCGTACTTCGACCTCTACCGCAAGCAGGTCGTGAAGCAGGCCGACCTGGTGCTGGCGCTGCACCTGTGCGGCGACTCGTTCAGCCCGGAGGAGAAGGCCCGCGACTTCGCGTACTACGAGGCGAGGACCGTGCGCGACTCCTCGCTGTCGGCGGGGACGCAGGCGGTCGTCGCCGCCGAGGTGGGCCACCTGAAGCTGGCCTACGACTACCTCGCCGAAGCGGCGTTGACGGACCTGCACGACGTGCACAACAACGTGCGCAACGGCCTGCACATGGCGTCGCTGGCCGGAGCGTGGCAGGGCGCCGTGGCCGGGTTCGGCGGCCTGCGCGACCACGGCGGGACGTTGGCGTTCGCGCCGCGGCTGCCGCCGCAGCTGGAACGGATCACCTTCCGCCTGATGTTCCGCGGCACCCGGTTCCAGGTCGAGATCGATCCCGACCAGGCCACCTACCACGTGGTCGCCGGGGCGCCCCTGGAAGTGCTGCACCACGGGGAGCGCATCACGGTCACCGCGGAACCGCAGCGGTTCGCGATCCCGAAGATCGACGCGGGCACCCCGCCGAAGCAGCCGGCCGGCCGCGCCCCGATGCGGCGTGACTCGGAAGTGGTGCGTCAGTACGCGGAGCCGGCCAACCCCATCACCGAGGAAGGTCGCTGACGGCGTCGCGTCCGGGTGGGGCCGGGACTTCCTCGGTCCCACCCGGGTTGACGTCCGGGTCCGGGGCGGTGGGCACGTCGTGGGTCAGCCCGCTGGGGGTCGGGAGCTTCGGGAGCTCTTCGTCGTCGTCGTGGGGGTGGGGGTGGATGCGCTGCTGCTCGCTCATGCTTTCCGGGATACCCGCTTTTCCCGGTCAGGGCCAGCGGATCAGGCCGCCCGCTTCGCCGCTGCGGCTCTCGCCTTGTCCTGCAGGGTGAGCAGCAGGCCGTCGCGGGTCGACCAGGGGCAGATCGTCACCTTGCCACCGGCGACCGTCAGCAGGGCTTCCGCCACGATCGCGCCCGCGAGGGCCTGGTGGGCGCGGCTGCGGGAGATGCCCGGCAGCTCCGCCCGCTTCGACGGCGGCAGCGCGGCGAGCCGCGGGATCCAGGCCCGCAGGTCCTCGAGCCGCAGTTCCTTGCACTTCCCCGGGCGGGCGCCGGCCAGCCGCGCGAGCTGCTGCAGCACCTTGGAGCAGCCGACGACCTGCGGATCGTCGACGTCGGCGGCACCCAGCGTGGTGGTCACGACGTCGAGCGCGTGCGTCCGCAGGGCCTTGACCTGCTTGTTCGACACGCGCTCGGAGGGCAGCCAGTCCCGGGTCATCGATCGGGCACCCAGCGGCAGCGAGCGCGCGAAGGTGGCTTTTTCACCGTGGCCGGCGGCCAGTTCGAGCGTCCCGCCGCCGATGTCGAGCACCAGCATCGGCCCGGGCTCCGCGTCGTACCAGCGGCGGGCGGCCAGGTAGGTCAGCTCGGCCTCGCAGCGGCCGGAGAGGAACCGCAGCTCGACGCCGGTTTCCCCGGCGACGTGCCGGACGACGTCCGCCGCGTTGGCCGCGTCGCGGATCGAGGACGTCGCAAGCGGGTAGACGTCGCTGACGCCGTGGCGGTAAGCCATGGTCATGCCCGCCGCGACGGCGGCCGTGACGGCGTCGATGCCGCGGGTGCTGAGCCGGCCGCGGACGTCGAGCTCGCGGTCCAGGCGCAGCCGCGTCTGGTGGTTGACCACCGGCTCCCGCGGTGAGCCGTCCACCGGCACCACCACGAGCCGGGCGCTGAACGAACCGACGTCCAGCACGCCCACCGCGGGCTCTTTCCGTTTTCGCACAGCTCGGCGCACCTCCGCTTGCTGAATATCCTCGGTTCGACGGCTCGAAACCAGCAATGATGTCCGATCTCACCGCGGGCTGCCGGGCATTTCCGGTTTTGCGACCCTCCGGACGTGCCGATCTGCCGCGAAGGGTCACAGTGAGATAACCCGATTGAGTGAACCATGGTGCCACCGGACACAATTCGGTAACGCCCGCGGCTCGATGTCCGATTAATCGGACATCGGAACCGGCGTGGAGCAGGGGAAAGAGATGCAGCGATCCGAGCTCGTGCGGCCGGCCGCCGTCGTGCTCGCGGTCGTGGCCGGGCTCGGCTGCGTCCTGCTCGGCGTCACCTCGGTGCTCGCGCCGGCCCCGGCGATCGCCCCGGCCGCGGACCGGCCCGTGACGGCCGGTGCCCCGCCGCTGACGCTGCTGGTTCCCGACCTCGGCCTGACCCAGGACCACCTGGTCGGCCTCGGCCACATCGGCGGCCGCCGCGAGCAGCCCGGCACGGCCCGCGGCGTCGGCTGGTTCGCCGACGGCCCGGTTCCGGGTGCCCCCGGCGTCGCGGTGCTGTCGGCGCACTCGGGCTTCGGCTATTCCGCCGGCGCGTTCGCCCGCCTGGACAAGCTGAAGCCGGGCGCGACCATCACGGTCCGGGACGCTCAGGGCCGGGAATCCCGGTTCACGGTCCGCAAGACGGCGGTGTTCCCGGCGAACGAACCGGACAGCACGCTGGTGGCCCCGGAGGGCCCGGGCCCTCAGCTGCGGCTGATCACCAGCGACGGGACCTACGACAGCGCCGGGCTGAGTGACACGCGGGTCGCGGTCTACGCCACCCCGGCCTGACGCGAGTGACTCATTCGCGGCTTCCGACGTTCCGAATGAGCCACTCGCGGCACTGCGGTGGGCGACCCAGGCGTGCCGGCCGTCAGCCGATCAGCTCGCGCAGGTGCGACACCGCCGCGACGCGGGCTTCGCGGCCCGGCTGCAGCGGGTTCACCACCAGCGTCGTCGCGCCCGCCTCGGCGAAGGCCGCCAGCCGCTCCTTCACGTACCCCGCCGGGCCGACCAGGGAGATCGCGCGCAGCAGCTCGAGCGGGACCGCCGCCGCCGCTTCTTCCTTCTTGCCGTCGAGGTACAGGTCCTGGATCAGTTTCGCCTCGGCCTCATAGCCGTAGCGGCGGGCCAGGTCGTTGTAGAAGTTCTTGCCCCGCGCGCCCATCCCGCCGATGTACAGGGCCAGGACCGGCCGCAGGTGGTCGAGCAGCGGCTCGACGTCGTCGCCGATGGCCAGGGCCACGGTGACGAACGTGTCCAGCTCACCCAGCGCCGCGTCGCGCTTGGCCTGGCCCTCGGCCAGGGACGCGCCCCAGACGTCGGCGACCTTCTCCGGGTGGAAGAAGATCGGCTGCCAGCCCTCGGCGATCTCGGCCGTCAGCGCGACGTTCTTCGGCCCGATCGAGGCCAGCAGCACCGGGATCCGCTCCCGCACCGGGTGGTTGATCAGCTTGAGCGGCTTGCCCAGGCCGGTGCCCTGCTCGGGCGGCAGCGGGATCGTGTAGTGCTTGCCCTCGTGCACCACGCGCTCACGGCGCCACACCTGGCGGCACACCTCGACGATCTCGCGGGTCCGGCCCAGCGGCGCGTCGTACTTCACGCCGTGGAACCCCTCGATGACCTGCGGGCCGGACGCGCCGAGCCCGAGGATGAACCGCCCGTCGGAGACGAAGTCGAGGCCGGCCGCGGTCATCGCGGTCAGCGTCGGCGTGCGGGTGTAGATCTGGAAGATCCCGGAGGCCAGCTGGACGCGCTCGGTCTTCGCCGCGAGGTAGCCGAGCTGGCTGACCGCGTCGAACGAGTACGCCTCCGGCACGAAGACGACGTCGAGGCCCGCCTTCTCCAGTTCGACGATGTCGGCGACGCTTTCGGCGAAGCCTCCGGCGTAGCTGATCGCGGTCCCGATCCTCATGGACGTCCTCCCGTGCTGAGCAAGCGCTTAGTCGTCCGTCATTATGGAGGACATCCGGCGCCGATCGGTGTGCGCACCGCCACTTCCACCCGGTTCAGCCGGGAACCACCGTCCCCCGCACGTCGCCGAAGCCGATCCGCGTCCCGCCCGGGCCGGGCGCGGTCGCGCTGATCACCACCTCGTCGCCGTCCTCCAGGAACGTCCGCGTGCCGCCACCCGGCAGCTCCAGCGGCTCCCGGCCGCCCCAGGACAGCTCCAGGAACGAGCCGCGCTGGTCGCGCTCCGGGCCGGTCACCGTGCCGGAGGCGAACAGGTCGCCCGTGCGCAGGCTCGCGCCGTTGACCGTCATGTGCGCCAGCTGCTGTGGGGCCGTCCAGTACTGGGTCGCGAACGGCGGGCTCGACACGAGGTGGCCGTTCAGCCGGATCTCCAGGGCGAGGTCCAGCCCCTGCTTCTCGCCGGTCCGGAGGTACTCGAACGGCTCCGGGTCCTGCGGCGGGCCGTCGACGCGCGCGTGCTCCAGCGCGGCCAGCGGGACGATCCACGGCGACACCGACGTCGCGAACGACTTGCCGAGGAACGGCCCCAGCGGCTGGTACTCCCAGGCCTGGATGTCCCGCGCCGACCAGTCGTTGACCAGGCAGACGCCGAACACGTGGTCCGCGAAGTCCGCTGTGGACACCCGGGTGCCCAAAGCGGACGGGGTGCCGACGACGAACCCGACTTCGGCCTCGATGTCCAGCCGCTGCGACGGGCCGAACGAGGGCGCATCGGCATTGCGGGGCTTGCGCTGCCCGTGCGGCCGGACGATCGGCGTGCCGGACGCCACGACGGTGCCGGCCCGGCCGTGGTAACCGATCGGGAGGTGCTTCCAGTTGGGCGGGAGCTCGGTCGCGTCCGGCCGGAAGATCTTGCCGGCGTTGAGGGCGTGGTGCTCGCTGGAGTAGAAGTCGACGTAGTCGGCGACCTCGATCGCCAGGTGCGTCGTGACCTCGGTGGCCGGCACGAGGTGCGGCCGGAGCTGATCGGCGTAGCGGGGCTCGGTCAGCCACTCCGTGACGCTTTCGCGGACCTCCCGCCAGGTGGCGGGCCCGGCGGCCAGCAGCGGGTTGAGGACTCCGGCGGTGAGCAGCGGGGCGAAGGAAGCGGCGGTTTCCGCGGCCGCGGCGGTCAGGTCGAGCACCCGATCGCCGACCGGCACCCCGATCCGCCGCTCGGGCGCCCCGCCGACCGAGAAGACCCCGTAGGGCAGGTTGTCCAAGCCGAACGGCGTGTCGTCGGCAAGCTCCAGCCAGGTCACATGCACTCCTCGTCCCGGGCGGCCCGCGCCGCCACCCAACCGGCCACCGCGGCGCCGGCGAAATCCCGCCGAGCCACCGTCACTCCCCACCTCGAGCCGCCCACGCCACCCCGGCGCCGCCGGCGAAACCCCGCCCGGCCACCGTCACTCCCCGGCCACCGCAGCCCGCGCCGCCACCCGACCAAGCCACCGTCACTCCCCGGCCACCACAGCCCGCGCTGCCACCCAGTCGGCCACCACGCCCGCCAGGACCGGCAGTGGCAGGGTGCCGCTGCCCAGCACCGTGTCGTGGAACTCGCGGATGTCGAACCGCTCGCCCAATGCGCGCTCCGCCTCGGCGCGCAGCCGTTCGATCTCCAGGCGGCCCACCATGTAGCTGAGCGCCTGGCCCGGGTGGCCCGCGTAGCGGTCGATCTCCGCCTCGATCTCGATCGGGGCCATCGGCGTGTGGTCCTGCAGGTAGTCGACGGCCCGTTGGCGGCTCCAGCCCAGCGCGTGCAGCCCCGTGTCGACCACCAGCCGCGCCGCCCGCATCGAATCCTGCGTCAGCAGGCCGAGCCGCGCGGTGTTGTCCGAGTACAACCCCATCTCGTCGGCGAGGCGCTCGGCGTACAGGCCCCAGCCCTCGGCGTAGGCGTTGAACATGGCGATCCGGCGCAGCAGCGGCACCCCGGTCAGCTGCTGGGCCAGCGCCAGCTGGAAGTGGTGCCCCGGCACGGCTTCGTGGAACGCGACCGCCTCGCCCAGGGTCCGCTGCCGCTGGTTCGCCTCGCGCGTGTTGGCGTAGTACGTGCCCGGCCGCGAACCGTCGAGCGACGGCTCGATGTAGTAGGCGATCGAGCCGCTTTCGGCCTCCGCGTCGGGCACCGGGGCGACCTGGCACCGCTGCTCCGGCACGCGCGAGAACCATTGGGGCGCCACGGCTTCCGCCCGGCTGATCGTCGCGCGGGCGGCTTCGAGCAGCTCGTCGCCGTCGCGCCAGCGCAGCGCCGGGTCCGTGCGGATCCGGTCGAAGATCTCCGCGAGGTCGGTCGTGCCGAACAGCTCGGCGCCCAGCTCGCGGTACTCCTCCGCCAGCCGCTCGATGATCGCCAAGCCGGTGTCGTGCAGGTCCTGCGCCGTGCGCTCGGTCGTCGTCTCGGCCCGGATGAGCGCCGCGTACCGCTCCGGACCACGCGGCAGGTCGCCGAGCCCCGGCGACGTTTCGGGCCGGCCCACCGGGACGACTTCGTCGGCCAGGAAGTCCCGGTACCGCGCGTACGCCGGGTGGACCACCTCCGCGAGCAACCGGTCACGCTCGGCTTCGAGGCCGTGGACCGGCACCTTCAGCGGGTCGTTCTCCGGGGCGGCGAGGTACCGCTCGACGTAGCCGACGCCGATGCGCGCCAGGAACTCCGGTGGCGTCAGGCCGGCCGCGAGCGCGGCCCGCTGCCGCTCGATCAGCTGGTCCAGGTACGGGCCGACCGCGGCCAGCCTGCTCAGGTAGCCGCGGGCCTTGGCCTCGTCGTCGAGGATCGTCTGCGGCAGTTCCATCAGCAGCTCGAGGGCCGGCGCGGCCAGCCCGTCGCTCACCGCGATGTCGGTCCGGCCGGAGTCGAGCACGTCGATCTGGGTGCGCGCCTGCCAGATGACGACGTCCCGGGTGACGCGGTCGGCCGGCTCCAGCGCCGCCGCGTCGATCGCCTCCGCTCGCGTGATGATCCCGGCCAGCCCGGCGCGGTGCCGGGCGGCGGCTTCGGCGGTCTGGTCGGCGAGCTTGTCGTGCGTGCCCGGCAGGCCGTACAGCGACGGGAGCAGCGGCTGTGCCTCGAACATCAGCTCCAGGCACTCGTCGGCGAGCCGGTCGGGCGTATCACGGCGCTGCGCCACCCAGTCGGCGACGACGCCGGACAGCACCGGCAACGGCAGGGTCCCGCTGCCGAGCACGACGTCGTGGAACTCGCGGATGTCGAACGCCTCGCCCAGTGCTTGCTCGGCCTCGGCGCGCAGCCGCTGGATCTCCAGCCGTCCCACCATGTAGCCGAGCGCCTGGCCCGGATCGGCCGCGTACCGGTCGATCTCCGCCTCGATCTCCAGCCGCGCCATCGGCGTGTGCTCGGCGAGGTAGTCGACCGCCTGCTGCCGGCTCCACCCGAGCGCGTGCAGCCCGGTGTCGACGACCAGCCGGCCGGCTCGCATCGAATCCTGGGTCAGCATGCCCAGCCGCGACACGTCGTCGGAGTACAGGCCCATCTCGTCGGCCAGCCGCTCGGCGTAGAGCCCCCAGCCTTCGGCGTAGGCGTTGACGTGCGCGATCCGGCGCAGCAGCGGCAGACCGGTGAGGTCTTGGGCGAGGCACAGCTGGAAGTGGTGCCCCGGCACGGCTTCGTGGAACGCGACGGCCTCGCTGGTGAACCGCGGCCGCTGGTCCGCTTCGTGGGTGTTCGCGTAGTAGACGCCCGGACGCGTGCCGTCGAGTGACGGCTGCAGGTAGTACGCGATCGTGCCGCTGGAAGCCTCGGCCGCGGGCACCGGCCTGACCTCGCACTTCTGCTCCGGCACCCGCGAGAACCACTGGGCGGCAACGGCTTCCGCACGGGTGATGGCGGCCCGGGCTCCGGCCAGCAGTTCCTCGCCGTCTCGCCAGCGCAGCGCCGGGTCGGTCCGGATCCGGTCGAAGATCTCCCCGAGGTCCGTGGTGCCGAACAGCTTTCCGCCCAGCTCGCGGTACTCCTCGGCGAGGTTTCCGATCAGCGCCAGTCCGGTTTCGTGCAGCTCCTGCGCCGTGCGCTCGGTGGTCGTTTCGACGCGGATCAGCGCGGCGTACCGCTCCGGCCCGCCCGGAAGTGCCCCGATCCCCGGTGACGTCTCGGGCCGGGCCACCGGCGCGACCTCGTCGGCCAGGAAGGCGCGATAACGCGCGTACGCGGGCCGGACGACCTCCGCGAGCAAGCGGTCGCGTTCGGCTTCGAAGCCTTCGAGTGCGTACGACGGTGTCACCCGCAGCGGGTCGCTCTCGGGCGCGCCGAGGTAGCGGTCGACGTAATCGACGCCGATGCGCACCAGGAAGCCCGGCGGCACCAGCCCTTCGGCCACGGCCGCGCGCTGGCGGCCGATCAGCGCGTCGAGGTAGTCGCCGACGCCCGCGAGCCGGCTGAGGTAGCCGCGGACCTTCGGCTCGTCGTCCAGCACTGTCTGCGGCAGGTAGAGCAGCAGCTGCAGCGCGGGCGCGCCGAGCCCGTCGCTGACCGAGATGTCGGCGCGGCGCGAGTCGATCTCGTCGATCGCCGCCTTCGCCTGGGAGAGCACGACTTCCCGGGTGACCCGCTCGGCGGCCGGCAACCCGGCGGGGTCGAGCGCTTCGGCGCGCACGGCGATCGCCGCGTAACGGGCGCGGAACCGGGCTTCGGCTTCCGCGCTCGGCTCGGGCAATCGGTCGTGGTCGCCGGGCAGGCCGAACACCGACGGGTACAGCGGCTGCCGCTCGAAGTTGAGCGCGACCAGCTCGTCGGCCAGCCGATCGGGCGTGTCCGCTTGGTCCGCCACCCAGTCGGTGACCACCTTGGCCAGCGCGGACAGCGGCAGCATGCCGTGGCCGAGCACGACGTCGTGGAACCCGCGGATGTCGAACCGCTCGCCCAGCGCTTGCTCGGCCTCGGCGCGCAGCCGCTGGATCTCCAGCCGTCCCACCATGTAGCCGAGCGCCTGCCCCGGCCAGCCGACGTACCGGTCGATCTCCGCCTCGATCTCCAGCCGCGCCATCGGCGTGTGCTCCACCAGGAAGTCGACCGCCTGCTGCCGGCTCCAGCCCAGCGCGTGCAGCCCGGTGTCGACGACCAGCCGGCCCGCCCGCATCGAATCCTGCGTGAGCATGCCCAGCCGCGACACGTCGTCGGAGTACAGGCCCATCTCGTCCGCGAGCCGCTCGGCGTAGAGCCCCCAGCCTTCGCCGTAGGCGTTGAACATGCCGATCCGCCGCAGCAGCGGCAGGTCCCGCAGCTCCTGGGTCAGGCTGAGCTGGAAGTGGTGGCCCGGCACGGCTTCGTGGAACGCGATCGCCTCGCTGGTGAACCGCGGGCGCTGGTCCGCTTCGTGGGTGTTCGCGTAGTAGACGCCCGGGCGCGTGCCGTCGAGCGACGGCTGCAGGTAGTACGCGATCGTGCCGCTCGCCGCGTCGGCCTCGGGCACCGGCGCGACCTCGCACTTCTCCGCCGGAATGCGCGAGAACCACTGCGGCGCCACGGATTCGGCGCGGGCGATGGCGTCCCGGGCCGCGGCCAGCAGTTCCTCGCCGTCCCGCCAGCGCAGCGCCGGGTCGGTGCGCAGGCGCTCGAAGATCTCGGCGAGCTCGGTGGTGCCGAACACCTTCGCGCCCAGCTCGCGGTACTCCTCACCGAGTTTCCCGATCAGCGCCAGCCCGGTCTCGTGCAGCTCCTGCGCCGTGCGCTCGGTGGTCGTCTCCGCGCGGATCAACGCGGCGTACCGCTCCGCCCCGCCGGGCACGTGGGAGATCCCCGGGGCGGTGTCGGGCCGCCCGGCCGGCTCGACCTCCGTGCGGAGGAAGTCCCGGTACCGCGCGTACGCCGGGTGGACCACCTCCGCGAGCAGCCGGTCGCGCTCGGCCTCGAAGCCCTCGACGGCCGCCGTCGTGCCGACCTTCAGCGGGTCGGTGTCCGGGGCGGCGAGGTAGCGGTCGATGTACTCGATGCCGGCGCGGGCAAGGTACGCCGGCGGCACCAGGCCTTCGGCCAGGCTCTCGCGCTGCCGCTCGGCCAGGTCGGCGAGGAACGGCTCGATCGCGCCGAGCCGGGCCAGGTACCCGCGCGCCTTCTTCTCGTCGTCCAGCCGGTAGTACGGCAGGTACATCAGCAGCCCGAGCGCGGGCGAGGTGAGCCCGTCGCTGACCGCGAAATCGGCTGCCCGCGCGCCGAGCCGGTCGGCCTCGACTTCGGCGGCGGCGATCACGACCTCGCGCGTGACGGCTTCTTCCGGCGTCAGGTCTCCGGTGGCCAGCGCCCGGGCGCGGGGGGCGATGGCCGTGTACGCGGCGCGGTAGCGCTCCTGGGCTTCCCGGGTCTGGTCGGCGAGCCGGTCGTGGCCGCCGGGCAGGCCGAGGACCGACGGGTGCAGCGGCTCCTGCTCGAACGACAGCTCGACCAGCTCGCTCGCCAAGCCGTCGACGGTGTCGCCGTGGCCGGCCACCCATTCGTCGACGACGGTGGCCAGCACCGAGAGCGGCAGCGCGCCGCCGGCCAGCACGAGGTCGTGGAACGCGCGGAGGTCGAACCGGGAGCCGAGCCGCTGCTCGGCGCGGGCGCGGATCCGCTGGATCTCCAGCCGCCCCACCATGTACGCCAGCGCCTGGCCCGGCCACGCGATGTACCGGTCGACTTCGGACTCGACCTCGGCGCGCGCCTCCGGCGTGTGCTCGAGCAGGTAGTCCACGGCCTGCTGACGGCTCCAGCCGAGCGCGTGCAGCCCGGTGTCGACGACCAGCCGGCCCGCCCGCAGCGAGTCGCCGGTCAGCATGCCGAGCCGCGCGACGTCGTCGGAGTACAGGCCCATCTCGTCGGCGAGGCGCTCGCTGTAGAGCCCCCAGCCCTCGGTGTACGCGGTGAACATGCCGATCCGCCGCAGCAGCGGCAGCCCGGTGAGGCCTTGCGCGATGGTGAGCTGGAAGTGGTGCCCCGGCACGGCTTCGTGGAACGCGGTCGTCTCGGCCATGTGCCGGAACCGCTCGCCGGCCTCGTGGGTGTTCGCGAAGTAGATGCCGGGCCGGGAACCGTCGGCGGCCGGCCGCAGGTAGTACGCCGCGGGCGCGCCCGGCGCGGCCTCGGGCGGCACCGCCTCGACCGTGCACTGCTGCTCCGGGACCCGGCCGAACCACTTCGGGGCCTCGGCAGCCGCCCGGCCGACGGCGGTGCGGGCGGTCTCCAGGATCTCCTCACCGCTGGTCCAGCGCAGGGCGGGGTCGGTGCGCAGCCGCTCGAAGATCTCGGCGAGGTCGTCGGTGCCGAACACCTTCAGCCCCAGCTCGCGGTACTCGACGGCGAGCGAGTCGATGACGTCGAGGCCGATCCGGTGCAGCTCCTTCGGGGTGAGCTCGGTGGTCGTGTGCATCCGCGCGAGCCGCGCGTACGCCTCGCCGCCGCCGGGCAGCCACGACACACCGGGCCGGTCCGCGGGCCGCCCGTGCGGCTTCACCTCGGTGACGAGGAATTCCCGGTACTCGGCGAAAGCCGGGCGGACGACGTCGGCGAGGAGCTCGTCACGCCGCCGCTCGAACTCCCCGTCCGGCGCCGGCTGGCGGCGCAGCGGGTCGGCGGCGGGTTCGGCGAGGTAGCGGTCGAGGTGCGCGACCGCGGCGTCGACCAGGTGGGCCACCGGGACGAGCCCCGCGGCGATGCCCTCGGCGTGCCGCCGCGCGGCCTGGCGCAGGTACGCCGGGATCGCGGCCAGCCGGCCGAGCTGGGCCTCGGCGGCCTCGCCCGCCGTCACCGTCGTCATCGGCAGCGCGATCAGCAGACCGGCCGCGGGCCCGATGGACAGGTCGGTGACCGTGAACTCGGCCAGCCGGCTGTCGATCGCCGCGATGCGGTTTTCGGCCGTGGTGATCAGGACTTCGCGCGTGACCCGCTCCTCGGCCGCGAGGCCCCCGGCGTCCAGCGCACGGGCCCGCTCGAGGAACCCCGCGAGCCGGGCCCGGAACGCCTGCTCGGCCTCGGCGGACAGATCCGGCAGGCCGGGCTCCGCCGGGCGCACGCCGAGCAGCGCGGCCGTCAGCGGATCGGCGGCGAACAGCGCTTCGACGAACTCGTCGGCGAGTTCGGTGACCGCGGTCATGGCAGGACCCCCAGCTTCGGCTGATGTGCTCCCGGCCGACCCTAACGGAGATCACCGACAGGAACGGCGGGTCGTTCGCCGGGGGCGGACGGCCTTCGGTGCCGCGGATCGGCGAGGCGGTAGCGTTGCCGGAGTGGCCGTGACCGATCCCGTGGACATCCGCCTGCTCGCCGCGCTCGCCGACCTCGGCAAGGCAGCCGTGCACGAGCTCGCGGCGAAGGTCGGCATGGATCCCCGCGAGGTCGCCTACCGGCTGGTCGCCCTTTCCGGCAGCGGGCTCCCCCTGCTCGTCGGCGTCGAGAGCGACCCGAACGGCCTGCGCGCGGCGATCGCCGGCGCGCCGCCGTCGTGGGCGAACCGGCCGCCGCAGCAGTTCCCGCCGCCCTCACAGCCGGTGCCCTCCCAGCCCGCGCCGCCGATGCCGCCGCCGGTCCAGGGCACGCCGTCAGGCCCGTACAACGTCCAGGGAGCGCCTTCGGGGCCGTACACCGTCCAAGGCGCCCCCTCCGGCCCGTACACCGTGCAGGGCGCACCCTCGGGGCCGTACACCGTGCAGGGCGCACCTTCGGGGCCGTACAACGTCCAGGGCACGCCGTCCGGGCGGTACCCGGGTCCGCCGCCCCGGCCACCGCAGCCCCCGCGCCCGCCTCAGCAGTTCCCGCCGCCGCAGGTACCGCTCGATCCCGTCGTGAGCACGTGGGGCCTGCCGCAGACGGCGAAGTGGGCTCGTGGCGACGAGCCGGCCAAGCCCACCGCCGCGGCCGGCAGGCGAGGCAGGCTCGGCGAGGTCATGGCGACCCACGGCCTGGAGGGCGAGCAGCTGTCGGTGCAGCTGCTGGAGGTGCAGGACCCGGCCGACTACCTGTTCAGCGCGGCCGGGTACCGCCTGGAGGACGGCGAACGCGCGGTGGTGGTGCACACCGAGATCACCAACCGCGGATCGATCCCGTTCGCCTCGCTGCCGGACAACTACCTCGAGCTGATCGCCGCCGACGGCACGGCGATCGGCAAAGCACCGGTGTCGCTGACGTCCCGGCCGCCGCACAAGATCGGCGTCAAACCGGGCGAGACACTGGGTGGGCACACGGTGTACGTCCTCCCGGACGCCACGCGCGTGGTCTCGGTCCGCTGGAGCCCGCGCCCCGAGCCGGACGAGCGAACACTGATCTGGTCGATCGAGGACTAGTAGCTCTCGTCGCGCAGGATTTCCAGGGCCTTCGCCAGGTCGTCCGGGTACTCCGACTCGAACTCGACCCACCGGCCGTCCGCGGGGTGCGCGAAACCCAGGGTCTTCGCGTGCAGCCACTGCCGGTTGAGCCCGAGGTGGCGGGCCAGCACCGGGTCGGCGCCGTAGGTCAGGTCGCCGACGCAGGGGTGCCGCAGGGCCGAGAAGTGGACGCGGATCTGGTGCGTCCGCCCGGTTTCGAGCTTGATGTGCGCGAGCGAGGCCGCGCGGAACGCCTCGACCACTTCGTAGTGCGTCACGCTCGGGCGGCCGCCCTGGACCACCGCGAACTTGTAGTCGTGGCGCGGGTGGCGATCGATGGGGGCGTCGATCGTGCCGCGCATCGGGTCCGGGTGGCCCTGGACGATCGCGTGGTAGCCCTTGTCGACCGTGCGTTCCTTGAACGCGCGCTTCAGCACGGTGTAGGCGTGCTCGCTCTTGGCCACCACCATCACGCCCGTGGTGCCCGCGTCGAGCCGGTGGACCACGCCCTGGCGCTCGGCCGCGCCCGACGTCGAGATGCGCAGGCCGGCCGCGGCGAGGCCGCCGACGACGGTCGGGCCGGTCCAGCCCGGGCTCGGGTGGACCGCGACGCCGACCGGCTTCGAGATCACGATGATGTCGTCGTCGTCGTGGAGGATGCGCATGCCCTCGACCGGCTCGGCGACGACCTCGACCGGGTTCGCCGGTTCCGGCAGCGTGATCTCCAGGAGGCCGCCGCCGGAAAGCCGGTCGGACTTGCCCGCCGGGCGGCCGTCGAGCAGCACGTCCCCGGACTCGGCGAGCTCGGCGACGACCGTGCGGGACAGCCCGAGCAGCTTGGCGAGGCCGGCGTCGACCCGCATCCCGTCGAGCCCGTCGGGCACCGGGAGCATCCGCGACGTCACGCCTGGTCCTCCTGCTTCTTCTTGTCCTTGGTCGACGTGCCGTCGTAGTCCTTGCCCAGCAGCGACAGCAGCACGATCAGGGCGCCGCCGACGCAGATCGCCGAGTCGGCGATGTTGAAGATCGCGAAGCCCTTGCCGTTGGGGGCGAACGCCGAGATGAAGTCGACGACGTGGCCCTGCAGCCCGCCGGGCGCGCGGAAGATGCGGTCGGTCAGGTTGCCGGTGGCGCCGGCGAGCACGAGACCGAGGCCGATCGCCCAGCCGATCGAACGCAGCCGCCGCGACAGCCAGATGATCGCGATGACCACGGCCAGCGCGACCAGGGCGAGCACCCACGTCATGCCGGTGGCCATCGAGAAGGCGGCACCGGGGTTGCGGATCACCTGCAGGTAGATCAGCCCGCCGAGGATCCGGAGCGGCTCCTTGCCCTCCAGGTTGGCGGTGACCAGGTTCTTCGTCACCAGGTCGATCGCCCAGAAGACGACGGCGACGGCGAACACCCAGCCGACCCGCCGCTTCGGCAGCAGCGGCTTCGCCGGGACCTCCGGGTTCTCGGGCGCGTCGGCGGCCGGATCGGGCACCGCGTCGGCGGGGGTGGCGGTGTCGGGTTCGGAGTGGCTGGGCTCGGTGCTCACCGGTCCATTGTCCACGGCGCTGGTCAGGCCGCGGCGGGCCCGTCCGGCCGCGGGCGCAGGAGCACGGCGAACGCGGCCGCGAACAGCAGGCCCGCCGCGGCGAGCGCCCCCGCCGACGACGGCTGGAACACCACCGTGACCAGCGCGAACACCCCGGTGACGGCCAGCAGGAACCGGCTGCGCTCGTAGCCGGCCAGCAGCAGGAGGCCCAACGTCGCCAGCAGCGCGCCGCGCAGGTCGCCGCCCAGCCGGAACTGGAGGGCGCCGACCAGGTCGAGCAGCGGGACGGCGGCCAGCGCCCCGAGCGTGCCGAGCAGGAACCGGCCGGGGCGTGGCGGCCGCAGCTCCCGCCAATACCAGACGGCCACCGCGAGCACCACACAGGCGAGGGCGGCGAGCCAGCCGAGCGTCGCCGACGGCACCACGTCCGCCGCGACGGCGGTGATCGAAACCCGCTCGCCGACGGTGGTCCCGCCGGTGCCGAGGCCGTGGAGATCCTGGGACACCTGGTAGCCCGTCGCGAACGGCGCGAGCGGCGCGGGCTCGTCCGGCACCAGGTCGACGGCCACCATCACGAGCTGCGCGAATCCCAGCGCGGCCAACGGGAACCAGTACCGCCGCGAACTCCCCATCGCCTCAGGGTAGCGGGCGCGGGTTTCCCCGCAGCAGGGCGACGAAGGCGGCGGCGAGCAGGATCAGGGCCGAGACCAGCACGCCTGCCATGTCCGCCGAAAGCACCAAAACGACCAGGGCGAACGCGACCGCGGTGAGCAGGACGAACCGGCTGCGCTCGTACGCGGCGAGCAGCAGCAGGCCGAGCGTGGCCAGCAGCGGGCCACGCAGGCCGTCGCCGAGCCCGAACTGCCAGGACCCGACCAGGTCGAGCAGCGGGACGGCGAGCACCGCGCCGACCGTGCCGAGGACGAACCGCCCGGTGCGGACGGGCCGCAGGGTTACCGCGTACCAGACGGCCGTGCCGGCGACCACCACGCCGAGCGCGACCAGCCAGGCGGGTCCGCCCGGCAGGCTGCCGCCCAGGGCGTGGAAATCGTCCAGGGCCATCCACTGGAGGCGGCCATAGGTCGGCCCCGCGGAGTGCGCCGGTCCGAGGAGGAAGTTCGCGGCCCCGGCTTCGGCCCGGCTCCGGCGCGCCAGCAGCTGCGCCGCGGCCAGGCCGATCTCGGCGAAGCCCAGCAGTGCCAGCGGAAACCAGAAACGTGGCCCTCTCCCCATCGGCCCAGGCTAGCGCTCAGCAGAAGGGCGGCAGCTCCCGCGGGTCGCCCACCGGGGCCCAGCGGCCGTCCACCTTCGCGTACTCCCAGCGGGCTCCGCGCGCGACGATCTGCCGCAGCGCCAGCACCACGCGGTCGACGTGTTCCTCCGTGCTGCCGAGGCCGAGGCTGACGCGGACCGCCTGCTGCCCGTCGCCGCCGGTGACGCCGATCAGCCGCTTGGCCGCGATGTGCGCGCAGAAGGCGCCGTCGCGCACGCCGATGCCGTACTCGGCCGACAGCACCGCCGCGAGCCAGCCCGGGTCGAAGCCGTCGACGACGAAGCTGACCGTGCCGACCCGGTCGACCGGCGAGTCGAACAGCCTCAATTCGGCGCAGCCCGGGATGCCCTCGAGGCCCTTGCGGAGCCGCGCGAGCAGGGCCTGTTCGTGCGCCTCGACGGCGTCCCAGTTCCGGCTGAGGGTTTCGCACGCGACGCCGAGCGCGTACACGCCGACGGTGTTGGGCGAGCCGGCTTCGTGGCGCTCCGGGCCGGTGTTCCAGACGACGGCGTCTTCGGTGACGAGCTTGGTCGCGCCCCCTCCGGCCAGGTACGGCCGGGCCGCGCGCAGCCAGTCGGCGCGGCCGATCAGCGCGCCCGCGCCGAAGGGCGCATATAGCTTGTGGCCGGACAGCGCGACGTAGTCGACGTCCAGTTCCTTGATCGAGATCCGGCGGTGGGGGGCCAGCTGGGCGGCGTCGAGCGCGATGCGCGCGCCGTGCTTGCGCGCCACGGCCGCGATCTCCGCCACCGGGAGCAGCTCACCGGTCACATTGGACGCTCCGGTGACGACGACCAGACGCGGTCCCTGCGGGGCATCCGCGAGCGCTTCGTCCACAGCGGACACCGCGGCCAGCCGGGTGCGCGGGGTCGGCAGCCGCCGGACGTTCGGGCCCGTCCACGGCAGCAGCGCGGCGTGGTGCTCGGTGTCGAACACGATCACCGTGGTGTGCCGCGGCAGGCTGCGGGCGAGGAGGTTGAAGGAGTCGGTGGTGTTGCGGGTGAAGACGACGGTGTCGGTCCGCCGGGCGCCGGCGAACCGGCGCAGGACGTCGCGGGTGCGCTCGTAGAGCCGCGTGGAGACCTGCGAGGCGAAGCCCGCGCCGCGGTGGACGCTGGCGTACCAGGGCAGGAACTCGTCGACGGCGCTGCGGACCGCGTCGAGACACGGGGCGCTGGCGGCGTGGTCGAGGTTGGCGTAGCCGATGTCCCCGCCGGTCACCAGCGGCACCCGCAGCGACGCGCCGGCGACGGCGGGGATGCTGGACGAGACCACGGTTTCGAGCTGGGTGCGGTCGATGGCGAGAGTCATCGGTGCCTCCTCGGCAGTCCGGGGGACCCCCGGCGAGGGGCCCGCGCTTGCCCGTCGCACGACGCGACCGGCCTGGTCTTCACCCGGGGCACCCCACCGCGGTAGGAGGGTTGCCGGCCAGCAAGCCGGGGCTTCGCGCTGGCACTCATGACCTGGTCCAGAAGGTAACCGAGAGTGCGCCCGGCGGCCAACCCCGCCCCACATTCTGAGACGCCGCTCACAGGCAGTGGCCGCCGAAGGGAGCCGCCGACAGTGCCCGGCTTCGCGGCACGAAGATCCGCTACCGGCCGGACTCGCCCCTCCAGCGAGCCAGGCGCCCGGCCCGGTCGACGGCGCGGAGCCGGCGTTCGGCGGCGTCGCGGACGGCGCTCGTCGTGACGACCAGCAACTGGTCGTGCTCCTGCAGCCGGCTGGTCTTCTCCGGGGTGAAGCCCGTGCCTTCGCGCACGACCAGGCTGATCGTCGCCCCGACGGGCAGCCGCAGCTCGGAGAGGTAGACGCCGTGCAGCTTCGAGCCGGGCTGGATGCGGACCTGCAGCAGTTCGGCCCCCAGCTCGTCCAGCGGTGCGGAGTCGACGTCGATCTCGTACGCCTCGGACTTCTTGGCCAGCCCGAGCCGGCGCGCGAGCGGGCCGAGCGTCGCCCCCTGCACCAACGTCAGCACGACGACCAGCACGAACACCGCGTCGACCAGCCGCTGCGCGCCCGGCAGGCCCTGCGACAGCGGGATCATGGCGAGCACGATCGGCACGGCGCCGCGCAGCCCGGCCCACGACAGGAACGCCTGTTCCCGCCACGGCAGCCGGAACGGCAGCATCGACAGCACGACCGACACCGGCCGCGCCAGCAGCAGCACGACCGCGCCCGCGACCAGGCCCGGCACGATCGCGTCGAGCAGGCGGCCCGGCGAAGCGAACAGGCCGAGCAGCACGAACAGCCCGATCTGCGCCAGCCAGCCCAGTCCTTCGGCGAACGAAAGCGTGTCCGACCGGTGCGGCAGCCGCGAATTGCCGAGCACCAGCGCGGCGACGTAGGTGGCGAGCAGCCCGGACGCGTGCAGCAGCTGCCCGGACGAGTACGCCACGACGCACACCGCGACCGTGGCGAGCGGGTAGAGCCCGGTCGCCGGCAGCGCGGCCCGGCGCAGCGCGAACCCGCCGAGCCAGCCGAAGGCCAGCCCGATGACCAGGCCCGCCGTCAGCTCGTAGACCACCAGCAGGGGCAACGTCCAGTCCACAGTGGTGCCTTCGGCCAGCACCACGACGGCGATGTAGGCCGGCGCGTCGTTGATGCCCGACTCGAGCTCGAGCGTTCCGGTGAGCCGTTGGCCGATCCCCGCCGTGCGCAGCACCGAAAACACCGCGGCCGCGTCGGTGGAGGCGAGCACCGCGCCCCACAGCAGCGCCAGCCGCCAGTCGAGGCCCAACAGCCAGTGCAGGGCCGCGCCGGTGACTGCCACGCTCACCACGACGGCCACTGTGGACAGTGCGATTCCGCTGCCCAGCGCGGGTTTCACGGCCGACCACCGGGTGGTCAGGCCGCCTTCGGCGAGGATCATGACGAGCGCGGCGAGGCCGAGCGACTGGGTCAGCTCGGGGTTGTCGAACCGGACGCCGAAGCCGGCTTCGCCCAGCAGCACGCCGATCCCCAGGTACAGCAGCAGCGAGGGCAGGCCGAGCCGGATCGACACGCGCACGGCCAGCACGGAGGCGAGGAGCACGACGCCGCCGACGCCGAGCAGCACGGGAAGCTGGTCCATGCCGCCTCCCTCCCGAGTGCCGTGGGGCCCTCAGAATAGTGAGGCGACGAGGTTAACTCGTTCGTGTCCCGCTGCCCGGCGCCGGACAGCCGGTGTGTTAAGGCCCCGCAACGCCACCGAGCGCGTCCAGATCGACACCGAGGGCGGCGAACGGCTCCCCCGCCGCCGGCAGCACCTTGACCGCGCGGTGCCCGTCGCGGGCCACCCAGCCGGCGTCGACCGCCCGATCGAGCAGCGCCGCGGGCAGGGCCCCGGCGAGGTGGTCGCGGCGCTCCGTCCAATCCAGACAGTCGCGCAGCAGCGCCCGCCGCCCGGCGGCGACCGGCACACCGAGATCCGCCAGCACCTCGCGGCCACGCGGGGTCAGCGCCAGCCCACCGGCCACGTCGAGCAGGCCGGCGGCGAGCATGCCGTCGCGGAGGGCGACCCCGAGTTCGCCGGCGAGGTGGTCGTAGCAGGTCCGCGCGAACCCGAGCCGCCGCGCCCGCAGCGACGACTTCAGCCCCGTCACCGGCCGGTGCCCGGAAGTTTTTCGGGGGCTCCGGGTGGCGGAGTCCCCGGCCCGGGGCGGAGCCCCGAATGTCACGGCGTGCTGGGCCAGGTGCTCGATCAGCTCGGCCACGCGCGGGTCGGCGATCCGGACGTAGCTGGCGCGGCCCTGCTTGACGCGGGCGACGAAACCGGCACCGGCCAGCCGGGTGACGTGCTCGCTGGCCGTCGAGAGCGCGATCCCGGCTGCCTTCGCGAGCTCACCGACCGTCCAAGCCCGCCCGTCCAGCAGCACGAGGCACATGGTGGCCCGGCTCGGGTCGGCGAGCACCGCGGCCACCTCGGCCAGCGCGATCGTCTCCATGCCCCCACGCTACGGCCCGCACCCTTCGCCCGCGGCCGAACCTTCGCACCCAGCCGGACGACACGCGTACCTGGACGGACGACACGCGTACCCAGGCGGACGACACGATGACCGCGCTGCGGGCGTCGGTGTGTCGTCCGGCTGCGTACGCGTGTCGTCCGGGTGAGTGCGCGTGTCGTCCGGTTCGGGGCGTCAGCGGGCCTTGAGGAACTTGGCCGCCAGCTGGACGGCCGGGCCCGAGTCGTTCGAGTCCTCCAGGACCACCGCGAAGGCCACGTTCCCGCGGTAGCCGACGAACCAGCCGGTGGCCTGCTTGCCGTCGCCGAACTGGGCGGTGCCGGTCTTGCCGAAGACGTTCCCGGCGGAGGCGGCCGCGTGGCCGGTGCCGCTGGTCACCACCGCGCGCATCAGCTTCCGCACCTCGCCGAGCGCCGACGCCGGCGGCGGCGAGTAGCCCTTGACCACCGTGGTCTCGAGGTCGTGCCACAGCCTCGGCGTGATCGCCTTGCCGGTGGCGACCGTGGCGGCCATCAGCGCGCCGCCGAGGGCGCTGGCCTGGATCCGCCCCTGGCCGAACCCGTCCTCGACCTGCTCGTCCTTGCTCGCGGCGGGTTCGACCTTCCCCAGTTCGGTCTTCAGCCCGGGGATCTCGTAGTCGGCGTTGAGGCCGAGTTCGTCAGCCGCCTTCTTCAGCCCGTCCGCGGGCAGCCCGAGCGCGAGCTGCCCGAACGTCGTGTTGCAGGAGCGCGCGAACGCCGTCTGCAGGTTCGTCGCGCCCAGCTCGAAGCCCTCGTTCTTGACCGTCCGCGTGCCGATCGTCGCGACGCCGGGGCAGTCGACCGGCGAAGCCGCGGTGAGGCCGCTCTGCTGGACCGCCGCCACCGCCGTGGCGATCTTGAACGACGAACCCGGCTCGTACAGGCCGTTGAGCGCCTTCGGGGCGTTCCCGGCGGCGGCGTTCTGCGCGACGGCGAGGATGTCGCCCGAACCCGTGTCGAGGGCGACGAGCATCGCCGACCCCTGGTAGCCGTCCACCGCGGCCTGGGCCGCGCTCTGCGCAGCCAGGCTCAGGCTCGACACGAGCGGCTTCGCCCCTTCGGCCGACGTCTTCCCGAACAGCGTCTCGACGCTCTTCCCGCCGGTGTCGACGCGCTCGACGGCGAAGCCCCCGCCGGCCGCGGCCGTGACCTGCCCGGTGAGCGCCGAGCGCAGCAGCGGGGCCGGGTTGCCGTCCACCGGCCGCACGCCGCCGGCGCCGCTGATGAGCAGCGGCTTGCCGTCGCGGTCGGCGACCGCGGTGGTGTCCTGCGCGGCGGTGCTGATCACCAGCCGCTGGCCCGCCTCCAGCTTCGGGTGCAGCAGCGACGGCGCCCAGTGCACGAGCCACTTGCCGCCGGCCTGGGCGAGCTCGAACGGCACGTCGTAGGTCCAGACCTGGCCCGGCTTCAGCGTCCACGACAGGCTGAACGTGCCGCTCGTCTGCTTCGCCCCGGCCGCGGTCGGCTGCAGGACGGCGAGCTTGGCGGCCACCGACGCCGGGCTCAGCGTGTTCCGCGTGCTCCGCAGGGCCACCGCGGCAGCCGCGTTGTCGTCGGTCAGCCGGGCGGCCGCGTCGGGGTTGTTCTCGGACAGGTCCTGCAGGTACTCGGTGATCGCCGAGTTCGGGTCGTGTGCGCCGGGGCTCTCCACCGCGGTCGCCCCGGTGGCCGCTTCGGGTGCCGAACTCCCGCCGTTCAGCAGGAAGAACGCGGCCACCAGCACCACGACGACCAGCAGGGCGCCGCCGATCAGGATGCCCCGTCTTTTGGCCGGACTCATTCCGCGTACCCCTCCCCCAAGGTGCCGCCCCCGGAACGGGGGTGGCCGGTCGAGTCTGCACCCTACCGGCCACCCCCGGCAATCAGGCCTTCACCACCGCCGCGGTCACCTTCGTACCGTCGCCGACCGTGCCCGCGAAGCCGTCGCCCGCCGGGCCGTAGGTCACCGACGTCGCCAGCGTCTCCGACGCGAGGAACTCCTCGTGCCGCTGCGCCGCCGCCACGACATCGGCAGGCGCGTCGACCGTCAGCGCGATCCGGTCGGCGACGTCGAGCCCGGCGTCCCGGCGGGCCTGCTGCACGACGCGGACCAGGTCGCGGACCAGGCCCTCGGCCGCCAGCTCCGGCGTCACCTCGGTGTCGATCAGGACCAGCCCGGACCCGCCGGGCAGCTCCGCCGCCGCGCCACCGCCCTTGGCGACCAGCCGCCGCTCGAATTCGCCCTCGTGCAGCGCGATGCCGGCCGCGACGACGGCGCCGCCCCGGAACGACCAGTCGCCCGCCTTGACCGCCTTGATCACCGTCTGGACGTCCTTGCCCAGGCGCGGGCCGGCGGCGCGGGCGTTCACCGCGACCTCGAACCCGCCGTGCGCGGCGACGTCGGTGGTCAGCTCGACCTCCTTGACGTTCACCTCGTCCCGCAGGATGTCGGCGAACGGCGCCATCGAGTCGGCGTCGGCGGCCGCCACGACCAGCGAAGACAGCGGCAGCCGCACGCGCAGCTTGTTCGACTTCCGCAGCGACAGCGCCGACGACGCCACCTGCCGCACCCGGTCCATCGCGGTGACCAGCGCCGCGTCCGCGGGCAGGTCGTTCGCGTTCGGCCAGTCGGTCAGGTGCACCGAGCGGCCGCCGGTGAGGCCGCGCCAGACCACCTCGGTGGTCAGCGGCAGCAGCGGCGCGGCCACCCGCGACGTCACCTCGAGCACGGTGTGCAGCGTGTCGATCGCGTCCTTGTCGCCCGCCCAGAAGCGGTCCCGCGAGCGGCGCACGTACCAGTTCGTCAGGACCTCGAGGAAGTCCCGCACGGTCTGGCACGCGCCGGCGACGTCGTAGCTGTCCATCGCGTACTCGACGTCGGTGACCAGTTCGTGCGTCTTCGCCAGGACGTACCGGTCGAGCACGTTCGGCGAGTCCGTGCGCCACCGGCCGTCCACGCCCTCGGCGTTCGCGTACAGCGCGAGGAAGTAGTACGAGTTCCACAGCGGCAGCACGGCCTGGCGGACGGCGTCGCGGATGCCCTTGTCGGTGACGACGAGGTTGCCGCCGCGCAGGATCGGGCTCGCCATCAGGTACCAGCGCATGGCGTCGGAGCCGTCGCGCTCGAAGACCTCGTTGACGTCCGGGTAGTTGCGCAGCGACTTGGACATCTTCGCGCCGTCCGAGCCCAGCACGATGCCGTGCGAGACGCAGGTGCGGAACGCCGGCCGGTCGAACAGCGCCGTCGCGAGCACGTGCAGCAGGTAGAACCAGCCGCGGGTCTGCCCGATGTACTCGACGATGAAGTCGCTCGGGTAGTGGTGCTCGAACCACTCGGCGTTCTCGAACGGGTAGTGCACCTGGGCGTACGGCATCGAACCCGAGTCGAACCAGACGTCGAGGACGTCCGGGACGCGGCGCATCGTGGACTCACCCGACGGGTCGTCCGGGTTCGGCCGGGTCAGCTCGTCGATGTAGGGCCGGTGCAGGTTGTCCAGCCGCACGCCGAAGTCGGCCTCCAGCTCGTCGAGCGAGCCGTAGACGTCGGTGCGCGGGTAGGCCGGGTCGTCGGACTGCCACACCGGGATCGGCGTGCCGAAGTACCGGTTGCGGGAGATCGACCAGTCGATGGCGTTCTCCAGCCACTTCCCGAACTGGCCGTCCTTGACGTTCTCCGGGTACCAGGTGATCTGCTGGTTCAGCTCGACCATCCGGTCCTTGAACTGCGTCACCGCGACGAACCACGACGACACCGCGCGGTAGATCAGCGGGTTGCGGCAGCGCCAGCAGTGCGGGTACGAGTGGTCGTAGGTTTCGTGCCGCAGCAGCAAAGCACCCTGCTGCGCCGCGGAACCCGTGCCGTTCTTGAGGTCCCGCACGATGTTCGGGTTGGCGTCGAAGACCTGCTGACCCTCGTAGTCCGGCACGGTCGCGTCGAACTTGCCGTGCGCGTCGACCGGCGTCACCGGCGGGATGCCGGCGGCGTCGGTGACGAGCTTGTCGTCGGCGCCGTACGCGGGTGCGATGTGGACGATCCCGGTGCCGTCGTCGGTGGTGACGTAGTCGGCGGCCAGCACCTGGTGCGCGTTCTCGGTGCCGGTGAAGTACGGGAACGGGGGCGCGTAACGGGTTCCGAGCAGCTGCGCGCCGGTGTAGTGCGCGACGATCGCCGGCTCTTCGCCGAGTTCACGTGCGTACGCGGCCACCCGCGCTTCGGCGAGCAAGAACCGCTTGCCTTCGCTCTCCACGACGACGTACTGCACTTCGGGGTGCACGGCGGTGGCGAGGTTGGACGGCAGCGTCCACGGCGTCGTCGTCCAGATCAGCAGGTAGGTGCCGTCGAGCTCGTTCCCGTTGCCCTGCAAGCGGAAACCGACCGTGACGGCCGGGTCCTGGCGGTTGCGGTAGACGTCGGAGTCCATGCCCAGCTCGTGGTTGGACAGCGGCGTCGCGTCGCGCCAGCAGTACGGCAGGACGCGGTAGCCCTCGTAGACGAGTCCCTTGTCCCACAGGCGTTTGAACGCCCAGAGCACCGACTCCATGTAGGTGACGTCGAGGGTCTTGTAGTCGTTGTCGAAGTCGACCCAGCGAGCCTGGCGGGTGACGTACTCGCGCCACTCGTCGGTGTAGCGGAGGACGGACTCCTGCGAAGCCGCGTTGAACTTCGCGATGCCCATCTCTTCGATCTCGGACGTCTCGGTGATGCCGAGCTGGCGCATGGCCTCGAGCTCGGCGGGCAGGCCGTGGGTGTCCCAGCCGAACCGGCGCTCGACCTTGCGGCCCTTCATCGTCTGGTAGCGCGGCACCAGGTCCTTGACGTACCCGGTGAGCAGGTGGCCGTAGTGCGGCAGGCCGTTGGCGAACGGCGGGCCGTCGTAGAAGACGTACTCGTTGTCGCCGTGTTCGCCCGTGGGGCGCGCGTCGATGCTCGCCTGGAACGTCCGGTCCGTCTCCCAGTAGGCGAGGACCTGCTTCTCCAGTGCGGGGAACGACGGCTGGGACGGAACTCCTGCGCCGTCGTCGAGCTGGGCCTGGGGGTACATCCGGGTGCTCCTCGGTTCGTCGCTCACGTACGGACGACCGGCTCCCGCACCGGTCACCCACACGGGGACGAAACGCCTGGCGGCGCACCGCGGTACCACCCCGCTTGCCCGGCGTCGTGCTCTCCGGGCCGCTCGTTCGACGGCTGTCACGGGCCGCACCCGTCCGGTTCTACTGCGAGCTCACGCTCGGTTCTTCCGGAGGCTCCCCGGTGATGGCCGGATCGACGCCGTGTTGCCCACCAGGTTAACCGGCCCGCGCAACCGGGTTGTCACGAGGGGCACCCTGGACACCCACCTCGGCCGGGCCGATCTCGCCCCTTGACGCCGTGTCAGCGGTGGGCGGCCACCAGGGTCGCGTTGGGGCGGCAGCGGTCGCAGGGGGTGAAGCCGAGCTGGCGGGCCTCGCCCACGCCGATCGGGATCGTGTCGCGGGTGCCGACCCAGCCGCACGTCCGCAGGTGGTAGCGCGGGTGCTCGTCGACCACCACGACCTCGTCCTCGAGGTCGGCCAGGACGGCGGCGTCGGCCTCCGGGGTCTCTTCCTCCCCCGGGTCGGCGTCGTCCGTCGTTTCGGCCTCGGCTGAAGCGTCGGCCGGAGCATCGGCGGGGGCGGGCTCGGGGGTGTCGGCCGGGTCACCCAGGTCACCGGAGGCCGGGATCAGGGTGGTCTGTTCTTCTTCGGCCGGTTTTTCCGGCTCCGGGGCGGAGCCGTCCGGCGCAACGGGAGCATCAGATGTGACAGGAGCGACAGAAGCCTCGGGATTCACCCGATCGGTGGGCCGGCGACGGCGGCGCAGCCAGTCCGCGACCAGGATCAACCCGGCCAGCACCGAAAGGCCGATGGAAACCCACGCCCACAGCGAAGAAGCGGTGATCAGCGCCGTGACGAGCAACCCCAGAGCCGCCAGTACCAGGACCAGCACGATGTAGAGCACGCTGAATTACAACACGAACCACCCGGGAGCGGACCACGACCCGCCCACGGGTGGTACCGGATCGACTCCGAACCGTGGTTCACCCCACCGGCGGACGTCGGTGGGGTGAACCCGGAGCGGAAACTCAGCCTGCTTCGGCCCGCGGGCCGAACGAGTAGCCCTGGCCGCCGCTCGTCGAACCGGACGACTGCCCGGAGTTCGAAGAGGCCGACGCGGGGGCCGCGGAACCGCGGTCGTCGAGCTCGCGCAGCTGGGATTCGAGGAACCCGCGCAGCCTCGTGCGGTACTCCCGCTCGATCGTGCGCAGCTCTTCGATCTTCTTGCCCAGCCCGCTCTTCTCGGAGTTGAGGCTGTTCATCGTCTCGGTGTACTTCCGCTGCGACTCGCGCTCCAGCGTCGTCGCCTTGTCGCGCGCCTGGCGCTCCAGCGTCTCCGCCCGGGTCCGCGCGTCGTTCAGCATCGTGTCGACCCGGGTGCGGGCCTCGTTGACCATCGAGTCGGACTTCGCCCGGGCGTCCGAGAGCAGCTGCTCGGACTTGGTGCGGGCCTCGGCCAGCATCCCGTCGGACTCGGTCTTCGCCTCGGCGGTCAGCCGGTCCGCCATCTCCTGGGCCAGGCCCAGGACCTTGGCGGCCTGCACGTTCGGCTCGGTGCTGTCGGCGACCATCGAGTGCGCCTGGGTCTGCTCCATGGCGGACTGCGGCGGCGGCACCGGCGCCAAGCGCCGGGACGGCTCTTCACGCATCGGGGGCGCACCGACGTTCGCCTTGGCGTTTTCGAGCTCGCTACGAGTCGACTCGAGCTCGGCGTCGAGCTGCTCCATCTGCTGGCGCAGCTCGTTGTTGTCCTCGATCAACCGGGCAAGCTCGGTCTCCACCAGGTCGAGGAACGCGTCCACCTCGTCCTCGTTGTAGCCCCTCTTGCCGATGGGCGGCTTGCTGAACGCAACGTTATGCACGTCAGCGGGGGTCAACGACATCAGATCACCTCACGCACTCCATGGCCTGCAGGGTCCACCCAAGTTTCCCCGATCAACTTGGAGTCGCCAGTTGCATCGCGAAGAACACAACCAACAGCAGCACCATAATCGACAAGTCCAGTCCGACGCCGCCGATTCGAACCATCGGAATGATCCGTCTGAACAACCGAACCGGCGGGTCCGTCACTGTGTAGATGGTCTCGAGCGTGACCGCAACCCCTCCGGCCGGATGCCACTCACGGGCGAAGGTCCGGACGAGTTCGACCACGATCCGCGCCGTGAGCAGCAGCCAGAAGGCGAACAGCACGTACCAGACGACCAGCCACACAGCTTCCACATGCCTACTCTAACCGGGCGTCCTCTCGGAAGACGCAGTTGAGGGGGTCGACCCCTGATCGGGTCGACAAAGTCACGTCTGCTTGCGCTCAGCGGTCCGAGCGACTTCAGCCCCGCAAAAACAATCCGCCCTCGGCAATCCGCCGGCGGTCTTCCGCCGTGACGTCCACATCGGGCGGTGAGAGAAGGAACACCTTGTTGGTGACCTTGTCCATCGACCCGCGGAGCGCGAACGCCAGCCCGGCGGCGAAGTCGACGAGCCGCTTCGCGTCCGCGTTCTCCATCTCGGTGAGGTTCATGATCACCGGGATGCCCTCGCGGTAGTGCTCCCCGATCGCGCGCGCCTCCGCGTAACTGGTCGGGTGCAGAGTGGTGATCCGGCTCAACGGGTCACGCACCGGCTGGCGCACGACCGGCTCGGTGACCGGTCGCAGGCGCGCCACGGGCTCCGGCTGCCGGTCCATCGCGAGCGCGCCGTGGACTGCAGGCTCCGAGCCGGCCACGGAGCGTGACCGGCTGCGGGTGACGGGCTCGTCGTACGTGTCGTCGACGTCGCGGTACCGTGAGCGCGGCGGCCGAGGAGCCGGCTCCTCGTAGGAGTCGTAGTCGTCGTCGTAGCCGCGCCGGTAGTCGTCCTCGACGTCGTAGCCGTCATCGTCAGCGGGCACCATCCCGAAGTAGGCCTTCAGCTTCTGCAGCGCGCTCATGCCTCTCCCTAGCCCTAGCCGCTCCCGCACCAACGCATGTCCACGCCGTCAGTGCCCCGCGCGGGCGGATACGAAACGTGACGACCGCGCGAGCTCCCTACGGCGAGGCTAAACCGCGTCCACCGAGCAGCGCGGTTCCGACACGCACACACGTCGAGCCGTGCGTGATCGCCTGCTCGAGATCATGGCTCATCCCGGCGGAGACTTCCGTGGCATTCGGGTGATCTTTTCGGAGTCCCTCCGCTGCCCGGGCGAGCCGCTCGAAGGCGGCGGCGGGATCGGCGCCCAGCGGGGCGACGGCCATCAGGCCGCGAAGCCGCAGCTCTTCCGCGTGCGCGACGCGGTCGGCGAGGGCGGCCAGCTCGGCGAGCGGACAGCCGCCGCGCCCGGGGGCGTCGTCGAGGCTGACCTGGATCAGCACGTCGAGGGGTTCGTCACGTTTGCCGGCGTCCCGCGCGGATACGACCGCCTTCGCGAGCGCGTCGGCCAGCCGCGCGGAGTCGAGGGACTGCACTTGGTGTGCCCACCCGACCACGGACCGCGCCTTGTTCCGCTGCAGCCGGCCGACCATGTGCCACCGCAGCCCGGTGACTTCGGCAGCTTTCGGGCCGGCCTCCTGGTCGCGGTTCTCGCCGGCATCCGTGACGCCGAGCTCGGCCAGCAGCGCGGCGTCGGACGCGGGGAAGGTCTTCGTGATCGCGATCAGCTTGACCTCCTCGCGGGCGCGCCCGGCGGCCCGGCAGGCGTCGGCGATCCGCTCCTCGACCTCGGCCAGGTTCTCGGCCAGCTCGGCCTTGCGGTCGGCGGCGCTCATGCTTCGACCCAGGTGATGCCCGCGATCCGCCCGGTGGTCCCGTCGCGGCGGTAGCTGAAGAGCGTTTTGTCCTCGTTCGTGCACCGCGGGTCGACGCCGATCTTGCCGACGCCGAGGTCGGCGAGCTGCCGCCAGAGCCCGGCGCGCAGGTCGAGGCCGGGGGTGCCCGAGCGGGTCTTGCAGGCGCTGCCCGGGACGTGCTTCTCGACGTCGGCGGCCATCGCGGCCGGGACCTCGTAGCAGTCGCCGCAGATGGCCGGGCCGAGCAGGGCTTCGATCCGGTGCGGCTCGGCACCCACCTCGCGCATGGCGGCGACGGCGGCCGGGACGACGCCGACCCGCGTGCCGACCCGCCCGGCGTGCACCGCCGAGACCACCCCGGCCTCGGCGTCGGCCAGCATGATCGGCACGCAGTCGGCGACGAGCACCACGAGCGCGACCCCCGGGGTCGCGGTCACCAGGGCGTCGGTCGCCTCCGCCGCGCGGATCTCCGAGCCGTCGACGATCGTCGCCGTGCGGCCGTGGACCTGCTCCATCCAAGCCAGCTTGTCCTCGGTCAGGCCCAGCTCGGCGGCCAGGCGCTTGCGGTTGGCGTAGACGTTCCCCTCGTCGTCGCCGACGTGGTCACCCAGGTTGAAGGTGTCGTAGGGCGGCCGTGACGCGCCGCCCGCCCTGGTCGTGACCACTCGCCGAACCCGCATGTGCCCCATCCTTCCAAAGCCGTGAATGCCACCTTGAGGGACGTGACGTCCCTCAAGGTGGCATTCACGGACTTGAGCCGCGGGAGTCGCTAGCGCCGCATGAACGGCGGAACGTCGACCTCGTCGTCCGACGGGTCGTCGTGCACCGGCATCGCGCGCCCGGGCAGGCTGCCCTGGGTCGCGTTGGAGCCGAGCGGCGAGTAGCCGCGCGAACCGCCGCCGGGCTGCGGGAGCCCGCCGGACGGCTGGTTGCCCGTGGCCGACGGCAGCGGCGAGTGCGACCGCGGCGGCGCCACCGGGTAGCCGGAGCTGCCCGCCGACGGGACCGGGGTGGCACCCGACGGCGGCGTCTGCTGGTTCGAGACCTGCCCGGCCGAGGCCGACGCCGTGGTCGAGGACGCGCGGGCGCCGGAGCCGAACATCGACGGGTCCAGCTTCTTGTGCGTCGGCGCGCCGGCGTCGAACCCGGCGGCGATCACCGTGACGCGGACCTCGTCGCCGAGCGAGTCGTCGATGATCGTGCCGAAGATGATGTTGGCGTCCGGGTGCGCGGACTCCTGCACCAGCGACGCGGCCTCGTTGATCTCGAACAGGCCCAGGTCGGAGCCGCCCGCGATGGACAGCAGCGCGCCGTGGGCGCCGTCCATCGACGCCTCCAGCAGCGGCGAGTTGATCGCCTTCTCCGCGGCCTGGATGGCCCGGCCCTCGCCGCGCGCCGAGCCGATGCCCATCAGCGCGGAGCCCGCGCCGGACATGACGCTCTTGACGTCGGCGAAGTCGAGGTTGATCAGGCCCGGGGTGGTGATCAGGTCGGTGATGCCCTGGACACCGGACAGCAGCACCTCGTCCGCGGAGCGGAACGCGTCCATCAGCGACACGCCGATGTCGCCGAGCTGCAGCAGCCGGTCGTTCGGGATCACGATCAGCGTGTCGCACTCGTTGCGCAGCGCTTGGATGCCGTCTTCGGCCTGCTTGCCGCGGCGCTTGCCCTCGAAGGTGAACGGGCGGGTCACGACGCCGATGGTCAGCGCGCCCAGCTTGCGGGCGATCTGCGCCACGACGGGCGCGCCACCGGTGCCGGTACCGCCACCCTCGCCCGCGGTCACGAACACCATGTCGGCGCCCTTGATGACCTCTTCGATCTCTTCGCGGTGGTCTTCGGCGGCCCGCTGGCCGACCTCCGGGGCGGCGCCCGCGCCGAGGCCACGGGTCAGCTCGCGGCCGATGTCCAGCTTGACGTCGGCGTCGGACATGAGCAGTGCTTGGGCGTCGGTGTTCACCGCGATGAACTCGACGCCCTTGAGGCCGACCTCGATCATGCGGTTCACGGCGTTCACGCCGCCACCGCCGATGCCGACCACCTTGATCACCGCAAGGTAGTTGTGCGGGGGCGTCATCGAAGTCCGCCTTCCTGATCGTTGTGCCCGTACAGCCCGCCGGCCGTGATCACTCTCAACCTCAACCCCAGATTGAGAGTTATGTCAACTGCCGACGTTAGGCAGGACGGTAGGCACCAGGCACGCTCTAATCCAGTAGGCACGCCGTGTGTCGCAAAGGTGTTTTGCCACAACACGTTCGAGCGCGCAAGAGCAGGGAGCCCGGAACACCGCCCCGGACCGGTCTGCTATGGGGCGGGATCAGGCCGGCACGGGCATGCTCATCAGGACCTCCGTGGGCGTCCCGGTGGGCGAGCCGCCGGGCGGTTCGACGCTCACCGCGAGCTTGTCGGCGCGGCCCACGCCGTCCGCCACGACCAGGCCACCGCCGCCGGCCGCGGCGATCACCCCGGCGGGGCGCGGCGCGTCCGAGCCGGTGATCAGCCAGGCCTCGTACACCTTGCCCGGCTGCGACGGCAGCCCGGCGTCCATCACCATCACGCGGTCCTGCGACCGCGACAGGACGACCGTCACCCCGCCGCCGATCGGCGCCTCGCCGTGCACGGTCTTCGCGTCCGGGGCGGCGAGCAGCGCCGTCACCGGGGCGTACTGCTGCCTGGCCTGGTCGAGCCGGCTCTGCGCGGTCCGCAGCTCCTGCTGCTGGTTCAGCGCGATCCCGCCGAACACCCCGCCCGCGGCGAGCCCGGCGACGGCGGCCGCGGCCGACACGACGACCGCCCAGCGCGGGGCCCGCGCCGAGCGGCGGTGCCGGTCGGGCGCGCCGGGCCGGGTCCGCGGCGGCAGCTGGCGGGTGGCGTGCATGGCGGTCATGACGCGGTCCTTGAACTCCGGCGGCGGCTCCTCGGCCATCGCCGCGCCCAGCCGGGCCGCGGTCGCGCGCAGCTCGGCGACCTCCTGCGCGCACGAGTCGCACTGCTCGAGGTGGCGGGCGAACTCCGCCCGCTCGACGTCGGACACCGCGTCGAGGGCGAAGGCGCCGGCCAGGGTGTGCATCTCCGGCGTGCTCAAGCGGTCACCCCCAGGCAGTCCCGCAGGCGGATCAGCCCGTCCCGCAGCCGCGTCTTGATGGTGCCTTGCGGCGTCGACAGCACTTCGGCCACCTCGCGATACGTATAGCCCTGGTAGTAGGCGAGCAGCACGGACTCGCGCTGCAGATCGGTCAGGAAGGACAGGCACCGGCGCACCTGGGAACGTTCGAGCCGCGCCGCGACGGACTCGGCGACCTCGTCGAACGGGCGGCCGCGGGCGGCTTCGAAGGTCGCCTTCTGCTCCCGCTCGGTGCTGGCGCGCGCCGAGCGGACGCGGTCGACCGCGCGGCGGTGCGCCAGCGTCATCGCCCAGTTCAGCGCCGAGCCCTTGTCCGGCGCGTACCGCGTCGCGGTCCGCCACAGCTCGACGAGCACCTCTTGGGCGACCTCTTCGGACTGGGCCGCGTCGCGCACGATCCGCCGGACGAGCCCGAAGATCGGCCCGGCGAGCTGGTCGTAGAGCAGCTCGAAGGCCCGCTCGTCCCCCTTGGCGACGCGCACCATGAGTTCTTCCGACGACGGCCCGGCGGGTCCGTCTTCGGAGGGCACCGGAGCGATGTGGCGCGGGCGGGCCGGCTCATCCATGCAGCTGTCCTCCGGCGTTCTGCGGGGTGCGTGGCACGACCGCGGCCTTCCGCAGCCACAGCGTGACGCCGTGGCGGCGGATCAGCGCGGACACCCGCTGCGGGAGCAGCGGCCGGGCCAGGACGAGCCGGGCCAGCCACCGCGGGTTCACCGGGCGGCGAACTCCCCGCAGCGTAGCGACCAGCGGCGTGGCCGTCCCCCGGCGCAACGCCACCGTGAGGTCGAGCAGCGCCCCCGGGTGCGGCAGGCACATCCGGTACTCGCCGTCCATCTCCTGGAACGGCGAGACGTAGAACGCCTTGGCCGCGCGGGCGCGGCCGGCCTCGTCCGGGTGCAGCAGGTAGGCGTGGCGGCCGCCGTAGGTGTTGTGCACCTCGGCGACGACACAGGCGAGGCGGCCGTCCGGGTCGTGGCACCAGTAGACGCTGATGGGGTTGAACGCGTACCCGAGCACGCGCGCGGCGGCCAGCATCACGACCCGGCCGCCGCGCAGGTCGACGCCGCGCTCGGCGAGCCACGCGTCCAGCTTCTGCCGGATGCCGCGCGGGTCACCGGCCGCGAAGTGGTCGCGCCGGTCGAACCGCGCGAGCGGCCGCAGCCACCACGGCAGCCGCGGGAGATCGGCCAGGTCGACCCGCCACAGGTACACGCGGTGGACGAACGCGTGCGGCGGATCGATCCGGCGCACGTGCGCGACCGTGGCGTCGTAGAGCGCGTTCGTCACCACGTCACCCCCAGGCTCCCGGCGGCGCGGGCGCCCGAGGAACAGCCGTCTTCGTGGAAGCCCCAGCCGTGGTAGGCGCCCGCGTAGGCGAGCACGCCGTCGTTGAGTTCGGGCAGCCGTCGTTGCGCGGCAACGGATTCCGGCGTGTAGACCGGGTGCTCGTACCGCATCCGCGCGATCAGGTGCTCCGGGCCGGGACCGTCGCCGGGGTTGAGCGTGACGACGTAGCCGGTCGGCTCGTCGAGCCGCATCAGGCGGTTCATGTCGTAGCTGACCTGCACCGCGCCGGTGGGCGCGCCGCAGGCGGGAGCGCGGTAGTTCCACCCGGCCCTGGCGCGGGTCAGCGAGGGCAGCACCCGGGTGTCGGTGTGCAGCCAGGCTTCGTTGGCCGAATACCGGAACGCGCCGAGCACCTCGCGCTCGGCGGCGGTCGGCTCGGCCAGCAGCGACAGGGCCTGGTCGGCGTGGGTGGCGAGGACGACCTTGCCGACCCGGTGCGGCGTGTCGGCGTCGTCGCGGATCTCGGCGCCGCCCGCGGTCCGCAGCACCGACCGCACCGGCGTCGACAGGTGGACGGCGGTGAGCTGCTTCGCGGCGCGTTCGACGTACTCGCGGGAACCGCCGGCGACGGTCCGCCAGGACGGCGAGTTCCGCACCGAGAGCATGCCGTGGTTGCGGAGGAACTCGAACAGGTACCGCGCCGGGTACCGCAGGGTGTCGGTGCGGTCGGCCGACCAGACCGTGGACACCAGCGGCAGCATGAAGTGGTCGACGAAGTAGCGGGTGTAGCCGCCGACGGCGAGGAACGCGCCGAGCGTGAGGCCCCCGGCGTCCTTCGCCGCCAGCAGCCGCTTCGCGTGCCGGTGGAACCGCTTCACCTCGGTCAGCATCCGCAGGTACCGGCCACGGAAGGCGTTGCCACGCTGGGCGAACAGCCCGGCCACGCCCTTGGCGCCGGCGTACTGCAGGCCGCAGCCGTCACAGCGGACGCTCATCGACATCTCGGTGTCGCGGGTCCGCACCCCCAGCTCGGCGAACAGCTTCAGCAGCGTCGGATAGGTCCGCTCGTTGTGGACGATGAAGCCGGAATCCACACCGGTGGTGCCACCCCGCGAGCTCGGCACGTCGTGCGTGTGCGCGTGCCCGCCCAGGCGATCGTCGGCCTCGAACAGCAGCACTTCGTACTTGCGTTGCAGCAGGTAAGCCGCGGTCAGCCCGGCCACCCCGCTGCCGATGACGCCGATGCGTTCTCCGGTGATCTCCACACCGGTGCTTCGGGACCGCGGTCCGGCCGGATTGCCGCGGCGGCCGACCAATCCGCGGCGTCGCGCGGCGCGAATCCCGGACATGCCGTACAGCACCGCGCACCGTCTCGCCTCGTTCGCCGGGAAGCTCCTCGGCGGGCCGCTCCCGGTCGGCCTGCGGACCTGGGACGGAACCCGCGCCGGCCCGGTGGACGCGCCCACCGTCGTGCTGCGCAACCGCCGCGCCCTGCGCCGCCTGCTCTACGCCCCGGGCGAACTGGGGCTCGCCCGGGCCTACGTCACCGGGGACCTCGACGTCGAAGGAGACCTGGCGGACGGCTTCCGCCGGATCCGGGCCCTCACCCGCACAGGCGCGCCCGACCGGGTCGGACTGGGGCCGCGCGAGTGGGCGGAGGCCGTCAAGCTGGCCGCCCGGCTCGGCGTCGCCGGGCTCCCGCCGAAGCCGCCGGCCGAAGAGGCCCGGTTGTCCGGGAAGCTGCACAGCCTCCGGCGCGACCGGTCCGCCATCGCCCACCACTACGACCTCGGCAACGCCTTCTACCAGCTGCTGCTGGACGAGTCGATGGCCTACTCCAGCGCGTACTTCACGTCCGGCTCGTCGAGCCTCGCGCAGGCCCAGCACGACAAGCTGGAGCTCATCTGCCGCAAGCTCGGACTGCGGCCGGGCATGCGGCTGCTGGACATCGGCTGCGGCTGGGGCGCCCTGCTCGTCCACGCGGCGAAGCACCACGGCGTCGAGGCCGTCGGCATCACGCTGTCGGCCGAGCAGCTGCAGCACGTCCGCGGCCGGCTCGCGCAGCACGACCTGGGCAACCGCGTCGAGGTGCGCCGCCAGGACTACCGGGAGCTGCCGGACCCGCCGTTCGACGCGGTCGCGTCGATCGAGATGGGCGAGCACGTCGGCGAGCTCAACTACCCGGCGTACGCGGCGACGCTGCACCGCATGGTGAAGCCGGGCGGGCGCGTGCTGCTCCAGCAGATGGCCCGGGGGAACGTCGCTCCGGGCGGCGGCGCGTTCATCGAGCGCTACATCGCCCCGGACATGACCATGCGCCCGGTGGGCCGGACCGTCGGGCACCTGGAGGCGGCCGGGCTCGAGGTGCGGGACGTGCACGCGCTGCGCGAGCACTACGTGTGGACGGTCCGGGCCTGGGCCGACACCCTGGAGGAGAACTGGGCCGACGTCGTCGCGCTCATCGGCGAGACGGGCGCGCGGGTCTGGCGGCTGTACCTGGTGGGCGGGGCGCTGGCGTTCGAGGAGAACCGGATGGGCGTGGACCAGATCCTGGCCGTGCGGCCGCGCGCCGACGGCTCGAGCGGCATGCCCGCGACGCGGGACTGGTCCTGATGCCGCAGTTGCTCGTCACGGCCGCCGCCACGCTCGTGGCGGTGGTCGTGACCTTCGCGATCGCGCGGGCGCGCAAGCGGTACGACACGATCGACACGTTCTGGGGGCTCGGCTTCGCGATCGTCGCACTCGTGGCGTTCCCGCTCGGGGACGGCCCGCTGTCGCTGCGGCTCGTGGTCGTCGTCTTGGCGGTGGTCTGGGGCGTGCGGCTCTCCGTGCACCTGCACCTGCGCAACCACAAGCTGCCGGAGGACCCGAGGTACGCGCGGATGGGTTCGGGGCCGCTGCGGATGTTCGTCCGCGTGTACCTGTTCCAGGCCGTGGTGCTGTACTTCGTTTCGCTGCCGGTGCAGTTCGCGGTGGACGGCACCGGGTTCGGCGTCCTGGGTTGGCTCGGCGTCGCCGTCTGGGCGATCGGGTTCGGGTTCGAGACGGTCGGCGACGAGCAGCTGCGCCGGTTCAAGGCCGATCCGGGCCATCGCGGTCGCGTGCTGGACACCGGGCTGTGGCGGTACACGCGGCACCCGAACTACTTCGGCGACGCGTGCGTGTGGTGGGGCCTCTACCTGCTGGCCTGCTCGATGTGGCCGGGCGCGGCGACCATCCTCTCCCCCGTGGCGATGACTTTCACCCTCGTCCGCGGGACCGGAAAACCGATGCTGGAAAAGGGCATGGCACGAACGCGCCCGGCGTACGCGCACTACGTCGAGCGGACCAGCGGGTTCTTCCCGTTGCCGCCCAAGAAGGTCACTCTCCGGTGAGGCCGTCGGTCAGCTCGCGCAGCACGTCGAGGTGGCCGACGTGCCGCGCGGTCTCCTCGATCATGTGCGTGAGGACCCAGCGGACGTTGAAGGTCTCGTCCTTGTGCGTCACCTCGTCCGACAGGTCGTGAGCGGCAGTGATTTCGCGGCTGCGGGCGCACTGCTTTTCGTAGCCGGCGAGGAGCTGCTCGACCGACGTGCCGGGCGGAACGCGGAACTCCGCGTCCGGGTCCTGCTCGAGCTTCTCCTCCCAGGTGTCCTCCTCACCGTCGACCACCACGCCGAACCAGAACCATTCGTTGAGCGTGAGGTGGGCGACCAGGCCGGCGACGGTGGTCAGCTCGCTGGGCAGGTGGACGCGCCGGGCCTGCTCGTCGGTCAGCCCGCCGCACTTCCAGGCGACCGTCGCGCGGTGGTAGTCGAGGAGGCTGGTGCTGATCTCCCGCTCGTCGCCGGTGAGCGGGACCTTCGGGCGCTGCGGTCGTGGGGTCATGGCCGGAACTCTGCCAGCAGGGTCCGACAATTTCCGACAAATACCTTGCGCGCGATGTAATTGCGGGCTAGGTTCAGGAGCGTGCCGGATGAGTTCCTCTTGGACGAGCAAGCCTGCTTCGCGCTCTACGCGGCGTCGCGCGCGGTGACGGACACGTACCGTCCCCTGCTGGGCGAGCTGGGCCTCACCTACCCGCAGTACCTGGTGCTGCTGGTGCTGTGGGAGTCCGACGCCCGGCCGGTCAAGGAGATCGGCGAGGCGCTGCACCTGGACTACGGCACGCTTTCCCCACTGCTCAAGCGACTCGAGGCCAACGGGCTGGTGACGCGGACGCGCTTGCCCGCGGACGAACGCACGGTGGTGATCAGCCTGACCGACGAGGGCCGGGCGGCGCGCACGCGCGCCGCGGGCGTCCCGTCGGCGATCGGCTGCGCACTGGGCCTCGACGAAACCGAGCGGCGGCAACTGATCGACACCCTGCGACGGCTGACGGCGTCGGCCGCCGCGTACTCATCTGGAGGCTTCGATGCCCAGCCGTGACGCGACCACCCACTGGACCGGCGGACTGCAGAACGGGAAGGGCGAGGTCACGCTCGACTCGTCCAACGCCGGCACGTTCTCCGTCTCGTTCCCGACCCGCGCGGGCAACCCGGACGGCCAGACGAGCCCCGAGGAGCTCATCGCGGCGGCGCACTCGTCCTGCCTGGCGATGAACCTGTCGGGCGTGCTGGAGTCCCAGAACCTCACGGCGGACTCGATCGACGTGAGCGCCGAAGTCACGCTCGGCCCGGCCAAGGGCGGCGGCTTCGAGATCAGCGGCATCGCGATCACCCTGCGGGCTTCGATCCCGGGCGTGTCGGCGGAGCAGTTCGCGGAGTACGCGGAGACGGCGGAGAAGACGTGCCCGGTGTCGAAGGCGCTGGCCGGGACGACGATCACCATGGACGCGGCCCTCGCCTGAGCCCACCCACGAACGCCAAGGTGGCCTTGGTTGCGCCCGACGCAACCAAGGCCACCTTGGGGCGCTAGCCGCGGGCCCCATCCTTGGCTCGATAAGTCGACTTCTTCGCCTGGTTGCCGCAGATCTCCATCGAGCACCACCGCCGCGTCCCCGGCCGGGACGTGTCCAGGAACAACGCCCCGCAATGAGCCCCCGCACACCGCCGGACCCTCGCGAACTCCGGCGACGTCACCAGCTCCAGCGCGTCCCGGGCCAGCAGGGCCAGCATCGCCGACGCCGGATCCGGCGCCTGCCAGCGCAGTTCTCCCGACGGCGTCAGCGAAGGCGCAGGCACCGGCAGCGCCGCGAAGCGGTTCAGCCGCTGCCGCGACAAGGGGCGCAGCGAACCGGTGAGCAGCTCGTGGATCGCCTCGCGCAACGCCTGCGCGTCACGGACCGAAGCGGGCCGCACCGGGGACGAGAACGGTCCCAGCTGGTCGATCCACGCCCCCCACGCCGCCGCGTCCGGGAGTTCCTCCGACTCCGCCGGCGTGCCCCGGTACCGCAGCGTCCGGATGAAGTCGAGGCACAGCCGACCCGCGCCCGCGCGGAATCTGTCCGTCATACGGGTCACCGTACGCCGGAACCGGTTTGACTGGTACCGTCGGGAACCGATCAAACCGGTTCCACGATCCTGGGGGCGCGATGACCGAGACCAAGCAAGAGGCGCCGCCGGGGTGGCTCGTGCTGCTGCTGGCCGTCTCTTGTGGACTGACCGTCGCCAACCTCTACTACGCCCAGCCGCTGCTCGCCGAGCTGCGGCAGACCTTCGGCGTCGGGGAGGCCGCCGCCGGCGGGGTCGTCACCGCCACCCAGATCGGGTACGCCGCCGGGATGCTGCTGCTCGTGCCGCTCGGCGACCGGCTCGAGAACCGCGGCCTCGTCGCGACGCTGCTCGCGGTCGCCTGCGCCGGCCTGGTCGTCACCGGGGTCGCGCCCGGGTTCGCCGTGCTGCTGATCGCCTCCCTCGCCGTCGGCGCGGCGTCGGTCGTCGTGCAGATCCTCATCCCGTTCGCCGCCGACATCTCGCCCGACGACATCCGCGGGCGGATCGTCGGCCGGGTCGTGAGCGGGTTGCTCTTCGGCATCCTGCTCTCCCGCGTCGTCGCCAGCCTGCTCGCCGAAGTGACCAGCTGGCGCGTCGTGTTCCTGATCTCGGCGGGGGCGATGGCGGGGCTCGCCGTCGTGCTGCGGTTCATCCTGCCCCGTCGCGCACCGAAGACCGACGTCCGCTACGGCCGGTTGATCCGCTCCACCTTCGCCATGGCGCGGAAACACCCGCCGCTGCGCCACCGCGCCCTCTACCAGTCGGCGATGTTCGGCGCGTTCAGCGCGTTCTGGACGACCATCGCCTTCGTCCTGACCGCGCCGCCCTTCAACTACTCCCAGCTGGGCGTGGGGCTCTTCGCGCTGGCCGGAGCCGCCGGTGCCGCGGTGGCGCCGCTGGCCGGGCGGTGGTCGGACCACGGCCACGGCCGGCCGCTCACCGCGGGCGCCTTCGTGCTCTGCGCCGCCGCCTTCGCCCTCGCCGGGTTCGGCGCGCACAGCGTCGTCCTGCTGGCGATCGCCGCGATCGCCGTCGACACGGCCGTGCAGACCACGCTGGTGGTCGGGCAGCACACGATCTACCAGCTCGACCCGTCGGCCCGCGCCCGGATCAACAGCGTCTACCTGGGCACGTTCTTCATCGGTGGCGCGATCGGCTCGCAGGCGGGCTCGGTCGCCTACCACCTCGGCGGCTGGACGGCGGTCGTCGTGTTCGCCGGCGTGCTCCCGCTGCTCGGCCTGGCCGGGATGGCTCGCACGCGCGTCTGAACCGCCGCTCGACGGTGGGGTGGCTCGGTTCGCGTCGGGTGCTCGCCGGCGAGCTCGGTGGCCAGGCGGTTGACGTCGTCGTAGTTGCCGTCGATGGCGATGAG
>NZ_JBFBCC010000040.1:0-40115 GCF_040682955.1 Amycolatopsis sp. NPDC051045
GGGCCTGGTCACAGTGGCGACGACGTCATCAGCACCGCGCCAAGACCAGCCACTACCGACGACGCCACCCCACCTAACGAAGTGCGGCTGGAGTATTAGGCGGCTTCCGTTTCGGTCACTTGGTTGGTGTCGTCGAGTGGTCGGTTGATCCAGACGGTGCCAGGGAGGTCGAGCAGCTTCGGTGCCGTGGTGATGCCACCGAACCGGTGCCGATGCCGGGCGCGGGCCTTGGCAAGCACAGCGCGTCGGTCGGCGGCTTTGGCGGCTGCCAGGCCGAAGTGAACGTCGGCGGGCGTGTGCAGGCCGATGCCTGTGTGACGATGATCGTGGTTGTACCACTGGGTGAAGGTGTCCATGAAACGCCTCACCTCCGATATCGACCCGAAGCGTTCGGGGAATTCCGGACCATATTTCAAGGTCTTGAACAGTGATTCCGAGTACGGGTTGTCATTCGACACGCGGGGTCTGGAGTGTGATCGGGTGACATCGAGGTCGGCGAGCAGAGTCGCAACGGTTTTGCTGGTCATCGACGTGCCCCGATCGGCGTGCACGACCTGCGGAACGCCATGGACGGCGAAGACCTGTTCCATCAGCTCCTGTGCCAGAACGCCGGATTCGTGGGCATGGACATGGACGCCGACGATGAACCGGGAGTAGATGTCGATCATCACGTAAGCGTCGAAGTAGGTGCCTTTCACCGGCCCCGCGAGCTTGGTGATGTCCCAGCTGTAGACCTGCCGGGCCGCGGTCGCGACCAGTTCCGGACATACCGCCGCGCGGTGGCGCGCCAACCGCCGGCGTTCCTTGACCTGCTTGTTCTCCGCCAGCACCCGATACATCGTGGACACCGAACACAAATAGACCCCCTCATCGAGCAGGTGGGCGTAGATCTGCAGCGGCGCCATGTCCACGAACCGCTCGCCGGTGAGCACCTCCAGAATCCGCAGGCGTTCGGCAACGGTCAGCTTGTTGACCGGGTCCGACGCCGGTTGCGGTACGCCCACCGGCGTGGGCGCGGCGGCGGCTTTGCCGTGACGGATCGCCGTCGAGCGCACCAGGCCGGTCAACGAGGCGGCTTTCCTGGTCGGCACACCATCGCCGGTCATCGACGTATAGGCGCGGTTCAGCGCTTCTTGTGCTTCTCGTCGGAATCCGCTCTCTCGGAAAGATTTTCCAAGAGAGCATGCGCTTTTCCCATGATGTCCAGGGCGGCCTCGGTGGTGTTCAGCCGTTTGTTCAAACGGGCGTTTTCCAGCGTGAGCCGGGCGATCTCAGCCTGCTCCGCGGACAGCTTGCCGACCTTCTCACCCGGCTTCTTGCCCGCCAGCACGCCGGCATCGCACTGCTTGCGCCACTCGCTGATCAACGACGAGTACAAGCCTTCCCGCCGCAGATACCCGCCGCCGTCGTGCTGCTCGCACGCCGCCTCGTAGGCACTCAGATGCGCGAGTTTCTCCGACGCGGTGAACGCGCGTCGCCGCCGCGGCCCGTCACTGCGCGGATGCTGGGACGTCATCTGCTCATTATCGCCCTCGACCAGCGAGGACATGCTCGTGCGGGTCATCTCGGTCGATCCGTATCTCGCCCTGCATCAGGCCGGGTTGCTGTGAACCAGCGGACTCAACTCACCCTGACACGCAGGGCCGGACCCGACATCGCCCTGCCCGCGGTGACCGCCCTCACCGCTCTGCTCCCGGCCCGCGCCCACAAGGCATTATCGGCGCTGGAGGAGGCGTCCCTGGTCGAACGGCGACCAGGCGGTCGGTACGCGATGCACGACCTGGTCCGCACCTACGCCACCACCACCGCCCACCACCTGTTCAAAGAAGGGCAGCATGCCGCCCTGGTGCGGGTCACGGACTTCCACCTGCACACCGCCCACACCGCCGACCGCCTCCTGTACCCCACCCGCCAACTCCTGCAACCCGACCCACCCACGCCCGGCGTGCACCCGCACCCGCTACCCGACGCCGCAGCCGCGACGGCCTGGCTGCAGGCCGAACACGTCACCCTCCTGGCCACCCAGCGCGCCGCCGTCGCTCTCGGCAGGCATCACGTCGTCTGGCACCTCGCCTGGACACTGGACGTCTTCCACTACCGGCGGGGGCATCTGCGCGACGCGCTCGCCGTGTGGCGAGCCGCGCTGGACGCCGCCGCCCACCTGCCCGACCCCGCCACCCGCAGCCGCGCCCACCGATTCCTCGGCCACGCCAGTGCCCGGCTGAACCTGCACGAGGAGGCCACCAGACACCTGGACTGGGCCCTCGACCTGGCCGTGCGCCACAACGACCTCACCGAACAGGCACACACCCACCGGGCACTCGCGGCAGCGTGGGAATACCAGGGGGACGACCGGCGGGCCCTGAACCACGCCCGACACGCCCTCGACCTCTACCGCACCCTCGGCCACCCGGTGAGGGAAGCCGCCGCGCTCAACCAGGTGGGCTGGCACGCCGCGCGCCTGGGCGAGCTCGACACGGCCCGTGACCACTGTCATGCCGCCATCACCTTGTACCGACACCACCAGGACATCGAGGGCGAGGCGGCCACTCTGGACAGCCTCGGGCTCATCGCCCACCGCACCCGCGACCACCAGCAGGCCCTCGACCACTACCGCCGGGCCCGCACCCTGTTCCGCGCCCTCGGCTACGCCTACGAGGGCGCGAACACCCTCGACCACCTCGGTCACCCGCATGCCGCGCTCGGGCAACACGAGCAGGCCCGCCAGGTGTGGCAGGAGGCACTGGAGCTGTACCGAGAACAAGGCCGCGACGAAGACGCCGAGCGGGTGCAACGACAACTCGTCGACCTTGATTCAACGCTGGAGTCAATCAGGCCGTCGGACTCAGGCGAGACCACGCAGAACGCGTGAGGCTCGGCATGCCGAGCCTCACGCGCCACCTCTTTGTATGCACTGGCAGCGAGCCACCAGATACAGGACGAACGGTCGGCTCCGCCGACCACGTTAGGAAACGGCAACGTCCACCGCGCCCAGAAATGCCGCTGCGTTCTCCTCGGAGGCCCACGGCATCCGAGGAAGTGTCACGATCGATGAGACTGATCATGGTGACATCGGTGAGACAGCGCAGAGACCCGCAGGTCAGCGAACATCAACATGTCACGGGCGGCGGGATCCTACAGTCGGCGGTCCGCGATCCGGCGCCCGCGGCGAGTACGGCGATCTTCTGCCGATCCGGCCCGCCGCAGGCGGTCGGTGTAGGTTCTCACGGCCGACGTCGTAATCTCAGGAACGATGTCGTACGGATGTCACATACGACATCGCGGTGAGACTTCGCACGTGCGCTTTCCACGCCGACCAGCGCGTTTCAGACTTAGACAGCGCCCGCCTGCCATCGCCGCATGGCCAGTGTGTCGGAGCCTGTGAGGCCGGGTGTGGCTGGGTTGTCAAGCAGGTCCGGCGCACCGGATGGTCAGCGGTCAAGCAAGAGTTTCCAACCACTCGCGCAGCAGGGCGGCCTCGGTGGCGCGGAAGCCGGCGTCGACGAGAGGATCGGCACCGCGGCCGTCACCGAGAGCGGCCAGCAGCGCCGAGGATCGTTCGGCGATGGTCGTTCGGACGTCGGTAGCCGGTTCGGTGCTGATGATCGAGTCGATGACTGTGTCACGCAGGCCGGTGAGCGGGGTCGGGTCGCGTTCGTGCTCGGGCTGCGCCAGCAGCAGCAGCACGGCGCCGGTCGTCGACGCCTCAATGGCCCGAGCGGCCGTCTCGACCGGAACGCGCAGCCGGCCCTGCTCTCGGGCCCGCTCGAGCAGACAGCGCAGGATCTCGCCGTTCTCCCGGGCGGCGGCCGGGCGGCGACCCGGGCGCAGGTTGCCGTACATCAGGGCGTAGAACGCGGGATTGTGCAGCCCGAACTCGACGTGGATGTTCCAGCCGCGTCGGATGTCCTCGATCGCGTCCTCGCTCGGCTCCAGTCCCCGCTTTTCGGCCAGGTAGCTCTCGAACCCATAGCTGCCGAGGGCGTCGAGCAGGCCGTCCTTGTCCCCGAACAAGCGGTACAACGCAGGTGTCTGCACCCCGGCGGCGGTCGCGACCGCCCGCGTCGAGATGCCTGCCGGGCCGTGCTCGGTCAACAGCTCGGCCGCCGCCTTCAGGATCGCCTGCTGCTGGTCACGTCGTTCCACGCCCGTCTCGGGCGCGCCGAGGTCGCTGCGCACGTGTCGATGGTAACACGATACCGATGACATTGACATTGACACTGATACGCTCGTACCGTTGACGATGTCACCACGCGGTACTGCTCCGTATCGATTGTCAGGAGATCTCATGACCCTTCCCATCCCGACCGCCCGCCTCACCCCCGGCGGTCCCGTCGTCGGCGCGCAAGGGCTGGGCTGCAGGAGATGAGCGAGTTCTACGGCGACACCGACGACGACTCGGCCCGGCAGCCCCTCGGCACCGCTCTGTCCGCCGGTGTCACCCTGCTCGACACCGCCGACATGTACGGCCAGGGCGCCAACGAACGCTTCCCCTCACCGTGGTGTCAATCCCCGGAACCCCTCGACGCCAACGAGCTCGCACGGCTCGAACCCATCGCCGCTCAGGTGATCGGCGACCGATACCCCGGCATGACCGAGACATCCAACGCCCGCGAAGCCTGAGTAACCGACTACACCCACGACCCACCACAGACACCAAGAACGGAACAACAACCATGTCCAGCATCGCCGTCGGCATCGCTTACACCTCCGGCTACGGACACACCCGCGAACTGGCCAACGCCGTCGCCCAGGGAGCCGGATCAGTACCCGACACACTCGTCGAGATGATCGACGTCGCCGCAATGACCGACGACGACTGGCGCACCCTCGACCGCTGCGACGCGATCATCTTCGGCAGCCCGACCTACATGGGCAGCGCCTCCGGCGCCTTCCACACCTTCGCCGAAGCAACCTCCGCCCGGTGGATGACGCGCGCCTGGCAAGACAAGATCGCGGCCGGATTCACCAACTCCGGCTCGATGAGCGGCGACAAGCTGCACACCCTGCAATACTTCTCGATGCTCGCCGCCCAGCACGGCATGCACTGGATCAGCCTCGGCCTACTGCCCGGCTGGAACACCACCACCGCCAGCGCGCACGACCACAACCGACTCGGGTTCTACCTCGGAGCCGGCGCCCAAACCTGGAACGACCAAGGCCCCGAGGCCGTCCACGACGCCGACGTGTCCACCGCCCGCCACCTCGGGCAACGGGTGGCCACGCACACCAGCCGATTTATGGACACATCCGAAGTCACCGACACCGCCGCCGCTACAGCCGGCTGAGGTCATTCGACAACTGCCCTCGGGCCCGGCCAACGTCGTCACCGTTCCGGCTCCGAGGGCAGGTCCCGACGAGTCAGGCTGATCGCAGCGCCGCACTCCGGACATCAGACGCCGATCACCTTCGAAGCCGGAAATGCCAAGAATCTGAGACTGAATCGCACGAAACGGTCATGAGGCAACAGAGAAAGCTCACGTCGATAAAGATCCACATGTCATCTCGTTTGAGATCCTACAGGTGTAGGGCCTCAGGATCGATGGTACCGGGCGCTGGTCTCCTACGGCGAGATCGCCCCGCGCTCCGGCAACCGACCCCGGCTGGTCGTGACCGCGAGGTCACCGGTGAGTGCGACGTCAACGACGTCGTCGAACTGGACGTCGTGCGCGTCGAGCCGGCCGGCTAACCCCGAGCGACCTCAGCAGAGTGCGCGGGGGGGTGGCGCTCGCCCATCACCTGGTCGCTCAGCGGGTCCAGCGCGGCCAGCGCCTCGGCGTCCAGGGTGAGCTCCAGCGCGGCCGCATTCTGCTCCAGCCGGGCCGGGCTGCGGGTGCCCGGAATGGTCGCGCCACCGCCACCCCGAGCCGCTCGGCCTGGGCGTACACCCAGGCCAGCGCCACCTGGTGCAACGAGACTGGGACGACGCCCAGCTGATCGACACGCCGCGCTCGAGATCCACGCCGACGACCCGGCCGACGGATACCGGTTCATCGCCGACGAACTCAACCAGCGCGGTTCACCGCCTCAGAGAACCGGGTGCGGCGGATCAGCTCGATGCAGCAGATCTTCTCGCTGCACGCGGCGTCGCCTTACCCAGCTGGACACTGACCGCGCCCGCGTTCACGAGGTTCTCCCCGATATGCGCTTGCTCTCCGCCGACCGAGGACGCCAGCCGAATCAGGACCGGCGGCAGCCCCAACGCGGACGGCGACGGCCGAGTGTCCCTGGTGTCCCGCGACGACCTGGCCGAGGCCGCGGCCGTTCGTGCTTACGGCACAAGACGAGTCCGCCGCGTACGAGCTGACCGGGCCGCGGAGTTCTCCTACGACGGGCTGGCCGCGCTGGTCCGCGATGTCACCGGCAAACCTTTGGCACACAGGAGCTTCACCGCAGCCGAGCTGCTCGCGCAGTATCTCGCGGCCGGGTTGCCGTCCTTCGGCACGGAGCTGCTCGCCGACGTGCAGAACGGCGTCCGCGACGGCCGCTACCGCACCGTGACCCCGGACTGCCGTGATCTGCTCGGCCGGCCAGCCGTCCGTGCCCGCCGAGCAGATCGCGGCTGCGCTGATTTCATGACACGATCGGTGTATCGGGTCAGGTCACGGTGTAGTGCACCAGCACCGTCAGGTCGTCCAACTTGACCGCGTTGGCGGCCACCGTGATCGGTGAGCCCAGCACCGGGGTGCCGCCGGTGCCCACGCACAACGTCTTCATGACCGGGTCGCGGTTCAACGTCATCGCGGTGCCGCCGACGGTGAGCGGGTAGCTGGGTGGTGCACCGTCCACTGTGGCCGCCCAGGTCGCGGCGCCGAGCACGGGGGTGTGCGCCCGTGCGAAGAACGGCAGGTGCTGCTCCCCGATCGTCAAGGTGGTGGCGCCGGTCTGCTTAAGCTGCCACCACTCGTCCGGGAAGCTCGCGGCCATGCTGAACGACAGGTACAGCCCCTGGCGTCCGGCGGTCAGCGCGGTCTCGTTGATCACGGCCGCGACGCCCTTCTCCACCATCGTGCGGAACGACGAACCTCCTTCGCGAGCGCGGTAGCGCAAGGTCAGCACGAAGTCCGAGATCGTCTCGGGGTCGAACTGCGGGAACGTCGTGGACATCTCGATCTGCCAGGTGCTGACCGCACCCGCGCCCTCGAACGGCAGGTAGCGCTCGTCGTGGAAGTTCAGCTCGAACAGGCCCGAGTCCGACACCGCGGTGCTGGTGGCGATGGATGCCATGCTGCCGACGTTGTAGGCGAAGCGCGGGTCGTTGCCGGGGTCCTCCGCGTACTTGTCCTTGTCGGTCACCGCACCCGTCCGGGCGCCGGTCGCCTTGCGGTACTTGTTGTTCACCAACGACATCGTCACGCCGACGGTCGTGTACGGGCCCGCGTTGCAGACCATGGTGGCGCTCGCCGAGACGATCCGCTGGTGGAACTGGTTCGGGTAGTCCAGCGCGAACGCGAGCTCCGGCACTTGGAAGATGACCTTGCCGGTCGTCTTGAGCTGCAGCAACGCGCCGGGATCCAGCTGAGCCATGGAGATGTGCTTGGTCAGCTCGTACTCACGGGCGTTGTTGTCCAGGTACGCGACCTCCATCCGCTTGATGTCGTGCAGCATGGCGTCGGCGGCCATCAGGCCCTTCTTCATGCTGTCCCAGTACCCGAAGCCGATGAACGTGTCGTCGCGGGCCAGCTCGTAGACGTAGCAGCGCTCGGCCTTCTTCGCCGTGTCGAACGCCAGCTTGTACGCCTGGTAATACACGGAGCTGACCTGGCCGATCATCCAGGTGTAGAGCTCCTGGTTGGTGTACTTCGACCTCATGAACTCGGCGACCTGCTGGGAGTTCTCGCGTTGCAGGTCATGGGTGACGAGGTCGTCGGCGAGCATGTCGAGGTGCAGCTGCGCGGTGACGATCTGCTGGTCGACCTGCACCAGCTCGCGGCGCGCCAGCTCGGCCTGGAAGTCGTTGCTGTCCGAGCGCAGGTGATAGCTCGCCTGCGTGCCCGCCATCCCGGCGCCCTTGTCGGCTACTCGCGTCAGCGCGGACAGCACCGCGGCCGCGGACTCCGCCGACCCGCCGATGCTCTCGCCACCGGTGGTCGCGGTGACCGTCGGCGAGCCACCGAAACCTGCGCCACCGATTAGGAAGTTCGGGATCAGCTTCAGTCCGCCGGACAGTGCGTACCCGAGCGCGACGGCCGCCTCACCGATCAGCGACGCCCCGTTGAGCGCCACCGCGGTGATCTCCCACGGTGACATGAACGGCTGCGACGTGTAGTAGTCGATCTTCTCCTGGGTCACCTCGCGGCTCTTGTGCAACCCCTTCAGCGAGCCCTTCGCCTCCTCGATGGTGGCGAGCTTGACCGCGCGCACCGTGTCGAGGACCGCGATCTCCTGGTTGCCCCGCAGCCTGGTCAACGCCTCCGCGTCCTTCTTCTCCAGGGCCACGAGCAGTTCCGAGCCGAGGCCGGCCACCTGCTGGGTCAGCTCGGCCGCCTTCTGGGTCATGGTCGTGAACCGGTAGTGCGGCGGCGGCGCGCCGAGCCCGGCCAGGAACGCCGAGATGTCCAGGCCCGCGGCCGCCGCGCGGACCAGCGCACCCGGATCGATCGGCGGGGAGAACAACGCCAGCGAGGCGGCGATGCCGTCGATGTTCTCGCAGTTGCGGATCTTGGTGAGCCGGTCGCCGACCAGGTCCCACAGGGCGAGCAGGTTCTCGTTCGCCGGTATGCAGAAATACAGCGAGGTGAGCGTCGCGGACGGCGGCGGAAGCTCGGCGCCCTTGTGCGGCAACAGGTTCAGGTCCGGCACGAGGTTCTCGAGGTCGAGCAGGGCGTTGCTGAAGATGTCCAAATCGCCGCGCAGCTGGGTGTACGTCATGTCCGGCACGGGTACCGCAGGCGGGACGATGTCGGGCCTGCGCCCGAGCAGCTTGCCTGCCAGGACGTAGAGCTGGGTCGCCTGATTCACCGACTCGCGGGTGAACTGGCGGAACAGGCTGTCGCCCCAGTCGACCAGGTTCTGCACGTAGTTGACGACGACCGCGATCTGGAACGCGACCGGCCGCGACCGGGCCACCACGTCCGGCTTGAACGGCTGGCTGCGCCACTGGTCCACCGCGAAGGCCAGATCGCCGATCGTGGTGGCGGCCGGGTCGGCCGCGATGGCGCCCATGATCATGTCGATCCGCTGGTCCAGGTACTCCTGGGCGGTCTCGAGGAAGAACGGCTTGGTGTTCCAGTAGCGACGCGGCGCCGGGGCGTCGCCGATACCCACGGGGTTGAAGATCAGGTGATACCAGTCGCGGGCCTTCTCGAACTGCTGGTCCTCGGTCAGTCGCGACGCGATGTCGAAGGGCAGGTGGAAGAACAGCTCCCAGTTGTAGGAGGAGTAGGACCCGGCCAGCTCGAAGTCCACGTTCTCGCGCGGGTACGGGGTGATCACGATCGGGTCGGGCTGGTAGGTCGTGGCGAAGTCGAATCCGGTGTCCGCGAGCTGCACATCGCGGCGCATCATCGCGGGCACCCCGCCCGCGCCGAGTTCGGAGCGGAACCGGCAGACCAGCGGGTGGTAGAAGTTGCGCACGTTCAGCCCGTAGCGCAGTTTGCGGAACGCGTCGATCTGCGCGACCACGGCAAGGTACGCCGGGTCCTTGCGCAGCTCGTCGACGAGCTCCTTGAGCGTCATCCCCGGTGTGGCCTTGAACTTCGCGACGTAGGTGAGCAGCAGCGCGGTCACGTCGTCGATCAGCTGGAAGACGTCCGACGCGGTCTTCTTGTACTTCGCCAGATCCGCTTCGGTGATCGGCTTCTGGTGGTTCTCGCGGTCGCGGACCGGGTAGAAGCCCGGCACGATCACGTACCCGCGGTAGTAGTCGCCGAAGAAGAACGGCAGCAACGTCCCCAGCGGCAACGCGAAGCCCCTGCCGCGTCCGGCGAGGTTGTCGTTGTTCCCGCCGGAGTACGCCAGCGCCCACAGCTCCAGCGCGACCACCAGCCAGTCGATCACCGTGACCTGGAACGGGTAGGTGACGTCGAAACGGCCCGCTGGGGTCTGGTTCAGGATCTTCTGCTCCGGCAGCCCCGGCAGCAGGCGAACGGCCAGCTCCTCGCCGATGTGGTCGGGCAGCGGGGTGAACCGGTCGGCGACGAGTTCGGTATCGGTGAACCGCGGGTAGAGCTGGAAGGCCAGCGAGCCGCCCTGCTGCGGCTCCGGCACGCCCTTGCAGCCGGTCAGTGCGAACGAGCCGAGGTAGCCGCCGGGGCTGAAGCACGTGATCGCCTGTGTCGCGCCGAACGCCCACACGAAGAAGTTGAACTGCACGGCGTTGTACTGCTCCGGCGCGAATTCGGTGTACAGCGCGCCGTCGGAGACCTTCTTCTCCCGCCACCGCCCGCCCGCGTACTCGCTCACCGCGAGCTGGATCTTCCAGCGCTTGTCCGGCTTGTCGTTGGCCTTGCCGCCGCCGAGGCTCGCCGGGTCCGGGGTGTCCGGCGGCGCCTTCGAGTCGTCCGGCACCGAGGTGAACACCGGCCATGCCAAGGTCAGCCGCGAGTTGCGGGAGAACGCCAGCAGCTGGTCACCCGCGATGTCCAGCGGCACGGTCGTCCACGGCGTCCACGCACGCTCCTGGTGGAACTCACGGTGGTAGTAGACGGCCGGGGTGCCGCCCTTGGTCCGCGCGAACACGTGCTCGACGCGTGCAGCCGTGTCGTAGTAGACGGCCATGACGTCCAGGTGGGCGATGTCGTCGAGGCTTTCCAAGTAGCCGCCGGTCGCATCCTCGACGGACAGGTCGGTGAGCGCGTCCTGCTGCAACGTGTCGTCGAGCTTGACGAACAGTTCCGAGCGGTCGTCGCGCAGGCTCGGCACGTGCCAGTTCTCCGGCCACAGGAAGATCTTGCGGTTGGCCTCCCACACCCGGAAGTTGGCCATCCACGACCACTGCCCCCAGCCGTCGTCCACGCCGACCTGCGCGACGCAGGCCGGTTCGAGGGCCATCAGGCAGCGCATGGCGAACAGCTGCACGGTGGCGTACGCCTGCACGATCCGTGAGGTGGACATGCCCGCGGTCATCTGCACGTCGATGAGGAAGTGGTCGTAGAGGTCGTCCACCCCCGTCAGGTCCGGGTTCACCGCGAGCAGGTAGGCGACGAGGGCGTCCCGTTTGAGCGGGCGGAGGCCGTCCTGGATCTGCTTGAGCACGCCGAGCCATTCGGCGTCGGCGTAGCGGGTCTTGAGCGCGGCACGCATCCGCCTGGCCTCGGCAGGGCCGAGCACCGGTGCGGTCACCGCGACCGCACCGGGCACGTCGAGGCCGAAGGTGCGCAACGTGGTCGCCGCGGTCAGCAGCCGGACGGCGGTGGCCGGGTCGTGGTACGCGGTCAGGTCCGGGGCGGAGAAGCCGAGATGGGCGTCCAGCGCGGTGAGCAGGCCCGGGTCGGTGCCGGTGAGCATGGCCAGCACGCCGAGCGCGGTGGCCGCGGTGCCGGCCAGTACCGCGTCGTAGAACCCAGCGGCTGTCACAGGAACGGCCGGATGCGCCGGGTCCACGGTGTCCGGGTAGTTCGTCAGCAGGTCGAGGAACTCGGTGAGCCGCAACCAGTCCGGATAGCCGACGACCGGCAGGCTCGCGCGGTACGGCAGGCGGTCCCACTGCGCCCAGCCGAGGGCCTCGGCGTTGTCGAGCAGCCACGCGATGGTGGCCGCGGGCAGCTCCAGCTTCCCGGTGGCCAGCTGGATCGTGTAAAGCAGCTGGACGGCACGCTCCTGCCGGTCGGCCGCGGCCGCGCTGGTGTCGTCGTCGAGCAGGACGTCGTGCAGCAGCGGGTCGCCGACGCTTCCCTTCAGGTGTGCGTGCTCGAGCAGGGCGTCGACCACGTCCGTCTCGGCGGCGAGCGCGGTGGCCACGGCCGTGCCGAGCGCGGTCTCCCGGTCGGTGCGGTACAGGTCGTCGCCGACGGCGGTGGCCAGTGCCTCGACGACGGCGTTCTGCTCGGCGTCCTTCGGCGGCGCGGCCGCGGCCCGTGCGGTCAGCGCGGCCTTGAGAGCGGTGGTGTCGACGTAAGGGCCGAACGTGGTGTCCACAAAGGATGCCTCGGTGACGGCCGGGTCGGTCCACGCGTCGTCGAGCAGGGTCTGGGTGGTGGCGATCGCGGTGGCCGTGATGCCGGGCAGCCGGTTCAGGAACGGCCGCACGGCACGGGTGTTCTCACTCGGCGTGGCCGCCGGGTCGTACGGCGACGCGTCGGCGAGCGCGGCCTTGGCGTAGGCGTCGTGCAGTGTGGTGAGCAACGAGGTGATCGTGTCCGCGGCGACCTCGTACGTCGTCAGGTCGGGCGCCTCGTGACGCAGCAGGTAGCGCCAGGTCGCGATCGGCACCGGGGTCGCGCGCAGTCGGTTGACGGCGTCGAGGAACGCCATCAGATCGGTGGCCGAAGCGAGCGGGTCGAGCCCGGTGATCGTGATGACCGAGTCGAGGTCGGTCGCGCCGAGCCGCAACGTCACGCACAACCGGGCCAGCGCGTACGCCCGGCTGACGCTCGCGGTCGTGAGCGCGGGATCGGTGCCGGTGAGCGCGAGCACGATCGCGGTGTCGGCCGGGGACGTGCCTAGCGCGAGGCCGAGGTAGCTCGACGCGGCGGAGAGCTTGCCGCCGGAACCAGGGGTGCCCGTCTCGGCGGCCTCGTTGGCCAGCACGGCGGCCGGCTGGAACCGGCTGTCCACCGACCCGGTGCGCACCGGGTCGAGGAACGTGCTCCCGTAGGTGCCGTCCTTGTCGAGTGCCAGAGGTTCCAGCAGGTCGAGCGTCGCGTCGATGGTCAACCCGGCCGCCGTCGACGCGGCGGTCAGCGTGGTGACCGCGACCAGGCAGGCGTCGTCCAGGGTGCCCGCGCCGCACGCCGTGCTGCGGATCGCGCGGTCGAGGGTCGCGCTCGACCAGCCGGTCGCCGTCCGCAGCCGCAGGAACCGGTGGATCCGGTCCAGCGCGGTGTCGTCCAGGTGGACGATCTTCTTCTGCGCCAGGTCGGCGCTCGAGTTCAGGTGCTGCACGAACAGGTCCTCGCCGCCGTCCACCCACGTCCGGTCCACCAGGTCGAGCAGGTCGGTATAGGTGATGCCGGCCCGCACCACGAATGTCTCCACTGTGGACAGTGTGGCGGCCGCGGGCGTGCCGGGGGTGTTCCAGATGGTCGGCTGGTTCGCCACGTCCTGGGTGACGACGGCGAGGCGTTGCGCGTCGCTGAGCCCGAGCGACTCCGCGGCGCAGGCGACGTCCGACGGCACGCCGCCGGTCTGCAGCAGCTTCATCACCTCGGCGCGGTCCACGTCGAACTGCGCGAAGTAGCGCCGCGTCTCCTGGTGGGCGAGGTCGAACGGCAGCACGAAGCAGAACGGGCTCGCCGCGAGCCGGGCGTACGCGGCCGCGTTGACGTACTCCGGTGCCGCGCTGACCTGCTCGGTCGAGCCGAACGTCTGGCGCAGCGTGCGGATCCGCCAGCCACCGCCGTCCGGCGTGACGCCCGCGACGGCGGCCGCGTCACGGGCGACGTAGCCGCCGTCGAGATCCGGGCCGTAGACGATCGCCGCGTTGGTGAAGGCGAGGCCCGCGGTCTGCAGCACGCTGAGCAGCGACGCACTGATCGGGCCCGCCGCCATGGCACCGGCGAACGCGATGCCGGCATCGGGTGCGACCGCCTCTTCCAGCAGTTCGCAGACCACGTCGAGGTAAGGCAGCTCGGTGTTGGTGTTGGCGCAGTTCAGATCCGTCACCGAGAGGTCGGGGCGGCGTTCGAGCAGGGTGGTGAGCGCGCCCTTGACGGTGACCGAGGGCGTGGTCGTTGTGTCGACAACGAGCCGGTGGCTCAGGTAGTGCATGACGTCCACCAGGTACGCCGGGGCGCCGTGCACCGAGCGGCAGTCCGAGCACTCGCACATGTCGATGGTGGAGAACAGGCTCTTCATCGACGGGAAGTCCTTGACGACGGGCTCCAGCTTGGCCGGCGCGGGCGCCAGCGCGGGCAGCATCGTGGCCGACGCGGACGCCGACAGCTGACCGGCCAGCACCAGGCTGGCGCTGTGCACGTCGGCCGCCTTGGCGAACGTGGCGGTGGCCGACCCGGCGTCGAACGTGCCGCTGCGCACGGCGTCGCGGACGAACCGGTCACGGCCGCGGGCCAGCACCGCACCGGCCGAGTGCAGGCCGCCGGCGAGCAGCGTGCGGGACTTGTCGTAGCTCGGCGCCAGCCGGAACATCCGTTGCGCGGACCGCAGCGAGGCGGCGGCGCCGTCTCCGCCGAACTCCGGGTGCTCGGCCAGCAGGGCGCGGACGTCGCCGGAGGCGAGGTCGAACTCCGGGTTGGTGGCCAGCAGGTCGGCGACCGCGGCGGCGTGCGGCAGCGGCGGCTCCGTATCCGCGCCGAGGCGGTGCGCGAACGCGGTGGTCGGGAACCTGCTGGCCATCCGGTCGGCCAGCAGGTTCCCTTGACGCGTGGCGTCTTCCTGGTCGACGGCGCCGCCGGAGCGGTCGCGTACGGCGCTCGCCCAGTCCGCCGGGGAGATCGTGGCGAGGCGGTGCACGTCGTCGAAGCCGTCGAGGTCGTGGCTCCCCCGTACGTGCTCGATCAGGCCCGCGTCGTCGCCAAGCAGCTCGACCAGCGAAAGCCGGCCGCGGGTCTGGTCGGTCGGCGTCTGCGGTGCCACCGGGTCCAGCGCGACCAGCCGGTCGAACAGCGTGGGCAGGTCGCCGAACGCGTCACTGTCCATGATGGACATGACCTGTGCGACGAGTTCCGAGTCCAGCACGTGCCGCAGGTGGTCGTTGAGGATCCGCTCCCGCTGCTTGGCCGCGTAGCTGGTCGCCTCGTCGCGGTACTGGGCCAGCATCCGCAGGATCTCGGACAGCTGCTCCAGCACCGACCTCGGCACCAGGAACAGGTCGACCGCCTGGCGTACGGCCGTGGTGAGGTCGTCCTCGGCCAGCAGTGCGATGTCCAGCAACAGCGGGTGCACCTCGGTGGACAGCGTGATCCGCAGCCGCGGCGTCAGGCTGGCCCAGCGTTGCGCGGCGGCCAGCGTGTCCATGGCGAACACCGCGTAGAAGAACGGTGCGACGATCTTGCTCTCCGCCGTCAGCCGCTGCGCCACCGCGACGTGCTCGATCTTCGCAGCGGCGATCCGGGTCTCCCCGCTGAGGAACGTCAGGTCCTGGTGGTCCTTGTCCTCGGCGAGCTCGGTCAGCGCGACCTTGCCCACCAGCGGGCGCAGCACCCGCATGATTCGCTCGTACTCGGTCTCTTCGGGCGCGACGGCCACCGCGAGCCGCACCGTGATCGCGACCAGCGGGCCCGCGTTGAACTCCGTGTCCGCCATCGGCGGGTCGGTCAGCTGGGTCTGCCCCTGATAGGCCCGCACGACGACGTCGGCCGTCCCGGCTTCGGCGTCCTTGGCCTGATCCGGGGTGTAGGCGATCTGGTAGAAACCGTCCACACCGGACACCGCGGGCTCGCCGAGCTGCTGGTCGGCCCGCATGTCCCGGTCGAACACCCGGACCGTCACCCCCGTCGCGGGTTCCTCGCGCGGTCCGAGCACCAGCCCGACGACGTACCCGCGCCGTGTCACCTCGGCCGCCGTCATCGTGCGCACGGTGTCCGGGTCGGCGACGCCGGTGGGCAGCAGCTGCAGGCGTTGCTGCACCGCGATGAGCTGGTAGCGGGTGCTCGCCCCGAACACCCCGGCCACGAGCTCGTCGTGCGCGGGCGCGGCGTCGAAGTCGAGCAGACGCGCCTGCAGCGTGCGCACTGCGGGGCCGGACTGGCCGACCGACAACGCGCGGTAGTTCTCGGTCATGCGGGGTTCTCCCGGATCATGCGGCGGTTGGAGCGGTGGTGTCGAGCGGTGGATCAGAAGCCGAGCGTGTCGATCAGGAACCAGGCGACCTTGTTCTCGTTCTTGTAGGCCGGTTTGCTCGAGCTGTCCGGGATCACGTAGGACGCCGCCTTGTCGACCGTCTCGAGCTGTTTGGCGATCCCGTTGGACGGTGAGAGGTCCACGCCGACGGTGGCCATCGACGCCTTCTCGATGCCCTTGTCGACCAGGCCGCCCACGGTGTAACCGGCCGTGAACGACTCGCCGACCGGGCCGAAGTACACGGCGACGCCCGCCGCGAGGTCGCCGGTCGCCACCAGCCGGTCGCTGTTGTTGTGGGCGGTGGCGAGGTCGACCACCGCCACGCCGACGCCGAGCGGCTTGGCCACCTCGCCGAGCACGCGCACCACAGGCGCGGCCACCTTGATCACCGGCGCGGCCACCTTGACGACCTTGGAGCCGGTGCTGACGATCTTGCTCAGCGCGCCGACCTCCTTGGTCACCGTGGCGGCGTCCTTCACCAGTGGCGCACCGGTCTTGATGGCGTTGCCGACCGTCTTGGTGTCCTTCACGACGTCGCCCACCAGGCCGGCGTCCTTGGCCACCACGTTCGCGTCCTTGGCCACGTCGACCGCCGTGTTGGCGTCCTTCACCACGTCGGCGACGGCGTTGGTGTCCTTGGCCGCGGCGCCGGTGCCCTTCCCGAGCGCGGCCGCGTCGTCGGCCAGAGCGGCGGGCTTGGGCGCGGCGACCTCCGTCGGCGGCGCGGCCGTCTCGACCGGCTTGGGCGCGTCCACCGGCTTGGCCGCGGGTGGCGTGCCGCCGCCGTCGGGCTTGGGGGTGCTGACGTCCAGCTCCAGCTGCTCGGCAGGTTTCGCCGCGGGCGCGGCGGGCTTGTCGAAGTTGAGCTCCACCTGCTCGGCCGGCTTGAGGGTCGGCGCGGGTTCCTTGCCCAGGTCCAGCTTCAGCTGCTCCCCCAGCTGCGGCTGGGTCGCGGGCGGCGCAGGCTGGAAGCTCTCGGGCAGGTTCTTGCCCGGCAGGTCCGGCTTGATCCCACCGACCTCCGGCTGCTGCAGCGTCGGGTTGCGGACGCCCTTCTTGGCCCCGGGGTAGAGGCCGGTCTCGGAGTCCCGCTTGAGCGCGCCCTTGGCGGTGGCCTCGTTGATCGCGGCCTTGTCCGACGTGGCGCCCTTGCTCCGGTTCCAGGCGCTGTTCTCGACACTGACCGGGGTCGTCTCGCCCGGCTTGACCAGCGCGAACGGCTTCTCCTGGTGCCCGATGTCCCATTCCTTCGGGCCACCCCACAGCTTGTGGATGCCCTCCAGGTAGTCCGTGAGCGGTTTGGTGAACCCCGGGGTGGACGCCGTCGCGGTCGCCCGGCCCCACAACGCCCTGGCCTCGCTGAACCACATCTGCATGTCTTCTTCGCCGATCAGCCCGGACGGGTCGGTGTGGCGCAGCGGGTTGTTGTGCACGTAGGCGTAGCGGTTCACGCCGTCGGCGAGACCGGCCAGGTCGGGGCTGAGCCAGCGGCCGAGCCAGCAGGCGTAGTAGCGCGCGCCGAAGCTGTAGAGCCCGGTCTCCTCGTCCTTCTCCTTGCCGAGGTAGCGGTAACGCTTGGTGCTGACCGCCGCCGCGCCGCGCGCGAGCCACAACGACGTCGTGCCGAACGGGTGGTACTCCTCGTAGGAAAGCACCACACCGGACTCGTCGCACTCGACCGCGCCCGACCCGGACTTGTCGCTGAGCTGGTAACGCAGCAAAGGCGTCCGGTTCGAGCCGGGGTTGTCGGTGTCGACCGTGATCGTCTCGATCAGCACGGCCTGGCGGTCCCCGTTGGCGATCCGCAGCGAGCGCCGTTCGAAGACCAGCGTGCCCGCGCGGTAACGCCGGAACACCTCGTGGTTGCCGAGGTACAGCCGTTCCTCGCGCAGGCCACCGAGTCGTTGCCAGACCTTGCGCACCCGGTTGCCGCTGCCGTCGTGGTGGAACGTCACCGCGCCGCCGCCGCCGAGGTCGGCGCTGACCAGCTTGCCCGAGTGGTTCCACACCATGGCCGTCATCCCGGGCATCGCGACGACGTTGCCACCGGGGTCGTGGCCGAACACCGCGCTGTACGGCCCGGCGGCGGCATCGCCCGGTACCGAGTGCGCCGCGAGCCGGTTCGTGCCGGGCGCGTACTGGTAGTGCCGGGTCCAGGTGCTGGACGGGCTGGCGTGCGCGAAGCCGGTGATGTTACCGGCCTGGTCGTAGCCGTAGGTCTCGGTGTAGGTCCGCACAGCGTTGACATCATGGGGATGCGGCACCGCGGGCAGGGCCGGTTCCCGGATGTCCGGCTGCATGCCGAGGCTCGCGTGCTCGCGGCCGGTGGCGGTGCGCAGCCGGTAGGTCGGGTCGTAGGTGAACTGCCCGCCCGGAGTCACCACGGCGCCCGCGAAGAACACCGACTGCGCCGCGTTGTCGGTCGTCTGCACGACGTTGCCGACCGGGTCGTAGGTGTAGCCGAGGTCCTGCAGCACGGTCGCCCCGAGCCTGCTGGACAGGCTGGTCAGCCACTGCGACGCGGGGTCGAACGCCATCGTGCTGGTGACGCCGTTGCCATACGTCACCAGGGTTTGCCTGCGATGCGCGTCATAGTCGATCTCGGTGACCACTGGCTTGTCCGCCGCCGCACCAGGGAGCCGGATGGCCACCGAACGGAGCAGCCCGCCCGCGCCGTAGCCGTAGCGCACCTCTGCACCGTCCGGCTGGGTCTGCGTGACCGGACGGTGCAGTGCGTCGAAAACCGTTGCGGCACCGAAGGTCTCGGTGTCGAGTACGCCGGCGGTCATGCCGTCGAGGCTCGCCGGCGGCGCCCCGGGGAGCGCACCCCAGTCGGCCGTCCCCGGCGTGCGCAGCAGCCTGCGCTCGCCGGACACGAGGTTGCCGACGAGGTCGTAGCGCTCGGCCGTGGACAGACCCACCTCGTCGTAACGCCGGTGCGCCTGCCCAACCAGGTAACGGCTCACCGCCTGCGCGTGGTGCTCGCCGTAGACCGTGTATTCGATCAGGGTGTCCGCCGCGTCGCCCGGATCGCGGCGCAACACCTGGGTCGCCCTGCCGAGCAGGTCGTAGCGGACGGTGACCCGGTGCCCGGTCGCGGCCCAGTGCCGCAGCTCGCGCCCCAAGGCGTCGGGCAGCGCGCGCTGCTCCCCCGCGTCGATGCTCCGTGTGCGCAGGACCCGGCCGGCGGGGTCGTTGAGCTGTTCGCCCGCACGTACGCCCCGGGTGTCGTCGACGGCGACCGCCGTGCCGGCGATGTCGAGGTACGTCCGGGTTTCGTAGACGCCGTCGGGGCCGTTGTCCGCCCGGGTGCGTACGACCCGGCCGAGTGCGTCGCACAATGCTACTGACGGCGTGCCGGCATGCGCCGCGGCCAGTGCGGCCGCCCGCGCCTCGGCCGGGCTCACCCCGCCGCCGGTGCGGACCGCGAACCAGTCGCTGGTCAGCACCGTGTCGTTGCGATCGGACTCCACCTGCTGCCACGGCCCGACCTCGGTGCTCGAGTACGTGCCGTCCGGGTAGTCGGTCCGGATGACCCGGCCGAGCGGGTCGTACCGCCTTGTCTGGCTGAGGGCTCGCTTCACCAGGGCGTCGGCGGTGTCGAAACCGGCGTCGACGGCGAAGTACGGCTCGTACTGCTCGACCGCGAGGCCCTTGTTGTTGAACACGGTCCGCCCGGTACCGACCCAGCGCGGGGTCGCACCGGTGTCGGTCAGCACCACACCACCGGCTCCGTCGCCGGCCCACGCCTCGCCCGGTTCGGCCTGCACCTTGGTCATCGCGACCCGGGTCAGGCCGTCGACGTACATCCGTTGCGCCTGCCACGGGCTCGCGGCGTCACCACGGCGTTCGCGCCGCTCGGTGTGCGTCCACGCGGGCCCGGTCCCGGCACGCCACGAGCCGGATTCGTAGTGGTGCACGGTGTTCGGCAACGCGTCGGTGTCCCCGCTGCCGTCCGGCGCGATCGACCACTCCGCCCTTACCCGCCCGAGCGGGTCGAACGCCACGCTGTGCCGCACCCCGTGCGGATCGGTGAGCTCGCGCGCTGCGAGGGTCACGTAGTCGTTGGCGACCTGGGTCGCGTTGAGCGACAACGGCCCCGCTGTCGACGCGCGCACGACCGTGACCTGCAACAGATGGCTGTCGTAGTCGACCGTCGAGTTGTTGCCGAACGGGCTCACGTGCCGGACCGGCAGGTAGCAGCGCGCGCTGTCGTAGACCCGGATGCCGTCGCCCGCCCACCACCGGCCGCCGCTCAGCTCGTAGCCGCCCTCTCCGGTGAGCATCGCGGGCGTCACCTCGCCGCCGTACACATCGGCGACCAGCTGCGGCGTCAACGCGAACTTCAGCACCCGGCGCGGCAACGCCCGCGTACCGATCTGCCCCGGCGGCAACGCGGCCGCGAGCGCGTCGTCCCAGAACTCCGAGTGCGCGGCGCTGATCAGCCTGCGCTGCGCGGTGCCCGGCGTGACCGGCTCGGCGTAGTCGCGATCGGGCAGCATGGGCAACGCGGCCGCCAGGTCGGCAACGGCGTAACGGCCGGGCACAGGCACCGGGATGCCGGTGATCTCGTAGTCCCACGACCCGGTCGGCACCGAGACCCGGTGCGCCACCGCGTCGTCCACAGTGGTCAGGTTGGTGCGCGACCAGCCGATCAGGACCTGGTTCTGCTCGTCGATCTCCGGCACGCGCCGCGGATAGGCGACGGTGGCGATCGAGGTCCGCGCGCCGCGGTCGTCCACCCCGATGGTCAGCTCGTGGGTGACCCTCGGGTCATCGGTGGTGCCTTCGTAGTGAGCGGTCATCGACTCCAGCGTTTCCACCCGGAACACGCCCGGACGGCCACCGTGCGCGGGTTGCAGCTGCCGGGCCCGCATCCGGGTCGTGGTCACCGAGATCGGCGCGTCGCTGACACCGTCGTCGGCGTACAGCTCGGTGCGGTGCCCCTGCCCGGCCAGCGCCCGTACTGCCTGCCTGAACTCGACCGCGCCGGTGACGCCCGCGAGGTCGTGCCCGTCAAGGTGCAGCGCGGCCGGATCGCCCGTGAAGACGCCGTCCGGGTCGCTGTCCGGGCCGCCGTTGTGGAACCACTCGACTGTGCGGACGGGCGGCAGGTCGAGCGGATTCCCGCCGGCTGCAACGGTTTCCGCGTCGAGCGTCTCGACCCGGGCGAAGCCGCGCAGTTCGCGTTCGACGGGGTCGAAGTACCCGTCGCGGTAGTGGAAACTGCGCACCGATTCGGTGCCCGCGACGAGGTCGGTGACCCGGAGCTCGGTGACCACCTGGGCCGCGCTGGCCAGCCGGGTCCGCCACGGCGTCCCGGCTCTGCGGTCGGCCAGTTGCAGCTGCGCGCTGGACCCGTACGTGACGTTTGTGCGCGCGCCCAGGTTGTTGACGACCCGGCTGAGCTGCCATGGGCGTCCCGCCGCGGCCAGGTCGAGGTAGCGGGCGCGCGGGCCGGCCGGGCTCGACGTCGTCCACAGCAGGCACGGCGTTCCCGCGCCGAGCACGTCGAGCACGCGCAGCTCGTCGAGCGGACCGACCGGCGGGGCGATCGGGAGCCGCTCGGGCGCGGCCCAGCTCGTGCCGGACCTGTTGGTGTACCTCGTGATTCCACGGTCGCCCAGGTACAGCAAGTCGGCGGTGCCGGTGCCGTCGAGGTCGGCCAGGCGCACCCGGCGCAGGTCGAAGTGCTCGGCGTCGTCGAACGGCTCGCTGCCACCCATCGTCACGCGGGCGCCGAACCGGCCCCAGCCGAGGTTCGGCCAGTAGTCGACCGTGCCGTTGCCGACCCGGACCAGATCGGCCAGCCCGCCGCCGGACATGTCCGCGGTGAACCAGGCATGCCCGCTGTCGGCGGCGGGCGGGCGTGGCCCGGCGGCGTCGGTGGCCGCGGTCGGGATGCGGCGCGCCGGGCCGAAGCCGTCGCGGCCGGTGCCGGACGTCCAGCGCAGCTCGTCGGGTCCGCGCAGCACGAGGTCGGCGAACCCAGTGCCGTCGAGGTCCATCCGGTCCAGGGCCGGATCGGTCAGCTCCTGCACGGCACGCGCGGTGAACGGCCGCCACGGCTCCCAGGTCCCGTCGGGACGGCGGATCGCGGACCCGACCGGCACGCCCGACTCGGACACACTGGCCAGCCGGCTGCTGCCGTCGATGTCGCGCAGGCCGTCAGTGCCGGCGCCCGGCGGCAGCTCGGCCACCGCGACCGGCGGGGCGAACGCGCCGCCGCCGAGCGGACGCTGATACGTCCAGCCGCCCGCCGCGCTCGCGAGGATGCCCGGCAACCCGTCGCCGTCGAGATCCAAGAACTGCACGTGCGCACCCGCCGGGACCTCGGTCATCGCGAGGTCGGCCAGGGCCGTCGCGGGCTGCGCGGTCGTGTAGGTCAGCTCGACGGGCGGCAGGTCGGCGCGGTCGTAGCCAGCGCCGTTCCACCGGTAGCCGGCGTGGGTCACCGCGGTCAGCCGGGTCGCCACGGCGTCGCCGGCGTGGGTCAGCTCGAGCGTGCGCACCAGCCGGGGCGTCGGACCGGGACCGAGATCGGCGCCGAAGTCGTGGAACATCATCAGCCGGCCGCACAACCGGTAGGTGCGCAGCTCGTAGCCCGGGTGGTAGTCGGAGTAGGCGTCCGGGCGGGCGGCCCAGGTGCGGGCCTCGCCGGCGCCGAGGTCGTGCTCGCCGTAGTCGAAGACGACCGTCAAACGGGTGCTTGCGGCATCGCCCGGCACGGCGTTGCCGTAGCGGATCCGTTTGAGGTATCGGTTGGCCTGCGGTGGCGCGGTGGGCGTCAGGCGGTGGCGTTCGCCGGGCTGGTCGACGACGTTGGCGGTGTCCTCGCGCTTGTACTCGTGCACCGCGACGTTGCCGAGGTCGTCGCGCACTTCTTCCAGCAGCCACTGGTAGACCCGCAGCTGCCCGGCGGGGTCGGCCGGATCGCTGATCCGGGCGGCCGCCGAACGCCCGAAGATCCTGGTCACGTTCCCTGCGTCGACCGTCCGCCAGAACACGGTCCCGCCCGCGGTGTCGGTACACCGCTCGATCCGGGTCCGCGTGTCGTCGGTCCGCGGCCGGAACCGCTCGACCCGGTGCGGCACGCCGTCGATGGGCACGGTCTCGACGTAGGGCTTCCACCCGGCACCGTCCTGCACCAGCAATGGCACCAAATCGCCGAATCCGGACAAACCGAACGTGTCGGCGTCGGTGTAGGTGGGCAGCTGCGTGGTGAGACTGCGCGAAACGCTCAGCACGGCGACGTCCCAGCCCCACCCGAACACCGAACGACGGCCACCGGAGGCGTAAGCCAGCGCCACCTCGGCCGAGCTGGCGCCGCGCCCCGGACTGGCAGCGAACGGAATCGTCAGCGAGAGGCCGCCGGTGTGCGTGTGCACGTCGAGGCGCTCGCCGATGCCATGCGCGGCAAGACCGCCCTTGGGCAGAGCGGGGGCAGGCAGGAAGCCCGCCCCTGGCCCCGCCCCAGCCGACGGTGCCAGCCCAGACGACATTGCTCACCCCGTCAGCGCAGTCGATGTGTCATGGTTATCGCCGCGCGCCCGGCCCCCGTTACGGGTCCGAGCAAGGCAAGGATCCTGCGACGTCGTCCGTTTGGACGTGACCGCCCGAAACCGCGCCCTGAGAACGCCTGTGCCATCGGGTCTCGGTCGCCGTCTTCACTTCGCCGGGCCGAGCTCATTCAGGCTCGGAGTGCCTCCCGGTTCGTCGCGCTCAGTTGGATCGAATGCGCGCCCCTTGCAGGTCGCCCCGACGAACCTGGCGCCGTCGGCGAACGTCGTCCTGTGGAACCTGGCGGCGCCGGCGAACGTTACCCAGTCGAACCCGGCATAGCCGGAGAACACCGCCCTGTCGAACGCGGCGACACCGGTGAACGTCACCCCGCCGAGGCCGGGCAGACCCCTTCGCGTTCTCGCAGCTGAGGCTCGCGGGCTTGGGCGTCGGGGCGCGGAGTCGGCGGTCGAGGGGTAGTCGTTGATCGCAGCAGCGGGCGGCGTACGCCCAGGGGGCGGGGCCTGTTGGTCTCCGGCGAGGGCGTAGAGGCCGCCGTGGCGGACCGCGGCCTGCGGGGAGCCAAGTTGCTCGACTGCCTTGAGGCACAGCTCAGTCAATCGCCGCGCGGCCGAATCATGCTCTTGGTGGGCGAGGGTGCGTTCAGTGGAGTGCTGGCGCCTCCAGGACGGTACAGCGCCACGACCCCGCCACTGCCGACCGCGACGCTTAGCCGACCTTCAGCGCGTCCAGCCGCGCGGACACTAGTAGTCGCGCCCGTTAGTTCGTCGGGGGTTGCAGCCAGGCGGTGTAGTCGTTGAGGTAGAGCCCGCAGGCGCAGTCGAGTGCTTCCTGCGAGGTGCCTGAGGGGTAGCCGCTGGGCAGGTAGGAGTCCTCGTAGTCGTCGTGGCTGGCGCGGTAGATGGCGAAGCCCCAGGTGGTGGCGGATCCGGTGTAGCGCAGCCGGAACAACGGCATGGTCGTGCCGTCGGAGAGGTGGCCGGTGACGTAGGCGAACGCGCCGCGATGGCGGACGGTGACATCACCCAGCTGGGGCCAGCGTTCCTGCGCCCGGGCCAGCAGACGCTGACGCAGGGAGGTCTTGGTCGACTCGGGCGGGACAGCCATGCGGTCCATGGTGCCCGATACCGTCACACCCCACATAGTTGATCTTCATGGGGGTGTCGTGTGGGGCCATGCAGCCTGTACGTGGTCGTCCTCGGCGAGACCGACCGGCAGGCGCTGGAAGCCCTCGCGCGGCGGGGCTGTGCCGAGCATCGTCAGGTGCTGCGGGCGCGGATCGTGCTGGCCGCCGCTGATGGTGAGCGCAACGCGGTGATCGCCCGCCGGCTGGCCACCACCGACGACACCGTCCGCAAATGGCGCGGGCGGTTCTGCCGGCATGGCATGCCGGGCCTGGCGGACCGGCCTCGCAGTGGGCGGCCGCGGGTCTTTCCCGCCACCGTGGTGGCCGAGGTCAAGGCGCTGGCCTGCGAACCACCCGCTCACGTCGGTGCCGCCCTGGCCCGGTGGAGCTGCCCAGAGTTGGCCCGTGAGGCCGTCGGCCGCGGCGTCTGCGAGCGGGTGTCGGCGTCCACGGTGCGCCGGTGGCTGTCCACCGACGCGATCAAGCCGTGGCAGCACCGGTCGTGGATCTTCCCCCGGGATCCGTACTTCGCGGTCAAGGCCGCCAGAGTGTTCGACCTGTACGCCCGGCCTTGGGAAGGGGATCCCTTGGACACCAACGATTTCGTGATCAGCGCGGACGAGAAGCCGGGCATCCAGGCGCGTCCGCGTATCCATCCCAGCCTGCCGGCCGGACCTGGTCGGGCGATGCGGGTCGAGCACGAATACGCCCGCCGGGGCACCCTGGCCTACTTCGCCGCCTACGATGTGCACCACGCTCGGGTGTTCGGACGCTGCGAGGACACCACCGGCATCGTCCCGTTCGCCAGGCTCGTCGAGCAGGTCATGACCACCGAGCCCTACGCCTCGGCCCGGCGGGTGTTCTGGGTGGTGGACCAGGGCGCCTCCCACAAGAACTGGGCCGCCGCGGACCGCATGTCCAAAGCCTGGCCCAACGCGCACATGGTGCACCTGCCCGTGCACGCCTCCTGGCTCAACCAGGTAGAGATCTACTTCTCAGTCGTGCAACGCAAAGCGCTGACACCCGACGACTTCCGCGACCTCGACGACGTGACCGAGCGGCTTCTGTCCTTTCAGGACCGATACAACCGCACAGCCCAACCTTTCGACTGGACATTCACGCGTGACGACCTCAACCGGCTACTGACCCGCCTCGGTCGTCACGATCATCACACACCTCCACCACTGGCGGCATAACCCCCGACGAACTAACGGGCGCGACCACTAGCGGCCCGCTCGAACGTCGTGACCATGATCCCCTCGCCCACCGTGAGCGCGTCGATGAGCCGCCAGCGCGACATGTCGCTGGTCCGTTCGATCAGCCGCCGCCCGGTGCCGAGGACGACGGGGAACATCATGAGGTGCAGCTCATCGACCAGGTCGTGCTCCACCAGGTCCTGGACGAGCTGGATGCTGCCCGGCACCTGGATTTCGCCGTCGAACCGCTCCTTGAGCGTCGTGACTTCGGCGATCACGTCACCCGCCAGCACCGTGGTGTTGTTCCACGCCGGATCCGTGAGCGTGCTCGACACGACGTACTTGGGCATGCTGTTGTACTTGTCGCCCAGCTCGTCGTCGACGTGCGGCCAAGCCCCGGCGAACGACTCGTAGGTGCGACGCCCGATCAGCAGCGCGTCGGCGCCCAGCGCCTCCTCGACCTTGAAGCGCTCACCGTCGTCCCCCCGGTCGAAGGCGAACGTCCAGTCCTTGTGCACGAAGTCCTCACCGGCCGGGGCCTCGACGACCCCGTCCAGCGAGACGAACTCCGTGACGACGATCTTCCCCATCCCGACTCCCTCCCTCGTTGCTACTGTTCAGTGGTCCTGGACGAACTGCCGGATCGCCGGGGCGAGCACGTCGGCAGCGGCCGTGTGGTTCTCCCCCGGCACGACCTGCAGCGTCGCCTTCGGCAGCACTTCCGCGGCCGCCCGCGCACCCGTGATCAGGAACGGGAACGTGTCATTGCCGTGCACGACCATGGTGGGCACGGCGATCCCCACCCACCGGTCGGTCGGCAGCGGCTTGCCCTGCATGACATCGCACACGACCCGCCCGTCGTAGGCGATGGTCGGCGCGACCGCCTCCAGGACGGGCCAGTACTCGCTCTGGCGCATGTCGGCCACGAACTCGGGAGGCATGCCGACCGCTGCGGTCATAAACAACTTGACCGCGTCGCCTGGCCGCCCGGCGGCGCAGGCCGTCTCCAGTTGCTCGACGTAGTCGGTCGGCAGGGGCGAGCGGGCGTCGTCGACCACGAACGGCGGCTCGAACGCGACGAGGTGAGTGACCGGCAGCCCGGCCGCGACAGCGTCCATGCACAGGATCGAGCCGGAGGACCAGCCGAAGAGCACTGCGGTTCCGCCGGCCTCCGCGATGATCGCGGCGAGGTCGTCGATCTCGCGCTCGACGGCGTAGGGCAGCGTGTCGGTGCTGCGTCCGCGGCCGCGCCGATCGTAGGTGTACACGCGGAAGGTCTCGCTCAACGCCTCGGCAAGCGAGACGGTATCCGGGCTGACCGCCGGGTAGGCCGTAGCGCCGTCCACGAGGATCACCGGCTGGCCGCTGCCCCGGACCTCGAAGTGGATTGTCGTGCCGTCCTTGCTTTGCACTGTTCCCATGGCTCTTCTCCGTGTTCGCAGGTTCGATCGGAACGAGACCGTACAGTACTCACACAAGAACGAGACTGTCTAGTACGCTGTGGGCAGCCGGGAGGAGGACCATGGATCAACAGGCATCGGGCGCCGGGATCGACAGCGAACTCGAGACGAGGCTGAAGGAGGGCCGCACGGCCCGTAAGCGACGCGCGATCCTCGCCGAAGCGGCGGGGGTGTTCCTACAGCACGGCTATCTGGGCGCGAGCATGGACGAGGTGGCCGCGCGGGCCCGGGTCTCCAAGCAGACGGTCTACAGGCAGTTCGCCGACAAGGAGCACCTGTTCGCAGAAGTCATCCTCGGCAGCAACGCGCAGCTCGGCGCTCGCCTCGCCACGCTCTACGGAGCGCTGGACGAGGCGACGGACGCCGCCACCGCGCTGCGCGATCTCGCGCGCCGGTTCGTCGCCGACATCTGCGAACCCGAGGTGATCCAGCTCCGCCGGCTCGTCCTCGCCGAGGCCGACCGGTTCCCCGCCATCTCCGGCGCGTGGTTCGAGCACGGCTTCCAGCGCTCGCTGGTGCTGCTCGGTGAGGCGCTGTCCCGGATGGCCGACCGCGGTCTGCTGCGCGAGCTCGCCGACCCGACCCTCGCCGCGTACCACTTCGCCGGCCTCGTCATGTACAAGCCGATGAACCAGCTGATGTTCGCCGGCACCGAGGCCCGCCCGGACGACGGTGAGTTGACGAGGATCGCCGACCGAGCGGCGGAGGTGTTCCTCACGGCCTACGGCCCTGCTTGAGCTGATCGACCAGGCGCGGCCCGGCAGCAGCCAACCACCAACCTCGCCCGCGACCGGCCACACGACCCCCTCCTACGCACAGACGGCACAACACTTCTGCACGGACTAGTCGCGGACCAGTCACCGAGCGCTACAACAGTGCAAGAATTCCAGGCAGAAGCGAACGCCCTCTCATGGGCTGACCGCGCAATTGAGTCGCGCACGTTCCTGCTCGTACGGGCGACGCGCATCGTCGCGCGCTGCGCGGTTGCGGCAGCCATCGCGGACACCGACCAGCGGCGTGGCCAGGCGCTGGCTGATCTGGATGACCAGCGCGAGGCCACGTGGAGGGAGCGGGCGCTCAACGCCGAGGACGCCCTCAAGACCGCCAATGCCGAGATTCTCAACCAGCGTAGTCGTATCGGCGAACTGCTCGGCCAGATCCGCGACCTGCAAGCTGAATGGACCGAGGAAGCCATCCAGCGGATCACCACGGAGAACACCACCCTCAAACAACGCGTCCGCCAGCTCACCGCCGACAACCGCACCCCGGAGGAGCGCCTGACGGCCGCCCGCTCGAACCTGCGCTTCCAGGACCGCCGCGTCGCCGACTTGGAGGCCAAACTCGCCGATCCGACCACGCTGACCTGACCACGACGCTCCACTTCGCCCGAGCCCGGCCACCGACCCCGGTGGCCGGACCATGTCGGCCTACGCACAAATGTTCCCAGCTATGTACGGTCAACATGCCGTGCTGGTTGGTGTTCGTTCGCCAGGCGAACTACCGGTCAGCGACTACTTAAGACTGGGCCGCAGGATCAGGTCCGGCCAGACGCTGGTCTGATGGTGCTCTCCGAATAGGGCCAGTCCTGCTCTCTGAAGTTCCCCAGTTGGGGTGTCCTGTCGGCGCGTCGTTCGCGCTGGTCAGCGGCCTCCGGGTGACGGTTTCGGTGTTGATCACCGTGACCGTGGCCGGAGGCGTGGATGCTCACTCTGGAGGAAGACGTGGAGGCGCAGGCGCTGCGTGCTCAGGGCTGGTCGGTCTCGGCGATCGCGCGACATCTCGGGCGTGATCGCAAGACGATCCGCCGCTACCTGTCCGGCGAGGTGGTGCCGGGCAAACGCCGGCCGGCGGGGCCGGACCCGTTCGAGCCGTTCATCGCCTACTGCCGCGCCCGGCTGGCCGACGACCCGCATCTGTGAGCGGCGACGCTGCTGGAGGAGGTCACCGAGCTCGGCTACCAGGGCGGCTATTCGACGTTCACCCGCGCGCTGCGCCGCTATCAGCTGCGCCCGCACTGCGAACCGTGTCAGGCGTCCCGCGGCCGTGACGTCGCGATCATCACCCACCCGCCGGGCGAGGAAACCCAGTGGGACTGGCTGGAGCTGCCGGATCCACCGGCGGGCTGGGGCGCCAGGAAGCAGGCACATCTGCTGGTCGGCGTGCTGGCGCACTCGAGCAAGTGGCGCGGCATCCTGGCCGATACCGAGGACTTCCCGCACCTGATCGAAGCCCTCGACGCGGTGGCCCGGCGCCTGGGCGGGGTGACCCAGGTCTGGCGCTTCGACCGGATGGCCACGGTCTGCCACCCCGCCTCCGGCCGGATCACGGCCGCGTTCGCGCAGGTCGCGAAGCATTACGGGGTCCGCTCGGTGACGTGTCCGCCGCGGCGCGGGAACGGCAAGGGCGTGGTCGAGAAGGCCAACCACTCGGCCGCGCAGCGCTGGTGGCGCACCCTCGGCGATGACGTCACGATCGCCGAGGCCCAGGCCGGGTTGGACCGTCTCGCGGCCAAGCTCGACAGCCGTCGCCGGGTCCTCGACGGCGAGCGCACCACCGTCGCCGGCCTAGCCGCTGCCGAGCGGCTGCATGTCCCGCCGTTGGTCGCGTTCCCGGCCGAGTTCGACCTGCCCCGGACCGTCACACCGCAGGCGCTGGTCGCCTTCCGCGGCAACTCCTACTCCGTCCCGCCCGGGCTGGGCGGCGCGCAGGTTCAGGTCCGTCACCGGCTCGGCGCGGACGTGCTGCGGATCGTCACCGAGGGCGGCGCGACGGTCGCGGTCCACCACCGCGCTCCGGACGGGGCCGGGCGGGTCGTCCGCGATGACGGGCACGTGATCGCGCTCGACCACGCCGCGATGGTCGCGTTCAGCACCGACCGGCCCTGCACCCACAAGACGCGCCGGCCGCCGTCGGCGGCGGCGTTGGCCGAAGCAGCACGACTGCGCGGCCTGCCCGCGACGGGGCCCGCGGCTCACGTCGTGATCGACCTGGCCACCTACGCCGCCACCGCGGCGAAACTGGCCAGCGCACCCACCCATGAGTCCTATGAGTCCGAGGAGGACTGATCACTTGTCCGGAAACCGTTCAGGGCCACAGATGAGCGAGGCCCGCCGCTATCAGCAACTCCGTTCGCACTTCTCCTACCTGAAGCTCGACAACGCCGCCGAGGCCCTGCCCCGCATCCTCGACCAGGCTCGCGCGGAGAACCTGTCGATGACCGCGGCGCTGGAGCGGCTGGTGGAAATCGAGGTCAACGCCACCGAAGAACGCCGCCTCGCCGGCCGGTTGCGGTTCGCCTGCCTGCCCGATCCCTGGACCCTGGCGGACTTCGACTTCGCCGCCCAGCCCGGGGTCGACGAGAAACTCATCCGCGACCTGGCGACGCTGCGGTTTCTCGATGATGCCTCGAACGTGTTGTTCGTCGGGCCGCCCGGGGTCGGCAAGACGATGCTCGCCACCGCGCTCGCGCGCGGGACGGCCGAGGCCGGCAACCGGGACTACTTCACCACCGCGGCCGACCTCGCCGCTCGCTGTCACAAGGCCGCGGTCGAAAGGCGTTGGCAGACCTGCATGCGGTTCTTCGCCGGGCCGAAGCTGCTCGTGATCGACGAGCTCGGCTATCTGCCGTTGCCCGGCGACGGGGCCTCGGCGTTGTTCCAGGTGATCAACCAGCGTTACCTGAAGTCGAGCACGATCTTGACGACGAACGTCGGCATTGCTGACTGGGCAACGGCTTTCGGGGACGCGACCGTCGCGGCGGCGATGCTGGACCGGTTGCTGCACCGGGCGACCGTCGTCGGCATCGACGGCCCGTCCTATCGGCTCCGGTCGCATCAGTCCACATCGGACAAGTTGCGGAAGGCGGTGAACGCGCATGTCTCCTGACTCGAGCGACCCGGACTACAACGCGACCCGCAAGACCTGCCCGATCTGCTGGGAAGCGTTCGTCGCGACCGGCCGGCAGGCCAAGACCCGGCTCTACTGCTCGCGCCAGTGCAAACGCACCGCGGCCGCACGCCGGGAGGTCGAGCGCACCACACCCGCCTCGGCTACTGCCAGGCCCTTCGGGGCACCGCCTCCGGCGGCGACCCCGTCGGCGCCTGCGGCGCCGCTGCCGCACATCGCGGCCCAACGGGACTGCCCGCACTGCGGCGGTCCGGTCACCATCGTCGCGCTGCTCACCACCCCCGAAGCCGCCCGGCCGCAGATGCCCGTCGCGGCACCCGACGGAGTGATCCCGCTCCGCCGCTGACACCGGCTACGCTGCACTCCTCAGCTGGCCCATTTCGGAGAGCATGGCTGGCCCATCTCGGAGAGCGCCATCAGGTCCAGGTGCTCGGTGAGTCGCTCGCTCACAGCGGCTGCTCGCCGGCGTCATTGGTGTGGCTCTCTCATGGCATGCGTCTCACCGAGCACCGCGCGAGGAGAGGCTGGAAAGGGGCCTGCCCGGCTCGAAGTAGCGGTGCCCTCCTTGCTGACATCGTCGCGTCACACCTGACGGCATGGCGGATATCGGCCAGGGGCCGGTGCCCGCACCCTCGGTTCGGCGGTCTTGGTGGGTGTGTTTCCGATGGGCCTGACAGCTTGCGCAACACCGCCATCGTCGAAAGTCCGACCGTGAACGGGAAGGTGCACCGCGCCGCGGCCCGCTGCCCTGGTGGTGTACAACCACCGGATGATGTCGGCCCTCGAACTCCCGGTACTGACCGGAGAACTCGTAGTGCTCGTTCCCAACCGGCTCCGGGCACTCGCAGGCGAAGCCATGTCAACCATAGGGACGGCAGGGTCAGGTGCCCAAGGCCCTGTTCCGCTCGACGGCACGACACCGATCAAAGTTCGAGATCGCCTGGGAGTCGCTGATGACCCTGTGCTCGAACGTCGTTCCAGCCGCGGGACATGCGCCGGCATTGGCACCCGCAGTGCGGACCGAGGGATTGGCTCAGGCGCGAGCGGCGCTGACGCGCGAGGTCGAACGGGTCCGCGCCGAGCGCGCTGCCTGGGTCGAGAAAGCCTTCGAGCAGCTCGACCAGGTCGAATACCGCTACCTTGACGAACTCGACGAGCTGCCGGCCGACGTCCGGGGCGAGCGGCGCAAGTCGTTCGAAGAACTCAAGGCTCTGCGGCGTCGGCAACTCGAGGACATCGGAAAGGTCACCGGCACGCCGTTGAGGCTCGCGGGCTGGGCGCAGGTCACAGCCGGCGCGCGAACAACGGAACTCGGCTACGACCCCGACAGCGAAACGGTCGCGATCGCGACCGTTTCTCGACGAGCTGGAGCGGTTCGGCTACGTCGTCGACGATCGGCAGACTGCCGGGGTCGGCTACGACTTGTTCGCCCATCACCCCCAGACCGGTGAACAACGGCTGGTCGAGGTCAAGGGCCTGCTGAACGGCCTCGAAGCCATCTGGCTCGAGCAGCACGAGTGGGCGCAGGCCCAGCAACGTGGCGAGGACTACTGGCTGTACCTGGTGACGAACTGCTCGACGGCGCCCCAGGTGGTGCTGCGTGCGCAGGACCCGGCTGGCCGGCTGGCCGCCGGGCCGCGGCGCATCGAACGATTCCGCATCCGGGTGACCGAGCTGCGGCGCATGATGAAGGGTGAACAGTGAGCAGCAGGAAGAGCGCGCGGGACACGCCCACCGACGTGCGCGAGCGGTTGATCGACCACTGGTTCCCCTGCGCGGTCGTCGACGCGGCAGTGGGTTCGCCCGCGGGATCCGGCCGGAACGAGAAGGCGATCTTCCCCTGGTTCGCATCCCGGCCGATCGCTCAGGCTCGCGCGGCAGTGCTGGCAACGCTGCTTCCGAACGACGCGGCTTTGCGCCCCTGGGTCGAGCAAGCCGTTCGGGAGGGGGCGCCTGGCGCCTTCGACCGGCTCGCTGAAGCGGTCCGGAGGAACTACGGAGGCCGTGCTCCGGTCATGGTCGACATGTTCTCCGGCCGGGGAATCATTCCGTTGGAAGCCGCGCGGCTCGGCGCGAGCGCCGTTGGCACCGATCTGAGTCCTGTCGCGACGTTCGCCGGACGGCTGCTCGCCGACTGGGCGATGCGGGATTGGTCGGGTGAGGCCCTCCTGCCGTTCACGTCCGGCAAGGCCACTGCCCGCACCCTTGTCGGCCAGGACCGCTTGATCGACGACGCCCAGCTGTTTCACGAGGAAATCGGTCGCCGAACTCGGGAGAGCCTCGCCCAGCACTACCCGCTCAACCCGGACGGCCGACCCCCTTTGGGGGTATCTGTGGGCCGTCTCCATGCCCTGCGACCAGTGCCGGCGTCGTTTTCCGCTGATCGGAAGCTACACACTGCGTCAGCCGTACCGGCGCACCCGAGATGCTGGGCAGTCGATGAGCCTGGTGATCAGCGGCGATTCCTGGCGTGTCGAAGTCATCGAGGGAACCCTTGACGATCGACCGACGTACGCCTCGGCCGGCCGAAAGGGCAAAAGCGCCCGTTGCCCCTTCTGCGGTCACCTGCACAGCCTCGAGACGGTCAAAGCCAAGGGGTTCGCCGGGCAGTACCAGGACGAGCCGCTTGCCGCGGCCGACTTCGACAGTGGTGACAAGAACACCAGGAAACTCTTCCGCGCCCTGCGTGACGACGAACGGAAAGCGGCGCAGGCGGCCGATCCGGCCGTGCTGCCGAAGGCCGGCCGACTGTCGGCCATCCCCGACGAACAGGTCCCCAGCGGCAACGTTCACACGGTGATGGCGAGCGGCTATGGCTACACGGGTTACGGACAGCTCATGTGCGGCCGGCAGACGCTGATGTTCGGCACGATAGCCGAGGTGATTCGCACCTGCCACCAGGAGATGCTGACGGCCGGCGTCTCGGCCGACTACGCCGGTGCCCTCGCGGGGCTCGCCGCCGCGACGTTGACGCGGCTGCTGAAGCACGCCACCCGCGGCGCACGACTGCGGCCACACGGGAAGCCCGACGGCTCTGCTCAGAATCGGGTCCAGATCGACCACATTTTCACCAATGAGGCCAGTTTGGCGTTCCAGTTCGACTTCTTCGAGGCCGGTATCGGAGAAGGCCCCGGCACTTGGGCCGGGCTGACCAAGACGGGACTCGGCCCGCTCGCCGCCCACCTCCGCGGCCGGCGCGGTGGATCGGCACGGTTCCGATGTGCTGACGCGATGGCCCTGCCCTTCCGCGACGGAACCGTGGATGCGGTCGTTACCGACCCGCCGTACTACGACATGATCGAATATTCGGATGCATCCGACTTCTTCTACGTCTGGCTGCGGCGCGTTCTCGGCGAAATCCAGCCTGACCTGTTCGCTGACGCCATCGGCAGCAAGGTCGCCCCCGACCTGCAGAACAAGGACGACGAGATCATCGTCCGACGCGTCTACAACGGCGGTGTCCGGCACGATCGCGACTTTTACGAGCGATCGCTTTCCCGCGCTTTCCACGAAGCTCTCCGGATCCTGCGGCCGGACGGGCACCTTGTCGTGGTCTTCGGCCACTCCGATCCTGACGCCTGGCTGCGGCTGCTCGGCGCACTGCACGACGCCGGCTTTGTCGTCACGAGTTCGTGGCCCTCGCGCACCGAGACGTCCAACACCGGCGTGGCGAGTATCAAGGTCACGCTGACTATCGGCTGCCGGGTCGCGCCGCCACGGCGTTCGGTCGCCACCGCCGCACAGGTCGATCGCGAAGTCACCACTGCAGTCACGACCGCGGTCCGGCAGTGGGAGGCCGACGGGCTCGCGCTCACCGACCAGTTGATGGCCGCCCACGGCCCGGCGATGGCGGTGTACGGCCAGTACAGCGGCGTCCTGCTCCCCACTGGTGAGCCGGCAGGTCTGAATCGCTACCTAACGCTGGCCCGGACGGCGGTGCGTGACGCGAGCGCGGTGAAGATCGACGAGCTGCCGCTGGAGACCTTCGACGCTCCCACTCGGTTCGCCGTCTTCTGGCAGCGGCTGCACGGCCGGTCGGACGTCCCCAAAGGCGAAGCGCGGTTTCTCGCCCAGGCCGACAACCTAAGGCTTGAGGACCTGCGCGGGCCACTCCTGACCGAGAGCAAGAGCGGCTTCAAGCTGCGGTTGGACGCACCCGAGACGGTTACCGAACGCTCGTCCGCATTCGAGGTGGCCAGAGCCATGGCGAAGGCGTGGGACGACGGCGGCACCGAAGCGGTCGCCCGCGTCATGGCGATCGCCGATCGGCAGGCCAACGACGCCCACCTCTGGGCAGTGGTCGCCGAGATCGTCCGACAGCTGCCGGCCGGTGAACCGGCGGCGAAAGCCCTCACCGCGATCCAGCGCAACGCGACAACCATCGGAACCATGATCGGCCACGTGATCGCGGCAGCCGACGCAGAGACGGACATACGAGCACAGCTCACGCTGTCCTTCGGAGAGGACCGGCGATGACCACCCGCAAACCGGCCGCGCACTGGGCCGACGTCCTCCAGCTACGGCCCGAGGTGCGCACCTCGGACGGATCGATCGGTGAGCTGCAGATGAGCTTGCATAAGGCGGTCTACCAAACCGTCGACGTGCCTTACCGCAAGGTCGGCTACTACGGCGACATCACCGAGCCGACACCGAACCTGACCGGGTTCTTCGCCAGGGTCGCCCGCCGGCTGGGCACTGACGCCGAAGCGCCGGCACTGTTTCACCTGGACCAGGGCATGGGCGGCGGAAAGAGCCACGCCCTGGTCGGCTTGCATCATATGGCCACCAGCCCGAAGGAGTTCTTCGCGACTGATATCGGCCGGCAGGTGTACGCCGAATCCACCCGCGGCAAGACCGAAGTCGATCTCGCGGAGGCGGCAACCGTTACGCTCACCGCGGACTACTTCAGTCCGGGCTCTACCAGTGAGGTGTTCGGCCCGGCCAAGAACCTGTTCGAGCGATTCGTCTGGGCGCTCGTCGACGGCGACATGGACCGCTACCGGCGTCATGTCGCCGGCGGCCCGAACAAGAGCACCCTGCAACAGGCCTTGACCGACGCAGGCCGGCCGGTGCTGATCCTGCTAGACGAGTTGATGGACTACATCCTGCAGCTCTCCGACGTGGCCCGCATCGACTCGATGCCGAGCGAGAAAGCGTTCCTCAACGCTCTGATGGACGCTTGCGACGACGTGCCACGGGTGGCTTTCGTGGTCGTCATGATCCGCTCCGAGCTCGACGAGCGGGGCTACCCGCCGCAAGCCGCCGACTTCCGTGATTACGTCGCCGCGCGGCTGATCCGCAACGGCCAGACCGTCGCCGTCACCGAGGCGCAGGACTTCTCCGCGATCATCCGCCGCCGGCTGTTCGAACTGCCCGGCGCGAAGCTCCCGTTCCGGGACCTGGCACAGCGCTACGGTGCCGGCGCCGACACCGCGTGGCGCAAGAACGTCTTCGACAAACTCGGGGCCAACCGCGGCCTGTCAGGAGTCGAAGACCGGATCGGCTCCAGCTACCCGTTCCACCCGGAATTGATGCGGCTGGTCCGCGACGAGTGGTCCCAGGTCTCCGGCTTCCAGCGAGTGCGCTCGACCGTAGCGATCTTCGCTCAAACGGCCCTGCACTGGTCCTCCGAGCACCAAGCCGGCCGGTGGGCGCCACCGCTGATCGGGGTCGGCGACATTCCGCTGACCATGGCTCTCGAGCAGCTTCTCTCGTCCGGATTGCTCCTCGGCAACGACCGGGCCATCCAGGGGTACCGCGCCGTCGCGAACACCGACGTCACCAGTACCGATGGCCGAGGTGGTCGCGCGGTGAACGTCGATACCGCCCTTCGCCGCGACGGTGTCGCCGTCGGCCAGCCGGCGCCTGCGGTACGGATGGCGACCGCTCTGCTGTGTTATTCGATCGTCGGCCGTGGTCAAGGTCGCCGGGGTGCGACAAAAGCCGAGCTGCTCCACGCGATCTTCGGGCCGGCGGGCCAGCAGGTGCCGTACCCGGCCGCCGAAGAGGTGTTCAACAAGCTGACGGGCGAGGCCGAAGGCCTCGGCGCTTTGGAGGTGACTACACCGAACAACGCTCCGGCCCGGTTCCACCTGTCGATCAGGCAGACGTTGCGTATGTACTTCACGGCGGCGATGGCGATGGTCCCGCCGGCAGCTCGAGGTGAGCTGGTGTGGGAGCAGGCACAGGCTCTCGCGTCGAAGGGCGTCTTCGACCACTTGGTCCCCGTCGATCTCCCGGCCGACGAGCAACAGCCACTGGCGAAGGTGTTCGAAGGCATTGACAGTGCGTCGACCCGGCTGGTTCTCCTCGACCCCCGGCGCTGGACACTACTGAACGGCAAGGACACCGCGAGCAGAAGGGACATCACCGCACTACTCGGCCTGGGTGACCATCCCCTGCGCGTCGACAACGCCGCGAGTTGCGTCGTCGTTTGCGTGAACACCCAACGTCGGGAGATCGCTCTCAAGCGTGCGGCCGAGGTGCTTGCCTGGCGCGAGGTCATCGCGCAACTCACTGACGACACGGAACACGAACTGCAGGAAGCGCGTGCCAAGGAACACGAAGCGCTGACAAAGCTGAGACGTGACGTCGAGAGGGCGTACCAGCACTACGCCTACCTGGTTCGCGCCGGCGACCTGCACGTCGAGTACCGACGATTCGACGAAGAGTCCCGCACGGCGCTGAACGGCGGCCACGTGTGGACGGCCCTGCTCGAAGCCGGCCGCGCGACCCAGCCGGCCGGTCTTGCCGCCGACTACCTGGCCGCGTTGATCGGCGACTTCGACCGCACGCTCACTCCTCGCGAAATCGTCCAGGCCTTCTACAAGAACCCTGCGTTCCCTCTGGTCACGTCAACCGACGAAATCCGGCGCGTCCTGCACGAACTGATCTCCGGCGGGTGGGAACTCGTCGATGCCGACGGGGACTCGCTCGCCGTGTCGAGCGCTGACCAAATCGCGATCACGTCCATCAACCAGACGCTTCGGCGCCGCTCGTCCGAGCCGGAGGACGCGACCGGCGAGGACGCAACCGAAACTGTCCGCGGTGAGGAGCCTTTAGGCTCCTCAGCGAAACCGCCCTCGCCGCCGGCCTCCGACCCGACTGCATACAAGCGGTACCGGCTGCGGCTGGCCAACAGGAGCATCACCAGCCCCGACGCCCGTGATCGAGCCTGGCAGTTGCTCCAGGAGCTTCGCAAAGTCATGGACCCCACGAATTCGGCCGACCACCAGCTGCTCAGCCTGGATCTCACGCTCGTGACGGCCAAAGGCGACCAAGGCGCGATCGAGGCCAAAGGCGAAGCACTCGGCGCACAGATCACCGTGGAGGACGACGACTTTTAGAGCTCGGAAGACAAGCCCCGGCTCACCCGATGCGATTGGATCCACGCGTGCCGATGGACGTGAACGCCGGTATGGGCGACCTCCACGTTCCTTGGAACGCGAACGCCACTCGACAGCAGATCTTCAATCAAAGCCACAACGTCCTAGCGGGCCGGACAACCCGTCGAAGTCCGGCCATGGGCTCGTCTCGGATCAAGTACTGCCTCATCCTCCGCTCCGCGACTACGCGCTCACGTCGAGATCGACAGCAGGCCCACCACGTCCCCAGCCTCGCCGGTCACCTCGGCCTCTTGAGCACTCTTGGCCGCGTCTCGACCAGCAGAATCGGTCTCGGAGCCAGTCGCGCTGGCCTCGACCGTCGCGATCGTCGGTGGGCCGTCAACCGACAGGGGCCAGATCGACGCCGTCACCGCGTCCGCGCCAAACAGAGCACGAACTCACGCCCGTGGCGGTACGAGTCGCTCGCCACGCCGAGGACGACCAAGCCGGTACAGACACGCTGGACGGACAGAGCAAGGTTCGAGCAAGCCCGATCCCTGAGTCGCGTCATGGCCGGACCGCCGTACCCACGGAATCGCAGACTTACCCCTGCCCAGTAGCCGCGACTCTGGGGAACTGGCTTCAATTGAGGGTTCAGACCAGGCGAGACAGACCGGCAGATGCGAGCCCGAGAGCGCACGGACGCGACGGCAAACCCCGGCACAGGCCGCCACCGCCGCCACCCGACGACCGAGGAAACGACCTTGTCCGGCATCACTCGGCACCATCCGACACGGGCGAGTTGGGACCCTTAATCGGCGGGCGGCCGACTGAGCCGTGTTGGCCCGCAATCCGGGCACCGGCGAAGTCGGACATCAACTGGTGCCGCATCCACGGTTGATGACGTCAGCCGCAGCTTGGCTGTAGCTGATGCCGAGTCCTGTTGAGCGTCGCGCAGCAAGTTCGGCGTCCCATGGTGACGGCGTCGCAGCAGTAGCATCAAGACTGCTTCCCCAGGTGACCGAGCACGGAGGCCCCACCGTCTCGACCGTCCTCTGATGCCGAGACTCCGCCTTCCGGCCACCGTGGTGGGGCACCCGATGCTGCCGGCGGCCATGCGGGGCTGCGCGGACATAACGCCGAGTCCTCTGCGGACCAGGCAAGCAGTGCTCAGTCGAATCGGGCAAGGCAGTGTGGTTGCGCGTAGTGGAGCTGCAGCAGGATGAATGGGCTGCTCGCGGGCAGGTCGGCTAACTGCTTCAGAAAAGACGGCCTGTTCCTTCGCCCAGCCGGCATGGTTGCAGGTCAGCGTCGAAGTGCAGTCCGGTCCCCGCTGCGTTCGATCCCTACCCCAGCTCAAGAGCAAGCCATGATCCAATTTTCAAAGTGACGACGACTGCGGTCACGGCAAGACTGCGAGAACCTCGAGATCAGAGACAAGCATGTCTTGGCCCCGTCCCCGCACCGTACCTCCGGCGAACGTGCGACCTCGGCAGACGAGGCACCGAGCCCCGTGGCTAGGCCTATTCGCATCGACCAGACATACGCCGTGCACACCGTCAGCGACGCACCTGACACCGAGTTGCGGTAACTGTTCAGGTTATTTCGATTGTTGTTGGTAGCCAGGGGTTTCCGGTGATGGCGTCGCGGAGTGCGGTGATGATGTGGAGGCCGTTCTTGC
>NZ_JBFBCC010000041.1:0-24203 GCF_040682955.1 Amycolatopsis sp. NPDC051045
CCCGCCCGATCGCCCACGTTGCCGCCGAGATGGGCATCTCGCGGCAATGCGCATCCAAGTGGGTCAACCGCTACCGCCGCCACGGCGAGGCCGGTCTGCTCGACCGGCCCAGTATTCCGCAGCACCAGCCCACCGCCACCCCGGCCGAAGTGGTGGCCCGGATCGAGCAGCTGCGCCGGACCCGGAAGTACTCCGCCCGCCGGATCGCCACCGAGATGAGATGGCCGCCGAGGGCGTGACGATCTCGGTCCGGACCGTGGGCCGTCACCTGCTGCAGCTCGGGCTCAATCGGCGCCGGTTCATCGACCCCACCGGCCAGAACAACCGGCAACCGCGGCGGATCATCGCCCGCTGGCCCGGCCACATGGTCCACCTCGATGTGAAGAAGACCGGCCAGATCCCCGACGGCGGCGGCTGGCGCATCCACGGCAAAGGCAGCGACCAGGACAAATGGGTTGCTCGTGGCAAGACCCGTGGCCAGCGAGCCCGCTACACCTACCTGCACACTGCGGTCGACGGCTTCTCGCGCCTGGCCTACACCGAAGCCCTGCCCGACGAAACCGCCCGGACCGCGATCGGGTTCGTCCACCGGGCTCGGGCGTTCTTCGCCCGCCACGGCATCACCCACATCCACCGCATCGTCACCGACAACGACTCCTGCTACCGCGCAAACGACTTCGCCACCGTCCTACGCGGCGCCCGCCACCAGCGGATCACGCCCTACACCCCACGCCACAACGGCAAAGTCGAGCGCTACAACCGGATCCTGGCCGAAGAGTTCCTCTACGCCCACGTCTGGACCAGCGAAGCCCACCGCACCGCAGCCCTGGCCGTCTGGAACATCCACTACAACTACCATCGACCACACACCGCCGCCGGAGATCAACCACCAGCGTCCCGGCTCCACACCGGCGTCACCAACGTCATGGCCTCATACAGCTAGCGACGCAGCCGAAGGCCAGCGCGGGCGCTACGCGCGCTCCGGGGCACCTGCACGTCGCCGCCACAGTCGAAGCATCGCACCATGAGTTACAGACCCGTGACCCTTCGCATCATCGTGCCGACGACGCCATCGCCCTGCGGGACCCAGAGCGATCATTGGACGATCGTCAAGATAGACACTAAATCGCCCCTACCCTTGGGTAGCAAAAAGCCCAGGTCGTTGACCTGGGCTTTGCTCCCCCGCTTGGACTCGAACCAAGAACCCTCCGGATCATCGGTTCGATACAGCGCACCACGTCGACCTGTAGCGCGCGGGCCGGAAGCGGGATTCCCCGAAAAGCGACCACATCCTCAATGGCAACAGACCTCCGCGACCGATTTTCCGGCAGCAGCTTGGACGCAGGCAAGGCAACGGACCCGGATCTTGCGATATCCGGGCCGGACGAGTTCCTGCGCGGCCAGAGCGCGCAGTGCCCGCTGGACCGACACCTGCGCGACGTCCAAGAGCTGAGCGATCTCCAGCTGGGTCAGAGGGATGTCGACGTCCGCCGAACGCGAATCTGCACCGGACAACCAGGCCAGCTCGGCCAGGACAGCCGCTACCCTGCGTTCAATCGGCAGGCTGGACGGCACGAGACGGCTGCGCTCCAACGCGCACTGCCGTTCGGCGATCGTCCGTGCCAGGACCAGCGCCGCGCGGGGGTGGATGTCGAGGAACGCCGTGAACTGGTCCCGGTCGAGACGGACGACGGACACTGGCCGCTGTCGCAGTGCGATCACCGAAGGTACCCACTGCGGGTCGGTGAGATAGGCCAGTTCGCCGACCAGGTCCCCCGGGCCGCGGAATCCGAGCAATCGCTGTCCCGACTCGCCTTCGGCCACCACCTTGGCCTCGCCGTGGCAGATCAGCAGCACGTCGTCCTCGGTCGTCAGGCACTCACCGGCCTCGTAGCGGACCTGACTGCCGGTGGTCAGCGCCCAGTCCAGCTCAGCGGTGGTCAGCTGGCCGGCAAAGGTGGTGGGAGGCCACGCGGTATCAAGCATGCCGATTGTCTACTGGCCCAGCCGTCGCGGTTCTGCGTACGAATACGCAGAACGCGCACCTCGTCAGATGACATGGGACAGGACCGCCAGGACCACCTGCACGACAGCGATGACGAACAGGCAGACCACGGTCAATGCCGTCGTCGCGACCATCACGACCACCGACACGCGCCACCGGCGGAAAGGATCGTCTGCGGTCACAGCTTGAACCCCTGGGTCGCGAGTGTGCGTTCGGCGAAGGACTCGACACTGCTGTCCGCGGTGTCATGCCCCGTCGCGAGCGCCGAAGTGAGGAAGAACGAAACCGACTTGAAGTTGTTGTCCATCGCCCGCACCAGATTGCCCTGGGCCAGCTTGTCCACGAGCCAGGCGCGGATGGAACCGTCGTCGGTCCGGTCGACGGTGCGCAGCGAATCCTCGATCAGGTCGGCTTTGCTCAGTGCCACGACCAGGTGCACCTTGCGGAGGTCGATTCCCATGGCGATCACGGTCATCACCGTTTCGTGGAAAGTCTTGGACGGTTCCTGCTGGGCGCGGATCTTCTCCATCGCCGGCCGGTGCGACTCGGCGATCGACGTCCAGAGCCGGTCGATCGACAACGGGTCGACGACGAACACGAACGTCTTGGCCACCCTGAGGTACTCCAGCTGCTGGATCTTGTCCGAGCGGTAGAAGACTTCGCCCTGGGCGTCGAACACGTGCAGCAGCTTCATCTGGCCGCGTCGCGGCTTGACGTACATCGAGTACGCCGGAACAGTCGTCGCGCCGCTGACCAGCGTCGTCTTCTCCGACCGTTTGGTCGTCACCAGGCCGCGCCACGCCTTCGTAGCGTTGCCGCGCGTCTGGTCGTCGGCGAAGGCGAACGTGCCGCCGGTGCGGTCGGCGAGCGTCTCGATCGCCACGGTCAGCACGGTGATCAGCTGGGACTTCCCAGCGCCCGGCGCGCCGAACAGCGGGATGACGATCTCGCCCGCCAGGCCGGTTTCCTTGGCCAGCGGCTTGTCGCAGTGCGGGCACCAGCTCTCGAGCCGGTAGTTCTTCGACAACGCCGTCGACGCCAGCCGGTACCCGCAGCCGCACGTGCGGTGCAGCAACCCGTAGCGGCCGGGCCGCAGGTTGTGGTGCCGGACTTTGCACCCCGGGCACGTGTATTCGGCGCGGGTGAGCCGGTGTCCGCAGTTCCGGCACGTCATCGTCACCCCGCGCACGCGCAGCACGAGCGCGTCCACACCTGCCAGCACCCATAGGAAGCCGTACTCGGCGACGAAGAGCACGCCGAGCGCGACCGCCTCGGCCAGCGCCAGCCCGGCGATCACCACCGCGGCGACCGCGGTGCCGATCAGCACACCGGCACCGGCGGTGCGCCGGAACGTGGTGTACTCCGGCCGGGGCGGATTGACCTGTGCCGGGTGCAGGACGCGCAGCTTCTCCCAGCACGACTTGACCGTCTTTCCGACCTCGGACCAGACTCGCACGTTCGCGTGCCGGAAGTCGCGCCAGGACTGCCGGCGAAGATAACGTTCGTGCGCGTACTCGCGGTTGGCCACGCCCTTGGACGGTTTCGGGATTTCGGCGGTGTGAGGCTCCTTGCCGAGGCCCATCGCCCGGGCGAAGGCACGGCCGGACGCGCCGAGGATGACGGTGGCGTACCGGACGCCGTGGATAGCGGGCAACGCCAGGAGCAGGCAAATGACGACGGTTACCGCGGTGATCAGCATCGGCTCCTCCTCCCCTACGGCCGTCTCATCCGCGCCCGGAAGGGCCAAAACCCGGTTCTGGACCGCCGCGGCTGCTCGGCGAACCAAACCGCGGCGGTGGGATCCGCACGCTCGATCAGGGTGACGACCTTGCGGACGTCTCTGCGCGGCAACCGGTCGCGCAGCTCCAACGCCACCCGCGAGATCTCGTCGAACGCCGGACCGGACGCGCGATCACCGCTCATCCGGGCGATCATCCACGCGACGAGCACGTGGTTCTTGAGGTCGAGTAGGAAGGGCCGCCCGGCCGAGCTGTGGGTGCGGAGGTAGGCCTCCCGGAGGTCGGGCAGCCGAACGAGTACCTGGGCCCGTTGGTGGTTCGAGAGCTCGCCGATCCGGCCGAGCAGGCACCGCACGATCATTTCGCGCCGTTGTGGACCGGAGGACCGGTAGCTGCGCGACACGGCGTCGAGCAACGGCCCGAAGCCCTGCTCACCGGCACCCGTCATCTCGTCGATCAGCCGCCGGACTGTGGCGTGGGTGTCGATCCGGCCGCGGACTTCGGCCGGCAGGTTGTGGTAGAGGCCGGTCTCGTCCAGCCGGCCGCACAACCGGTCGAACAGGTGCTCCTGGCCCACCACCGGCGGACCGTTGACCGAGCTCGTGAGCCAGTCGAGCACGATCCGAGCCCGGCAGTCCTCCGGAGGCAGGGCACCCAGCACATCCAGTGCCTCGCCGTGCGTCCAGCCACCCGACGGCCACAGCAGCCGGAGCACCGCGGCGTCGACCTCGAGAGGAGTGATCTCCCGCAGTGCCTCGGCCGGGGTGAGCCTGCCGCGGCGGACGTCCGCGACCGCAACGGCCGCGACGAGTTTGTGTTCCTTACCGGCCTCGAGCAGGTCACCGATACCGGAGCCGAGCGCGGCGACCACCGCGCCGATGTCCGTGCGGGCGGCCGCGACGAGGTGGTCGACCGCGCCCCAGCGCAGCGGTGGCTGCGCGCCGAGGAGTGACCGGCTCCGCTCGTCCGTCCGGTTCTCGAGCACCAGCGGACCGAAGACGTGGTAGCCGGTGTCGCGGAGGGTGTTCTCGCCGACTTCGATGCCGGAGCGGGCAGCCCACATCAACGCGTCCACGGCGTTCACCGGGCTCGTTCGAGGCAGTTCTTCAGCCAGTGTGTTGCCCGCTCGGGTGCGCGCTTCGTCCGTGGACAGCTCGAAATCACCGTCGAACTCTCGCTGGTCGCGAAGAGCGGACCGCAGGAGCACATCGGCCCAATCCAGTTCGATCTTCCTCAAAAGACCGTGTGCCCCCGCGGTTCGCGCGGCTTCGCAGAGAGAGCGCAACGCCCCGGTCGCGTCGGCGCAGGAAGTCGCGGCAGCTAGCACGCCGGCGCCGATCTCGGCGACGACGTGCTCGCCGAGTCGGCCGGCGCGCCCGGCCAGCCACGGTGCGACCGCGGCCGCGTCGGCCGGCTCGCCGAAGCCCGGCCGCATGACGGCGGCCGCCACGACCGGGTGCCAGTCGTCGAGGCCCTGCTCGGTTCCGTCCGCCAGCGGTCCGGCGCGGTCCCAGACCGCGGGGGCGTCGAGCAGGCCGATCTCGGTCAACAGCCCGGCCAGCCGGTGCGGGGCGATCGGGCTGCTGCGCCCAGCCACCATGTCGAAGAGCAGGTAGCTCTCGAACGCCGAGCGGTCGACGTCGGAACCCGGGACCGTGCCGACAACGTCGAGCCTGCTGTACTGCGGCTGGTGCAGGTAAGTCGCGAACGACATGAGGCGCACCAGGTTTTCCGGGAGCAGGTAGGAGACGGCCGCGATCCACTGCGCGACGGCGTCGGTGTCGTGCTCGACGAGCACCACTTTGCGCTCGCCGCCACGGACGGCCGCGTCCACCGCGGTGAGGAGTTCGGGCAGCCGTTCCCAGCACGGGTGCGACCGCACGAACTTGTCGACGCCGGCCCGGTCCAGCCGCCCCCGCTGCGGCGGGGCGGGCAGTTCGGGCAGTGCCGGATCGGACACGGCAGAACTCGTCCAGAACGGCGCGCGCCACAGTTCGATCGGCAGCAAGTCACCCAGGGACGCTTCGGCGTCCTCGCTGACCAGGGCGTGCGTGAAGTAGTTCCCGAACCGGTGCGAATAGTCGTTGCCGACGAAGACCGTGTTGGCCAGCACGGTTTGGGGCCCGGGCCGGTAGCAAAGGTTGACCGGGTAACGGTCCAGCCGGGCCACCCCGGCCTCGGCGGCCAGCTCCCGCGGCGGTTCGTAGCCGGCGAGGGCTTCCACGTCGGCCAAGACGTCCGGGCGCAGGCCGGGCGTCGACGCGTTGAACTGGAAACCCGGGTAACCGGCGAGCCCCCTCTCACAGGAGGTGTAGTAGAGCTGCCCGAACGCCGCGCTCATCGGCGACCGGCCTTGTCGATGACGCCGAACTCGGCCAGCAGCCACAACAGCGGGTCCTCCACCCGCCAGCCGTGCGGGCTGGACACGCGCTGCATGCCGCCCTCTTCGTCCAGCCGGGGGCTTTCCCCGAGCGCTGACAAACCGAAGAAGCGGTAGCGCGCGAAGTTGTTCGCGAGCGACGTTTCGATGTTGTGACCCGTCCAATCACGCAGCAGGGCCTGCATGTAGCGGTGCACGACCAGCCCGTCGGCGTCGTCGAACACCGGCCGGCCGGAGGGAGGGTGCACCAACGGGTTGCCTTCGGGCAGCGTGCCGGCGAGGGCGTCCATCTTCGTGAACGCGACGGCGAGCGGTTTGTCGATCTTCCGCTGCGCGTGCGCGGCCCCCCTGGCCCGCAGCAGTTCGATGATCCTGCTCAGCACCGCGGCCGGCCCATCGGCGGCTCGCCCTTCCACGGGAAGGAGGGCGTCGGCGTCCGCGAGCGGCCGCGCCCCGCTCAGCTGCAGCGGATCGAGCAGCAGGATGATGGCGTCGGCGCTGGACAGGTACCGCACGTGCTGGTCGACGTCGCGGTCGCTCCGCATGTCCTCGCCGGCGGTGTCGAAGAAGGACAGCGTCGTGCGAGTGACCTCACGGGCCCGCGATTTCGGGCGCCCGACGGCGAAGTTGAACACCAGTGGACGCCGCCCGCCCGCGGTCGCGACCGCTGACTTCGTCGGCCCGAAGAGCTGATGCCGTTCGTACAGCTGCTTCTCGTAGTCGTCTTCGAACCTCGTCCTAGTCGGCTCGTCGGCACCGAGCAGGGAAGCGCCGAACCGCTCGCCGACCGCGTTCGCGAGCTCGTGGAGCAGCACCGTCATGTAGACCGTCTTGCCGCTCTCCTTGGCCCCGACCAAGGCGATCAGCCGGTTGTCGATCTCCACGTACTGAACGGGGAGCGTGCTGTGGCAGCGGGGGCAGAGCCGGTAGTGGGTCACCGCCTCGCACTCGGGGTGCACGGCCTCCTGCCGCCGCCCGTCCGCGGCGAAGGTGGGGGGCTTGGGCTCGAACTCTCCCATCTGCTCGCCCAGGACGTGGTCGACCGACGTCGAGCACCGCTTGCGGCGACCGGGCAGCCCGGAGCAGCGGAACAGGATCTCCTTGACCCGGAAGCGCTGGTAGCAGTAGGGGCAGGTCAGCTCACTGCGGCGTAGCGGGAACAAGGATCACCTCGTCGGGAGCGGCGGAAGACGGATCGAGGAAGCAAGCGAGGCCGGACAAGGGACGCACCAGGACTTCGAGCGGCACCGAGACGCGCTGGCCCGCCGCCAGCTCGCGCGCGGTGATCGTGGCGAGGGTGGTGCCGCTGCCGACGCGCAGCGGGAGGATGCCGTCCTTGCGGTGGACGACCAGCACCGCCGGCAGGTGGCACGGCTGGTCGCTGGTGAGGACTATCTCGTGTCGCCGCCGGCCGGGCAGTCCCGTCGCTTCGACCGCGTAGGTGACCTTCGCCCGTTCGCCGGCAATCATGGCGGTGACGGCCGGGGACGATTCGTCGGCACCAGGCCGTCCCGTGACGGTGCGCACCGAGACGGTGATCGGTCCGGGCCGCGCGGTGAACGTGACCCCACCGGAGGCGGTGTGCTCGCGCAGGGAAGCGCCGAACTCGCCGAGGGGCGCAGACGGCGAGCCGGTCGCAGTCGGCCACCACGCCACGCGCGCCCGGCTCGCACCCGGCGGCCAGGTCCAGAACAGCCGGATGACTTCGCCGTGGCGCCAGGTTCGCAGGTCGCTGACGGGATCGAGCAAGGACACCGTCGTGCCGGCCCCGATCGCGGCCCGGTCCCCCGAGACGGTGATCGCCGTGAGCACCACCCGGCCCTGTGGAGGCCGGAACACGAGGTGGTCGTACCCCCGGTCGTCGGTCGTCACCGTGCCGCCGACCACCTTGCCGATGCCCGTGGCCGTGGCCCGGGGCACGACCGTCCCGACCGGCCACTCGGGTTTTCCGGCCGAGACCCTGATCTCCGCCGTCCCACTGCGCGGTTTGGACCAGTTCAGCTCGACGACCGAAGCGCCGCCGTCCTGGGTCGCCCTCCACCGCAGCTCCTCGACCGCGGTCGGCGGTGCGGTCGGGGTGGCGAGACCACAAACGGGAACCGATCGGCGCTCCTCGCCGGACGGGGACCGGTAGAGCGCGGTGACCGCGTACTCGTAGGTCACCCCAGTCCGCACCGACGGGTCGGTGAACGCCGACGTTTCCTGGGCCGGCACGGGCACGGGCTCGCTGGAATCCCCCTCGACGGCGTCCACCGCGCTCCGAGTGACGAGCACGCCCGAGGTCCCGGACGCCGTGCGCCAGGAACCGGCCACCGCCTGCTCCGTCGCGCGGAGTTCGAGGTCGGCGACCCCCGGCACCGACTCGACCGGGGGCGTAGCCACGCCCGCCGACCAGGCTTCGCCTCCTCGCGACGCGAAGACGGTGTAGCAGACGGGCACGGCAGGAGGTGGCAGCTCGTCTTCCGCTTCGTTGCCCGTGGTCTCGGCGATCGTCGTTCCCGCCGAGCTGGTCACCGCGGGAGACCCGGCAGCGCGGACGACGCGGTAGCGCACCGCGGGCGTCCGGGCCCTGCTGGGTGCCCACCGGACGTGGATCCGCCCGCGGACGCCGTCGATCCCGGCTGTGACCTCGGACGGCGATGGCGGCGGGATGGCCGCCAGCCGCGCTCGAAGGCTTTCATCGTCCGCCGCCGCCGACGACGCCTCGGCCAGCAGCGCGGCAGCTTCTTCGGAATCCCCGCCGGCCAGCGCGCTATCGGCTTGACGCGTGAGGTCTGCGACCCGGCGCGTGATCGCCTCGAGTTCGGCGCGCTCCTGGGCGCATTCGGCGGATGGCACCTCGTCGAGCAGGCTGCGCGCCTCGTCCAGCTCACCGCACCGGATCGCCTCGGCGATCCGCCGGGCCGCGGTGTCGTCCCGGACCGGGCGGCCGGTGCCCGCCGTCAGCGTGACGGCCAGCTCCACCGCCTCCGCCGGATCCAGCCCGAGATCGGTGGCGCTCTGGGTCACCACCCGCACCGGCAATCCCGCTTCGACGTCGGGGCGCAGCTGTTCGGCCACCTCCCACAGGAACAGCTTGTGCAGTGCGTCGGCTTGCTCGGCGAGCCCGATGAGGATCGCCAGCACGGTTTCCACCGCGGTCTTGTGCTCGTCGTGCTTGCTCCTCGAGTTCTTCTCCCGGAGGGAGAACAGTTCCGCTTGCGTCACCGGCTTCCCGTCGGCCGCAAGCCGGAAGCCGCCCTTGAGCCGGAAGCCCGCGCGGACCGCGTCGGCGCCGAACACCACGTCAGGCGAGAGCCGGCTCCCGAGCGCCCTCAGCGGCCCGGCCAGCGAACGCGCCGAAGGAGCGGGCGGGCCGGCCGGGAGATCCCACGGCGGTTCGATCACCGTGATGTTCTTCTCCGCCAGCGCCGCTCGCACCTCCGACTCGGTGAAGGCCCCGTCCAGCATGGCCAGCAGCCGGCGCAGACCGGACACGGTCAGGCACGGCGCCGAGTCGGCGACCGCGGCGATCCGGTCGTCCATCTTGGCGCGTGCCCGGCTGCGGCTTTCCGCGTGCTGCTCGGTGAAGGCCTCGAGCGTGAGCCGGCCACGCCGGCTCAGGTCGGTGTCGGCGGTGAGTAGGGCGGTGGCGAGCGGAAGGTACTTGCGCTGGTGCTTCAGAGACCGCCAGAACTTCACCACGGCCGCGACCCGGCGCTTGAACTCCTCGGGGTCGCGGACCCGGTTCGGGTCGATGTCGTACCGGAGGAACAGGTCGACCGGGGGGATGTTGCCCGCCCGCCGGGCCGCGTCCAGCACGGTGTCCCGGTAGGTGTCGAACTCTGACGGCATCGACGCTACCCACCAACCGAGTACCGAGCGACCGCGTCACGGGCCTGCGCGACCTCGTCGCGGTTGAGCCCGCCGATGAGCAGTTCGATGTCGAGGTCCCCGCCGGTGGTCGTCTCCACGGCGTGCACGCGCAGAATGCCGTTCTGCGCCATGCTGAAGGTCACGTCGATCGGCGATCCCTTGGGCAGCGGAGGCAGATTCCGGATGTGGCCCTCACCGATCGGGTTGTTGTGCTCCAGGTCCGCCGAGGCCACCGCGCCCGCCTGCTCCCACACCTCGATCTTGATGCTGGTCTGGTCCGAGTGGACTGTCGCATACCGCTGCACGGGCGGCGTGGCCGGCAGGACGTCGTTGGCCTTGATCAGGTGGTCGACGTAGGAATCGGTCAGGCTGCCCTGCCGCAGCGCCTTGATGCCGAAGGCCCGGGGCGAGACGGTCACCACTTTCTTCTCCGAAAGCCTGCGCACCTCCTCGGGGTCGATGCCCAGCTGGTCGGCGACCTTCGCGACGGTTGCCGGAGCTGCGTCGTCGCCCTCCGGGAAGGCGGTCTTGACCGTCTGGATCAGCGCGAACAGCGCGGCTCCCTTGGCCACGGCCAGGTCGGGATCGTGCAGCCGGGGTTCGAACCCGAACCGCGACCGCAGCCCGGCGGCCACCGCCGGCAGCCGGGCCGAGCCGCCGACGAGCAAGACATCGTCAAAGTGGTCGACACCCTTCGCCTTGGCGGTCTCGATCGTCCGCGCCGTGACGTCGAAAGTGCGTTCCAGCAGGTCCGCCGTCAGCTGCTCGAACCGCTCGCGGGTGAGCTCGGCGGTCGCCACCTCGCTCGCGAAGCGCATCGGCTGCTTCTGGCCGGTCCTCCGCGTCAGCGCCTTCTTCATCTCCTCGGCCGACGTCGCGAGGCTCTGCAGGAAATCCTCGTGCTCACCGGCGGCCGAGCCGGGGTTCTCGGCGAGGAAACGCTCCAGCAGCCACGTGCTGATCCGGTCGTCCCAGTCCGCACCACCGAGGTGGTGGTCGCCGTCGGTGCAGACGACACTGATGTCGTTGCCCACCAGCCGGATGACGGTGGTGTCGAACGTTCCGCCGCCCAGGTCGTAGACCAGGATCGTGCGGTCGCCGGCGCCGGCGGCTTCATAGTGCAGGGCTGCGGCGACCGGTTCGGGCACCACGTCGACCACGTTGAGGCCGGCGATCTCACCGGCGTGCCGGGTCGCCTCCCGCTGGCTGATGCCGAAGTAGGCGGGCACGGTGATGACGACGTCGTGGACCGGCTCACCGAGTTCGGTGGTGGCGGCGGCGGCGATTTCGCGGAGGATGAGCGCGGAGATCGACTCCGGACTGTGCTCGGTGCCGTGGAACGACAGTGTCGTCTTCTCCCCCATGTCGCGCTTGACCAGCGAGGCGACGAGTTCGGGATTGGTCTTCTGCGAGTTCTTGGCGATGCGGCCGACGATCACGTTGTCCTCGGTCTCGAAGAACACCACCGACGGCGTGGTGTCCTCGCCGATGGCGTTCTTGACGATCGTGGGACGTCCGCTGTCGTCGACGTAGGAGATGCACGAGTAGGTGGTGCCCAGGTCGATGCCGAAGGTCCTCGACGGCTTTTGCGCAGCCGGGTCGATGTGTTCGTGTGCAGGGACGTTCACCGGAGCTGATCTCCTCGGAAATGGTCGATGCCGGCCAAATCAATCACGAGACGTATTTGCGGACTGGTCAGCCTTATTGCGTCGAAGACGATACCTCGACCGGCGGCAACCAGGGGGATCGGTCACCGATTCGGCCGAACGCCGACATTCCGAATCGTTTTTTCCGGCGCGGGCTTGCCGATCCGCGCTCCTCGATGTCACCATGGTCACCTCCGCCGAAAGGACACCGATCTGACCCGTTGGGATGTCTTCGTTTCATACTGCAAGGCGGACGAGCGGTTCGCCCAAAAACTCGGCTACGAACTGGAAGAACTCGGCCTCGGTGTGTTCCTTCGCGCGTGGGACATCACGGCAGGCCAATCCGAAATCGGGCGCACCGACGAGGGTATTGCCGGGGCGGACAGTGCCGTCATCGTCGTCGGGCACGCTTCGCACGGGGTGACCGACGAATACCGGACCCTCGCCGGCCAGTTCAACGCCAGGCGGTTGCGCAGGCTGGTGCCGGTTCTCCGGGCGGACGGCCTCGATGTGCACCTCCCGCCGCGCCTGAGCGACCAGGTACCACTCAGCTTCGCCGACGTGGCGGACGATGAGGCTTTCCGCGCGCGGGTGGAAATTCTGGCCGACGCCCTGCGCGACCGCCGGGCTCGCGGCTTCGTCGAGACCGGCTTCCCGGTGCCTCCCGACACCGCCCGCGTCGAAGATTCGCCGGTGTGGACGACACTGCGCCTCGGCCCCCGGGAGTCGGTGCTGGCCGTGGAGGGCAAGGATTCGGTCGCCGCGGCCCACGAAGGCCCGACCCAGGCGTTGCGGAACGCGCTGTGGACGATGGACAGTGTGCGGCGCAGCGCCGACCGGACCTTCCGCGCCGACGGGCCGAGCCAGGACGGCGCCACAGCGCCCGATCTCGACGCCGCCTGCCGCGCCGTCGGCCGTCGGCTGGTGGAGGACTTCCTCGAGGAGCCGGTGCTCACCGCGGTCCGCGCGCACCTCGACGAGGTCGCGCGGGCTGGGCGGATTGTCCACCTCGCCCTGCACCTCGACGACAGCCTGAGCGACCTGCCGTGGGAGAGTGCCGTGCTTCCCGGCGACCCGGTTCCCCTGTGCCTGCAGCCTTCGGTGCGCCTGTACCGGCAGGCCGCGGGCCTCGGGCCCACCGTGCGGCCCGACGTGCCCGGCCCGCTGCGCGTGCTCGCCGTCGTGGCGAGCCCGGACACCGGCGGCGGACAACTGCTCGACTACGAGTACGAACTGTCGCGGATCCTGGACGAAGTCGAGGCCGCCCGCCAGGACTCCGACGCGTACGTCCGGATCCTCAACTGGGGCTCGCTGACGGCGATCCGCGAGGCCCTCACCGAAGAGCGCTTCCACGTCTTGCACGTCTCGTGCCACGCCCGGCCGGGCGAACTGCTGCTGGAAACCGAGGACGGCGGGGTGGACCGCGTCCGCGCCGAGCGGTTCGCCGACGAACTGGCCGTCACCGGGAAGCCCGTGTCCCTGGTGGTCCTGGCCGGATGCTCCACCGCCCAGACCGGCCGGGCAGACGGCCTGCCCAGTGTCGCCCACGCATTGCTGAACCGCGGCGTGCCTTCGGTGCTGGCGATGACCGCCTCGGTGAGCGACGACTACGCCACGGAAATGCTCGCGCGCACCTATCGGGAGCTGGCCGCCCAGCGCGACGGGTCCGACCCCCTCGCGGCCGTGGCGATCGCACGCCGGGAACTCGAGTCGCGCCGGAAGGACGACCGGCGCCGGCTGCTCGCGGAATGGGCCACCCCGGCGTACTTCCAGCGCGTGCGCGGCGGCGATCTGATCCGCCCCGGGAAGCACGAGGAACCCAGCCGTCCGCCCCACCGGGCCGGCCTGCGGGGCATCGTGGATCTTCGGCTCGGCGACTTCGTGGGACGGCGGGCGGAGCTGCGCGAACTGGTCCGGACGCTGCGCGGGAGCGGTGGTGTGCTCATCCACGGCATGGGCGGGGTGGGCAAGAGCAGCCTGGCCGCCCAGCTGGTGCACATGGTGCGCGACGAGCGGACCGTCCTCGTCACGCTGCACGGCCGGTGCACCGTCGACCGGGTGCTGCGCACCGTGGCCAAGCGCCTCCGCCACCAGCGCGGCGGCGATCAGGGGGTCCTCGCCGACCTCGAGGACGACGAGATGCCGTGGCGTGACCGGCTTGACGACTTCGCGGAGTGCGTCCTTCCCTCGCTGCGTTCCGGAATCCTGCTGGTGCTGGACGACCCCATCGGTGATCCCCTGGAGTCCGGCACGCCGGGCGGCAGCGGGTACGGCGAACCCGAAGCCGGTCTCGTCGACTTCCTCGATGCATGGCTCGGGCTCGGAAAGCTCGCCCGGCTGATCGTGACCTCGCGGCACCGTGAACCGCTGACCGGCAGTGCGGGACACCGCCTGCGCACCCACCACCTCGGGCCGCTGTCCGCGGCCGAAACCAGGAAGCTGGTCTTCCGGCTGCCCGCTCTGGACCGGCTGCCTCCCGCGGACCGGCAGCGCGTCCACCACGACCTCGGCGGGCACCCGCGGGCCCTCGAGTACCTGGACGCCGTGCTGCGCGGTGGCCGGCCGCTGGAGGCACGGAAAGGATCCGGCACCCAGTTAGACGGTGTGATGAAAAGAATCGGCCTGGCTCTGCAAGCCGAAGGACTCGACAGCGGGTCCTGGTGGCGGGAGCGCGCCCTCGACACCGCCCTTGCGGAAACGGTGGCGATCACCGCATCCGATGTGCTGCTGCATCGGCTCCACGACGAACTGACGGCCTCGTTTCCCTTGGCCGCCGAACTGTTCGTGGCGGCATCGGTGTATCGGGTGCCGGTCGACGCGGCCGCGTTGCTGTGGGTCGTCACGCCCGTCCGGACCCTGGACGAGGACCCCGCGATGCGCGACCGGCTCACCGAGGCCCACCGGGCACTGCGCGACGGACGCGGACTCCCGCAGGACCAGTGCGAGCAGCTCATCCGCGACCTCGCCCTCATGGCCCAGCCGCCCGAGCGCCCCGGCCTCGCCGCCGCCCGCGACCGGCTGCTGGAGCTGACCTTGCTCGCGCCGATCCGGCAGCCGGCGGACGACGGCGGTCCGCCGCCGGAGCAGTACCTGGTCCACCGCTGGACGGCGCGGGAACTGGCGCACCACGTGGACCCCGCGGCCCTTGTCGTGGCGCACACCCGGGCCGCCGCGTACCACCGGTCGCGAGCCCAGCTGTGGGTACGGGAACCGGCGGTGCAGATCGAGCTCCTGGAGGAAGCCCGCCACCACAGCTGGGCGGCGGGGCTGGCCGCCCAAGCGGTGGCAGTGACCGCGGAGATGTGCTCGGTCCTGGACCGGCTCGGCCGGCAGGACTGGGAATGGTCGCTGTGCGAGGAGGTCATCGAGCGCATCGGCCCGGACTCACCGGACGCGCGGGTCTTCCACCACCGCATGTCCGTCATCGCCCTGCGACGGCACGCGCTCCCTGCCGCCGAATCGTGCCAGCGCAAGGCGATGCCGGAAACCGCGGGCGACAGCATCGGCACCGCGGTCGGCTTCCAGCAACTCGGCACGATCGCTCAGCTGCGAAGCGACGACAGCGGGGCCGAAGAGGCGTATCACCGGGCGATGGCGATCGTCCGCGAGGCATCGGTCGCCGACCGGATCGATGCCCGCGTGCTCCTCGCCGGCTGTTACCAGCGGCTCGGCGGGCTCGCACTCGGCCGTGGCGACGACGACGGCGCCGAGCGGTTCAGCTTGGGAGCTCTCGAACTGGCCGGAGAGATCGAGCAGGAGGCGGCGGACACGTCGGCCAACCTCGAGCTCGCCGCAGTGGCCGCGGCCGTCGGCGAAGTCGAGGAGGCCCAGCGCCACGGCCTGCTGGCCCTGGAGATGGCCGCGGCGGACCTGGACATGTGCCGGCTGGTCGCGGCGGCGTCACTGCAGCTCGGGGCGGTGTCGCTGACCCGGCGTTTGCTCGACGACGCCGAGGAACACCTCGAGCTGGCGGAAAGGCTTGCGGCGGAGGCGCACGACGTTCCGCTGCAGGCGTCTTGCCTGCAGCTTCTCGGCGAGGTCCAGGTGAACCGGCTCGAGTACGAGAACGCGAGGTCCACCTACGAGACGTTCGCCGAGTGCGCCGACGCCCTCGACGACCGGCGTAGCCAGATCGTCGCCCAGCAACAGCTGGGCCGAATCCACGCCGCGCTGGGCGATCCCGCGGCCGCCCGTGAAACTCTGGTCTCGGCGATCGCGCTCTCGGAGCGCTTGGGCAGCGACCAGCTCGCCGCCACCACCCGGCTCGTTCTTGGCGGCGTCCTCGTCGGCACCGGCGAACTCGACCCCGCCACCCGCCAGTTCGAGCTTGCGCACGCGACGGCCGAGCGCATCGGGGACCAGGGCCTTGCCTTGGCGTGCGCGCTCCAGCTCGCCCTGATGCGGCTGCGCCGGGGTGACCTCACCGGCGCGCAGCAGCTGTTCGAAGACGGCGCCGGCCGTGCCCACGCGCTCGGCAGCACCCGCACCGGGGCGACCTGCCTGCTCGCTCTCGGGCTCATCGCCCGCGAGCGGGGCGCCGTCGCCCGAGCAGCGCGGTGGTACGAAGCCGCCCTCGACACAGCCTCGGCCGAACACAACCCCCGAGTCGAGGCCGAGTGCCTGGCCCGGCTCGCGGACCTCGAACTGGAGAAAGGCGACAACGACGGAGCGGAGGAGCTCTACGACCGATGCCTCGCCTTGCTGGGGACCGTCAGTGCACCGCACCTGAGAGCCGATGTGCTGCGCCAGGTCGGGCGGTGCCGGCTGTACCGGGGTGAACCACGCCGGGCGGCCGAGGCGCTGATCCGCGCGACGGAAGCGTTCACCGAGCTCGCAGAGCCGGCCTGGGTGCTCTCCTGCCTGGTGTGCCTCGCCTGGGTCCTCCCCCGGGCCGGCCGCCCACAGCAGGCCGGCAGCGTGAAACGGCGGGCGGCCAGCATCGACGCGACCGGGTTGCCACCCCAGCTCGAGGTGGCCCGGCTGCTGCTCGCGGGCGAACACGCGGCGGAGACGGGGAACCGTACGGCCGCACGTGTTTTCTTCCGGAAGGCGCTGCACTGCGCCCGCGAGACCGACGAACCGCAGCTCCTGGTCGACTGTCTGTGGCACCAAGGCCGGCTCGCCCGGGAAAACGGGCGGATCGCCGAAGCCAGGTTGTCGGTGGAGCACGCGCTGGAGATCGCCGAGCGCGAGGACGACCAGATGCTGATCGTCCACCTGCTGCGCGAACTGGGCCTGATCGTCGCCGTGCAGGGGGACCGCGAACGGGCACGCCGGCTCCACCTCCGGTCGGCCGAATACGCCGCCAGACTCGGTGAGCGCGAAGCGTTCGACTGCGCCGAAGCGCTGGCGCGGGACGGAGGCACGGGCGACACCTCCGACCGGGTGGCCGCCGCCGGCGACGACTTCGCGGAGCTGCTGTCGTTGCGGCGGGTCCGCGCGGTCGACACCGGCGCAGTGTTCGACGACCGGATGGCCGCCTACGCGGGCGCCCCGATCGACGAGATCGTCACCGGTCTCGTGCCGCAGTTCTCCGGCGTTTCCGGGGTGCCCTCCGTGGTCTCCCCGTCCGTCACGTCAGTCTTGCGACGTCATCCCGCGCCCGGGCCACCTGCCGCTCGGTGAGGTCTCCGATCTTGATGTCGACGGTGGCCGTGCCGCGGGTCTTGATCTCCAGTACGTCGACGTTCAGGACACCGTCCGCGTCCAGCTTGAACGTGACGTCGACCGGGGATCCCTTGCGCAGCGGCGGCAAACGGCTGACCACGGCTTCACCGATCTGCTTGTTGTGCTCGGCCTCTTCGGACTCGATCGACCCGGCCTGCTCGTAGATGAGCACCTGGATCGAGGTCTGGTCGTCGTAGGCGGTGACGAACTGCTCCCGTTTCTGCACCGGCAGCGGGGTGTTGGCGCTGATCAGATGGTTGACCAGGAACGAGTCGCCGTCCGGGTCGGCCGGGTCGACGACCGCGACGCCGAACGCCCGCGGCACCACGTTGGTCACGGCCCGCTCCGCCGTGGCGCGGACGACACCTTCGGGCAGCTCCATCGCGCGGGCGATCTCGGCGGCAGGCGAATCGTCGCCGGTTGGCCGGCGCAGCCGCACCGACTCGTGCAGCGCGAACCACGCCGCGCCCTTGGCTACGGCCAGGTCGGGCTCGTGCAGCTTCGGCGCGAAGCCGAAGCGCTCGCGCAGTGCGGCGGCGATCGCGGGCATCCGCGTGGACCCGCCGACGAGCAGGACCTCGTCGTAGTGGTCGACACCGCGCTCGGCGGCGAGGCCAAGCGTGCGTTCGGTGATCGCCATCGTCCGCTCGACGAACTCGGCCGTGATCGCTTCGAAGGTGTCGCGCCGCACCTCCACCACGGCGGTGTGGTCACCGAAGGTCATCCGGTGTCGGCACGCCTGCCTGCTGGTCAGCGATTGCTTGAGCTCTTCGGCGTGCAGGGCGATGTCCTGGAGAAACTTCTCGTCGTCCTCGGCGCCGGATCCGGGGAACTGCTCGGTGAACAAGTCGCACAGGTGCGCGGCGAGCCGGTCGTCCCAGTCCGCGCCGCCGAGCTGGTGGTCCCCGTCCGTGCACACCACGGTGACCTCCCCGGGACCGAGGCGGATGACGGTCGTGTCGAAGGTGCCGCCACCGAGGTCGAAGACGAGCACGGTCCGGGTGGCGTCGGTTTCGTGCACGCCGTAGAAGAACGCAGCGGCGACGGGCTCCGCGACCACGTTCACCACGTTGAGCCCGGCGATGGTCCCCGCCGTCTTGGTCGATTCCCGCTCGGCGACACCGAAGTAGGCGGGCACGGTGATGACCACGTCCTTGACCTCTTCGCCCGTGGCCTCCCGCACCGAGCCGACCAGGTCACCGAGGACGAACGCCGAGATCCCTTCGGGCGTAAAGGACCGGTCGTGGAAGTCGAGATCGGCTTCGGGGCGGCCCATTTCCCGCTTGATCCGCGACACGACCAGGTCGGGGTGGGTGAGCGCGGCCTTTTTGGCGTCGTCACCGACCACGACGTGGAACGGTGACTCGAAGTAGACGACCGACGGCGTCACTTCACGGCCGAGCCGATTCCGGATGATCTCCGGCCTGCCGGAGCTGTCGACGCGGGCAATGCACGAGTAGGTCGTTCCGAGGTCGATTCCGTAGATGGTCATCTGTTCCCCAAGTCGACGGGTATGGTGCCATTCGAAGCGACTGGTCGGCCGCCTCGAAATCAATCACGTGATGCTTTTCCAACGTCGTGGTCGATCCGGTTCCGGCAATAGTAGCTTTGTTGCGCGAGCTGGTTTCGGACAGGAGGAGAAATGGATGTGCTGACGGCTGGTGACGGACAGCCGGTCCCGGTGACCGTCGTCGTGCTCGATGCGGTCGGGTTCAGCCGGCACGGCACCTTGGTGCAACTGAGGTGGCGGGAGGGCATCCGCGAAACGCTGACCGCGGCGATGCGGGCCGCGGGGATACCCGCCGATCAGTACCGGCCCGAGGACCGCGGCGACGGTTTCCTGGTGCTCGTGTCGGGCACCGTCCCGAAACCGCGCGTGGTCGCCGACTTCGTCAGGGAGCTCACCGGCCTGCTCGCCGAACACAACCGGACCCGCAACGCCGAAGGGCGGATCCGGCTGCGCGTCTCCGTCCACCACGGCGATGTCGTGTTCGACGAGATCGGCTTCGCCGGTGATGCGGTCGTGGTCGCCTCGCGGTTGATCGACTCGCCGCCCATCCGGCAGGTGTTCGAGGCCGACGACGACGCGGACGTCGCGCTGATCGTGTCCAGGGAGATCCACGAGTGCACGGTCGCCGAGCGGTTCCGCGGACTCGACCCCGGGACGTTCCGGCACGTCGACGTCATGGTGCCCAAGTTCACCGGTTCGGCCTACGTCCACGTGCCGGGGCACGCTGCCGCTCCGGCGGAACCGGGCCCGGCGGCCGAAGCGGATCCGGGCGGCACCGGACCGTCCACGGAACCGGGTTCGCCGGAAGAGTCGATGGTCGCCTGGGACTTTCTTGTTTCCTACGCGCCCGAGCAGGAGCGGTGGGCGGAGTGGATCGCCTGGGAGCTGACCGGCTCCGGCCACCAGGTGCACATCGAGGCGTGGGACGCGGTGGCGGGCACGCACGACGTGCAGCGGCTGCACGACGCGGTCCGGTGGTCGAAACGCACCTTGGCACTCTTGTCACCGGACTACCTCCGGTCGGCCCAGGTGGGGCCGGAATGGCAGGCGGCGTGGTCGGCCGACCGCGACGGCATGCGGCGCAAGCTGATCCCGGTGCGGATCGAGCGGTGCGAGCCCGACGGCCTACTGCGCGGCATCAAGGACATCGACCTGAGCGGTCTTCCCCAAGCGCAGGCGCGCCGGAAACTCCACGCCGAGATCCAGGCGTCGCTCCTCGGCCGTCGGCCGAGGACTCCGGCCCGGCCGCTGTTCCCGGGGTGAACAGGGTATCGTGGATACCGGCTCGGACCTAACCGCACCGCTGGCGCTCTTCCCGCTCGTCACGTGCGGACCTTCGTCGGCTGGTTCTCGGCCGGGACGGTGATCAGCCGTCTCTCCGATCAAGCCGGCGATGCGTCCGACAGGAGATCCTCGGTGATCATGCTGAGCACATCCAGGCTCAGTACCTCGATCCGCCGACGGGACGTCCGCACCGCACCGAGTTCGCGCAAGTGACGGAGAGCTTTGACCACTGCTTCTCTCGAAGCTCCGGTCGCCTGAGCCAGTTCCGCCTGTGACAGCGGCACCTGGATGGCGGCACCGTCACGACCGACGAAGCCATGACGTCCGGCGAAGTCCGCCAGCAGCCGGGAAGTCCGGTGCAGCACGGTATAGGCGCTCAGTTCCAGCCGGTGCGCGTCGGCTTCACGCAGCCGCTCGGTCACCATTCGCAGCATCGCGAACGCCCGGGCGCCGTCCTTCATCAGAAGACTCCGGAAGGCGGCACCCGGCAGCACAGTCGCGGTGACCGACGACAACGCGGTGACAGTCGCAGACCGCGACCTACCGTCAATGGCGGCGATTTCGCCAAGCAAGTCACCCGGCCCTCTGATCGCCAAAACGAGCTGGCGCCCGGCAGGGGACGAAAGGGAAACTTTGACACTACCGACTTCGATGATCACGACGTGATCCGAATTGTCACCTTCGTGGAGAATGGTCGCGCCCGCCGGCCAGCCGTGCCGGACCCCCTTCCCACGCAGATCGTCCAGGCAAACCATCCTCGTCTCCGATCCGTCGTCACAACCAACGCTCGACACGGTCGCCCTATCTTTACAGGCAATAACCACAGGCAACGGCTTCATTCAGTCAAATGTCCTAGATTTGACCATCGCGCCTCCGGACGACGCACCGGAACAAATGATCACCCGATGACGCGCGACCATCACCGTCTTCCGAGCCGGCACTCGAAATCCGCGCGGTTCCCGGATTCCTCCACAGAAGACTCCCACCGAAGTTCTGCTCGCCGCGGCAGGGCACCATGGCGGATCAGGGCCCTCGCCGACCGGCTCCACGCCCCTTGGCACCGATCTACGGGTGCGCTGACGAAGGAACCAGGAGGGTAGCATGGGCCGCGACCACGCCTGGCAGGCGTCGGCACCTCGCGGATCCCGCCGGGCCCGGACGACCGGTAGGTGAGGTCGGTGACCGCCGCACGCGCGGGCTGGCCGACGCCGATGAGGGTCCCACCAGTCGCCGCAGCCGGCCGGCTTCGACACCGGCAACTCCAGGACACGGCGGCTTCGGGTCCAGGCGCGGCCCGGTGCTGTGGAGCCTCAGCGCGTCGAACCAGACGGCAGTGCAGGCTGACCAACGTAGGCCACCAGGGCTCGGACAGGCAGGCGCTTCGGTCGCTCGACCGGCGGGCCACGGCGCCGGTCTCGGCGTCCGCCAGACAGACCGTAGCCGGCCGTTACACAGGCAGCACTCAGGATGACGGCCGATCACTGGACGATCGTCAAGATAGACACTAAATCGCCCCTACTCAGGGGTAGCAAAAAAGCCCAGGTCAACGACCTGGGCTTTGCTCCCCCGCTTGGACTCGAACCAAGAACCCTCCGGATTATTGGTTCGAGTCGTCTTGAGTCGACGTCAGTCGATCTAGCTGGGATGTTTGCAATCGCTCATGCTCTCAGTCGACGTCAGTCGACCTCGTTCGACGTGCAATTTCGCCCTTAAATCGCCCCTAGTTCGACAGCAGCCCCAGGTATCTGCGGTGCTGCGTCCGCCATGTGAGCGCTGCCGCACCTGTCAGGTCGGCTGTCTACGCGGCTCAGGCATCGCCGTCATCACCTCCGCACAACCGTCGGAACTGGAAGCGACGGGAGCGTTCCCGCGGTTGCTGCGCGACGCCATCCATGCCCTACCAACCGCGGGCTACCGCCCGTTCGCCATCACCGCCAGCGGCGGGACACTGCGCTGGCCTGGGGCCTCGCCACCGACGCTTCGGCGTAGGCCAGCCTCGAGAATCCGTCGACGGCGGAGTGCAGGAAGGTGTAGAGGGCCCGCTGACCTCGGGTTGCCGCGAACCACATGTCGTGCGCGCTCGCTGCCTTTGCCATGGATCCGCCAGCCACCGCCATAGGGATCTGGCCGGTCTTCTTCACATCGAGGTGGACCATGCGCCTGGGCCAGCGCGCGATGATCCGCCTCGGCTGGCGGTTCGTGGCGCCAGTCGGGTCGAGGAATCGACGCCGGTTCAGACCAACTGCAGCAGGGCCGGCCGGCGGTCCGCAACGAGATGGTGACGCCCTCGGCGGCCAGCTCGGTCGCGACCCGGCGGGCGGAGCGCTAACGCTGCCGGCGCAATTGCTCGATCCGGGCGACTACCTCGGCGGGGAGGGGGCTGGCGGTGCGGGAAGCTCGGGTGGTCAAGCAGGCCAGCCTCGCCTTGGCGGCGCCAGCGGTTGACCCACTTGGACGCGCATTGGCGGAAAATGCCCATCTCGGCGGCGACGCGGGCGATCGGGCATCGCGTTCGATCGCTTCGCGACACGCTGACCCGGCTTGGTTCAAACAAGTCCTTCCTTCATGTCTAGTGGCGCCTCTGTACCACCGACGCCTCAGCCGCCGCCTCGATCGAGGGCGGACAGTCTGCCGGCATAACTGCCTCCGCGCGCGACATTGAAAGCTGGAGCGGTAGACTGCACCAAACGAGACTCGCATGAGGCATCGTGCCCAATGGCGTCGATTCACCAGGTTTAAGGACGGGCGGAATGGATCATAAGCCAGACGGAAAAGACGAATTCAAGACACAGAGATCACCGCGAGTTTTTATTAGCTACTCGCACGACTCAGAAGAACATAGAAATGAAGTTCGAGCATTTGCAACATTCCTGCGAGCCGTCGCAGGAATCGACGTGCATCTTGACCAATGGGTTGGCGGCGGCAGAGTTGACTGGTCAATCTGGGCCATGACACAAATGCAAGAAGCAGACTTTGTTTTGATTATCGCTTCAGCTGGCTACAAGCGCCGAGCCGATGACCACAACGCCGAACCCGATGGACGTGGAGCACGATTCGAAGCGGCGATCATTCGAGACAACCTAACACGCGACTTGCCACGGGAAACCAAACGCATTCTACCCGTTTTATTGCCAGGCCACAGCGCGGACGAAATTCCCTTATTTCTTAACGCACATTCCACCACGCGATATCAAATCGCCGAATTCACCATTGAGGGCTGCGCGGAGCTAATCAAGGGAATCACCGGGATCTCCCAGCATCCATCTCTTACTCCTGGCGGTTGGCCCAGGAGTCAACGAGCAACCGCGCCCAGGTCACATCTGCTGACAGTTACACTGACACCAATTTCATGCAGTTCAAATATAAAGATGGCGGCGGCAAGAATAGACGGAATGGATCGAGCGAATAGCATTGTATTCCGCCCCACAGATTTTGCCAATGAACCGCATGGCGTTGTAGAATACAATCTAGGTAGGCGCTACCGTCGGTTCGAATCCGCGGCCGGCGTGCTCGACGATACCGACTGCGTTGATCGACCTGGACTATTCCGCGTATTCCTTGACGGCGTCGCTCAACCGCAGTTCAATACAATAATGAGTGAAAGCATCTGGATTCAGCACGATGTCACAAACGTGCTTCGCCTCAGACTTGTCGCTTGGACGGAAAACCCAGTGCAGCACCCTGCGGCCTCGAGCCTAAGAAGTGCGGCTAGCCGGTCAGGTCTGCTGCCATCGCTGGCCTGGGGCGATCCTACTCTCATAGAGTAGGGGTGGCGCGCGCCTTATATCAACCCGACGTAAGCCTAACTCGCTCCGGACAGGAAACCATACAGTACATCTCGTTAGAATTCTGAGTTGAACATGATGGCATCACGGGCGCCTATCTAAGACTATAATGTCCCATCCAGTGCCGATGACTATTTCCTGCGCTGGCCCGATGCAGATGGCTCCACGTATGATGCCGGCGTAGTCGAAGATCGCGAGTTCGCGCTCAACGGCCAGGTTCCAGATTCGTACGGTTCGGTCACTGCTGCCAGTCACCGCCACCGGCTCCCCATTCAGACTCGTACACGCCACCGCCGTCACCACATTCCCGTGGCCGGTCAAAATGGCCCGCA
>NZ_JBFBCC010000041.1:24300-39776 GCF_040682955.1 Amycolatopsis sp. NPDC051045
TCGCCAGGTCCCAAATCCGCACAGTCCGGTCACTGCTGCCAGTCACCGCCACCGGCTCCCCATTCAGACTCGTACACGCCACCGCCGTCACCACATCCTCGTGGCCGGTCAAAATGGCCCGCAAACTACCAGTCGCCAGGTCCCAAATCCGCACAGTCCGGTCATAGCTGCCGCTGACAGCGATCGGCGCCCCGCTCAAACTACCGCACGCCACTGTCGTTACCAGGTTCTCGTGGCCGATCAAAGTGGCCCGCAAGCTACCGGTAGTCAGGTCCCAAATCCGCACAGTCTGGTCGTCACTGCCAGAGACAATTACTGCATGGGCGCCGATAAACGTGCATGCCGCTGCGGTTACGTCACTGGTATGACCGGCAGCTGTGACCCGGTGACCGACTCCAATAGGTAGGTGCCAAATTCGTACCGTCTGATCGCCGCTGCCGGTAATGGTTATGGGTGTCTGATCTAGGCTGCTACACGCCACCGCGTTCACCGATTGCTCGTGGCCGGTCAGAATGGCCCGCAAACTTCCAGTCGCTAGATCCCAAATCCGCACGGTTCGGTCGCTGCTGCCGCTGACAGCGACCGGCACCCCACCCACATTCGCGCACGCCACCGCGTTCACCGAGTTCTCGTGGCCGGTCAGGGTGGCCCGGTGCGTACCGGTCGTCAGATCCCAGATCCGCACAGTCTGGTCGCTGCTGCCGCTGACAGCGACCGGCACCCCACCCACATTCGCGCACGCCACCGCGTTCACCGGGTAGTCGTGGCCGGTCAGGGTGGCCCGGTGCGTACCGGTCGTCAGATCCCAGATCCGCACAGTCCGGTCATAGCTGCCGCTGACAGCGACCGGCACCCCACCCACATTCGCGCACGCCACCGCGTACACCGGGTAGTCGTGGCCGGTCAGGGTGGCCCGGTGCGTACCGGTCGTCAGATCCCAGATCCGCACAGTCCGGTCATAGCTGCCGCTGACAGCGACCGGCACCCCACCCACATTCGCGCACGCCACCGCCGTCACCAAATCCTCGTGGCCAGTCAGGGTGGCTCGCAATCTACCCGTCGCCAAGTCCCACATCCGTACGGTCCGGTCACTACTCCCGGTTACAGCGGTCGGCGTCCCGGCAACACTGATGGACGTCACCGCCGTCACCGAATCCTCGTGGCCAGTCAGCGTCGCCTGCAAACCACCGGTCGCCAGGTCCCAGACGCGCGTCAGTTCGTTATCGCTGCTGGTGATACAAACAGGTATTTCGTTGAGGTCAGCGCACGCTATGGCGTTCACCGGATTCTCGTGGCCGGTCAGAGTTGTATGCAGGGCCGGACTAATTTGTTGTCCTGTGGCCCAACGAGGCGGCCACTGCAATGGCTCTGCTAGGGCGTGCTGTTGCTGCGCAGCTGCAAATCGTGCAGCGTCGGTGGCCAGCGCATGGCGTCGCCGGCTTGGCGGGAGGTGACTATGAATGGCGGCGGAGGCGCGATAAATCGCGCACGTCAGGCGGCCTTTCTCAGTGGTAGCACTGTGCAATGCGGGCAGTAGTTCATTCGGGTATGCGAAGACTAGATAGTTGACGTCACTGATCAACTCATCGAGTTGACCGCAGCGAGCGGCGTGAGTGGCCAGGTGGCGCAGAATGTAGGGATGAGCTCGCGTCCAGTCCCGCGTGCCGTCTATGCGGACTGGTACTCGAGAGCGCAGCACCTGAGTGAAGGCGCGGTGAATCGCGCCCTCGTTGCTGCCGTCGCGCAAGTGCTCAGCCAGCGCCTGGTGATACAGCCGGTAGGCTGACCGGCCCGCTTCCACAGCTTCGATGACGTAGGAACCTGCGTGACTCCTCAACCACAACAGGTCATCGTCAGTGTAGGTCAATCCGGCGATGCTGGAGGCTAACGGCGCCCATAAGTCTTCCCACGGCAGACCCTGACCTTCGGCGAACGCCAGGGGCCGCAACAGATCCCGTACTTTACTCGCGTTCTCGCCGAGTCGTGTCTCCAGATCCCGACGCATGGCCTGAGCAGGTAGTCGGGGTAGCGCCCGTCGCCAATCTTGGCTGTTCGGATCAGGAATTGCCGGATCGGCAGCCAGAGCGGCGCTGGTGATGCGCGCGACCAGAAACGAGGGATCTGACGCCTGGGCGACCGCACGTGCCACCGCCCGGATCACCTCCGGTTCCTGGCCGGGATAGGGACTGTCGATTGAAGCTTCGAGCAACCCGCGGGCTGCGTAGTTGGTCAGAGCGTCGATGTCAGCGTAGCGGGGCGCGTCCAGATCGATATTGTCTTCGCGGCGTAGCGCTAAAGCGGCCAGCAAGTGTGGGCGAGTGCCTACCAACAGTCGAAGCCGACCTTGAGCATGTTCGGCCAACGGCGCGAGCAATTTGCGACACAATTGGTCGGGGTCGGCCGCTTCATCCAAGGCGTCGATAAGGACCGTCAGCGGCGAGGGACGATCGCCGAGACGCGCTATGAATTCGCCCACGGTGCCGGCGCGAACCTGGGCGGCCGCGGTGATGCCCTGAAACACCTGATCTGTGGTCAGCTTTTGGGCATAGATAACGACATCGACCGCGTTGGGTGCGGGGATGGCTGCGCTGGGCAGGCCCAGCGTATGAAGAGGCACCGTAGCCCGACGTTCGGAGTGGGTCAGGGTGGCGATCAGGCCCAAGACTGCGGTCTTCCCCGACCCGGGGTCGGCGGTGACTGCCAACATCGGCTGCGCGGGATCGATATGGTGCAGCCAACTGGTGATGTCCAGTAGCGCGGCCTGCCTGCCGGCAAACCACCAACCCTGTGAGGTGTCATGGCCGCCCATTGCGCGCACTAGCAGCTGGGTGCGGAACTCGATATCGCGTCGCTCGCTATCGGCGTCCCACTGGCTGGCCTGTTGGATAGCCAAGTCCACTTCTGTCATCTGCGGGTTGTGGCGCGTGTTGAGTAGAAATGGCGGCACTCGACCGGTCAATTGCGCCAAGGTGGACGTGATAGTCTGAAACGGTGGCTTGTCGTCGTCGGAGTTCATCGCCGTAATTACCGCATCTAAGGGCAACACCTTTGGCGCGTAACCTGCTGTCGCCAGGTTTTCGATGGCCGCGCGCAGCAACTGAGGGAATGCCCCGACCTGGGCTTGCTCGGCCGGTTGCGCTGACGTGAGGACCACAAGTCCGGTATTCGGGCTACCCTGCCAGTGCTCAGTCATTCGTGTGAGAGCTGCTTGAGTCAGATCATTGCCACCGCGACCAGCGTAGCAGGTGTCCAACATCAGCAACACGCGTCGGATATTGGTGCCGGATAACATCTTGCGAGCCAGCTCGGCAGTGAGCAGAGCATCCTCGATGTCATCAGGGTCAGTGTCATTGGTCAGCAGCACGTGCTCGCCGTCGTCGAGGATCTCGCCGTGTCCAGCGATGTAGACAGCGAGTAGGTCGTCGGGCCGCGCTTCACGACAGAACCGCCTCAGTTGCGAGGTAAGCTGGGTCTTGTTGGGATCCAAACCCAAGTCACTGATGTGCTGGTAGCCCAGTTTTTTAGTGAACAGGTCGATAATTTCGTTGCGGGCCTCGACTAGGCCTGGCCGATCCCACTCGGGTGCATATTGATGATGGGCGATCGCCGTGGCTATCAAGAACCGGTGACCGGAGTACTCATCAGCGTTGTCGTACTCACTGTGCATGACGTCCCCCATAGATGACCGCCCGCGTGACCTTCTCGGTGGGATGAGCTTTGGCGTCGTGTGCGTAGGTATCTACGTCCGAGTCACACCCGTTCATAGTGGGCACCCCTTTGGAGTTCGTCCCGAGATTTACCTCTGATGCAGGACGCCTAGCAAAGACCATGGATCGTCGTCGGCGCAGATTGACGTCTTGCCTTATGCGATCGTGAAAATCCGCATCTCCAGCCAGCACGCTATTCCTCAGCCAGCCGAAAATGCCGCCTTTCCAGCACCACGAGATCCCAGCCGCTCGCGATGACTATCTCGCCCGTCGGGCCGAACGCGACCGGGCCGACGCACTGGTGATCGAAGACGCCATTCTCAACCGCTGTCGCGAGATCCCACAGCCGCACTGTCTGATCTGCGCCGGTGGTGACAGCGACTGCGCGGCCGTCGATCGTTCCGCTCGCCACTGCGGCTACCGCGCCTACATGCTCGCCGAAACTGACGAGTTCTCTCGCTGTCACCAGATCCCACACTTTGGCCGTTCGATCACTACTTGCTGTTACTGCAACTGGTCGCCCGTTCAGTACTCCACAGGTAACAGCGGTCACCGAACCGAGATGCCCCGCGAATGTGACGACGTTCTTCCCCGTCGAGAGGTCCCACACCCGGGCTCGCCTGTCGTCGCCGCCGGTCACGACGACCGACCGCCCATCGAACGTCCCGCACGCCACGGCACCCACTGAACTTCTGCCCTCTTCTACGGAGACAAGCCGACTACCGGTCATCGGATCCCACACCCGCACCGAACCCTCATATGTACCCGTAGCCACGACCAAGCGACTACCGAGCCTGCCGCAAGCGACTGCTGCCACCGCCCCACCGCAGTCCTCTAAGACGACAATTTCGTCGCCGGTGACCGGATTCCATACCCGTGCTGTCCCGTCGTAGCTGCCTGACACTGCAACCGGCCGGCCGTCGAGATCCCCACACGCCACGGCATCGACCGGACCATTGTGCCCGCCGAAAGTCAGCCTCTCCTCGCCGGTCGTAAGATCCCGTACTCGTGCGGTGCCGTCGTAACTTCCGGTCACCACCACCGGATGACCGTCGGCTTGCCCTATCGCCAGGGCGACAATATCACCGAGGTGTCCCCGCCTGTTGGGTCGATCGAAGCTCGGCATATCAACGCGCCAGACGCGGGCGGTGGCGTCACCTCCTCCGGTCACCACCACAGACTGGCCTTCGAGTACGCCGTACGCCACGGCCATCACCGAGCGGGAATGCCCGGTGAAAGCGACGATCTCCGAAGCGGTCTCCAGATCCCACACCCGTGCGGTGAAGTCGCGGCTTCCGCTCACGACCACCGCCCGGCCGTCGAGCTCACCGCAGGCGACGGCATCCACGTGGCCGATGTGCCCGGTGAAACTGATGATCTCTTCGCCGGTCTTCGGGTTCCACACCCGTGCGGTGTAATCCCGGCTGCCGGTCACGACAACAGCCTGGCCTGCCAGTACACCCCAGGCGACCGCATCGACCGGACCATCGTGCCCGGTGCAGGCGCTGATCTCCGAGCCCGTCGTGAGGTCCCAGGCCCGCGCCGTGCGGTCCCAACTGCCGCTCACTGCGACTGGCTGGCCATCGAGTACACCGCAAGCCACAGCGATCACTTTCCCGGTGTGTCCTGCGAACTGGGAGATCTCTCCGCCGGACTCCAAATCCCATGCGCGCGCGGTCTCGTCCCAGCTGCCGGTCACCACACACGGTCGGCCGTGAAACGTGCCGCAAGCTAGTGCGGCCACCGGGTGAGCACGTTCGCCGAAGGTGCTGGTCAATCTCGCGGTCGCTAAGTCCCACACGCGGACTTCGCCAAGCTGCCCGCCGCTCACCGCAACGGGCCTGCCGGCGATGCCCTCCCAGGAAACGGCAAGTGCCGAGACGAATCCGGCTGATCGGACGATCTCCGTCCCCGTCGCCAGGTTCCAAACCCGAGCGCCATCGGCGCAGGCAGTGACTGCAACCGAGCGGCCATCGAGGGACCCGCAGGCAACCCAGCTGACCGGGCCGGTGTGTTCGCTGAAACTGGTTCGAAGGGCGTAGTCGGTCTGCTGTCCGGTAGCCCACCGCGGCGGCCAACCGAGCGAAGCGGACAATTCTCGGTGAAGCCGGGTAGCGGTGAATCGGGCGGCATCGACGCAAAGAACGTGGCGTCGCCGTTGCGGAGGTAGCGTTCGGTGCAGGTCTGCGGAGCAGCGATAGATCGCGGCGATGAGCATGCTCTCCGTGCCCGTTGTCAGCCGGAGAGCATGCAGGAGGGTTTCTGGCTCGGCGTTGACGAGGTAGTCAGCGTCGGTGATGAGCCTGTCCAGCTCGCCGGCGGCCGCGGCGTGGCTGGCGAGATGGCGCAGCGTGTAGGGATGGGCGCGAGCCCAATCACGCAAGCCGTCCAGTTTGCGGGGGACCCGCTTTGCCAGAACCGCGGCGATAGCGCGCTGCATGGTCGCCGGATCAGTGCCAGCCCGGAGGTATTCGGCGAGGGCCTGGTGGTAGAGGCGGTAGGTGGACCGACCGGATTCGATGGCTTCGACGACGTAGGAGCCGGCGGTTCGGCGAAGCCAGAGCAGGTCGTCGTCACTGTATGCCGTTCCGGCGGCTTCGGTCGCAACGGCGGCCCAGATATCCTCCCAGGGCAGTCCCTGGCCTTCGGCGAAGGCGAGTGGGCGGAGCAGGTCGCGGGCTCTCGCCGCGTTGTCGCCGAGCCGGATCTCGAGATCCCGGCGCATCGCCTCGCCCGGATACCGCGGGAGGCTCGATCGCCAGCTAGGCGCATGAGGGTCGGCGACCCGGTCCTGTGCAGCGAGGGTGGTACTGGTGATGCGGGCGACGAGGAATGACGGGTGAGCCGCTGCGGCGACCGCGTCGGCTACGGCTCGAAGCAGTTGCGGTGATTCGTGTCGGTAGGGGCTGGCGGAGTTGCTGTCGAGGAGGCCTCGAGCGGCGTAGGCAGTCAAGGCGCCGAGGTCGGCGTATCGGTCGGCGTCCAAGTCGACCAGATTGACCGGGTTCTCGCGCCGCTGACCAAGCCGATCGAGCAGGTAGGGACGGGTACCTAAGAGAAACCGCAACCGGCCCGCGGCGTGTTCGACAAGTGGGTGGAGCAGGCGGCGGGCAAGGTGGTCGGGGTCGGCCGCCTCGTCGACCGCGTCGATCAGCACCGTCAACGGGGCTTGCCTGCCGGAGAGCTGGTCTAGGAGCTGACCAGGGGACGCCGCGTGCACCTGGGCAGCAGCCGCGATGCCCCGCAAGACCTGCTCAGTGGTCAGGCTTTGGGCGTAGATCGCCACGTCGACCGCGCCCACCGCTGGCACGGCTGCCGGAGGAAGCCCGAGAGCGTGCAGCGGAACGGTGTTGCGCCGGTCCGGTTGAGTGACCGCGGCGATCAGGCCGAGGACCGCGGTCTTGCCGGACCCCGGGTCGCCCGTGACTGCCAGTAGAGGCCGGTCCGGCGACGGCGTGTGAAGCCAGGCTGTGATGTCGCGTATGGCCTCGTGCCGGCCAGCGAACCACCAACTGCGCCCGTCGTGGCCACCCATGGCACGAACCAGCAGCCGGGTGCGAAGCTCGGCGTCGCGGCGTTCACCTTGAGCTTGCCATTCGGCGGCCTGCTGAATGGCCAGATCGACCTCGGTCATCTGCCTGTCCCGGCGCGGGTTGGGTAGAAACGGCGGGATTTCGCCGGTCAACCCGACCAGGGTGATACCGATGTGTTGGTGGCTGGGTTTGCCGGCGTTGGCGTTCATCGCCTTGACTACCGAGTCCAAGGGCAGTGAGTCAGGGTTGTGGCCAGCGACGGGCAATCCGTCTACGGCCGTCTGCAACAGCCGGGGGAACGCGCCCGTCTCGGCCTGTTCTGCAGGGTGGGCCGAAACGATCACGACCAGGCCGGACTCGTCGCCGTGGCCCCAGGTACTCGTCATCGAGGTGATCGCGGCTGCGGTCAGTTCGTTCCCGCCGTGCGCGGAGTAGCAAGTGTCCAGCATCAGCAGTACACGCCGGATGCCGGTGTCCAGCAGCATGCTGCGCGCTAACTCTGCTGTCGGCAGAGCCCGTGCGAGGTCGTCCGGATCCGTGTCCGAGGTGAGCAGTACGTGCTCGCGGGTCGCGTCGAGAACCTCACCGTGCCCGCCTATATAGACAGCGACCAAGTCGTCGGGACGGCGCACAGGGTCGCGACAGAAGTCCCGCAGCTGATCGGTCAACTGCGCCTTGCCGGGGTCCAAGCCGAGTCCGCTGACGTGCTCGTAGCCGAGCTCTCGTGTGAAGAGCCTGATGATTTGCTCACGGGCCTCGACCAGTCCGGACCGGTCCCACTGAGGTGCTTTCCAATACCGTGCGAACGCCGTCGCGATCAAATAACGGCGCGGCTGGTCGTGGTCATCGCGCACCTCGACCTCCCGTGTCCGCGCCAATCCCTTGCCGTCTGAACCGCATGCAGCGATCGAGCCCAGCTCACACACCCTCCAGCCAGAGACATCATCTCTGCACGCGCTTCAGCTTGTCGTCGTGACTGTGGCCGCACTCGTTCCGGCTCCATACCCCAACCACACGAACGGACTAATCAACATCGTCGGGTCCACTCGCAGCCGATAACGGCCCCTGTGGCCGCCGCTTCAGGTAGGCCAAGCGAGCGGTCGGCAGAGTCTTCGATCGCACAGGAACGATGGGCCATTCGGGTGATCAGCGGTCTGCGGGGGAACGCGGCCAGCGCGACCGACGATCACTAGCCGTAGTGCTCCATTCTGGGGTGCGCTCTCGTATGGGGAGACATGGTGGGGCGGATCGTCTGCGTGCACGGCATCGGCCAGCAAGCCACCGGTGAGGAACTTCTGCTCCGTGACTGGAGGCCGGCCCTGCTCGACGGGCTCACTCGCGCCGACCATTCCGGCGCCGTCAGCGCCAGCGACGTCGTGATGGCGTTCTACGGGCACCTGTTCCGCCCGGCCGGGCAACGCCTGGCCGTCGGCGATCCCATCTTCACCGCCAATGACGTCGACGCCGGTCTGGAGGAGGACCTCCTGCTGGCGTGGTGGCGGGAGACCGCACGTGTGGATCCGAAGGTCGCGCCGCCGGGGGCGGACACGCTCGTGCGAGCGCCCGGCTCGGTGCAGGCGGCGCTGCGGCAACTCTCCCGTTCCCGTTTCTTTGGGGGCCTGGCGTTGCGAGCGATGGTGTTCGACCTCAAGCAGGTCAGCCGCTACCTGCAGGACCCGAACCTGCGGGAGGTGGCGCGAGCCACGGTCGCGAAGCTGATCACCGAGGACACCCAGGTGGTCGTGGCGCACTCGCTCGGATCGGTGGTCGCGTACGAGACGCTCGCGGCGATGCCCGGCCATCAGGTGCGGGCACTGGTGACGCTGGGGTCGCCGCTGGGGATCGCGAACCTGATCTTCAGGCGGCTGGATCCGGCCCCCCGTGACGGGCTCGGCGCCTGGCCCGGCTCGGACGAGCTGGCCTGGACGAACATCGCCGACCATGGCGATGTTGTCGCGCTGGAAAAGGACCTGCGGCCCCGATTCGGGACGCGGATGGTCAACGCCGTCGTGCACAACGGCGCGCACGCCCACGCCGTCACCGCCTATCTCACCGACAAGCTCACCGGAAGAGCGATCGCGGACGGCCTGCATGCCTGCTGACACCCCAGGACCGCGCCGCTACCTGATCGCCACCGCCATCGCCCACCACCCGAACGCCCCGCAGCTGGACAGGCCCGGCCTGGTCGAGGCCCGCGACCAGATCATCACCCTGTTCACCGACGAACTCGGCTACGAGCACGTCCACACTCTCGGCCTCGATCCAACCAGAGAGCAGCTGACCCGCCTGCTGCGCGCCTTCTGCCGCGACAGAGCCCGGCACCCGGACGACATCTTGGCCGTCTACATCACCGGCCATGGCGAAGTCCTCGGCGACACCCACGAACACGTCCTGCTGACCGCCGACACCGACCCCGACGACGTCGAGGACGCGCTGCGCACCGCACAGCTAGCTCAGAAAATGCTCCAGAAAACCCGGGTCCGGCGGGTGCTGCTGATGCTGGACACCTGCTACTCAGGCCACGGCGGCAACGAACTCACCGCCGCCGCCATCACCGCGACGACCCACAGCTGGGGCGACGAACCCGGATCCGGGCTGGCCGTGATCACCTCCTCCCAGCCAGCTCAGCAAGCCGAATCCGGCGCATTCCCGCGCCTGCTGCGCGAGGCAGTCCACGCCTTGCCGACCGCCGGATCGAACCCGGCGGCGTTGCCGCTGGATGCGCTCGTGACCGCGATGAACGCCAGCATTCACAAGCCTGGCTACCAGACGATCGGGTACGGCGTGACCGGGCTGACCGGCGAGGTCCCGCCGTTCCTGCCCAACCCCCGCCACGACCCGCGGATGACGGAGGTCGACCTGGCCATCCAGCAGGCCAGCGAGTTCGAGGCCCAGGCCGACCGCCGCGACACCGAGCTGCGGACCCGGCTGCTGGTGCGGGCGATGGGCGGCAGCAGCAACGGCACCGGCGGCTGGTGGTTCGCCGGCCGGCACGCCGCACTGCTCGAAATCACCACCTGGCTGCAGCACCCCGACCCGGCGCGGCCGCTGCAGGTCGTCACCGGCAACCCCGGATCCGGGAAAACCGCCGTCCTCGGCCTCATCGCCACCCTCACCCACCCTAAGCGCCGGGCCACGGTTCCCCTGCACAGCCTCGCGCTCCCCGCCGCCGCGGTCCCGGAAATCGGGGCGGTGGATGTCGCGATCTACGCGCAGAGCCTGACCACCGACCAAGTGCAGGCCGGGATCAGCGCCTCCATGCACTCCCGCGCCGACACCCCCGGCCGGCTCCTCGACGACCTCAGCGGTCGAGACACACCCTTGACGGTGCTTATCGATGCCCTCGACGAAGCCAGCGACCCCGACCACCTCGTCCGCACCTTGCTGCGCCCGCTGGCCGAGCACGCGGCAGGACGGCTCCGGATGCTGCTAGGCACCCGGGACTTCCTGCTCGACCGCCTCGGCCTGCGCCGCGACGAGGCGATCGATCTGGACGCCGACCGCTACGCCGACCCGCTCGCCCTGACCACCTATTCCGCCCGCGGCCTGCTCGAGGCCCATCCCGAAAGCCCCTACCGCGATCAGTCACCAGAGCTGCTGCGCGCCGTGGCTGACGCTGTCGCCACCGCCGCGCACCCCTCGTTCCTGGTCGCGCGGATCACCAGCGCCACCCTCGCCGCCCAGGACCACGCCGCTGACCCAAGCGATCCCGCCTGGCACAGCTCGCTGCCGACCTATCCCGGTGAGGCGATGCACCGGGACCTTGAAACTCGCCTCGGCGACAACGCCGCCAAAGTCCGAGATCTGCTTCGCCCGCTTGCGTTTGCCGAAGGCCAAGGACTGCCCTGGGAAGACATCTGGGCCGCCGTCGCGTCCCGCGCAGCTGGCACTACTTACACCGACGAGGACCTGCTCTGGCTACGCGAACATGCTGGCTCCTATGTCGTGGAAGCCACCGAAGACGGTCGCTCTACCTACCGGCTCTACCACCAAGCCCTCGCCGACCACCTCCGCGACGGCATCGACGCCACTGCCATCCACAACGCCATCGCCGAGGTCCTGATCGCCCGCGTACCACGCACGCTCGAAGGCCATCGCGACTGGCCTCGCGCCCACCCGTACACCTTGCGACACCTCGCTACCCACGCCGCCCTCGCAGAGGAGATCGACACCCTGATCCCCGACGCTGACTACCTCGCGTATGCCGAGCCTGACGCGCTCCTGCTGGCCTTGCACCGGACCAGCACCGACACCGGCAGGCTCACCGCCGCGGTCTACCGCTGCACCGCCGACATCCATCGCCACCTATCGCCTCTACGGCGTCGCCAGGTCCTCGCCGCCGACGCCGCCCGCTTCCGCGCCCCACGACTCCAACACGACCTGTCCGCACCACTGACCTGGCAGCCGCGCTGGGCAACCGGACAGCAAGCCGACCACACCCTCCACGCCACCTTCACTGGCCACATCAACTCGGTGGAGGCGGTCGCCTGCGCCACACTCGACGACCGCCCGGTCGCTGTCACCGTCGGCTTCGACGGCACCGCGCAGGTCTGGGACCTGGCCACTGGCGAAGGGCTCACCACCTTCACCGGCCACACCGACTTGGTGCACGCAGTGGCCTGCACCCTCCTCGACGACCGCCCCGTCGCCGTCACCACCGGCGACGACAACACCGCACTGGTCTGGGACCTCGCCACCGGCGAAGAACTCACCACCTTCACCGGCCACACCGATCTGGTGCACGCAGTGGCCTGCACCCTCCTCGACGACCGCCCCGTCGCCGTCACCGCCAGCGACGACAACACCGCACTGGTCTGGGACCTCGCCACCGGCGAACAACTCACCACCTTCACCGGCCACACCAGCTGGGTAGTGGCGGTGGCCTGCACCCTCCTCGACGACCGCCCCGTCGCCGTCACCGCCGGCGGCGACTGCATCGCGCGGGTCTGGGACCTCGCCACCGGCGAACAGCTCACCACCTTCACCGACGCGGTGCAGGCGGTGGCCTGTACCTTCCTCGGCGACCGGCCTGTCGCCGTCACCGCCAGCCTCGACGACACCGCGCGGGTCTGGGACCTCGCCACCGGCGAACAGCTCACCACCTTCACCGGCCACACCGGACCGGTGCTGGCGGTGGCTTGCCCCCTCCTCGACGACCGCCCCGTCGCCGTCACCGCCAGCGACGACGGCACCGCGCGGGTCTGGGACCTCGCCACCGGCGAGGAACTCACCACCTTCACCGGCCACAGCCGCTCGGTGCAGGCGGTCGCCTGCAGCAGGCTCGACAGTCGCCCTGTCGCCGTCACCGCCAGCGACGACAAAACCGTACGGGTCTGGCGTTTTCTGATCGACACAGCTCATTCACCCGCAAGCTCCGGTCATTCTGCCTGGGTCGTGGCCGCGGCAAGCGGTGTGCTGGACGGTCGGCCGGTCGCCGTCACCGCAGGCTTCGACAGCACCGCGCGGGTCTGGGACCTCGCCACCGGCGAACAGCTCACCACCTTCACCGGCCACACCGGACCGGTGCTGGCGGTGGCTTGCACCCTCCTCGACGACCGCCCCGTCGCCGTCACCGCCAGCTCCGACGACACCGCACAGGTCTGGGACCTCGCCACCGGCGAAAAACTCACCACCTTCACCGGCCACAGCCGCTCGGTGCAGGCGGTGACCTGCACCAGCCTCAACGACCGCCCCGTCGCCGTCACCGCCAGCCTCGACGACACCGCACAGGTCTGGGACCTCGCCACCGGCGAAAAACTCACCACCTTCACCGGCCACAGCCGCTCGGTGCAGGCGGTGACCTGCACCAGCCTCAACGACCGCCCCGTCGCCGTCACCGCCAGCCTCGACGACACCGCACAGGTCTGGGACCTCGCCACCGGCGAAAAACTCACCACTATCACTGGCCACCCCGGCCCGATCGAGGCTATGGCCTGCAGCACGCTCCACGGCCGCCCTGTGGCAGTCACCGCCGGCCATGACGACGCCGCGCGTGTCTGGGACCTCGCCACCGGCGACGAGGTCGCCGTCTTCGACTTCCGCGGGATCAGCGCCGCAGCGTTCGGGCCCAGCGGAGAGCTCATGATCGCGGCCGGTTGGGACATCATCGTGTTCGACCGCCTTGCGACACACTGATCCCGCGGGGTATGAGCACGGCTAACTATCCAATGCGACTCGGCACCGCCAAAAACTCTGTGCCGTCAGCAACGTTGCCCAGTTTGAAGTTGACCCTTACGTCCGACGACAACGCATACCACGAGTTATGGAACATAGGTATGACTCGGCGCGCGCCATGCCACCCATGCATAAGAGTCATTATGCATGAGACTCACTTTGCGTCAGAATTCTGAGCTGGTTCTACCGTGAACAACCCAACACGGCTGGCGCAGTTCACAACGACCACGTCACTCGTTATACTCACCGCAATTAAGATCAACTTTGCCCATGCACTGATCAGGATACACTGCCACCATGACCAGTACCTGCACTTTTGTAGATGTAGGCAACTTCGCAGCATTGAACCACGCGACGGCGCGCAGACGCATCGGCGACCTACTGAGGTTTCTCCGCAGAAAGTACGGGAAAGATTCGACAATATTCTTGTCCTGGGTAGATAATTTCTATACCGAGGCTGCCGTCCTAGAGTTTCAGTCGGAGGCGGCGAATTGTATACTTCAGATTGGAACTCCGGGAACTCACGTCGATATCCACGATTTTTGGTGGCACTTCATCGGATTGCAGCAATCAGAAACCACGAATTCTCTGGCTGCGATGTCGAATCCAAATGAATTCGACCGCCTCGTCGTTGTGACAACAGATTTTGCCTACGCACCACTCCTGCGATACGCGAGATCATGCGAAGTCAGCACAACCCTTATTGCTCCCGCAACTTCACGCTCATATCTCCTTGCCCGCGAAGCTGGCGAACGAATTGACTATCGACAGATAGATTCACCCCGACCGCTACGCGGGCTTATCTCACCAGGAGAAACCGACGGAACAATGACTGCACTAAAGGAGGAGTTTGCCAACGCAAGAGAAAACATATACGTGATAGACCCCTACATTGACATCGACACAGTTAGGCTCGCAACTTGGCTCCAGCCAGACGTCGACCTCGTCTTTATCAGTCAAAGGTTCTACCCTGGTACATTTGCCGAAGTTGCAGCACTCAAGTCCGTTGACGTCAATGCAAAACTTCTGAAACTTCCCCAAAATTTAGTGCATGACCGATGGTTGCGACTCGACGGCAAATGGTTGCACAGCGGCAGCTCAATAAAAGATATCGGGCGGAAATATTGTCGAATATCAGAAGTAGTCGACAAAGAAGAAATTCGTAAGCATGAACAGATGCTAACCACCCTTTTATCTTCAGCCACGGAAGTGGATTATGACTAGCTATCCTTCAGTGTCCACCTGAGAGGACTACAATTTCAATTTACGCTTGATAGATGCCTATAAAGGTGATTACGTAAACCGGCGCAGGTCGGCCACCGGTCAGCGAAGCTGTTCGTCGCCGAGGAAGTCGCCAGCGCCGTCACGCGCGGCTGGGAATTGCTCCGCAGGCTGAGGGCGTGCCCTCCAGGGCAGCGGGCGACGGCGGGAGCATGTCTGCCGCGAGGACCGGCACCCGGAGCCGGCCGCCGACGAGCACCGGTAGGACGACGCGCCCGTCCCCCGCAGGTCAATTCGATCTCGGGCCAACCCCAGTAGTCCGGCGAGTTCAGCCGCCACCCCGTCCAACCCCCGGCGTCGCACCAGCCAAGACTGATGATAGCGATGAGCGCGGAGCACCGGTCAGCCCTATCGGCGAGGCTGTCGGCGAAGTCGCCGCCGTACCAAAGGGATTGCCCGGCGAAGAAGCCGCGATCGGGTGAACCGCCCGCGCAGCGCGTCGAGGATGAATGCGGCGGCCTGGCGCCGACCGGATCAGGACGCCGCCAGTCGGGTAGACGCTCACGCCCCGACCGTCAGACCAGGGTCTCGACGTGGTGATCGACGTCGACGCCACCTTGGCGAATCTCGTAAAGGCCGGGACGAAGTTCGACTGAGTCCCGATGGATCTGGTCGAGCCACTCGTCCGGCCACCGCGTGGACTCCGACCAGCGCAGACCCTGTAGCGGGATCCTCCCGAGGTCGACGCGGCTTAGACCACGTCTCATTTGGGGTTGTTGTGGGTGAGCAGGTCCAGCTTGATAGCCCGGCGGTAGCAGATCACCGCGCAGGCGAGCTGGGT
>NZ_JBFBCC010000042.1:0-36732 GCF_040682955.1 Amycolatopsis sp. NPDC051045
CCGAGACCCTTTCTCTCTTTCGCTACGCGACGCTCTTCCGCTGTGCCGGACCGGCACGGCACCGCCGTTCACTGGTCCCGGGGACCAGTGAAGCGCACCTTCCTGCTCAGCCGGGGCGGGATCGAGTCGAGGCCGTCGATCTCCTCCCCGGTCGACGGCCTCATGTCCGGTCCGCGGCGAGGGAGGTCCGGAGGAACTCGAGGATCTCCGCCCGCGCGGCCTCGGCCTGCGGCGCCAGGCCCGGCGTGCTGAGGAAGGCGTGCCCCGCGCCGGGGTATTCGGTGAGCCGCACCGGGGTGCCCGCCGCTGCGAGCCGCTCGGCGTAGCGGCGGCCGTGATCGGCCACCGGGTCGTGGGTCGGGACCACCACGAGCGCCGGGGCCAACCCGCCCAGGTTGCCGGCGTGCAGCGGGGAAAGCCCGTGGGCGTCGGTGCCCGGCGGAACGGCGAGCCGCCGGAACAGCTGCAGCACCGGCAGGCCGAGGGTGGGGGTGTGGGCGTACTCGGTGACCGAGGCGTGGTCGAACATCGTCGGGGTCACCTCGACCGCCGGGTTGACCAGCACCTGGGCCCGCAGGGGCAGGCCGGCCTCCCGGGCCCGGATCGCCGCCAGTGCGCTGATCAGCCCGCCGCAGCTCTCGCCGAAGACGGCGGCCCGCGCCGGGTCGATGCCCCACGGACCGGCGTCCCCTACCAGGTGCCGGAGGGTGTCCCAGCCGTCGTCGACGGCGTCCGCGAGCGGGTGGCCCGGGGCGAGGAGGCGGTGTTCGACCGAGACGACGACCGCGGGCAGCCGCACGGCGAGGTGGCTGGTGACCCAGTCGCTCTGCACCGCCGTGCCCACGAACCCGCCGCCGTGGACGTGGACCACCAGCGGCAGCGCGGTGTCGGCCCGCCCGGCCGGCCGGTGCACCCGGACCGGCAGTTCGCGGCCGGGCAGCGCCAGGTTCCGCCACTCGATCACAGCGTCCGGGTCCGGCTCCCCGGTGATCGCCCGCACGGCGTCGGACGCCCGGAAGCGGTTCTCCGCGTCGCGGTAGGCGAGCAGCTGCTCGGTCGTCATCGCGAGCCAGTCCGGCTCCGGTGGACGTTGTGCGGTCGTTCCTTCGGTCATGTTCGCTCCCTGGTTTCGAAACCTGAGGTATCGAAACCTACGGTAGCGAAAACCGGTACCGTGGCGCCATGGCTTCGCCCCCTTCCGCCCGGCCGCCGGGCCGTCCCCGCGCCGGTGTCCACGCCGCGGTGTTCGCCGCGACGCTGCGCACGGTCCACGAACTCGGCTACGCGCGCGCCACCGTCGACCGCATCGCCGCGGCGGCCGGGGTCGCCAAGACGACGATCTACCGGCGCTGGCCGTCCAAGGGCGAGCTGATCGTGGACTGCCTCCTGGACGCGTTCGGCCCGGTACCGCTGGCGGCCGGGAGCCGGGCCGGGATCATGGCCTCGGCCATCCGCTGGGTCGCGGCGAAGATCGGCGAACCCGGGGTGGGCGACGCGTTCGCCGGCGTGTTCAGCGACGCCGTCAGCGATCCGGCCCTGCGGGAGGTCCTGTCTTCCCGGCTGCAGGATCCGTATCGGCTGGCGCTCCAGGACGCGCTCGGCGAGCCGGAGCACCGGGTCCTGTTCTTCATCGACGTCGTGGTCGGCACGCTGCTGCACCGGATGGGCATGACCGGCGAGCCGATGGCCGACGCCGACGTCACCGCACTGGTCGAGCTGGTCCTGCCGCACTTCGCGGGGCAGTGACCATTCGCAGGGCAGTGACCGCCGTCACAAACACGGCTGTCACATCGGCCCGGCCCGCGGAGTCGTGGGGGTGACGGACCCCGGACCCGGGCGTCCGCGCAGCCCGCGAGGAGTTCCGATGTCCACCGCTCACCTGATCGTCACCATCGCCGCCGCGGCTTGGGTCGGTTTCTCGGCCGTCTCGATGTTCGCCCGCGCGAAGTGGGTCGTGGAGCCGATCACCGAGTACGGCGTGCCCGCGTCGTGGTGGCCGTGGCTGGGCACGGCCAAGGCGGCCGGCGCGCTGGGGCTGATCGCCGGGCTCTTCTGGCCGCCCATCGGCATTGCCGCGGCGATCGGCCTGATCCTGTACTTCACCGGCGCCCTCGTCACCGTGGCCCGGGCGCGGTCGTACGCGCACCTGGCGTATCCGGTGCTCTACCTGGCGCCGGTGGTCACCGCACTGGTCCTGGTGCCCTGATCGGCGAGCCAGGTGAGGGCGTCGGCGGCGTGGCGCAGCACGGACAGGTGCCCGTCGCCGGCTGTGGGCCGGTACTGCGCGTCCGGGCACCGCGCGGCGAGCCACGCGCTGTGCGTGGCGGGGATCATCCGGTCCTGCTCGCCGTGCACCAGCAGGACGGGCGCGGTGATCCGCGCGGGGTCGGCGCCCCACGGCGTGACGTAGGCCAGGTCGTCGTCGATCAGCCCGCCGGGTCCGGCCGCGAGCGCCGCGCGGACGACGTCGTCCAGCCACGACCACGACCCGGTGAGCGCGGCCAGGTCGGCGGTGGTGAAGACGTCCGGATCGAACTCGGCGGCGGCCTCGTGCTTTTCCTTGGCGGCCCGGCCTCCGGTGGCGGCACGCAGCGAGGCGGCGCTCGCGGCGGCCATGCCACCGAACCAGTCGAGCCCCTCGGCGTCGAACGGTGCGACCGCGGCGAGCGCGGCGACGGCGACGACCCGCTCCGGCAGCAGGGCGGCACAGGCGAGGGCGTGCGAGCTGCCGCCGGAGTGTCCCATCAGGGCGAACTCGCCGATCCCGAGCGCGTCGGCGACCGCGGCCACGCACTCGGCGGCGTTCCCGGTGGTCCGCCCCGGCAGCGGGGTGGAGGCGCGGTAACCGGGCCGGTCGTAGGACACGAACCGCACCCCGAGTTCCCGGGCGAGCGGCAGCAGCGGCCCGGGCGGCGCACCGGTGTTGGGCGTTCCGTGGTGCCAGAAGACGGTGAGCCGCGCGGGCGCGCCGGTGTCGTAAACGTGCAGGGAACGCCCACCGGGCAGGGTCAGTTCGGTCTCGGTGACCATCGGCCGAGCCTAGCGAGCGCCGGGGCGGCCGGGTGACCACCCGGCCGTGGTCAGCGGGCCAGCCGCTCCGCCAGCCAGGCCAGCGAAAGCGGGTACCGGTAGTCGATCCCGCCGTGGCCGGCGTCGAACAGTTCGAAGTGGACGCGGTCGTCCGGCAGGCCCGCCCGGGCCACCTCGGCCCGGAACGCCTCCGCGCCGAGGTCGAGGAACCACTCGTCGCTCGTGCCCGCGTCGATCCACACCGCGCGCAGCGACCGGACCGCCTCCGCGTGCCCCGCCACCATCCGGACCGGGTCCCAGTCCAGCCAGCGCTGCCACAGCTGCGGCCGCAGCGCCCCGGTCAGCGGGTCGAACGGCAGCTCCGGCGTCCCGTCCTCCCGCGCGGAGAAGCACGCCGAAACGCCGAGGATCATCAGCAGGGTCGCGTCTTCGGGCTTGGTGAAGGCCGGACGGCTCCGGAAGCCGGCCCACCACGCCTGGACGTCCTGGTCGTACTCGCGCAGCGCGCGGACCGCCTTGCCGAAGTCGGGGACGTAGCACAGCTCGTACAGCGAGTCGCCCGCGTGCGTCGCCAGCGCACCGAACAGGTCGGGTCGCAGCATCGGGGTGATCATCGCGCCGAACCCGCCCGACGACTTGCCGGCGATCGCGCGGGATGCGCGGTCCGGCAGCGTCCGGTAGTGCTCGTCGACCCACGGCACGACCTCGTCGCACAGGTAGGAGTGGTACCGGCCGGTGCCCGGCGAATCGACGAACTGCGAGCCGCCGTACGCGGTCCACGCGTCGACGTACACCACGACACACCCCGGCGCGCCGTCGGCGAAGACGGCGTCGGCGGTCTCCACGAACGGCTGCCGGAACGGTGTCCGGTTGGCCCACATCGTCAGGTGCCCGGTGTAGCCCTGGATGACGTACACCGCCGGGTACCGCTCGTCGCCGTCGTCGTAGCCGGGCGGGACGTAGACCCACAGCGGCCGTTCGTGCGGGTCACCGAGCGGATTGTCCCGCAGCAGGGCGGAGTGCAGGGTGTGCCGGTCGAGCCGGCCGGCGAGTTCGCCGTCCCAGGGCAGCATGCGGCCAGTCAACCACGGTCTACGCTGACGCGGTGGCCGAGCTGGCTCAGGTGAACGTCGCGGTGCCGCGCGCGCCGCTGGACAACCCGCTCATGGCCGGGTTCGCCGGCGCCTTCGACGCCGTCGCGCGGCTGGCCGAGACCTCGCCCGGGTTCGTCTGGCGGCTGGGCGCGGGGTCCGGGCACGCGGTCGTCGCGGCGGACGGTGGCGCCGGCCTGGTCGTCAACGTCTCGGTGTGGCGCGACTACCGCAGCCTGCACGAGTTCGTCTACCGCAGCGCGCACGGCCAGGCCCTGCTGCGCCGCCGCCGGTGGTTCGCGCGGACGCCCCAGCCGTCGACGGCCCTGTGGTGGGTGCGGGACGGCGACCGCCCCGGCGTCGAGCCGGCCCTGGCGCGGCTGCGGTACCTGCGAGCCCACGGGCCGTCCCCGCAGGCGTTCTCGTTGTTGCGCCAGTTCGGCGCGGACGGGCGCCCGCTGCGCCGCGGCCGGTAATCCGGTCGCCGCCGCCCGGGCTCCTCTGGCACGATCGGGGGGTGCGCCCGGTCGAGATCGCCTGCGACGAATCGGGCTCGGAGGGCGAGAACCTGCTCGGCGGCGAGACGGACGTCTTCGCCCACGCCGGCGTCCGGATGTCCTGGCCCGCGGCGGCCGCGTGCGTGCGGGAGATCCGCGCGCGGATCGGCTCGCCCGCCGAGGAGTACAAGGCCAACCACCTGCTGCGCGCCAAGCACCGCCGGGTGCTCGAATGGCTGCTCGCCCCGGACGGCCCGCTCGCCGGCCGTGGGCACGTGCACCTGACGGACAAGACGTTCTTCGCCGTGCGGGCGGCGGTCACCCTGCTGGCCGAGGACGGCACGGACGCGATGGCCCGTGCCCTCCACCGCGCCGGCCCGGCTGCCTTCGGCGCCGCCCGCTGGGAGTACTTCCTGACGGCGTTCACCAGCGTGCTGCGGCTGAAACCCCGCCGTGGCGTGACGACGTCGCCGGAGGAGTTCTTCGCGCTGGTCGGCGAACTCGCGCGCGTCCCGGGCGAAGCCGGCGAACTCGTCGGCCTGTTCCTCGACGGCGCCGACCGCGTGGCCGCCTACCGGGAACGGCTGGCGAGCGACCCGGGCCTGGTACCGGTGCTCGACCCGCTGGTGCCCGCGGTGATCCACACGGTCCGGCACTGGAGCACCGCCGGCACCCCGGTCGCCGTGGTCCACGACGAGCAGCTGGCCCTCACACCCGAGCGCGTGCTCCAGCTCAAGGCGACTCTCGGCCACCGCCTGGCGGGCGTGCGTTTCGTCGACTCCCGGACCGACGCGCGGGTCCAGATCGCCGACTTCCTGGCGGGCGTGGCCCGCCGCATCGCCTCCGACGAGCTGAACGGACGTGGGGATCCCGGGTTGAGCACCCTGCTGCGGTCGTTCGTGGACGAAGACTCGGTTTGGGACGGGCCCGGCCGGTGATCGCCTGGGTGCGCCGACGGGTGGGACAGGACGGTTCGTCGTCGCTGTCCCACCCGTCGCAGTTCGACCAGGCAGGTTACGCGGTAGCGTTCTCTACCGTATTCGAGGCGATTTTGTCGGGATTCCAGTATTGCGGGCCAACCGCGACCGCAGAGGTGAATACCAGCGCAAACGCCAGCGCAAGAACGACGATCAACCGATTTGTCATGATCTGGGAATGCCTTCTTGTTCTGTAGACAGCCTCCTATCAGGTTTTCACCCGATAGTGAAGTGTGTCGTCTTCTGCTGTCGGTTGCGCCACACCCTAGCCGATCTTGCGGACGTGTTCTCCGTGGGGTCTCTACCCGCAGTGGTCCCGTTCGACTCACGGCAACTTCCGTGGGGTTCGCGCCGCCCTAAAGGGTCATACCTACTGGCGGGTAAACATCGACGTGTCACCATATCGTGTGAGAACGCGAGTAGGTCTCACATTACTGACGAGTATTCTCGATCCCCGCCGTGGGGACTCCCGCGAGAACGGCGAGATCCTCTCGGAGGTGCTGTCCGCGTTCGCGGTTACCCAGGTCGTCGTAAATGGCCGCCGCGGTGAGCCAGCCTTCCTCGGCGGCGGCGAGGCGCCCTGTTTCGTGCAATGCGTGGCCGAGGGTGTGGAGTGCGTCGGCTTCCACGGTGGCGTTGTGGTTGCGCATGGCCAGCCGCACCGCTTGACGCGCGTAGCCGATCGCCGCCGTGTGCCGCGCCTGCCGGTAGTTGACCTCGGCCATGACGAAGCAAGCACGTGGACCTGCTTCGACGTCGTTGATCTGCTCGATGATGGCCAGGGAGCGAAGGCCGTACCGCTGTGCTTCGTCGTAGTTTCCCTGCTTGCACAACGTGGCTGCCGTCTCGGCCAGTATCTCGGCTTCGCCGTGGCGGTTGCCGATGCTCTTCTTCAAGGCCAAGGCTTGGCGATACAGCGCAAGGGCCCCGTCGTGCCGCCCGCGATCGCGCAAGGTTTCCGCCAGCCGGTGGAGGATGGCCGATTCGGTGCCTTCGTTGCGGGTTTCTTGCAGTTGGTCCAATGCGCGTCGATACAAGCTTTCGGCAGCGGCCGAGTTGCCGATCTGGGCTTCGTAGGTTCCCAGGTGCAAAAGGGAGGTGGCTATCCAGACTGCGCTGCGCGTCTGCTGGGCGATAGCGGCGGCAAGGTGGAATTCCCGCAAGGCGGCATCCCGGTCGCCCAAAGCAAGGCTGATCGATCCGAGGTCACTTCGAGAAGCGCCCTCTGCTTCAAGGTTGTTTACGGCTTGGGTCGATGAAATCGACACGCAGTAGGCGTCACGCAATTCGCCGTAGAAACCATACCTGCGGTAAATGCCGTACAGCGGGTGAGGAAGCCGCCAGGAATATTCATGGTGATTCCGTTGTGCGGCCCAGGGGATGAGTCTGTCGAAGTTGTTCTTCTCGTTCAGCAGCCAGGTTGCGGCGGCGCTTTCGGAAGCGAATTCGATCGAAGGAACGCCGGGCACGGCCGGAAGCATCGGGACCGCCGGCCGGAACGGGAACAGCAGGCGGTCGGCGTTGTAGCCGGCGTGCAAGTAGAACGACAGCAGCCGGCGCTCGGCGTCTTCCCGGGCGTCGGCGTATTCAGCCGCTTCGGCGAGCTCGCGGGCGAAAGTCCGGAGCAGATCATGGATCCGATAGCGGCCACGGGTGCCCGTGTGGGTGAGGAAGTGGGTGCTGACGAGTACGTCGAGCGCGTGCTGCACCTCTTTCGCCGGCAGGCCCGCCAACGCGGCGGCGGCGGGCAATGTCAATTCCGGCGCCGGGGAAAGGCCGATCAGCCGGAGCAGGTTGCGGGCTTCCGGGGGAAGGGCGTTGTAGGTGACCAAAAGCGCGGCCCGCATGTTGGCCGGCGGATCGTCTCCGTCGTCTCCGATGTCCAGCAGCCTGCTCTGGTCGCGGAGTTCGTCGGCGAACTCGGTCAGCGCGGTTCCGCGGCGGCTTTCGATGTGGTGGGCGACCAGCTGCAGTGCCAGGGGAACGCCGCCGCACAACGCGGTGATCCGCGCGAGCGGTTCCTGTTCGGCGGCCCCGGTGGGGCCGACGCGGTTGGTCAGGACCTCGACGGCGTGCGGCTCGTTGAGCGGGGTGACCGAGCAGCGCCGCGCCCGGTGACGGCTCGCCAGCGCCGTGAGGCCCTGTCGGCTCGTGACGAGCAGCAGACTCGGTGACAGCGTGAACAGCAACGGCAGCACGTGCGCCGAGTTCGCCGCGTTGTCGAGCACGACCAGCGTGCGGTTCTGCGCAAGGATCTCGCGCAGTTTCGCTTCCCGCCGGGCGCGGGTGACCAGGCGGGCGATGGGCACGTCGAAGGCGTCGAGGAGCTCGTCGACCACATCTTCGGCCTTGACGGGACGCCCGCCGTCGAAGCCGTGCAGGTCGAGGTACAACGCCGTGTCGACCAGCGTGCCGTACTGCCGGTGGGCCCACTGCACCGCAAGCGCGGTCTTCCCGATGCCCGCCAAGCCGTCCAGGACGATCACGCCGGGCCGGAACCGCCCGTCGGCCGTGCGGGCCAGGCCGTCGAGCGCCTTCTGGAGGTCGTGATGCCCGACGAAGTCGGTCGCGGCCGGCGGCAGCAGCGACCGGCCCCGGGGCGCCAAGGCCGGCAGCAGGGTGGGTGGCGAGTCCGAGGGCGGCCGGGGGCGGGGGAGCGAGGCCAGCCGTTCGGCCGCGCTCCGCGCTCCGCGTCGCGACGATGAGGAAGTCGTGCTCGAGATCAACGAGTTGTAGTACTCGAGGAGGTCGGCGGCCGCGGCTTGGTCGTCGTCGGCGAGGAGCAGCTTGCGGACGGAAATGTGGTACGCACCCATGTCGTCCGTTCGATCGAGCTCGCGCAGCACGTGCAGACGCCGCCGGGCCAGCCCGACGTCGGTCCGGTGTTCGCGCTGGAGCGCGTCGAGTTTCTGCAGTGCGGCCTCGAAGCGTCCGAGCGCGATCAGCTCGCCCAGCAGCAGCTGGTTCGCCGGTAGCCAGGCGTTGTGCACCGCCGAATATCGCCAGGTTCGTGCGGGCTGCGATGTCAGGTCCGCGAGCGGCTGTCCCTGCCAGAGAGCGAGGGAGGCCGTGGCCACCTCACAGGCCGCCTCGTGGTTTTTTTCCTTGCTGTGCCGCCGAGCCGTTTCGATCAGCGTTTCGAAGGCGAAATAGTCGATCGCCGATCGTTCGACCTCGAGGTGCAACGCGCCGTCGATCGTGCGGATTGTCGCGGGGACATCTGCTTCGCGCATCGCCTTGCCGATGCGCCCGGAGTAGGTGCGGAACGTGGAAACCGGATCGTTCGGCTCCGGCTCGTCGACCGACCAGACCCACTCCGTCAGTGTGGCCGTCCCCATGCGCGCCTGGGGATTTGTGAGCAACGCGGCCAGCACCTTGCGCAGCTTGGGCGGACCCCAGCCGGCGGTCAAACGACCGTGCATTCGCATGGTAGTCTGCCCGAGAATTCCGAAAGCGATCTCCATCCGCCAGCTATCCCCCCTCCTGGGATCGCTGATCTTCCTCGCCGATTTCGAGTCTCGCATTCTTCCGCGCGCCCGCGCCACCGCTCTGACCTGTGCTGACATTGATTTGTCACGTTCGACCGGGCTGTGTTGCGGGTTTGACCGCGCCGTCGACATGTCCTTGACCCTGGCCGGTTCCATGCTTCGGGTGTCCAGTCGAGCACCGACCGAGCGGAGCGCGAATGTCGGCATCCACCTGTCCGTCGAGGCCCTTGCGGTGCTGCATTCCGACGAAGTTCGCGGTTCTCCGTGCGCAGGCCGGAAAGGAGGTGCGAATCCATGATCGAATTCATTGAAGTGGAACGTGAATCGACCTTCAGCCACCCGACGCAGGGAAGCTAGCGACGACGAAGAGGAGCGATCATGCGGCGCCCCAGGATCAAACCCGAACACCTCCCGGTCCGTCACGGTGGCGATCGCGTCCGGATCGGGGGCATCGTCCGCGGCATCGCCGCCGACATCCCGGACCCCGATGGGTGGGTGTGGGCGTTGCTGGAGCTGCTCGATGGTTCGAGGAGCACGGACCAGGTCGTCGCCGACCTGGTCCACCTCCACCCGGCGAAGACCGACGCCGACGTCCGGGCGGCTGTCGGCGACCTGGTCGAGGCCGGGTACGTCGAAGACGCCGGTGAGCCGGACCCCGGCGGGCTGAGCCCCGCCGAGCGGGAACGCTACGGGCGCAGCAAAGTTCTGTTCCGCTGGATGGATCGGACGCCGCGCCGCACGAGCTGGGACACGCAGCTGCTGTTGCGCGGGGCCCGGGTCGTGGTGATCGGCGTCGGCGGCGTCGGCTGCACCGCCGCCCAGACCTTGGTCGTGTCCGGGGTCGGGCACGTGCACTGCGTCGAGCCCGACGTCGTCGAGCTCTCCAACCTCAACCGCCAGATCCTGTTCACCGAACGAGACCTCGGCCGCCCCAAAGCAGAGGCCGCCGTCGGGCGGCTGCGCGCGCACAACTCCGAGGTCCGGGTCACCGGCGCGCGGCTCCTCGTCGACGGCCCCGCGGTGCTGCGGACGCTGGCGACCGGCTTCGACGTGGTCCTGCTGGCCGCGGACGAGCCGCCGGAGATCCGCTCCTGGGCGAACCAGGCATGCGAGGCGACCGGGACGGCGTGGGTGCACGCCGGCTACCACGGACCCCAGGTCAGCTGCGGGTTGTACCGGCCCGGCGCCGGTCCGTGCTACGACTGCGCCCGCGCGGCCGAGCGGGAACGTCGTGCCGGGCTGCCGCCGCGGACCTTCTCGGCCTCGGCCGGGAAGGCCCGGCCCCACGCGGCCAACGCCGTGTCCGCCGGCGTCGCGGGCCAGCTGGCCGCGCACGCCACGCTGAGCCTCATCACCGGGGCACCCGCGTTGCGGACCAATCGCGAGTTCGGCTTCAACCTCGTCACCCTGCGAGACAGCTTCGCGCTCGGCCCCGAGTCACCCAGGCCGGACTGCCCGGCCTGCGGTTGACGTCACGGCCGGGACGTCAGGTCCCGCACCCGGGCGCGCAGGGTTTCGGCGCGCTCCACGTCGAGATCCTCGAGGAGTGCGCAGGCCTCCGCGAGGCACTCCGCCGCGCGCGAGACGGCTCCGGTGTGCTCGAGGGAGACTGCCGCCGTCTCGAGTGCGTCGGCGAGCAGAGCCTCGGTGCCGGCGAGGGCCCGGTACCGCGCGATGGCTTGCCCGGCGTACTCGATCGCCGTGTCGTGGGCCTCGAGTCCTTGCAGCGCAACGGCCACGTCGCGCAGGGCATAGGCCTCGCCGACGCGGTCGGCACCCTCGCGGCGCAGCACGAGTTCTCGTTCGGCGTGCTCGCGGGCCTGCTCGAACTCGCCCAGCCGGACGCTGATCCGGCTGAGGTTGCACTCCACGACGGCTTCCGGACGTCCGCCGCCCGCCCGCCGGGCCAGCGGCAAGGCCTGGAGGTAGTAGTCCCGCGCCTCGGCATACCGCTGTTGCAGGAAGCGGATCTGGCCCAAGCCGGCCAGGGCCACCTCGTGCCGGACGGCGTCGTCGAGTTCCCGCGCCAGGACGAGCTGACGGCCGAAGTCGGCTTCCGCGTCGTCCCAGCGCCCCAAGTCGGCGAGGGTGTCGCCCCGGAACCCGAGCAGGAACGCCTCCGCGGCCCGGTCCCCGGCGGCGCGGGCCGCACCGAGCCCGAGGGTTTCGGCTTCGAGGCGCACGGACCACTGGGCGCGTTCCCGGCGACTGAGGAACCGGGCGGCTGCGGCCAGCACGACGGCGGCTCGGTACCCCGGGCCCGAGCGCAGCACCGCCAGCAGGTTCGCCTGCTCGGTGTTCAGCCACGCGAGCGCCTGGGCGCGGTCGGCGAGCGGCAGCTCGGGTCCCGCCGGGGGCAGTGCGAAGTCCGGGGATTCCAGCCCGGGGAAGACGAGCCGGTCGGCGGCCCGAGCGGTGCGCGCGTACCAGGTGAAGAGCCGCGATGCGGCTTCGCGCCGGGCGTCCGAGGTGTCGTCCCGCTCGGCGCGGTGCGCCGCGTAGGCGTGCAGCAGGTCGTGGAACCGGTAGCGCTTGCCACCGACGGATTCGATCAGGTGCACGTCGGCCAGCGCCTCCAGCAACCGGTACGCCGTGGCGATGTCGATCCCGGCGACCGCCGCGGCGGCGGGCACCCCGAACTCGGCGCCGGGATGCAGGCCGAGCCGGCGGAACAGGCCGGCGTGTTCCGCCGCGAGCCGCGTGTACGACCAGTCGAACACGCTCCGCACGGCACTGCGCTCGTCTCCGCTGCTGCTCAACACGTCCAACCTGTCCTGGCCGCCGACGATGTCCGCCACGACCTCGCCGACGCCGGTGTGGCGGCGGGTGGCGATGCGGGTGGCGGCGATCCGCAACGCCAGGGGCAGCCGCGCGCACACCTCGACGAGGTCGGCGACGGCATCGGGCTCGCCGGCGAGCCGCGCGGCCCCGAGGATCCTCCGGAGCAGCAAGCGGGCTTCGTCCGGCGTGAACAGGTCGAGGGTGATCTGGGTGGCGGCTTCGGCGACGAGCAGCCCGGTCAGGCTGGCCCGGCTGGTGACCAGCACGACGCAGCCGGGGGACCCCGGCAGCAGGGGCCGGACCTGTTCGGCCGTGCCGGCGTTGTCCAGCAGGACCAGCACCCGGCGGCCGGCGAGCACCGAGCGGTACACGCTGACCTGGGCGTCCAGCTCGGCGGGGATCCGGTCCTCGTCGACGCCCAGGACGTGGAGGAACGACGCGAGCACGAGGTCCGGGCGCACCGGGGCGCTCGGGCCGTAGCCGCGCAGGTCGGCGAACAGCGTGCCGTCGGTGAAGCGGTGTTCCACCCGGTGGGCCCACTGCACGGCCAGTGCCGTCTTCCCGACCCCGGCGGTGCCGTCCAGCGCCGAGATCACCATGGCACCCGGGCGGTTCCCGTCGTGGGCGAGCAGGAGCTCGTCCAGCCGGGCGAGCTGGTCGTCCCGCCCGGCGAAGTCACGCACCGCCGGAGGCAGCTGGCGGGGCACCGGCAGCGCTTGCCGCGGCGCCACCGGGGACAGGACGACCTGGCGGATCGTGCCCGCCTGCACGACGGAACCGGCCACGGTGCCCGGCAGCTGGTTCGTCACCGAGCTCGTGCCGTGCTCGTGCTTCGGTTCGTCGACCATCGCCGTACCCCAGCCCGCAGCCCACCAGTCGAACTTCCGGTGTACCGCAAAACATCGGGTGGTGAGCGGAATGTGACACGGTCAACGCTCAGCGTCACCCGTACGCGCGGATCGGCGTGCTCGCCCGTGATCCTTTCCGGCCGACGTACCCTGGCTGGGTGCGGACCCGACCCACTCTCTCCTGGACATCGGCGGAGGCGCCGTTGCCGCGGACGGCCGGCCTCGACGAGCTGACCGGCGTCGTCGCGCGGCGCCGGGTCGCCGTGCTCAGCGGGGCCGGGCTGTCCACCGAATCCGGGATCCCGGACTACCGCGGCGAAAGCGGCAGCCTGCGCCGGCACACGCCGATGACCTACGACGAGTTCGTCACCAGCGCCGAGGGGCGGCAGCGGTACTGGGCGCGCAGCCACCTCGGCTGGCGCACGATCGCCCGCGCCGACCCCAACGACGGCCACCGCGCCGTGACCGCCCTGCGCGACCGCGGTTACGTCTCGGGCGTCATCACGCAGAACGTCGACGGCCTGCACCAGGCGGCGGGCACCGCGGACGCGGTCGAACTGCACGGCAGCCTGGACCGGGTCGTCTGCCTGGACTGCCGCCGCACCAGCCCGCGCGCGGACCTCGATCGGCGGCTGCGCGCCGCGAACCCCGGCTTCACGGGGGCGGCCACCCGGATCAACCCGGACGGCGACGTCGAACTGCCCGGCGACGTCGTGCGCCGCTTCCGGCCGGTGCCGTGCGAGGCCTGCTCCGGCATCCTCAAGCCGGACGTCGTGTTCTTCGGTGAAAACGTGCCGCGGCCGCGGGTCGAGCAGTGCTTCCGGCTGGTCGACGACGCCGAGGCGCTGCTGGTGCTCGGCTCGTCCCTGACGGTGATGTCCGGGCTCCGGTTCGTCCGCCACGCGGCGAACGCGGGCAAGGCGGTGGTGATCGTCAACCGCGGCGAGACCCGCGGTGACCGCTACGCCTCGGTGCGGGTCGACCGGCCGCTGGGGTCCGCGCTCACCGAACTGGTCGGCCGGCTCGGCGAGGGTCGCGGCCGAACCGCGTGAGCAGCCGGTCCTGGGGGGACGCGCCGGGCGCGGCGGGCGGCGGGTCGGCGAAGAACCGCGGGCCCAGCGCCAGTCCGGCGAAGATGGTGTCGTAGTCCTCGTCGATCCACGCGGCCAGGCCCGGGTCGAGGGTCTCGTCGGCGCCGAGCGCGCGGGCGAGGTCCCAGGTGTGCACCGTGCTGTCCGCCGTGCGCACGGCCAGGGCCTGCCGTCCGCTGAGCCGGCCGAACGGGTAGTCGACGACGCGGTCCAGCGCGCCTGCCTCGGCGAACGCGTCCGCGCAGGCCCGGACCGAGCCGGTGAACGCGGCGACGGGGTCGGCTCCGAGCGCGTCGGCATCCCGTTGGGCCAGGAATTCCTCCCGGGTGGCCCCGCTCAGCAGCGCGACGTAGTTGAGGTTGCCGCGGGTCATGTGGTTGACCAGTGCCCGCACGTCCCATTCGGTGCACGGCGTCGGCGCGGCCCAGCCGTCCGGCGGCACCGTGCGCAGGTGCTGCTCGAAACCCCGGGAGGCGCGGAGGAAGCGGTCGAGGAGCATGGCGGCCAGTCTGGCCCGGTCCGCAGCGGCGGGGCCGGCGGATATCGGACGTCGTGGACGAGCCGGTCCGGGCGGGTGGGGGGAACCCGTCCGGACCGGCTCTGGCGACGGACCTCCACAGCCTGTCGTCGCCTGCAAGACGCGGGGGCCGCGCCGGTCGTTACACCGGCTGCAACCCGTTCCAGGACCAGCGGGGCACGGCCAGCCCGGCGGGGACTTCGCCGGGCGGCCCGGGGTAGGCGAGCACTTCGGCCACCGCCCATTCCATGTAGGACCGCAGCGCGGCGCGGAACTCCGGATCCGCGGGCAGGCCGGCGTCGTCCGCGGCCCGGACGAAGCAGGCCACGAACCGGCGGCCGAGGTCGCCGATGTCGCCGTTGCCGGCGTGCATCCTGAGCATCGCCGAGTGGTCGCTGCACTCCTCGGAGAACCGCGGCGGCCCGCCCATGACCTCGGCCCAGTACCAGGCGAGCCGCTCGACGTGCTGCGGGTGCTGCCCGGGGTGCGAGAACGGGTGGTTCAGCTCCGGGTCGGCCAGGCAGCGCTCGTGGTGGGCGGCGGCCAGCGCGCGGAACGCGGAGTCGCCGCCGGCGAATTCGTACAGCGTCGGACGCATCCGCCGAGCGTGGCACGCCGGACCGCCGGACGCCAGGGGGTCAGCGCGCCCCGGCGGCCGCGCGTTCGGCGGCGGGGGAGAAGCCGCCGAACGCGTCGACCGCCCGCCGGACGTCCTCGGTGACGAGGTCGTGGTTCAGCGCCCCGGCGGCGGCCGCGCCCTGGGCCGCGGCGACGATCACGGTCGCCCGTGCGTCGATGACGTTGCCCGCGGCCCACACTCCGGGCACGCCGGTCTTCCCGGACGGGTCGACGTCGCCTTCCTCGTACCCGAGACCGCGCAGCAGTTCGTCGTGCGGGACGGTCCGGGTGCGGAGGAACAGCGCCGTCCGCGGCACGAACCGGGCCCCGAGCTCGACGCCGGTGAGGTGGCCGTCTTCGCGCCGCACGGCGGTCACGACACCGTCGACCACGCGGATCCCGCGCGCGTCCAGCCGTTGACGGTCCTCTTCGGACACCGGCGTGGTGTGCGCGAAGTACACGAGGTCCGGCGACCACTGGCGGACCAGCAGGGCGTGCTCGACGCTCTCGGGTCCGGTGCCGAGCACGCCGAGCGGCTGGTCGCGCACTTCGTAGCCGTGGCAGTACGGGCAGGTCACCGCGTCGGTGCCCCAGCTCTCCCGCAGGCCGGGCAGGTCCGGCAGGTCGTCGTGGACGCCGGTGGCGACCAGGACGCGCCGGGCGGTCAGGTCCCGGCCGCCCGCCAGCCGGGCCGTGAAGCCCGGATCCAGCCGGGTCACGCTGTCTTCGATGATCTCGACGCCGTAGCCGGCGAGTTCTTCGCGGCCGGCCTTCAGCAGGTCGGACGGCGGCATGCCGTCCCGGGACAGGAAGCCGTGCATGTGCGACGCCGGCGCGTTGCGCGGGGCACCGCCGTCGACGACCGCGACGCGCCGCCGCGCCCGGCCGAGCATCAGGGCGGCGCTGAGTCCCGCGGCGCCGCCACCCACCACCAGTACGTCGAAGCTGTTGTTTTCGCTCATGCCGCCACCATGAACCCGGCTTGGCGAATCCGACAACTAATGTTGCCGTTTCCGGGACAAGCGGGTTTCCTGGAGGCATGACGGACGCGATCACCCAGGCCCTGGCCGAGGTCGGCCCCCGGCTCAAGCGGGTCCGCACGCAGCGGCGGGTCACGCTGGCCGACCTGTCGGCGGCGACGGGCATCTCGAAGAGCACGCTGTCCCGGCTGGAATCCGGCCAGCGGAAGCCGAGCCTGGAGCTGCTGCTGCCGATCGCCCAGGCCCACCAGGTACCGCTGGACGAACTGGTCGGCGCCCCGGAGGTCGGCGACCCCCGCGTCCGGCTGACCGCGCGGCGCATCCCGCGCCACAACGGCGCCGCGATGACGGTGCTGCCGCTGACCCGCCAGCCGGGCGCGCCCCAGGCGTTCAAGATGATCCTGGAGCCGGAGACGGGCGAGCCGGACCCGCAGGTCCACGAGGGCTACGAGTGGCTGTACGTCCTGTCGGGACGGCTGCGCCTGATCCTGGCCGATCGCGACATGACGCTGGGCCCGGGCGAAGCGGCGGAATTCGACACGCGGTTGCCGCACTGGTTCGGCGCGGTCGACGGGCGGCCGGCGGAGATCCTCAGCCTGTTCGGGAAGCAGGGGGAGCGGCTCCACCTGCGGGCGAAGTCCCGTTAGCCGAGTTCGCGCTGCATCAAGAGGGTGTCGAGCCAGCGGTCGTGCTTGAAGCCGACGCGGCGCAGCACCCCGGCGTCGGTGAAGCCCGCCGCGCGGTGCAGGTTTCGCGACGCCGGGCTGCCGGAGTCGACGATGACCGCGATCGCCTGCCGCGCACCGGCTTCCCCGCACCGCTTCACCAGCTCGTCGAGCAGGCGCCGCCCGTACCCGCGGCCGGTGGCGTCCGGGGCGAGGTAGATCGTCGTCTCCACCGCGTACCGGTACGCCGGCTTCGGCCGCCACGGCGTGGCCAGCGCGTACCCGAGGACCTCGCCTTCTTCGGCGAGGACGAGGAATGGCCACATGCTGTCGCGGATCTTCGCGCGCCACTGGGCCGCGGTCGGCGGCGTGGTTTCGAACGTGACGACGGAGCCGGTGGCGTACGGCGCGAAGACGGCCGCGATGCCTTCGGCGTCCGCCTCGGTCGCTTCCTCTATAGTGGACATGACTGGTATTATAGAGGAATGATTGATCCGGTGACGCTCGGCCGCCACCTGCACGACCTGCGCACCGGTCGCGGGCTGGCGCTGAATGCCCTGGCGAAGGAAGCGGGGGTCAGCGTCAGCATGCTGTCGGCCATCGAGCGCGGCGAGAAGACGCCGACGGTCGTGGTCCTGTCCCGGATCGCCGACGGCCTCGGGCTGTCCCTCTCCCGGCTGCTCGCCGACCTGGAGACCGACCGGGTGATCGTCCGCCGCGCGGCGGAGCAGGACCACGTCGCCGAACCCGGTGGCTGGCACCGCACGGTCCTGACGCCGGTCGTCCCCGGCGTCAACTTCGAATGGATCCGCACGACCCTGCCGCCCGGCTGTGACGCGGGCAGTTTCCCGGCGTACGCACCGGGTTCCCACGAGTTCGTCGCCGTCGAGTCGGGTGAGCTGTGCCTGGGCGTCGGCGAGGCGTCGTACGTCCTGGCGGCGGGCGATTCGGTGTACTTTCCCGCTGATGCCGCGCATTCCTACGCGAACCGCACCGAGAAGCCTTGTGTGTACTACGTTGCGGCGTTGATCATGCGGCCGCGGAAAACCGGATGACACCGCACCGGCAGGCGTGACACCCTCCGGAGCATGTTCCCCGTGTCCGATAGCGCGACGCTCGCAGGCTTGTCCCTGCCGAGCGCCCTTTCGGCACGGCCGCTTCCGGTCCTGTCCAGCGGCGCTCGAAGCTGACCCTTCCCCGATTTCCCCCGCCCTGGGCGCGAAACCGCCGGGGGAGGGTCGACGCGCTCCGCCCGGTTTCGCGCATTCTCGTTCCAGTGCAGGGAAAAGTCATGACCAAGCAACCGTACGTGCGGACCAAGCCGCACCTGAACATCGGCACGATGGGCCACGTCGACCACGGCAAGACCACCCTGACCGCCGCGATCACCAAGGTCCTGGCCGAGCAGGGCGGGGCCAACCGCTACGTCGCCTTCGACCGCATCGACCGCGCGCCGGAGGAGATCGAGCGCGGCATCACGATCAACATCGCGCACGTCGAGTACGAGACGCCGACCCGGCACTACGCGCACGTCGACATGCCGGGCCACGCCGACTACGTCAAGAACATGATCACCGGCGCGGCCCAGCTGGACGGCGCGGTGCTTGTGGTTTCGGCGCAGGACGGCGCGATGCCGCAGACGCGGGAGCACGTCGTGCTCGCCCGCCGGATCGGGGTCGAGCACCTCGTCGTCGCGCTGAACAAGGCCGACCTCGCCGACGACGAGGACCTGCTCGACCTGGTCGAGCTCGAGGTCCGCGAACTGCTGACCCGCTACGGCTTCGACGGCGACGCCGTCCCCGTGGTCCGGGTCTCCGGGCTGCGGGCGCTCGAGGGCGACCCGGTGTGGACGGGGCGGATCCTCGACCTGCTCGCCGCCGTCGACGAGCACGTCCCGATCCCGCCGCGCCGGCTCGACCTGCCGTTCCTGATGCCGATCGAGAACGTCCTGACCATCACCGGCCGCGGCACCGTCGTGACCGGCGCGGTGGAGCAGGGCACCTTGGCCGTCGGTGACGCGGTCGAGGTGATCGGGCTCGGCCCGGCGGTGACCAGCGTGGCCACCGGGCTCGAGACGTTCGGCAAGCCGATGGACCGCGCCGAGGCCGGTGACAACGCCGCGGTGCTGCTGCGCGGGGTGAAGCGCGGCGAGGTCCGGCGCGGCCAGGTCGTCTGCCTGCCCGGCAGCGTCCGGCCGCACCGGCGGTTCCGCGCGGACGTCCACGTGCTGTCGGCCGCCGAAGGGGGCAGGCGGACACCGTTCGCGGCGAACTACCGGCCGCAGTTCCACTTCCGCACCAGCGACGTCGTCGGGGTGGTCGCCCTCGCCGAGGGCGTCACGGTCGTCCGGCCGGGTGAGGCGGCTTCGCTGACGGTGGAGCTCGGTCAGCCGGTCGCGATGAGCCCGGGTCTCGGGTTCGCCATGCGCGAAGGCCGCCTGACGGTCGCCGCGGGCACCGTGCGCGAGGTGCTGGACTGAAGTCGGGCTCGTCCCCGCTCCGAGAGCGGGGACGAGCTTGACTCATCCGATCTTTTGCCTTTAGCTTGAGTCGCATTCCCGATCCGCCGTCGGAAGCAGTGCTTCAGCCGTTGCGAGATGAGGGAGATGTTGTGGGAAAAGCGTTGAGCCGCCGCCGTGCCGTCGCCTGGGGAGCCGCGGGTGCCGCGCTGCCATTGGTCGGATCTCAGGCCGCCGCAGCCGACGAACTGGGAAGCCGGCCGGGCCGCTTCTTCGACGTCACGACGTTCGGTGCGAAGGGCGACGGGCGCACCATCGACACCGCCGCGATCAACCGCGCGATCGACGCGGCCGCCACCCGCGGCGGAACCGTCTACTTCCCGGCCGGGACCTACGCGAGCTATTCGATCCACCTCAAGAGCAACATCGCGCTGTACCTCGCCGCGAACGCGACGATCCTGGCCGCCGCCCCGGCCGGCGGCCAGGGCTACGACCCCGCCGAACCGGGCGCGGGCAACCCGTACCAGGACTTCGGGCACAGCCACTGGCACAACAGCCTGATCTGGGGCGAGAACCTCGAGAACGTCACCATCGAGGGGCCCGGCAAGATCGACGGCAAGGGCTTGGTGGCCGGCGGCAGCGCGGAATCCGCGCCGCTCAACGGGAACAAGGCGATCGCGCTCAAGCTATGCCGCAACGTCGCGATCCGCGACATCACGATCGTCAACGGCGGGCACTTCGGCATCCTCCCCACCGGCGTCGACAACTTCCGCGTCGACGGCCTGGTGATCGACACCAACCGCGACGGCATCAACATCGACTGCTGCAAGAACGTGCGGATCGCCAACACGACGGTGAACTCCCCGAACGACGACGCCATCGTGCTCAAGAGCACGTACGCGCTGAACCAGGTGCGCGACACGGAAAACGTCACCATCGACAACTGCTTCGTCAGCGGCTACGACCTCGGCACCCTCGTCGGCGGCACGTTCAAGACGGCGGGGTACGGCCGCACGGGCCGCGTCAAGTTCGGCACCGAGTCCAACGGCGGCTTCCGCAACATCGCGATTTCCAACGTGGTCTTCGAGCACTGCCGCGGACTGGCCCTGGAAACGGTCGACGGCGGGTGGCTGGAGGACGTCACGATCAGCAACCTCACGATGCGCAACGTCCAGATGCCGCTGTTCCTCCGGCTGGGCGCGCGGATGCGCGGTCCGGCGGAGATCCCGGTCGGGTTCCTGCGCCGCGTGAGCATCAGCGACGTCACGACCCACGACGCGGATCCCCGGTACCCGTCGTGCTTCGCCGGGATCCCGGGCCACCCGATCGAGGACGTGAAGCTGAGCAACATCCGCCACCACCTGGCGGGCGGCCTGACGCCGGGCGACGCGGTGCAGAACCCGCCGGAGCTGGAAACCGCGTACCCGGAGCCGTCGATGTTCGGCACGCTGCCGGCGTACGGCTTCTTCGTCCGCCACGCCCGCGGAATCAGCTGGGACAACGTGGACGTGCGGTTCGGCAGGCAGGACACGCGCCCGGCGTACGTGCTGCGGGACGTGGCCGACGCCGACGTGCACCACTGCCGCGCGGACCAGGTGGCGGGCACGCCGACGTTCGTGCTCGACGGCGTGGACGACTTCCGGGTGAGTGACGGCCGCCCGGTGCCGGAGGCCCGGGTGGACCACGCGGATCACCAGGAGCTGTAGGGAGTTCCGGCCGGGTCCGCCGCCGCGGGACCCGGCCGGTCATCCCGGGCTCAGCGGCCGCGCGGTTTCGGGCAAACCGGCGGAAATCCGACCTGACCCCGCGTGGCGATCAAGCTGTCGCAAACCGGCCGGACCGCCCGTCCCGCGGCCGGTTCACTGGGGCCCATGAACGCACCATCGCCGCGGTGGCCCGCCGTTTTCGCCGTCACCGTCGGGATCTTCGCCATCGTCACCACCGAAATCCTGCCGATCGGGCTGCTGACGCCGATCGCGGCCGGGTTCGGCGTCTCGGCCGGGACCGCCGGCTGGACCATGACCGTGCCCGGCTTCGTCGCCGCCGTCGCCGCACCGGTGGTCACCGTCGCGGCCGGCCGGATCGACCGGCGGCGGATGCTGGGCGGCCTGATGGTGCTGCTCGCGGTCGCCGGCTTCCTCGCCGCCGCGGCGCCCGCGCTCTGGGTGCTGCTGGTCGCCCGGTTCCTGGTCGGCGTCGTCATCGGCGGCTTCTGGTCGATCGGCGTCGGCTTGGCGCCCCGGCTCGTCGGGGTGGGCGCCGCCGCGCGAGCGACCTCGGTGATCTTCGCCGCCGTGCCGCTGGGCTCGGTGCTGGGCGTACCGCTCGGCACCCTCGTCGGGCAGCTCGCGGGCTGGCGGACGGCGTTCTTCCTGCTCGGCGTGCTGAGCTTCGGGACCGCTGCCGCCCTCGTGCTCCTCACCCCACCCCTGCCCCCGGTGGAAGTCACGCGGGCCAGTGTCCTGAGTGGACTGTTGCGCCGCCGCGCGGTCCGAAGTGGACTGCTGGTGACGTTCCTCGTCGTCTTGGCCCACTTCGGCACCTACACCTACGTCACGCCGCTGCTCCGGGACGTCGTCCGGCCGGAGGTGCTCAGCGGGTATCTGCTCGCGTACGGCGTGGCCGGGATCGCGGGCACCTTCCTGGCCGGGCGGCACCGGGCCGGGTTCGCGCTCGCGGCGGCGGTGATCGCGGTGGCGGTCTTCGCGCTGCCGCACACCGGGCCGATCGGCGCGCTCGTGACCCTGGTGGCGTGGGGCCTGGCCTACGGCGGGGTGCCGGTCTGCTCCCAGGCCTGGTTCGCCCGCGCGGCGCCGGACGCACCCGAGGCCGCCACCGTCCTGTTCACGGCGTCCTTCCAGGCCACGCTCTCCGCCGGGGCGCTGGCCGGCGGCTTCGTGGTGGACGCCGTGTCGGTCCCGGCCGTCATGACCTGCGGGGGAGTGACCGCCCTCCTGGCCGCGGCGGTGATCCGGGCCGCTCGCCGCACCGGCGACGCCGCCGCCCGCCGCGAGCAGCCGGTCGAGTAGCCGACGCCCACGCCGCAGGGTCGACGTTCCACTGGCCGGAACACAACACTGTGCCGACCCGTCGGCGCGGTGCGACGGTCGGGGCATGGCTCCCGTGATGGCGGCGATCGTCGGCCCCGGCAACATCGGCACCGATTTGCTGGCGAAGCTGCGGCGCAGTGAAGTGATCGAAGTCGGATACGTGGTCGGCGTGGTCGAGTCCGACGGCCTCGAGCGCGCCCGCGCGCAGGGGATCGCGGCGTCCGCCGAAGGCGTCGACTGGCTGCTGCGCCAGGATCCCCTGCCGCGGCTGGTGTTCGAGGCGACGTCGGCGAAGGCGCACGCCGCGAACGCCCCGCGGTACCGGGCGGCCGGCATCCAGGCGATCGACCTGACCCCGGCGCACCTCGGCCCGATGGTGTGCCCGCCGGTGAACCTCGGGGCGCACCTCGACGCGCCGAACGTCTCGATGATCACCTGCGGCGGCCAGGCCACGATCCCGATGGTGCACGCCGTTTCCCGGGTGACCACGGTGCCGTACGCGGAGATCGTCGCGTCGGTGGCCTCGCGCGGGGCGGGCCCGGGGACGCGGGCGAACATCGACGAGTTCACGCGCACGACGTCGCAGGCGGTGGCCGAGATCGGCGGCGCCGGGCGCGGCAAGGCGATCATCATCCTCAACCCGGTGGAACCCCCGATGATCATGCGGGACACGGTGTTCTGCGCGATCGGCCTCGACGCCGACCGCGACGCGATCACCGCGTCGATCCACGAAATGGTCGCGGAGGTCCGGCAGTACGTGCCCGGCTACGCGCTGCGGGCGGATCCGCAGTTCGACGACGCGCGCGAGGAGTGGGACGGCCACGCGCGGGTCGGCATCTTCCTCGAGGTCCGCGGCAACGGCGACTACCTGCCCGAGTACGCCGGCAACCTGGACATCATGACCGCCGCGGCTGCCCGCGTCGGTGAATTGATCGCGCGCGCGAAGCAGGAGGTGTCGGCGTGAGTCGTCCCGAACTGCGCCACGACGTCCGGATCGTCGACACGACGCTGCGCGACGGCAGCCACGCGATGGCGCACCGCTTCACCGAGCAGCAGGTGCGGGACACCGTGCGCGCGCTCGACCGCGCGGGTGCCGAGGTGATCGAGGTGACCCACGGCGACGGCCTCGGCGGCTCGTCGTTCACCTACGGCTTTTCCGCCGTCGACGAGCTTCGCCTCATCGCGGCGGCGCGGGAAGAGGCGAAGCAGGCGACGATCGCTGTGCTGCTCGTCCCCGGCATCGGCACGGCGGAGGACCTGAAGCGCGCGTTCGACGCGGGCGCCGGGATGGTGCGCGTGGCGACGCACTGCACCGAAGCCGACGTCTCGCCGCAGCACTTCGGGCTGGCGCGGGAACTCGGGATGGAGACCGCCGGGTTCCTCATGATGGCGCACCGGACGCCGCCGGAAGACCTGGCGAAGCAGGCCCGCATCATGGTGGACGCGGGCTGCCAGGCGGCCTACGTGACGGACTCGGCGGGCGCGCTGCTGATGCACGAGGCCCGCGCCCGTTTCGAAGCGCTGGTCGCCGAGGTCGGCGACACGGCGTGGGTCGGTTATCACGGGCACCAGAACCTTTCGCTCGGCGTGGCGAACTCCGTCCTGGCGTACGAAGCCGGCGTCCGGTACATCGACGGATCGCTGTGCGCACTCGGCGCGGGCGCCGGCAACTCCCCGACGGAGGTCCTGGCGGCGGTGTTCGACCGGCTGGAAATCGACACCGGCCTCGACGTCGGCGGCCTGCTCGACGCGGCCGAGGAGGTCGTCCGCCCGTACCTGCACCGGTGGCCGAAGATGGACCGCAACGCGATCGTGCAGGGCTGGGCCGGGGTCTACTCGAGCTTCCTGCTGCACGCGGAGCGTGCGGCAGAGCGCTACGGCGTCCCGGCACAGGCGATCCTGCGCCGCTGCGGCGAGCTCGCACTGGTCGGCGGCCAGGAGGACATGATCATCGACGTCGCGGTGCAGCTGGCGGCGGAGAAGTAGGCCGGCCACGGCCATCGGTCAGGTACCGCGGCGGGTTCATGCCCCCTTGGCGGCGATGCCCCGTGCTCGGCTGCCGGCCGCACCGGTCCGGGCGGCCCGCGGTCGCGCACCGTGTCCGCGCTGACCGCATCGGTCGTGGCAGCCGCGGTCGTGCCCAGGCGCGCCGGGATGCCCGGCGCGCCCGGGCCAGTGCGTCAGGCGGGTTCGCCGAACCACTGCCGCAACGCCGCTTCGAGGCCGGCCGTCGAACCGTCCTCGCGGGCCCAGGCGATGTGCCCGTCCGGGCGGACCAGCACGCCCGTCAGCGCCGGCTCGCTGTCGCACTTCGCGGTCCGCACCCCGATCCGCCCGGCCCAGCCGCTCGCCTTCTCGCGCAGGCCGGCGTGGTCGGCCAGGTCGAGCAGGAGCGCCTTGCCGTCCTGGAGGTGCTCGCCGAGGCGGGTGCCGTCGGCGAACGTGAAGTCGGGCGCGGCGCGGCCGGTGAGGTCGTGCTCGCCTTCGATCGGGTAGCGGTGCAGGACGCCGGAGAGCTTCTTGGCGAGGTAGGTCGCGCCGTCGCCGGTGAGCAGCAGGTCGGTGACGACCTGGCGCAGCGCCTTCGTCCGCACGTCGCTGCGCATCAGCGCGACCTGGGCCCGGGTCCACTCGAGGACCCACTCGCCGATCGGGTGCCGCTCGGTCGTGTAAGTGTCGAGCAGGCCGTCGGGAGCCCAGCCGTGGATGGTCGCGGCGAGCTTCCAGCCCAGGTTGACGGCATCGCCGATGCCGAGGTTGAGGCCCTGCCCGCCGAACGGGGAGTGGACGTGCGCCGCGTCCCCCGCCAGCAGCACGCGACCCATGCGGTAGGTGGTCGCCTGCCGCGCGTTGTCGGTGAAGCGCGTCGCGCTGTGGACCTCGGCCACCCGGATGTCCGCCCCGGAGACCCGCCGGAAGCTGGCCTCGAGCTCCTCGGCGGTGACCGGCGCGTCGCGGTCCTCGGGCGGCCCGTCGAACTCGACGGTGAGCATCCGGCCGGGCATCGGCCCGTGCACGTACAGCCCGCCGGTGCCGTGCTGCCAGCCCGCGGGCAGCACGTCGGCGCCGGTCAGTTCGGCGAGCGCCTGCCGCCCGGTGATGGCGGGGTCGGTCCCGGGGAACTCGAACCCGGCTCGCTTGCGGACGAAGCTGCGGCCGCCGTCGGCACCGACGAGCCAGCCGGCGCGCACGGGCTCGCCGTCGGAGAGGTGCACGGTCACGCCGCTGTGGTCGGCGTCGAAGCCGGTGAGCTCGACGCCGCGCCGGATCTCGACCCCCAGTTCGGCGGCGCGGCCGGCGAGGATGGCCTCGACGTCCTGCTGCTGGATCACGACCACCCGGGCGGCGGGCCCGACGTCGCGGAAGGCGGGATCGCCGAAGTCGACGCCGCCCGAGGTGACCATGATCCCGGCGAAGTGCCCCACCGGCACGGTCTTCGGCCCGTTCCCGCCGCGTGACTCCAGGAACTTCCGGATCTGCTCGAAGTTCCGCTGCACGACCGCGTCCATCGCGGGCAGCAGACCCCGCCGGTAGAAGGCTTCGGCCGTGGTCAGGTTGACCGACCCGGCCCTGATCGTCTGGTCCGGCTCGGGCAGCCGTTCGACGACGAGCACGTCCACGCCCGTCAGCCGCAGTTCACAGGCCAGCATCAAGCCGACCGGTCCGCCCCCGGAGATCACCACATCCCTGTTCATGACGCCGATGATGCCCGGAAACTTTTACCGAGTCAAACTTTGGGCTCGGTCTATACTCTGCGGCATGGCGGACCCCGGACTGCGCGAACGGAAGAAGCAGGCCACCCGCCTGCTGATCTCGAACGTGGCGACAGGCCTCTTCATCCAGCGTGGCTTCGAGGAGGTGACGGTGGCGGAGATCGCCGAGGCGGCCGGCGTCTCGAAGATGACGGTGTTCAACTACTTCCCGCGCAAGGAGGATCTCTTCCTGGACCGCCACGCGGATCGGCTGGCCGAGCTCACGTCGGTGGTGCGCTCCCGGCCCGCCGGGGTGTCGCCTTGCACGGCGTTGCGCCGCCACCAGCACTCTCTCCTGGCTTCCGGTCATCCGCTGTCCGGCGCCATCGCCGGCGGCCCGGGCTTCTGGTGGGTGCTGACCTCGAGCCCGGCCCTGATGGCCCGCTGGTACGAGCAGGAGCGCGAGATCGCGGCGGCGTTCGCCGAGGTGTTCACCGAGGAGACGGGGGACGCGTTCCGCTCCCGGATGGTGGCGGGCCTGCTGACGACGGCGATCACCACGGTGTTCGCGCACGCGATGGGCCGCATCGTGGCGGGGGATGACGCGGAGGTGGTCCGGCGGGAGCAGGTGGCGGTGATCGATCAAGCCTTCGACCTGGTGGAGCGCGGGGTGGGTGACTTCCCCGGCACCGGCGCGGCGTCCTGAACGCCGGCGCCGGAGTTCAGGACGCCGGAGCAGCTGTCACCGGGGGCTCAGCGAAGGGCTTCCTTCGCGCCCCGGGTCACCGCGTCCGCCACGGCCGCGAGGGCCGGCGAGTCGAGCTTCCACTGCTGCCAGTGCAGCGGGACGTCGAGCGGCCGGTCCGGGGCCAGGTCCACCAGTGCGTCCCCGCGGGGGGCCGCTTGCAACTCCGGGACCATGCCCCAGCCGAGGCCGGCCGCGACCGCGTCCACGAAGGACTCCGAAGCCGGGATGTGGTGGCGGACCAGGGTGAAGGCGCGGCGGCGGGTCAGCCCGCGCAGGAACCTGTCCTGCAGGTCGTCTTTGCGGTCGAACATGATCACCGGGGCGGTGGGGAGGACCTGGGGGAGCGGGCCGGAAGACAGCCGCCGGGAGATGAACGATGGGGACGCCATGGCCCGGTAGCGCATCCGGCCGAGGCGGCGGGACGTGCAGCCCTGCACCGGCTGCGGCGCCGCGGTGACCGCGGCCATCACCAGGCCCTCGCGCAGGAGCGCCGCGGTGTGGTCCTGGTCCTCGCGCTGCAGGTCGAAGCAGAGGCCGAGGTCTTCGGGAATGCCTGCCAGTGCGGGGAGGAACCACGTGGCGAGCGAGTCGGCGTTCACCGCGATCGACAACGTGCGTGGGCCGGACGAGCCCAGGCCGAGTCCGGAGAGGGCGTCCTGCTCTAGTTGGGCCAGCGACCTGGCGAAGCGGACCAGGACCTGGCCGGAGGAGGTCAGCTGGATCGGCTTGGTGCGCAGCAGCAGGACCCGGCCGGTGCGTTGCTCCAGGGCCTTCACCCGCTGGCTGACCGCGGACGGCGTCACGTGCAGCACCGCCGCGGCGGCGTCGAAACTTTGCTCGTCCACGACGGCGAGCAGCGTCTTGACCTGGTCGAGCGGCAGATCGGACATCATGAGCGCTAATGTTACGTAAGAATCTTTAGCTGGAGTAATGTAGCGGCCCGGTCATACCGTGAGAGGGTGCTCCCTCTCCTGCTGGCCGGCTTCGCAACCTGCCTCTCCCTGATCGTCGCCATCGGGTCCCAGAACGCCTTCCTGCTGCAACACGGCCTGCGCGGTGGCGTGGTCGCCCCGCTGGTCGTCATCTGCGCCGTGTCCGACCTCGTGCTGATCGGGCTCGGGGTCGGCGGGATCGGTGCCGTGCTGGAGCGGTGGCCGGCCGCGATCGGGGGCATCGCCATCGGGGGCGGCCTGTTCCTGCTCGGCTACGGCGCGGTCGCCGCGCGGCGGGCGTTCCGGCCGTCGGTGCTGACCGTCGGCGAGGAACGCACACCACTGCGCAAAGCCGTGCTCACCTGTGTGGCCTTCACCTGGCTGAACCCGCACGTGTACCTCGACACGGTCCTGCTGCTCGGCTCGGTGGCGGTCGCCCACGGCGACGGGCGCTGGCTGTTCGGGCTGGGCGCCGGGATCGCCAGCGCCGTCTGGTTCAGCGCACTCGGCTTCGGGGCGCGGAAGCTGGCCGGGGTGTTCGCGAAGCCGATGGCCTGGCGCGTGCTGGACGTCGTGATCGCCGTGACGATGACCGGGCTGGGCGTGACCATGCTGCTCAGCCGGACGTGATCACCACAGCTGGCCGCGCTCCGACGCCGGTGGCCGCTCCAGTTCCAGCAGGAACTCCTTCCGCTTCAGCCCGCCCGCGTACCCGGTGAGCTTGCCGTCCCGGCCGACGACGCGGTGACACGCCACCAGAATGCTCAGCGGGTTGCGCCCGACCGCCGCGCCGACCTCGTGCGGCAGCCCGCCGACCGCCCGCGCCAGCTCGCCGTACGTCGCCGTGGCGCCGTACGGGATTTTCGCGATTTCGGCCCACACCGCGCGGTCGGCACCGGAGCCGTCCGCCCGCACCGGCACGTCGAACACCGTGCGCTGGCCCGCGAAGTACTCCTTCAGCTGCCGGACCGCCTCCGGAAACGCCGCGTCGTCGCGCGCGCCGAACGCGGTGCGATCCGGGCGGGTCCAGTGGTTCGGGAAGTAGACGCCGGTGACGACGTCGCCGGCACCGACGAGGGTCAGCGAGCCGATCGGGGAATCCACCATCACGTGCTTCATCAAGTCTCCCAGGTGGTGCCGTCTGCCCGGACCCCGCGCAGGCCGGGGAGCGGGCAGCCGGCCGAAGCCGACGTCAAAACCGTCCGATGTGGACTCCAGGACGTCGACCGCAGCAGCCGCCGCGTCATGCCCGCCCAGCCGGCCGGGGTGGCGCTGACCACCCAGGCGTCCGGCTCCGGCGCCGCGAAGCGCCGGGCCTGGCGCAGCCACGATGCCGCCACCTCCGGCCACGTCACCGTCGCCAGCACGACTCCGCCCCACGCCTCGGCGATCCGCTCGCCGCCGGCTCGCGAGGCCGGGTCCGCCGCCGTGCCGATCACGATGTGCCGGGCCCGCCCGAGCAGGCCCAGGAGCGCCTCGAGTTCGGCGGAAGTCATGCCGCGTCGTGGAACACGAGGCCGAGGGTGTGGCGGCGGCCCGAACGGACCACCGAGACGCCGTGGCGCACCGGGGCCGCCGACCAGCCGCGCGCCGAGCGGACCGGCCGGTCGCGGGTGGTGAACACCAGGCCGTGGCCCTGCGGGATGAGGGTCGCGGTGCCGCGCGACTGCGCGCGCGGCCGCTGCTCCACCAGGAGGAACTCACCGCCGGTGTGGTCGGTGCCCGGGTCGTTGAGGTTGAGCACGACCTGCAGCGGGAACACCTTGTCGCCGTAGAGGTCCCGGTGCAGCGCGTTCCAGCCGCCCGTCTCGTAGCGCAGCAGGATCGGCGTCGGCCGCCGCTGCCCGGCGGCGTGGCAGACCGCCAGCCACTCGTCCAAAGTGGACGGCCAGTCCGCCTCGCGGCCCAGCCGGGCGGACCAGTCCCGCGCGATCGGCAGCAGCCGCGGGTAGAGCGCCTGCCGCAAGCGCTGCACCGGTTCCGGGAACGGCGAAGTGAAGTAGTGGTAGTCGCCGTTGTCCCCGAAGCGGTGCCGTCGCAGGTTCACCGTCGCCCGGAAGTGCGACGGTTCGTCCCACAACGCGACCAGCCGTGCGCACTCCGCCGGGGTGAGCAGCTGCGGCAGGAGGGCGCAGCCGTAGTCGTCGACTTCGGTGGCCACCGCGTCCCAGTCGGCCGCGGCGACGCGTTCTTCGAACGTGGTCATGCCGCCTCCATCGTCAGCAGCGTCCGCTTGGCTGCTTCGCCGCCCGCGTACTGGCCGTACGACCCGTCGGACCGGACGACCCGGTGGCACGGCACCACCACCGGCAGCGGGTTGAGCGCGCACGCGGTACCGACCGCGCGGACCGCCTTCGGGCTGCCCGCGGCCGTCGCGACCTGCGCGTAGCTTTCGGTGTGGCCGTAGGCGATCTCGGGCAGGTGATCCAGCACCGCCCGGCGGAAGCCCCGCGCCAGCCGGAAGTCCAGCGGGACGTCGAAGGTCTGCCGCTCGCCGGTGAAGTACTCGTCCAGCTGGCGGGTGACCGGGTCGAGGCGGGCCGGGGCGCGCAGGATCCGGGGGCTGATCGCCGCGGCCAGCTCGGCCAGTACCGCGTCGTGGTCCTGGCGGTCGAAGGCCACCTTCACCAGGCCCTGCTCGGTCGCCGCCAGCAGCAGCGAGCCGACCGGGGTGTCGACGGTGTGGTAGGCGACGTCCAGCAGTCCCCGGCGGGAAGCGTCGGCGACGAGCCGCTCGTGCATGGGGTGCGGATCGAGCTCGTACAGCTCCGGACGCGACGTGAAGAAGAAGTCCGTCATGAGTGCGCTCCTTCCAAGGGGTAGCCGGCCCGCAGCGCCTTGACGCCGTCGGCGGCCGCCCGGCGGGCGGCATCGGCGGTGCCCCCGGTGATCTCCGCGACCTCGCGGTAGGGCAGCCCGGCCAGGTAGTGGTACGCAACGGCGAGGCGTTGCTTGTCCGGCAATCTCGCCAGCGCGTCCCACAGGTCGCCGTTCCACGCCGGGGCGCGGCCGGGCCGGTCCGGGACTTCGCCGACCGGGACCGGACGGCGGGCCTCGGCCCGCGTGACGTCGATGGCCTTGCGGTGCGCGATCGTGACGAGCCACGCCTGGACGTTCGCGTCGGCCGGCAGCTCCGGGTACGCCTTCAACGCCGCCAGGAAGGTCTCCGACCAGGCGTCTTCGGCGTCGGCGGGGCCGAGCACGGCCCGGCAGACCCGGAGGACCATCGGCCCGTGCTCGGCCACGATCTGCTCGAACGGTTTCACGATCACACCTGGTAGACGTCCGGGGCCGCCGGAACGTGAGATCACGTCTTCGCGGTACCGGTCACGACGGTCGCGCCCCGCTCGTCGCACTCGTGCACGCGGGGCGCCAACCCGGCCACCGCAAGGATTTCCGCCAGTACCGGCGCCTGCCGTTCGCTCGATTCGACCAGCAGGGTCCCGCCCGGGGCGAGCCAGTGCGGCGCGCCCGCGGCGACGCGACGGGCGAGGTCGAGGCCGTCCGCGCCGCCGTCGAGCGCCACCAGCGGCTCGTGCAGGCGAGCTTCCGGCGGCATCGTCGCGACGGCGTCCGAAGGGACGTAGGGCACGTTGGCCAGGAGGATGTCGACGCGGCCCCGCAGGGACGCCGGCAGCGCGTCGTAGAGATCGCCCTGGTGGACGTGGGCGTCCGGGAGGTTCAGCCGGGCGCACTCGACCGCGGCGGATTCGACGTCGGCGGCGTACAGCTCACGCGGCGAACGCAGCGCGGCGAACGCGGCCCCCAGCGCACCGGAGCCGCAGCACAGGTCGAGCACCACCGGGTCCGGCGGGGCGAGCGAGACGGCCACGTCGACGAGGAACCCGGTGCGGTGCCGCGGCACGAACACCCCGGGCCGCACGGTGATCCGCAGGCCGTGGAACTCCGCCCAGCCGAGCAGGTGTTCCAGTGGCAGCCCAGCGACGCGGCGCTCGACCAGCGCGTCGAGTTCCGCGGACGTCGTGGCGGCGGCGACGAGGAGATCGGCCTCGTCCTCGGCGAACACGCAGCCCGCGGCGCGCAGCCGGGAGATGACAGTGGGAGTGTCCAACAGGGAGGGAGCCTACAAGACCTGCACCGCGTCGCCGGCGTTGAGCCCGTCGAAGAACGCGGCCGAGTCGGTGTCGGTGAGGTGGACGCAGCCGTGTGACGGCGCGTCGAGCGGTCCCGCGTGGAAGGCGATGCCCCCGGCGGCGAAGAACACCGAGTTGGGCATGTCGGTGCCGTACACGCTGCTGCGGTGCTCGCGGTCCTTCCACACGACGTGGAACGACCCGGCGGGCGTCGCCTGGTCGGGCGGCCCGAACCCGGCCGGGACCGGGCCGCGCACCACCCGGCCGTCCCGCAGCAGCCAGGCCAGCCGCTGCGCCAGGCTCACGCAGGCGCCGGTCGTGACGGCGCACGGCGGCGCGGGTGGTGGAGTGCTCGTAGCCGGGGTGGTGGTGGCCGGCGCGCTCGTCCGGGGCAGCGGCGCCGGCTCGGCGATCGGGCTCGGCGTCGTGGTGCGTGGCGCCGCGCAGGCCGCCGTGACCAGCACCGATCCCAGCAGGGTCGCCACCCCGGTCCTGCGCATCCGTCGTCCCCTTCGCCGAAGTCCTGCCGGGGGTCAATACGGGTGAACGGCCCCGAAGGTTGAGTCGCGCCGCCCCTGCGGCCACGGCGTGGGTTACCCGGGGCGGCCGGGATCGAATCAGGGGCGGATGGGGCAGGATGTCCGGATGATCCCGCGTCGTGCGTCCGGAGCCGTGCTCGCTGCCCTCGTCGGGCTCGTCGTGTTCGTCGTGTTCGCCGGGCCCGCCTCGGCCCACACCGAGCTCGAGGCCAGTTCACCCGCGGAAGGCGCTTCGCTCGCGACGGCACCGACGCAGCTGGAGCTCACCTTCGGCGAGCCGGTCACACTGCCGCCGGACCCGGTCAAGGTCATCGGCCGCGACGGCACCGCGTGGCCGACCGGCGCCGCGACCGTGGCCGGCGGGGTCGTGACCGTCCCGGTGACGCCGTCCGGTCCCGCTCAGGCCTACACGCTGACCTGGCAGGTGGTCGCGAAGGACGGGGACAACGTCACCGGCACCGTGCACTTCAGCCTCACCGCCCCGGCACAGGCGGCGACCACCGCGCCCGGCTCCGCGGCTCCCGTCACCCTCGACTCCGTCGGCATCCCGGGCTGGCTCTGGGTGCTGGTCGCGGTCGTCGGCCTGCTCGCGGTGATCGTCGTCGGCGTGCGCCAGCTCCGGGGCCGTCCCAAGGACTAAGCGTCAGGCCACCATCGCGAAGCTGCCGTAGTACTCGCCGTCGAGGACCCGGGTGCCACTGCGGTCGGGGCTGACCTCCGCGCCGACCCAGCCCTGGAACGCGCCGGCGTCGTCGATCACCTGGAGCAGCGGGCGCACGTGGCTGTTGAGCATGTAGCACCCGCCGTAGGACAGGCATTCGCACCAGAACTCGTAGCTGTTGCGCCGCCCGCCCAGGTCGCCGGTCAGGTAGTAGAACCGCCGGTTGCCGCTGTCGGCGAGCTTCTGCACGCACGCGTCGTACCCGGCGGCGTCCGGAAGCCCGCAGCAGGAAGCCTTGTCACAACCCGCGTTGTACTGCACGTACCCGAGGCACGAGCCGTCCGTGCAGGCGTTCCAGGTGGGGCCGACACCGAAGCTGCCGCTGCCGGCCGCGCCCCGGCGCAGGGTGGTGATCTTCTTGTTGTTCCAGCTGTGCGCCTCGTACAGGTACGTCCGCTGCGTGGCGCGGATGGTGCTCATCGAGGCCTTGCTCGTCTGGGCCAGCGAGGCGTTGCTGCCGTACGCGAAGCCACCGGTGATCGAGTACGTGTCGGTCACCAGCTCCATCCGGCCCAGGCCCGGGTGCAGCTCGGAGACCGCCCAGGTTTCGCCCAGGTTCACCGCGGTCGTGGTGCCGTCGATGGTGCTGCTGGTCCAGGTGATCGCCACCTGGCCGGACGTGGCGTCGTAGGCGTAGGTGCCGGTGAAGTGGCCGTTCGGGTCGCCGGTGAAGCCCGGCGCGGTCTTGATCGGGCAGTTGTTGCGGGGATTGGTGCCCGGCTGGAATTCGCCGCAGTAGTAGACGTCTCCGCTGCTGACCGGAACCGGGAAGTCGTGCTGGCTCCAGGTCCAGAAGTTGTGCTGGACGGTGTTGCCTGCCGGGTCGAACACGAGGTAGCCGAGCCGCAGGTAATTGTGGCCGGGTGCCTCGGTGAAACCGGCGACGCTGACCACCCAGTTCTGCTTGCCCAGCGGCGTCGGCGCGGCGTGCGCGGCGGACGCGCCGAGCAGCGTCGAAGCGAGCACGGACACGACGACCGCTGCGAACACGCCGATCCGGCGCAAAACCCCCATTTTCATGCGGGCATCGTAACCCATGATCAACCTGCGCCGGATTCGAAGAGATCGATGGATGGCCCGATTTCACCGGAATACCGTAATCGGGGATCGGGGATCGACAATGGGCCGCGGTCGGCGATTCGGCCGGAATCCCGGGAAACGCCCGGGAAGAGCGACCGATCACCCCGGCCGGGGACTGATCGCTCGGGAGGCCCTTACAGCCACGTGCCGGCCTCCGGCCCCCGGAATCCAGGTTACCGGGGCACACCGACAATTCCTGCTCACCCCGCAGCCGGGCCACCCCGCAGCCGGGCCACCGCGCAGCCTGCTCACCCCGCAGCCGGGCCCGCCCGATCGGGTGGGAAGCTGCTTTCCCCACCCGGCGGCGGGGTTCGGTGAGTACCGTGGATCGCGGGGGGACCGGGGGGAGCGGCCGTGACCGGCCCGCCGTGTCCGCGCCGATCGGCCGCGCACCGGGAGGAGACCCGATGACCGCCACCACGGACAGCCCGCGCCTGCCGTTCGAGCGGCCGAACGTCCTGGAGATCGCTCCGCTCTTCGAAGTGCTGCGCCGCCAGGGCCCGGTCGTGGCGGTGACCACCCCGGCCGGGGACCCGGCCTGGCTGGTCACCGGGTTCGAGCAGGTCCGCGCGGTGTTCGGCGATCCGAGGTTCGGCCGCTCGCACCCGGCGCCGGAGGAGGCGTCGGCGCTGTCGGACGCGGCCATCCTCAGCCGTCCGCAGGGCGACCACGAGACCGAGCACACCGAGCACGCGCGGATGCGGCGGATGCTCGTGCCCGCCTTCTCCGCCAACCGGATCCGCCGGCTCGCCGGCCACGTCCAGGAGTTCGCCGACGGCTGCTTCGACGCCATGGAGCGGGCCCGGCACGCCGACGAGCCGGTCGACCTGCACGAACACCTCTCGTTCCCGCTGCCGGTGCTGGTGATCTGCGAGCTGCTCGGCGTCCCGTACGAAGACCGCGACACGTTCCGGGTGCTGTCGGACCGGATGGGCCGGATGGACATCGGCGACGGCGCGGAGGCGGCGCTGGACGAGTTCACCGCCTACATGAGCCGGCTCGCGGCGGCCAAGCGGCGCGAGCCCGGCCAGGACGTCGTCTCGGACCTGGTCCGTGCACAGGCAAGCGACCCGACGTTCGGCGACGACGACCTCGCCCGGCTCGGCGCCGGCCTGCTGTTCGCCGGCCACGAGACGACGTCCAACCGGATCGACCTCGGCGTGCTCTACCTGCTCACCGACCTCGCCCGGCGCGACGCGCTGGCCGCCGACCCCGAAGGCCGGGTGCACGGCGTGGTCGAGGAAATCCTGCGGCTGTCCGCACCGAGCGGGCTCGGCGTCCTGCGGTACGCCCACGACGACGTCGAGCTCGGCGGCGTGCCGATCGCGCGCGGCGACGCGGTCGTGCTGTCGCTCGCGGCCGCGAACCGGGATTCGTCCGTGTTCCCCGCCGCGGAGACGTTCGACGCGGACCGCAAGCCGAACCCGCACGTCGCCTTCGCCTACGGCGGCTGGTTCTGCATCGGCGCCAGCCTGGCCCGCACCGAGCTGCGCGTCGTGTTCGGGTCCCTGTTCCGGCGGTTCCCGGGGCTGCGCCTGGCCGTCGGCGTGGATGAACTCCAGGTCCGGACCAACCGTGTCACCGGGGGAGTGGACCGCGTGCCGGTCCTCTGGTAGACCATCGGCGGCCGCTAGTGGAGGAAAAGACGTGACCCTGTGGGACAAGCTCGGAATGGACGACAAGCTCGTCAAGGTGCTGCAGGAGATCCCGCCGGGTCCCGACGCGTCGGAGTTCGGCCGGGCCTACGTCACGATCCACCAGCTGGCCGTCGAGCTCGACCAGCGGTTCCCCGAGGTCCGCAAGCAACTGGACGTGCCGCTGGGCGGCGGCGCCACCCGGCACTCCGGTCTCGTCGAACTGCTGGGCAAGGAGCTGGTGGAGAAGATCAAGCGCTACGGCGACGTCTACCCGATCGAAGCCGCGCAGCTTTCGTCGGTGCGGTTCCGTGAGGTGCGGCTGCGCGGTCCGGGCGGGCGTGACCTGGTCGGCGCGTCGAAGACCGACCTGCCGTTGATCCGCCTGCGGCCCCGGGACTGAAGCGGTGCTCGCCCCGCCGGTCCGGGTCCTGGTGGCCGAGCGCGACCCGGCGGTGCGAGCCCGCCTGAGCACGATCCTCGACGAGGCGGACGGCATCGAGCTGGTCGGCGCGGCCCCCGACGCCACGGCGGCCCGCGTCACCCTCCGCCGGCGCCTGCCGGACGTGCTGCTGCTGGACCTGCGGCTGAGCTGGCCGGACGCGCTGACCCGCCGCCCGGCGGTGGTGGCGTTGGCGACGTTCGACTCGGACGCGGGGATCCTGCGCGCCCTTCGCGACGGCGCGGCGGGGTTCGTGCTGCGGTCGGCCCGGCACCGGGACCTGCTCAAGGTGGTCCGGCTGGCGGCGGACGGCCACGTGGTGCTGTCCCCGGACGCCGCCCGCCGGCTGGTGGCGGCGGCGACCCGGCTGTCCGGCCCCCGCGACGAGCGGCCGGCGCTGGTGGACCGGTTGTCGGCCCGGGAGACCGAGGTGCTCGCCGGGGTGGGGTCGGCGCTGACGAACGCGGAGATCGCCGCGCGGCTGGGGCTGCCGGAGCCGGTGGTGCGCGACTGCGTGGCGAGGGTGCTCCGGAAGCTCGGGTGCGCACACCGGACGGCGGCGGGCCTGCTGGCCTACGAGCGAGGGCTGTACCGGCCGCACGTGCACCGGACGCCCTGACCGCCCCGAAGCCGCGAATGCCACCTCCAGGGACTTTTACGTCTCTGAAGGTGGCTCGGAGTCATGGGGTTGTTGCAACACCGCTTGGAGGAAGGGGTGGTTGTGATGGCTCGGGTGCGGAAGTTCCGTTGGTTGCCGCG
>NZ_JBFBCC010000043.1:0-32675 GCF_040682955.1 Amycolatopsis sp. NPDC051045
GCAACCGCCACTGCCACCCCAAACGCCACTTCGCCGTCAACTCCAAGATCCGCCGCCCCGATTACCTACCCAACGTTGCTTGATGAAGCACTAGTTCAACCACCACCATTGGTGGAGGTGGCCACGCTCGATCATCGGCATGCGCGGATGGTGCTGCATCACAGTTCAGTCCGACGACAGGCCGCGTCGCAGGATCATCCCAACAGGCGATCGTGACCGACGCTAGGCACCGTGGCGGACATGTAAGCTAAGCATCAGTGCAGGCCGGAAATGCAACTTGGGCATCGCCGGTCGGTAAAGCCGACTACCACCACCGGCCGCACGACGGGCTGCTCGATCCGCACCTGCCCGCGCTGCGGATGTCGCCGGCGATGATGTTCGGGCACTGATATCTCGGGTGACGAGGGGATGCATCCGCGGGTCGTGGTGAACGACGGGGTGGGGTCATTGGGGGAGGGTGACCAGGACGCGGCCGCGGCTGCCGGCGTCGACGTGGTCGTGGGCCTTGGCGATGTCCGCCAGTTCGTAGCGGTCGCCGACCTCGACGGTCAGGGCGCCGACGGCGGCCGCGGCGGTCAGATCGCGCGGTGCCTGGCGTTTCGCCTCTTCGGGGAAGTCATCGCTGCCGACCAGGCGCAGGACGACGTTGTTGAACAGCAGGTTCCAGAAAGGGATTTCGGTCCTGTCCTCCCTCGTCGCGTAGGCGGCGATGACCGCGCCGTTCGCGACGACGGCGTTGTCCAGGTCGGCGTTGCCGGACAGGGAGACCTCGACGACCCGGTGCACGCCCTCGGGCGCGTACGCGCGGATGGCCACCGCCGGGTCCTGCTGGTCCAGCGCCACGGCGTGGGACACGACAGCCGGGTCGACCTGTGCGAGGTCCGCGCCGCGCCGGACCGTGCCGAGCACCCTCGCCCCGCCCCAGCAAGCGAGCTGAGCGGCCAGGGGGCCGACCCCGCCCAGGACGCCGTGCACCAGCACGAGCTTGCCCTCCACCGGGCCGTCGGCGAACACGGCGGCGGTGGGCGGTGATGCCGGGGATGCCCAGGGCTGCGCCGAGCTCGTCGCTGAGGTGGTCGGGCAGCGGGACAGCCAGAGCGGCGGGTACGACGGTGTATTGGGCGGCCGTGCCGAAGGGCCGGTATGACTGGGCGCCGTACGTCCACACCCGCTGTCCGACGCGGCGCTCGTCCACCCCCTCGCCCACGGCGTCGACGATCCCGGCGGCGTCGCTGTGCGGGATCACCCGCGGGAAGGGCATCGACGAGCCGAGCCAACCGCGCCGCTTCTTGGTGTCGCCGGGATTGACCCCGGAGACGGTGACGCGAACGCGGACCTCGCCCGGGCCGGGGGTGGGGTCGGGCAGTTCGCCGACACGCAGCACGTCGGCGGCGGGGCCTTGGCGGTCGTACCAGGACGCAAGCATGAGCGGCTACCTTCGGGGTTGATCAGCACGGGTTTTCGAGCGTAGGGGGATCCGTCTCAGCGCGCCCTGGTGACTGGCTGGTCACCGTCCAGAACCTGGTGCAACCAGGTGCGTTCGGCGCTGTTTGGTCCGTTCCCGGCGGCAAAGTGCTCGACGTCAACGCAGGCAGCGGCGGCCTGGCCTGCAACTGCAGGAGTGGACCGCCGAGGGCGGGGCACCCAGTCGCGGCTTTGAAAGTTTCCCGGTATCGCGCTCGTCTTTGAAAGTTTCACGGGATCGCGCTCTTCTTTCGTCGCAAGCCATAGACGTGTTTGACACCACGAGTCGACCCCCCTTATCGTTCTGTCGAACCGGTTCGAAGACGATTGCTTACCGACCGATGCCCTGCTCCGCCGGCATGGAGCCGGTAGATGAGTCCATAGTGGACCTCTCCATTTTGGCGGTCCCGGCGGGTAGTGACGATGGTCCGATGATCGGTGTATCCCCGTAGACGCGACACCCGCGAAAGGGATTTCTTGATGCGTCAGAACAGCCCTCGCACGCTGTCCCAGCGCTTCGCCCGCGCAGCGCTGGCCGGCGCCACACTCCTCGCGATCATCGACACGGTACAACCCGCCGCCGCAGGACAGCCGGCCGTCGCAACACAGCCGGCCCCCGCGGCCGCAGCTGCCGGCGCCGCCGCGATCGCCTCGGTCGACCTGGCCGGGACGTGGAGTTTCACGCCGACGGGTCGGGGGGCGACCTCGATCACCGTGCCCGGCGGCGGCTGGTACAAGCAGGGCTTCACCGACGTGAACGAGGCGGTGTACTCGCGCACCATCACCGTGCCCGACTCGGGTCAGCCGCAGTCGACGTGGATCGAGTTCGGGGCGGTCAATCACCAGGCGACGCTGTCGGTCGACGGCCGGGTGGTGGCGACGCAGACCACGTCGTTCACGCCGTCGAATTTCGACATCACCGCCTACGCGGCCCCCGGTAGCACCCACACGATCAGCGTCGCCGTGAAGGGCCGCGGCGCGTTGAAGGCATCCAACGGCCGGTACCTGGTGCCCGACGCCGCCGACTGGTCCGAGGCGGTCCCCCAAGGGATCTTCCGGTCCGCGTTCCTGCGGACGTACCCGGCGGTGTACGTCAGCGACACATTCGTGCGTACGTCGGTGGCGAACAAGACGTTGAGCTACGACGTGTCGGTGCGTAACACGTCGGGCAGTTCCCGGTCGGTGACGTTGACCGGGTCGCTGTCGTCCAACAACGGAACGGCTTTCAGCTACCCTGAACTGCCCAGCCGTACGGTCACCGTGGCGGCCCACTCGACCGTGACCGTGACCGTCGGGCCGGTCGCGTGGAACCTCGACAGCACCTCGTACTGGTGGCCCAACGTGCCGTACCGGTCGGGGTACCGGGCGCAGCTGCACGGGCTGACGGTGCATGCCGTCGCCGATGACGGGCGCACCAGCGACGCCACGTACCGGTTCGGGTTCCGGGAGGCCACCCAGAACGGTGACTACTACTACCTCAACGGCGTGCGCGTGAACTTCCGCGGCGACAACCTCCAGGGTGCCGACTACGACCGGATCAACAACGGCGGCAAGAGCGACGCCTACGACACCCTGCCCGGCTTCCTGCCCCCTTCGCCGAACAACGGCGGCTGGCCGCAGGCGGTGGACAACTACCAGCGGCTCAACTACAACGTGGTCCGCATCCACCAGGAGCCCGCCAGCCCGTACATGCTCGACGTGGCCGACGAGATGGGCCTGATGATCATCGGTGAGACCGCGATCCGCGGCTCCTCCGGCAAGCAGGATTGGATCGCCGGGCACGACAACATGGTCAACCACGCCCGGGCGCTGGTCCTGCGCGACCGCAACCACCCCGCGGTCATCCGCTGGAGCCAGGTCAACGAGCCGAACCAGAGCGGCCAGGATTCCGAGCAGTTCGAGAAGGACCTGTACGCGGCGATCAACGGCAACGACGGCACCCGGCCGGTCATCGCCGAGGTGGGCGTCGACGGGAATCTCAACGGGTATCCCGGGATGACGTACGCCAACTTCGCGGTGTTCCCGCACTACGTCGACGGCTTCGGCAGGTACGGGGAGGGCCTGAAGACCGTGAACGGGCGGCCCGACGGCGAGGGCGAGTACATCTGGCCGGCGTGCAACACCAAGCAGGGCTTCGAGTGGTTCGCCACGGCAACCCTGGCCAAGCGCGGCAAGAACGCCACCGACCTGCGTCCGTACACGCTGCTGTCCGCCTGGGCCGGCGTCGTGCCCGGAGTGCGGACCACCGACTTCACCCCGGAGGAGGGCGGTCGCCCTGTCTACGGCGCGGACAACCTCCCGGCCCCCTGGAGCAACCCGCAGATCCAGCGCGTGCAGGCGGCGTTCAACCCGGTGGCCGCGGTCGACCTGCCGTTCTGGTCGGCCTCCGGCGTCTCGGACTCCAACGGCACCTTCCCGCTGCCGCAGGCCGTGCCCGGCTACGCCCGGAACGCCACGGTCACCCGCAACATCACCGTCTTCAACGACGACTTCGCCGACACTTCGGTGGGCTTCACCTGGACGGCGCGGCTCGACGCGCCGGACGGTGCGGTCGTCGCGTCCGGAAGCACGACCCTGACCGTCCCGCTCGGCTCGCGGGTCACCCAGCCGGTGTCCTTCACCACCCCGGCCACCGGCAACCGCGTGTACCTGCAGCTGTCGACCACGAAGTCCGGTAGCCCCGTCTTCACCGACGCGGTGGAGTACTTCAACCTCGCCGGAAGCGGCGGAGACGGACCCGCACCGGGCACCTACCACATCGTCAACCGCAACAGCGGCAAGCCGCTCGCTGTCGCGGGCAACTCCACCGCGGACGGTGCCAAGGTGGTCCAGCAGAGCGGCACCGCCACCTGGACCATCGCCACGACCTCCGACGGCTCCTACACCCTCCAGTACGTCCCGAGCGGAAAGGCGCTCGACGTCAACGCCAGCAGCAGCACGGCCGGGCTGCAACTGCAGCAGTGGACGGCCAACGGCGGCACCAACCAGATGTGGTACCTGCGGTCCACCGGCAACGGCTCCTACACCATCGTCAGCCACGACAGCGGACTGGTGGCGGACGTCAACGGTGCGGCGACGAGCGACGGGGCGCAGGTCGTGCAGTGGGCCGCCAACGGCGGGGCCAACCAGCAGTGGCAACTGAGCCGGGCCTGACCGGACGACCCGGTTCTCGCCTGCTGCCGCGGCGCAGTGAACGCATCGAACCGCCTCGCTCGCGAGCGGTAGGCGCTCGTCAGCGCCCCCATGGGGGTTCGATCAATGACGGCTCAATGGACCCCACGCTGATGGAGGTTCCGCAACCGTCGGCCAGCTCCTACAACCATGAGGAGATCCACATGGCTTGTTCGCACAGCTCGGGGGGCCGCAGCGTTCGACGGTCCATGGTGATGGGCGCTACGGCCGTCGTGTTGGTTCTGAGTGCCCGTCCGGAAACGGGTTGGTGTTGATGTCTGATGGGTGCGGCGTGGCTTACGGACTGGTGTAGGGCGCTCAAAGCGCTGCTGCGCCGCTCTCGTGCCGATCCTGTGGGCAAATCTCGTTGGTGCGACCGGCCATACTGAAAGTCATGCACGAACACCGGGATTCGGACGCCGCCACTGGGGACGCGCTGGTCGCCCGGCTGGTCAGCCTCGAACCGATCAAGCCGGAATGCTGGCCGGCGGCGCGCGCCGAGGCGCACGAGGCGTTCTACCAGCACGCGCACGCGGTTGTGTCCCACCCGGCCGGGCCGGCCTGGCTGACCACCCTGGCGGCCCACCCCAACAGCCTGGTCCGCGCGATCGCGGTCGGAGCCCTCGGTTCCGGCCGCGATCCCGCGCATCAGCCCATCCTCGTGCAGGCCCTGGCCGACCCCGCCGCCAACGTCGTGCAGGCCGCCCTGGCAGGCCTCACCCCGCAGACCTCGGACGAGGTGTTCGACCGGCTGGTCACGCTGCTGAACGAGACGGACCGCGATCGGGCCGGGATCGGCCGCTACGCCGCCCAGCGCATCGCCGAGACCAGCGATCCGAGACGGCTGGACGTCCTGGCCGACGCACTGGGGCAGGTCCACGGCGCCGAACACGACATCACCCGCGCACTGAGCCGGGCCGGCGACCCGCGGGTCGCGCCGGTGCTGATCGAGCACCTCCGCCACCGCCGCCCGGGCCGCTTCGCGGCCGCGGAAGTGCTCGGCAACCTGCGCATCGCCGAAGCGACCGGCCCGCTCATCGATGTCCTGCGCGAGTCCGACGGGCCCCAGTCGCTGCCCGTGATGGAAGCGCTGGGCAAGCTCGAAGCGCTGGAGGCCGCGCCGGCGATCGTGCCGCTGCTCGACCACAGTTCGTCCGACGTCCGCGACGGCGCCCTGCTGGCCCTGAACCGGATCGGCGGCCCGCTGACGACTCCCGCCGCCCTCAAGGCCGCCGACGACGTCCACCCCGTCGTCCGGGCACGGGCCCTCCGGGTGCTGGCCAAACACGGCGATCACCGCGCTCTCGGCCGATTGGCCGCCGCCTGCGACAGCCGGCACGTCCACACCGCCCTCACCGGCCTGGTGCGCCTGGCCGACGACTCCGTCGCGCTCACCTTGGTGCAGGTGCTGCTGACCACCGACGAGCGGCGTGTCCGCAAACTTGCCGGACAAATCCTCGCCCGCATCGACACACAGCACCACCTGCCCGGCCACGATCCCGACCCGCTCGTCCGCCGCGTCATCGTCTGGGTCATCGGCCAACGAGCCGACCCGGCCTACATAGGGACGCTGACCAACGCGCTCCAGGACGAGGACGAGCTGGTCCGATCCCGCGCCGCCGCAGCACTCGGGCGGATCACCCACGAGACGACGGTCCCGCTGCTGACCGAGGCCCTGTGCGACCCCAGGCCACGCGTCCGGGCCAACGCCGCGACCGCTCTGGGCCGAACCGTCCCCGACGGCCTGCGTTCCCTCCTCGCCGACGCCCTGGTCGACCCGCACCCGGCCGTCCGGTCCGCCGCCGCCGCGGCACTGCGAGCGACCACCCGCTGACCGGCCTTTGTGGACGACAAGGCCGTGAGACAGCAGCAGTTCCACCCGCGTGAACCACAGGGCAACCAACTCTCCCCTTCAGGCGTGTACGCCGTGCATGTCTGCGACAAGGGAGGGCCAGCATGACCTTGCGAAGATCACCGACGTTGCTCGTCGTCGCGCTCGCCATCGCGCTCACCGTCACCGATGGCGCGATGGCGGCAGCGGAAACCGCTGGTCAACAGCGTTCCGAGGTGACGCTGTCCGCGACGTCCTGGGGTTACGTCGACTCGGCGGCACCGACCACCGCCTACTTCAAGCCGTCCGGCAACTTACCGATCGGCACCTGGGACAGCACACCGCACCTCCAGCGCTCGTACGTGGACTTCGACCTGAGCTCGTTGCGGGGTGCGCCGTTCACGACGGTGCTGCTGTCGGCCGGCGAGACGCACTACGTCGGCTGCGACAGCCGCGCCACCGAGGTGTGGCGGACCTCCGCCTACACCAAGCAGTCGACCTGGCAGAACCGCCCGGCGGAGCGGACGCGGGTCGCGTCCCGGGGTGCCGACGGCACCTGCATCGACAACGACGCCACGTTCGACGTCACCACTGCGGTGCGGGACGCGGTCGACCACAAGGTCCGGCACCTCACGCTGGGCTTCCGCGTCGCCGAAGCCCACGAGGCGGACCCGGCGTTCTACCGGCTGATCGAGGCCCCGGCAACGCTGCGGGTGGTCAACAACGCGCCGCCCGCGCCGCCGGCCGACCTCCGCACCAACGACGAACCCTGTGCCAAGGACGGCGCCGGAGCACCGGTGAGCCGCCAGCTGAAGCTGAGCACACAGGTATCCGACCCGGACGGCGACTCCACGTCCGGGCAGTTCACGTGGTGGCCGGTGGCGGACCCGTCGCAACGGCACACGGGTGCCGGGTGGGGCAACCCCGCCGCGGCGTACCCGGACACCTCGGACCTCGCCGACGGCACCTACGCGTGGGAGGTGTACGCACAGGACAACTGGGGTGCGAAGTCGTCCACGGTGGGCCCGTGCCGGTTCACCGTCGACCGCACGGATCCGAACGCGCCTGCCGTCGTCTCCGCGACGTACCCGGCGGGCGCCGAGAGCGGCGGGATCGGGGTGGCGGGCGAGTTCACCTTTTCCCCCAACGGTTCCACCGACGTCGTGCGGTACGACTACAACTTCGGCGCGAACACGCGGGAGATCGCCGCAGGCCCCGACGGCACGGCCACCGTCAGCTTCACGCCGACGGCCAACGGCCGGCAGTCGGTGGTCGTGCGGGCGTGGGACCGGGCGGGCAACCTCTCGCTCAGCACCTACTACTCCTTCATCGTCAAGGAGACGCGGCCGACGGTCACGTCCGACCGCTACCCGCCGCAGGGCGCCCCGGACGGCGGCATCGGCGTGCCGGGCGTGTTCCGGTTCGCGCCGGGGATGCCGAACGTCGTGGCGTACGACTACCGGCTGGACGACGGCGCGTCCGCCACGGTCACGGCCGGCCAGGACGGCGTCGCCGAGGTGACGATCACGCCCGCCACCGGTGGTGAGCACGTGCTGTTCGTGCGCAGCACCGACACCTCGGGCGTGACGTCGCCGGAACGGGAGTACCGGTTCCTCGTCGATGCGTCACCGGTGGTGAGCGGGCCCGGGAACGTCGACCTGGGCACCTCGGCCACGTACACGGCAACCCCGAGAATGCCGCACGTCGTCGAGTACGACTACTGGTTCGCGAGTGCCGAGAGTACGAAGTGGACGGTCAAGGCGAACGCCGGCGGGACCGCCGCGCTGCCGGTCGAGTTCACCTCGGCCGACCAGAACCTGCTGCGGGTCCACGCCCGCGACGCGTCCGGCGGGTTGTCCCCGGTGACGGAGAAACGGTTGTCGCTCAACACCTGGCGACCCACGATCGGCCACGAGGGCGACATCGCGACGGAGGGCAGAGCCGCCACGTTCACGTTCACCACCCCGATGCCGAACGCCGTGGAGTTCGAGTACTGGCTGACGGCGGACCCGGCGACCAGGTGGACCGTGCCGGTCAGCGGGAACAGCGCGACGGTGAGCTACACCCCGCCGAGGACCGGCGACTACGAAATGGTGGTGCGCGCGAGGAACACGGCGGGCGTGTGGTCGTCGACGGACAACATCACGTGGACCGTGACGAACGATCCCACGGTGGCCTCGAAGGAGTTCCAGGCCAACGGGCGGGTGTTCCCCGGCACCTTCACGTTGGAAGGCCGCCAGCCGGGCGCGGTGGCGTTCGAGTACTCGTTCGACTGGGGTCCGTTCCAGCAGGTGGCCGCTCAGGACGGGCGCGCCGTGCTGGCGTGGACTCCTCCGCTGCCGCCGGAAGGCTGGGCCTCCCACAACCTGCGCGTGCGTACGGTGACGGCCGACAAGGTCTCCTCACAGGAGAACACGTACTATTTCAGCATCTTGAGCGCGCCGTACGTGTCGTCGAAGGAATACCCGGAAAGCCAGTGGTCGGGCGGTCCTGGTGTGCCGGGGACGTTCACCTTCACGCCGGGTATGCCGGGCATCGTCTCCTACACCTACCACGTCCGTAACGACTGGGGTGCCTTGACCGAGGAGGTCACCGTGCCGGCGGACGGTTCGGGTGCGGGGACGATGACGTGGACCCCGCCGGACCGAGGCATCTACTGGGTCATCGTGCGGGGCAACACGGCCGACGGCGCCAGGTCGGGTGGCATCGGCTACTCGGTGTACGTCAACTGACCGGGTGACCGGCGGCCCCGCTCCCGCCCAGGGAGCGGGGCCGCCTGCTCGGTAGCGGCAGCACGCTGGATCGACCAGCCCCCTTCGACGCTTTCGCGGCCTCGGCGCCCCGCGAACCGGTGCAGGGCCTCGAGCACGGCCGGGGCGGAGGTGTTCGGGTGGCCGGCGTCGTGCAGCAGGTGGTCCCCTCCGGGCCGTGGCACCCGGCCCGGTCCGCCGGCGTGGGCGTGGCGCAGGGGACTTGGGTGTCGTTCGTGCCGCAGGTCAAGCAGCACCCTGGTTCCCCTCGCGGTCGGCGGCGGGCACGAGGCGAGTTCGATTACGACGGCCTTCGACGGATCCTTGACGTCCCAGAAGATTGAGAGGCGGATTCAGGACAGCGACCGCAGGCGTTGCAATATGGCCGACCTCGAAGCCCTCTTCTTCAGCGACAACTTCCTGAAGCTCGTCGACCCGGACCACGGGAACTTCATCGACCTCACCTCGGTCCAGCAGATGGTCTGCGAGGAAGACGCCGTGATCGATCGGGATTGATGAGGTCCTCGCCCCTCGAAGCCGCTGTCCGAGCGCGCCGGCGATCGCCTGGTCGATGGCGGCCGGCGCCGCGGCCACCTCGTCGGCCACCTCCTCGTCGGCCGGTGCCCGTTCGACCGCCGCGAGCAGCAGCAGACCGAGGTCGGCCGACGTGACGAGCGGCAGCGTGGTCGCGGCGAGCGCGTCGGTCAAGGGGCGGACGTCGTCGGCGAGGCGGCGGCGCAAGGCGATCAGGTAGGGGCCGCGCTTGCGGTGCACGCCGAGGTGGGTGACGAGGTCGTCGACGGACACCCCGTCGTGCGCGTTCCTCGAAAGCCGCGGGCAGGTCCGATCGGCCGAACGCGTCGTCACGCTGGTCGCCGGCCGCGTCGAAAACCTCGATCCGGCGCTGGGGACCGGTCCCGGGTGCGACTTCCGTTGACTTCGGGCCGCCTCGGTGGTTCTCTCGCTGAGAGCGCTCCCAGTCATCCGTTCGTGTCCGACGAGTGAGGATGGACTTCATGACAGCTCGACGTCTGCGCTGGGCAGCGTGGCCGGTGATCGCCGTGCTCGCCGCGGCGGTGCCGGCAGCCGGCACCGCCGGGGCGGCGGCCACGCCCACGGCCACGGTCACCGTCAACGCCCGTGCGGGACTGGCGACCATGCCGGACACCGGAATCGGGGTCAACCACGCGGTGTGGGACAGCCAGCTGGGCACCGATCCCGTGGCCGATCTGCTCGGGGGAGCCGGTGTCCGCACCATGCGGTACCCCGGTGGGTCCTACGGCGACATCTACCACTGGAAAGACAACACCGCGCCCGGCGGTTACGTGGCGCCCGGCACCGATTTCGACACCTTCATGGGTGGCGTCCGGCGGGCCGGCGCCCAGCCGGTCATCATCGCCAACTACGGCACCGGAACACCGGAGGAAGCCGCGGACTGGGTGCGGTACGCCAACGTCACCAAGGGCTACGGCGTCAAGTACTGGGAGATCGGCAACGAGCTCTACGGCAACGGGCACTACGGGGCGAACTGGGAGGCCGACAACCACGCGGACAAGAGCCCTACCGCCTACGCCAACGGTGTCGTGGCCTACGCCGACGCGATGAAGGCCGTCGATCCGGGCGTCAAGATCGGCGCGGTGCTGACGACCCCGGCGAACTGGCCGGACGGCATCGTCGGTGCCGGCGACACCGCCACCTGGAACCAGACCGTGCTGTCGATCGCGGGTCCGCACATCGACTTCGTCATCCTGCACTGGTACCCCGGCGGTTCGACGGCCGCCGAGGCGCTCACCAAAACCGAGCAGGTGGACGACATGATCTACCTGGCGCGCGAGCAGATCACGCGCTACGCGGGCGCGGGCTCCGGCCGGATCGGCATCGCGATGACCGAAACCAACACCCCGGTCGGCATGAACACCCAGCCCGGCGCGCTGTTCGCCGCCGACGCCTACAGCTCGCTGCTGGCGAACGGCGTGTTCAACGTCGACTGGTGGAACGTCCACAACGGGGCGACCAAACTGTCCACTGTGGCCGGACAACCCGACTACGGCGACTTCGGCCTGCTCTCCAGCGCGACCTGTCTCGAGGACGGCGCCTGCGAACCCGCGCTCAACACGCCCTTCGCGCCGTACTACGGCTTGAAGATGCTGAGCACGTTCGCGCGTCCCGGCGACCAGTTCGTCCGCGCCGGTGCGGACGACCCGCTCGTCGGCGCGCACGCCGTCCGGCGGCCCGACGGGGATCTGGCCGTGCTGCTGGTCAACAAGGACCCCGGCCAGGCCAGGGCGGTGACGCTGGACTACGCCGGCTACACCCCGGCGGCGGCCGCGCCGCAGGTGTTCACCTTCACCAACGGCGCGACGGCGATCTCCAGCGCCGCGACCGGCACGAGCACTTCCCGGACGTTGCCGCCGTACTCGCTCACCACGCTGGTGCTGCACCCCGCGGCCGCCGCGGCCGCCGGGCCGGGGGCGCCCGGGCAGCCGTCCGGCACCGCGACCGACCGGACCGCGGCCATCAGCTGGCCGGCGGCCGCGCCCGGCGGTCACCCGATCGCGAAGTACGAGGTGTACCGGCAGACCGGCACCACCAGCGAACAGTGGGGCGAGACCACTGGCACGTCGCTCGCCGTCGGGAACCTCGTGCCAGGCCGCCGGTACACCGTCAACGTGCTGGCGCGGGACACGGCCGGGAACGTGTCCGCGGCGTCCCCGCCGCTGACGTTCACCACCGGCGCGCCGGCGGCGAGTACCTGCACGGTCCGGATGACCGACGTCACCGACTGGGCGAGCGGCTTCGTCGGCGGCATCCACGTCACCGCCACCGGCGTGGTGGGGGACTGGACGCTGACGTTCGACTGGCCCACCGCGCGGCAGCGCCTCACCGGCGGCTGGAACGGCACCTGGGCCCAGAACGGCACGACGGTGACGGTCAAATCGTCGGCCCCGACGGCGCCGGGCGTGGACGTCGGGTTCACCGCCGACTACGGCGGGCCGAACATCCTGCCGGCCGCGTTCACCCTCAACGGAGTCCTTTGCGCGGCAGGCTAGCGTGCGGACTCGACGCGTTCGCGCACGGTCCGCAGCTCCTCGCCGACGACCGCCATCTGGGCGTCGACCGCCGAGGGGTCGGTGTCCTCCGGGAAGAACAGGCTGAAGATCAGCTCCGCGCCGGCCAGGTTCGGAACCACGCGCGTGAACAGGCCCACGGTGGGTGCGTCGGCGCTGACCACGTCGACCACACCGTGGGCCGCCGCGACCCGCACGGCCACCCGCTGGGGGCCCGCTTCGGTGTGGACCCGCCAGATGTCGTCGTGGTCGTGGTCGACCGCGGTGGCGAAGCCGGGCGCCCAGTCGGGGAGGTGCAGCGGATCGGCCAGGTATTCGACGACCCGCGCGGGCGAGGCGGCGATGGAAATGGTGCGGGTTTCGGCGCGTCCCAGTGTCATGGCGAAAACGATACGCACCTGCTTATGATTTGTCCACGCGTAAAATCCCGCCGGTGAACGAGGACGACGATCTCGGAGCCCTCTGCGCCGGGGCGGGGCGCAGCCTGGCCGAAGCCGAACGGCCGGTGCTGGAGCAGTACGGCCTTTCGATGTGGCAGTACGTCGTGCTGTCGGCGCTGGCCCACGGATCGGCGCCCAGCCAGCTGGTGCTGGCCCAGCAGATCCGCTACGACAAGACCCGGTTGATCGCCCTGCTCGACGGCCTCGAAGCGGCGGGCCTGGTCGCCCGCGGGCCCGACCCGGCCGACCGCCGCGCGCGGATCGTGCGGCTGACGCCCGAGGGAACCCGGCGGCACGCGGCGGTCCGCGACGCGATCCGGGAAGTGGAGGACCGCAAGCTGGCCGGTCTGACGCCGGAAGCCCGGCGGCTGCTGCGGTCGGCCCTCGCGCACCTCGCGAACTCGGGCTGACCGCGGCGGCCGCCGGGGCCGGGTTCAGGACCGGCGGATCAGTTCGTCGGCGACCCACTGCGCGACGCCGTCGGGGTACGGGTTCGCCAAGCCGAGCACCACGTGCCCGAACCCCGCCTCCACCGCCTCGGCGATCTTGCCCCGGGTGGTCTCCGGCCGCTCGTAGTCCACCGGCAGGAAGATCGACCGGGTGATCGCCGCCGGGTCGCGGCCGATCTCCGTGCAGTAGCGGTCGAGCAGCCTGCTGCGGGCCGCGAGGTCCTCGATGTCGCCGCCGCCCGGGATGTTCCACAGGTCGGCGTGCTCGGCGACCACGCGCAGCGTCGCGCTCGCCCGGCCGCCGATCATGATCGGCGGGTGCGGGCGTTGCACCGGCCGGGGATTGCCGAACGCTCCCTCGAGCTTGACGTGCTCGCCGTCGAAGCCGAACGGTTCCGTCGAAGTCCACAAGCGGCGGATGACCGTGCAGGCTTCGGCCAGCGCCGCGACGGCGTCCGCCTGGCCGTGGTACGGCAGACCGTGCGCGTCGTACTCGCGCCGGGCCGCCGGGTGGCTCGGGCGGGAGCCGGCCCCGATGCCGAAGTCGAGCCGTCCGCCGGAGACGATGTCGACCGTCGTGGCGATCTTCGCCAGCACCGCGGGTGGCCGGAAGCGGTTGCTCGTCACCAGAAGGCCGATGCGCATCCTCGACGTCTGCGCCGCGAGGGCCGAAAGCAGCGTCCAGCCTTCGAAGATCGGGCCGTCCGGGTCGCCGCCGATCGGCATGAGGTGGTCGAACAGCCACGCGTGTTCGATCTCGGGCACGGTGTCGGCTTCCCGCCAGACGCGCAGGATTTCGTCGTAGCCGACCTGCATGGGCGCGGTCAGGATGCCGAAGCTGGTGGTCATCAGCGCCGCCGCAGCGACGGGTCGAGCAGCGCGGGCGGGGTGTCGACCTTCTCGTCCGGGGCCAGGTCGAGGCCGGGGGCGACGACGGTGTCGATTTCGTCGAGCACGTCGGCGGACAGCACGGTGTCGGCGGCCGCAAGCTGCGAGTGCAGGTGCTCCAGCGTCCGCGGGCCGATGAGCGCGCTGGTCACGGCGGGGTGCGCGGTGACGAACCCGAGGGCGAGCTGGATCAGGGTCAGCCCGGCCTGGTCGGCGATCTTGGTCAGCTTCTCGACGGCGTCGAGCCGGGCCCGGTTGGCGGGAACGTCGAGGTCGAAGCGCTGCGGCAGGATCTTCGCGCGATTGGTGGTGATCTCCCGGCCCGCGCGGACCGCCCCCGACAGCCAGCCCGAAGCCAGCGGGCTCCACGCCAGCACGCCGAGCCCGTACTCCTCGGTCACCGGCAGCACGTGGCCTTCGATGCCGCGCTGCAGGATCGAGTAGCTGGGTTGTTCGGTGACGTACCGGCGCAGGTGGTGCTCGCGGGCGGCCCACTGCGCCTGGACGATGCGGTACGCCGGGAAGGTCGACGAGCCGAAGTACCGGATCTTGCCCGCGCGCTGCAGGTCGGTCAGCGCGGAAAGCGCTTCCTCGTCGCTCGTGGCGGGGTCCCACCGGTGGATCTGGTAGAGGTCGACGTGGTCGACGCCGAGCCGGCGCAGGCTGTCGTCGAGCGCGGTGACCAGCCAGCGGCGCGAGTTGCCGCGGTGGTTGCGCTCTTCGCCCATCGGCATGGTCGCCTTCGTGGCCAGCACGAGGTCGTCGCGGCGGCCGGCGATCGCCTGGCCGACCAGCACCTCCGACTCGCCCTGGCCGTACATGTCGGCGGTGTCGATCAGGTTGATCCCGCCGTCGAGCGCGGCGTCGACGATGGCGGTGGCGTCGTCTTGGGTGGTGTTCCCGATGGCGCCGAAGTTCATCGCGCCGAGCGCGAGGGTGCTGACCTGGACGCCGGTGCGGCCCAAGGTGCGGTACTGCATGAGAGGGTGCCTCCGTGGCAGAATGAGCAAACGGAACGTTGCTCCGCTAACGATACGGAACCTTGTTCCGCTTAGCAACCCGGGAGGGTCGGTGGGTGAGCGCAAGCCCAAGCGGGCGGATGCCCGGCGCAACGAAAAGACGTTGCTGGACGCGGCGGCCGCGGTCTTCGTCGCGTCCGGGGTGAACGCGCCGGTGCGGGACATCGCGGCGAAGGCCGGGGTCGGGATGGGCACGATCTACCGGCACTTCCCGACCCGGGCGGACCTCATCATCGCCGTCTTCCGGCACCAGGTGGAGGCCTGCGCGGAGGCGGGACCGGCCCTGCTGGCGTCGAACGAATCGCCGTACGCGGCGCTGGTGCAGTGGGTCGAGCGCTACGTCGACTTCGTGGTGACCAAGCACGGGCTCGCCGGCGTGCTGCAGTCCGACCAGGCCGGCACCGACACGCTGCACGCGTATTTCGTGGACCGGCTCGTGCCGGTGTGCGCCGAGCTGCTCGACGCGACGGTCGCGGCCGGTGAGATCCGGACCGAGCTGCGGCCGCTGGAACTCATGCGGGGCGTCGGCAACCTCTGCATCGGCGCGGACAGCGATCCCCGGTACGACGCGCGCCGGCTGGTGCGGATCCTCATCGCGGGGCTGCGGTGCGAGACCATGGACGCATGACGGCGTGGCGGGAGTTCGAAGCGGCGGAGCCGGAGTTCGCGCGGCGGGTGCGGGCGTTGTTCGACGCGCACAAGCACAAGACGATCGCGACCCTGCGGGCGGACGGCTCGCCGCGGATCTCGGGGATCGAGACGGTCTTCGAGGACGGTGAGCTGGTCTTCGGCTCCATGCCGAACGCGCGCAAGGGCGCGGACCTGCGCCGGGACCCGCGGTTCGCGCTGCACAGCGCGACGGTCGACCCGGTCGAAGGCGCGGAGGCGCAGTGGCCGGGGGAAGCGAAGATCTCCGGGCGGGTGCGCACCGAAGACGGCGAGCGGTTCGAGGCCGACGTCGCCGAGGTCGTGCACACCCACCTGAACGAAGCGGCGACGCTGCTGGTCGTCGAGTGGTGGACGCCCGAAGGCGGGCTGCGCAAGGTCGAGCGCGAGTAACGAGTCACGGCTGATGACGTCCCGGGTAGCCGGTTCTCCGCAAGTTAAGTCAACTGCTTGACTTAACAGCTCTTCGTCGCCATGCTCGGGCAGGGGACATTCACCAACGAAAGGCCCGTGATGACGCGAAGCAACACCGACTCGCTGCCGCGCTTCCCGTTCGAGTCCGGCACCGCGCTGGAGCCGCCGGCCGAGTGGGCCGAGTTCCGGGAGAAGTGCCCGGTCGCGCGCGTCGCGCTGGCCAGCGGGGACGAAGCCGCCCTGATCACCCGCTACGACGACGTCAGGAGCGTCCTGTCCGATCCGCGGTTCACCCGGCCGACCCCGGCGGACAACGCGGCCCGGGTCGCGGACACCGAATCGGGCGGGGTGTTCAACAGCGAGATGGCAACCGTGCTCCCGCAGCACGGCGAGGCGCACCTGAAGTGGCGGCGCCTGCTCGGGAAGTGGTTCACCGCCAAGCGGATGAACGCGCTGCGGCCGGGCATGGCGGCGATGGCCGAGCAGCTCATCGACGAAATGGCCGGTAAGGGCGCGCCCGCGGACCTCAAGGCGGGCCTCGCCTTCCCGCTGCCGGTCTGGGTCATCTGCGACATGCTCGGCGTGCCGGACACCGACCGGGACCGGTTCGCCCACTGGTCCGACGTCATGCTCAGCATGACCCGCTACACCCAGGCCGAGTTCGACGCGGCGCAGGCGGAGTTCGGCCGGTACATGGGTGCGCACATCGCGAGCAAGCGCGCCGAACCCGGCGAAGACATCCTCAGCGCGCTGATCGCCGAGGGTGTCGACTGGTCCGACGCGATGCTGACCGCCACCGGCATCGGCCTGCTCATCGCCGGGCACGAAACCACCGCGAACATGATCGCGAAGATGACGGCGATGCTGCTGGCCGACCGGAGCCGGTGGGAACGGCTGCTCGCCGACCCGTCCCTGGTGCGCACGGCGGTCGAGGAAACGCTGCGGCTGGACGCCAACGCCGGCGTCGGCATGCTGCGTTACCTCTCCGAGGACTTCGAGGTCGGCGGCACCGTGCTGCCGGGCGGGACCACCGCGATGTGCAGCATGGCCGCGGCCAACCGCGACGAGGGCGCCTTCGAGAACGCCGCCGAGATGGACCTGAGTCGCAGCCCGAACCCGCACCTGGCCTTCGGCGCCGGTGCGCACGCGTGCCTCGGGCAGCCACTGGCCCGCACCGAGCTGCAGGTCGTCTTGGAGGTGCTGCTGCGCAAGCTGCCGTCCCTCGAGCTCGCGGTCCCGGCGGCCGAGCTGCGCCGGGTCGAAGGGCTCGCCGTCGGCGGGCTGCAGGAACTGCCCGTTCGCTGGTGACGGACCGGGCGCAGGCAACGCGGGAGCTGATCCTGGCGACGGCGGAACGGCTGTACGCCGAGCACGGCGTGCTCGCCGTTTCGAACCGGCAGATCAGCGAGGCCGCCGGGCAGGGCAACAACACCGCGGTGGGCTACCACTTCGGCACCCGGATCGAGCTGGTGCGCGCCATCGTCCGCAAGCACAGCGGGCCGATCGACCGGCTACGCCGTCGCCGGCTGGCCGGGCTCGGTGACCACGCGGACCTGCGGGACTGGATCGGGTGCTTGGTGTACCCCACGACCGAGCACCTGGCCGAGCTGGGCACGCCCTGCTGGTTCGCCCGGTTCGCCGCCCAGGTGATGACCGAGCCGTCGTTGCGCGCGGTCATCGTCGAGGAAACGCTCGCCTCCCCGTCGCTGGCGCGGATCGTCGCGGGGCTCGCCCGGTGCCTGCCCGGCCTGCCCGCCGAAGTCCGCGCCGAACGCAACGACGTCACCCGGCTCGTGCTGATGCACACGATGGCCGAACGGGAACGCGCCCTCGCCGGGGGTGCGGGCGCCCCGGGAGCCACCTGGCGCGCGGCCGCGGCCGGCCTCACCGACGCACTGGCCGGGCTGTGGCTCGCGCCGGTCACGAAGTAACCCGACGGAAGGAACTCGAATGAAGGTCACCGTGGACGAAGGCAAGTGCTGCGGCGCCGGTACCTGTGTGATGCTCGCCCCGGACGTGTTCGACCAGCGCGACGACGACGGCATCGTCATCCTGCTCGACGAACACCCCGGCGAAGCACTGCACGGAGTCGTCCGCGAGGCGGCGAGCGTGTGCCCGGGCGTCGCGATCTCCGTGAGCGACGAGGAATGATCGGCGACGTCCTGGTCGTCGGCGCCTCCGCCGCCGGGCTCGCGACCGTGGAAGCGCTGCGCCGCAAGGGGCATGCGGGGCGCGTGACCGTGCTGGGCGCCGAGCCGCACCTGCCCTACGACCGGCCGCCGCTGTCCAAGCAGGTCCTCGGCGGGAGCTGGACGCCCGAGCAGGCGCAGCTGCGGACGCCGGCCGCGCTGTCCGCCTTGGACGCCGAGTTCGTGCTCGGCGACCCCGCGGTGCGGCTGGACGCCCGCGCGCGGACCGTCCACACGGCGGCCGGGCGGGCCCTGACCGCCGACGCGGTCGTGCTCGCCACCGGGCTGCGGCCGCGCACCCTGCCCGGGCAGGACGGCCTCGCCGGGGTCCACGTGCTGCGCACCCTCGAAGACGCGCTGGCCCTGCGCGCGGACCTGGCGCCGGGCAAGCGGGTGGTGGTCGTCGGGGACGGCGTGCTCGGCGCGGAGATCGCCGCCACCGTGTGCGCGGCGGGCGTGCCGGTCACCCTGGCCGGCCCACAGCCCGCGCCGCTGGCCTACCAGCTCGGCCCGCTGGTTTCCGGGCTGCTCGCCGAACTGCACGCGAGCCGGGGCGTCCACCTGCGGCTCGGCGCCGCGGTCACCGGGCCGGTCGCGGACGACGGCCGGGTCACCGGGGTGCGGCTGGTGTCGGGTGAGGTGCTGCCCGCCGACGTCGTCGTGGTCGCCTTCGGCGCCGCCCCGGCGACGGAATGGCTGGCGGGGAGCGGGTTGCTGTGCGACAACGGCGTCGTGTGCGACTCCCGGTGCCGGGCGGCGGACGGCATCTACGCGGCGGGCGACGTCGCCCGCTGGCACCACGAGGGGCTCGACGCGCTGCTGCGGCTGGAGAACCGGACCAACGCCACCGAGCAGGCGGTCGCCGTCGCGGGGAACGTCCTCGGCGAAGACCGCCCGTACACGCCGGTGCCCTACTTCTGGACCAACCAGTTCGACGCCCGGATCCACGTGCACGGCACCCTTCCGGCGGACGCTGATGTGTCCATTGTGGAGGGAGAGCCGCGCGAGGGCCGGTTCGTGGCGCAGTACCGCCGCGGGGGTGCCGTCACCGGGGTGCTCGGCTGGAACATGCCCAAGCAGGCCCGGCAGCGGCGCCAGGACATCGACGGCGCGGTCCTCGCCGGGAGGGCCTGACCCGCGAAACCCCCCATCCGTCGGTTGACGGCGGTCCGGCGGCGGCCGATCCTGGTTCGCGTCGACGCCGCGGGAAGGGTGGGCCATGGCCACGAAGAGAGCGCTTTCCCGGATGCTCGGCGTGCTGGTGGCCGCGGTGCTGCCGCTGCTGCCCGCCGCGCCCGCCGAGGCGGCCGTGTCCGCGGTCAAGATCTCCGACACCCAGCTCGACGCGAGGGCGTTGTACTTCGTCTCCTACGACGGGCTGGTGAACAACGACTCGTTCCAGCAGAGCGGCATCTTCGGCTACGCGGGCTACCAGTACGCGGCCTGGTACACCGCGGACCGCAGCGCCGTGCTCGCCCGGCGGGCCGGGGCCGCCGGTGCGTGGCAGACGGTCGTGCTGCCGCACAAGCTGACCGTGGACGACTCGCACAACGTCATTTCGATGGGCGTCTCGCCGGAGGACGGCCGGCTGCACGTGGCCATGGACACCCACGGCAACCAGGTCTACTACGTGCAGTCGGTGGCGGGATTGCTGTCCGCGCCCGCTTCGCACGCTTGGACGTCGTCGGCGTTCGGTGCGGTGCAGCGCACGCTGAACGGCGTCGACCTCGGGGCGATCACGTACCCGCAGTTCGTCGTCACGCCGGAGCGCAAGCTGCAGCTCGGCTACCGGACCGGCGCCTCCGGCAACGGCACCAACGAGCTCGCGGAGTACAGCGCGGGCAGCTGGCGCAAGCTCGGGAAGTGGTCGTCGGCGACCGGATCCTGGACGTCCGGCAACGGCGTGACCAGCACGACGCGCAACATGTACCTGCACGGCATCACCTACGGGCCCGGCGGGCGGCTGCACGCCGCGTTCACCTGGCGCGAGGGCGGCTCCGGGGTGCTGTGCAACTCCGGCGGGCTGGCCAACCACGACACCGGCTACGTCTACAGCGACGACCGCGGCCGGACCTGGCGGAACAACGCCGGCACGGCCGTCGCGACGACGGGCGGCACCCCGGTGGCCGTGTCTTCGCCGGGCACGGTCGTCGACCCGCTCGGCGTCGACCACGCGCTGATGAACCAGGAGAGCCAGGCCGTCGACTCGGCGGGGCAGCCGCACGTGGTGATCAGCTACGTGCCCGGCCGGTTCACCCAGTGCGTCACGAACTACTCCGCGCAGCGCAAGCAGTACGGCCGGACGTTCTTCCTGAGCCGGGCCGTCGACGGCACGTGGACCAAACGCGAAGTGCCGGTCGCGCCCGAATCCACCCAGCGCACGAAGCTGGTCTTCGACCGCGGCGACAACGCCTACCTCGTCATGCCGTACGGGCGGATCGTCGCGGCGACCAAGACGAGCGGCTGGACCGACTGGAAGACGGTGTACAGCCCCGATCTGCAGGCCTTCGGCGAGGTCGACGTCGACGACTCGCGGCTGGCCACCGACGGTGTGCTCTCCGTCATGTACCAGCAGGTCTCCACCGGAACGACGCCCTCGCCGATCCGGGTGGCCGACTTCCGCCTCGGCTGAGGCCCGGTCTCACTCGACCGTGACGGACTTGGCCAGGTTGCGCGGCTTGTCGATGTCGTAGCCCAGCGTCAGCGCGGCGTGGTAGGCGAGCAGCTGCAACGGGATGGTCAGCAGGATCGGGTCCAGTTCCGGCTCGGTCTTGGGCACCACGATCCGCGGGACGTCGAGCTCGCCGAAGTCCACGCCCTCGTGGGTGACCGCCAGCACCGGGCCGCCGCGGGCCTTGATCTGCTGGACCGCGGCCAGGTTGCGCTCGGTCAGCTCGTCCGACGGCACGATGGCGACGGTCGGCAGCGCTTCGTCGATCAGCGCGAGCGGGCCGTGCTTGAGCTCGGAGGTCTGGTACGCCTCGGCGTGGCGGTAGGAGATCTCCTTGAACTTCTGCGCGCCCTCCCTGGCCACCGGATAACCGCGGACGCGGCCGACGAAGAACAGGCTGGTCGCGGCGGCGACGATCTTCGCGTGCCCGGCGATCTCCGGCTCGAAGTCCAAAATGGACTTGATCTGGCCGGGCAGCGCGCGGATCGCGTCGATGATGCGCTGACCGTCGGCGTTGGACAGATCGCGCACGCGGCCGAGCGTCAGCGCGATGAGGGCGAACCCGACGGCCATGTTGGTCAGCGCCTTGGTCGAGGCGACCGCGATCTCCGGGCCGGCGTGCAGGTAGACGCCACCGTCGCAGGCGCGGGCGATCGTCGAGCCGACGACGTTGACCAGGCCGACGACGCGGCCGCCCTTGCGCTTGATCTCCTCGACGGCGAAGGCGGTGTCGATGGTCTCGCCGGACTGGCTGACCGCGATGTAGAGGGTGTCGGCCTCGATGATCGGGTTGCGGTAGCGGAACTCGGACGCGGCCTCGGCGTCGGCCGGGATCCTCGCCAGCTCCTCGATCATCGTCGCGCCGACCTGGCCGGCGTAGTAGGCGGAGCCGCACCCGAGGATCTTCACGCGGGCGAACCCGCGCAGCTCCCGCGGCGTCAGGTTGAGCCCGTCGAGGCGGGCGACGCCGAAGCGGTCGTCCAGGCGGCCGCGGATGATCCGCTCGACGCATTCGGGCTGTTCCTGGATCTCCTTGGCCATGTAGTGCGGGTAGCCGCCCAGGTCGAGGTCTTCGGCGTCGATGTCGATCTCGGTGGCCGGCTTGGTGGTGTCGCCCTCGTCGACGGTGAAGGTGCGGTAGCCGGTCGCGAAGACCGTCGCGAACTCGCCGTCGTCGAGGTGCGCGACCTGCGAGGTGTGCCGGACCAGCGCGGCGAGGTCGCTGGCGACGAACATCTCCCGGTCGCCGACGCCGATGATCAGCGGCGAGCCGTTGCGCGCGATCACCAGGCGGTCCGGGTGCGCGCTGTCGGTGACGGCGATCGCGTACGTGCCGGTGATCCGGGAGACCGCCTCCACGACGGCGTCTTCCAGGGTTCCGGCGTTCGCGCGGGCGATCAGGTGGGCGAGGACCTCGGTGTCGGTCTCGGAGGTGAGCTCGACGCCGGCGTCGGCGAGCTGGGCGCGCAGGGCGTCGGCGTTGTCGATGATCCCGTTGTGGACGACGCAGATGCGGCCGTCTTCGGACGTGTGCGGGTGGGCGTTGGCCTCCGACGCGGGCCCGTGCGTGGCCCAGCGCGTGTGCCCGATGCCGACCTTCCCGGTGAGCCGCTTGGGCAGCGCGGCGGCGAGGTTGCGCACCCGCCCGACGACGCGGTGGACCTGGGCGGTGTTCTTGGCGCCGAGGACGGCGATGCCCGCCGAGTCGTAGCCGCGGTACTCCAGCCGGGTCAGGCCTTCGAGCAGGATGGGAGCGGCGTTCTGGCCGCCGATGTAGCCGACGATTCCGCACATGGCGAACCTCTCTAGCCGTAGACGATGCGGCGCAGCTGCCGCTCGGACAGGACGGGCGCGGCCACCAGGCGGCCGCGGAGCTCGGCGGCGATCAAGGGGAAGATCTCGGGGTTCTTCCGGCCTTGGGCCTGCAGCTCGGCGTGCCGCCGGCGGACGTAGTCCTCGGTGGGCGTCCGGTAGAAGGCCAGGACGTCGTCGACGACGCGGGCGGCGATCCCCGGCGGCAAGCCGGTGGACGCGGCCACGCGCTCGACGATGTCGGTGTCCTCCACGCCACACATCATGCCTCGCGGCGGACGCGAAACCCAAATTCTTGCCCGAAATCGGGCAAATCATAATCGTTGGACAGCTTCACCGGTCCCGGGAGAGGGTGGTGGTGTGCGCCAAGAAGACATTTGGGACGACGAAACGGCCGAAAACTACGACACCCCCGGCAGCGGCATGTTCGCGCCCGAGGTCGTGGAGCCGACCGTGGACCGGCTGGCCGAGTTGGCCGCCGGTGGGCGGGTGCTGGAGTTCGCGATCGGCACCGGCCGCGTGGCCGTCCCGCTCGCCGAGCGCGGGGTGTCCGTCACCGGCATCGAGCTGTCGGAGCCGATGCTCGCCCGGCTGCGGGCGAAGGCCGCGATCCCGGTGGTCGCCGGCGACATGGCGACGGCCACCGCGCCGGGCCGCTTTTCGCTGGTCTACCTGGTGTACAACACGATTTCGAACCTGCTGACCCAGGATGAGCAGGTCGAGTGCTTCCGCAACGCCGCCCGGCACCTGGACCCGGGCGGCCGGTTCGTGATCGAGCTGGGCGTCCCCGAGCTGCGCCGGCTTCCCCCGGGGCAGGATGGGCTGGTGTTCCGGGCCGACTCCGGGTACCTCGGCGTGGACACCTACGACACCGTGCGCCAGCACCTGGTGTCCCACCACTTCACGTTCGGTTCGGGGCGGCAGGCGCGGCTGAGCCGCTGCCCGCAGCGCTACATCTGGCCGGCCGAGCTCGACCTCATGGGCCGGCTGGCCGGGTTCGAGCCGGAGTCCCGGCACGCGGACTGGACCGGCGGGGAGTTCACGAAGGAGTCGCGATCGCACGTCTCGGTCTACCGGCTGCGCTGATCGCTTCGACCAGCGGAAGCCGCACGCTCGCGTGCGGGATGACCCCCAGTTCGGCCAGCGCGGCCTTGGCGTTCGCCGCGCCCGTGCCGGAGCCCATGATGCGCTCCGTCAGGGCAAGCAGACCGTCGTTGACGGCTCTCGCCGTTTCGAGGTCACCGCGGCGGACGGCGCGGATGAGGTCCGCGGTGCGGTCCGCCGCCACGTTGCCCACCACGCTGACCAGGCCGGCGGCGCCGCACGCGAGGTACGGCAGGTTGAGTTCGTCGATGCCGCAGTAGTACGCCAGCGACGTCCGGCTCAGCACCGTCATCGCTTCGAACAGGTCGCCCTTGGCGTCCTTGACCGCCCGGATCCGCGGGTGGCCGGCCAGCTCGATCAGGGTCGAGGGGGCCATCGCGACGCCGGTCCGGGCGGGGACGTCGTAGAGCATCACCGGCAGCTCGGTGGCGTCCGCCACCGCCACGCAGTGCGCGATCACGCCGGCCTGCGTCGGCCGCGAGTAGTAGGGGCAGACGAGCAGCAGCGCGTCCGCCCCGGCCGCCTCGGCTTCGCGAGCCCGGCGGATGCTCGTGGCCGTGTCGTAGGTGCCGACGCCGGCGATCACCCGCGCGTACCTCCCGGCCCGGGCCGCCACGGCCCGGACCAGACCGGCGGATTCGGCCTCGTCCAGGGTGGGGGACTCGCCGGTGGTCCCGCCGACGACGATGCCGTCGCACCCCGTGGCCAGCAGGTGGTCGACGAGCCGGGTGAGGCCCGGTTCGCTGAGCGCTCCGCCGGGCTGCATCGGGGTCACCATCGCGACGAGGTTGGTGCCGAATTCGGTCATGCGTCGACTGTGCCGGGACAGATTGATGCGGTCCAGCGATGCTTTTTTGCCGGTATTGCGTAGCCTGGCTTCATGATCGAGGTCGGTGCCCTGCGGGCGTTGCGCTCGGTGGCCGCGCTCGGGACGCTGGCGCGGGCGGCCGAGGAACTCGGGTTCACCGCGTCCGCGGTGTCGCAGCAGATCAAGCGGCTGGAACGGCAGGTCGGGGTGCCGGTGCTCGCGCCGGCGGGCCGCGGGGTCGTGCTGACCCCGGCCGGGCAGGCCATCGCCGACTCGGCGCCCGAGGTGTTCCAGGCGCTGGAGCGCTGCGCCGAAGCCGCCCAGTCGGTCTCGGAAGGCGCGCCGCGGGGCACGCTCCGGGTGGCGGCCTTCTCGACCGCCATCCGCGGTCTGCTCGCGCCGGTCGTGCCCCGCCTGGCGGCGCGGTGTCCGGACCTTCGGGTGCACCTCACCGAGCAGGACCCCGACGAGGCGCTGCACAGCGTCGGCGCGGGGACGGCCGACTTCGCCCTCGTCCACGACGCCGACGGGCTGCTGCCCGCCCCGCTGCCGTCGTCCCTGGCGCAGCGGTGGGTGCACACCGACGTCGGCGACGTGGTGATGAGCCGCACGCACCCGCTCGCCCGCCTCGACGCGCCGCTCGGCGGGGCGGCGCTGGCTGGCCACGCGTGGGTGACCAGCCCGCCGGGAACCGTGTGCCACCAATGGTTCCGCCGGTTGTTCGCGGAGGCACGGGCGGAGCCGGACGTGCGTCACCTGGTCGACGACTTCGCGACGCAAGTGTCGCTGGTCGCTTCCGGGCAGGTCGTCGCGCTGATCCCCCGCCTGGCCCGGCCGCCGTTGGGGGAGGACCTGATCGCCCGGCCCCTGCGGCGGCCGCCGAAGCGGGAGGTCCACGCGGCGTGGCGGCGGAGTGCCGAGGCCAGCCCGGCGATCCGGGTGGTGCTGGCCGAGCTGGGCCCGGAGGTTACCGACCTCTCCGGAGGCCACCTTTCGGTGTGACCTCCGTGCAGCTGGGCGCTTGGGGCGGCCGCGTGTCGGCGGGGAAACCGGGCTCGGGGCCGTCGTCCTGCTCGGTTCCTGGCGGCGTCAGGTGTGGGCGGCGATCGCGTCTTCGGCGCTCGGGTAGGTGGGGAAGAAGTCCCCGAGGCCGATCAGCCCGAACGTCCGGCTCAGCCGGTCGGGGACGGCGACCAGCGCGAGGCCGGCCCCGGCCGCCTCGGCGACGTTGCGGGCGGCGATGAGCGCGGAAATGCCGCTGGAGTCGCAGAACGTCACCCCGGCCAGGTCCACCACCAGGAGCCGGCCGCGGCCCAGGGGCAGCGCCCCGATCGCGGCGCGGAGCCGGGGTGCGGTGACCACGTCGAGTTCGCCCTCGGCGGTGACGAGCGGCCCGGTCACGGTGGTGCGGGTCGTGACGGAGAACGGGGTGCCGGTCACGGTCGGTCGCCTCCGGGTAGCGGGATGCTCAACGCCAGCAGGGCGGTGTCGTCTTCGACGCCGTCGCCGAAGCCGGCGAGCAGGCCGGTCACCGCCGTGATCACCGCCGGCGCCGTGGTCGGCGCCAGGCCGGCCAGGTCCTGCCGCAGCTGCTCTTCGCTGTAGCGGACGCGGCCCTGCGTGCGGGCCTCGGTCAGCCCGTCGGTGTAGAGCAGCAACGTGTCGCCCGGTGTCAGGAGGACGTCCACGGCGGCGAAGCGCGCGTTGGGGAGCGCGCCGACCAGCTGGCCGCCCGGGTCGGGCAGGAACGCGGAAGTGCCGTCGGCGCGGATCAGCAGCGCCGGCGGATGCCCGCCGGTGGCCAGGGCGACCGCCGCGGCGTCGCCCGCGGGCCGGAGGTGCCCCTGGATGACGGTGCAGTAGCGCGGATCGGCGCCGCGGTACTCGTGGTGCAGCACGGTGTTGAGGTGGGCGAGCACGGTCGCCGGGTCCGGGTCGTGCACCGCGGCGGCGCGCAGCGTGTAGCGCGCCAGCGACGTCACCACGGCCGCGGCGGCGCCCTTCCCGGAGACGTCACCGAGGAAGAAGCCCCACGTGTCGCCGGTCAGCGGGAACAGGTCGTAGAAGTCGCCGCCGACCTCGTCGGCCGACGCGGGGTGGTAGTACGCCGCGACCTGCATGCCGGGCACCTCGGACAGGGCGGGCGGCAGCAGGGTCTGCTGCAGTGTCCGCACCAGCCGCTGCACCCGGTCGCGTTCGCGCTCGGCTTCTTCGCGTGCCCGCAGCAGTTCCTGCTCGTAGGCGCGCCGGTCGCGCGCGTCGAAGATCGTGGTGCGGATCAGCTGCGCCTGCCCGTCGGTGCCCGTCTTGACCGTCGAGGTCACCAGCACCGGCAGCCGCGTCCCGTCCGCGGCCTTCAGCTCGAAGGCGACGCCGCCGAGCTCGCCCTGCATGCGCAGGAGCGGCGCGAAGTGCGTCTCGTGGTAGATCCGGCCGCCGACGGTGAGCAGATCGGCGAACCGGCGCCGGCCGACCACCTCGTCGCGTTCGTAGCCGAGCCAGCCGAGCAGGGTCGCGTTGATCTTCGCGATCGTGCCGTCCAGCAACGTCGAGAGGTATCCGCAGGGTGCGTGTTCGTAGAGGTCTTCCGCGCTGTCCTCCAACAAGGCCGAGAACGCCGGGCCGGCGCTCTCCTGACCACCCGGGCCCGGGTGGTCCTGGCACATCATGGTCCGCCCACGAACGCCGTGATCGCGGCGGCCGTGGCCTCCGGCGCGCTGAGCTGCGGGCAGTGCCCGGTCGCGTCCAGCGTCACCAGCGTGCTGCCGGCGATCTGCTCGTGGGTGAACCGCCCCACCTCGGGCGGCGCGATGGCGTCGTTCCTGCACTCGATGATCAGGGTCGGCACGGTCACCTTGGCCAGGTCGGCCCGGTTGTCGGACAGGAACGTCACCCGGGCGAAGACCCGCGCGATCGCCGGATCGGTGCGGCAGAAGCTGTTCGTCAGCTCCTCGCCCAGCTCCGGGCGGTCCGGGTTGCCCATGATCACCGGCGCCATCGTCGCCGACCAGCCCAGGTAGTTCGACTCGAGCGCGGCGAGCAGTTCGTCGATGTCGGCGCGGCTGAACCCGCCGCGGTAGTCCCCGTCGTCGAGGTAGCACGGCGACGGCGTGAGCAGCACCAGCTTCGCGAACCGGTCCGGTGCGCGGGCCGCCGCCAGCACGGCGATCATCGCGCTGACCGAGTGCCCCACCAGCACGACGTCGGCCAGGTCCAGCTCGTGGCAGATCGCCAGGACGTCGTCGGCGTAGCCGTCGAGGCTGCCGTAGCGCTCGGGGGTCCAGGCGGACAGGTCCGAGCGTCCCGCGCCGGTGTGGTCGAACAGCACCACCCGGTACCGCCGGGCGAGTTCCGGGACGACGAGGCGCCACAGGTTCTGGTCGCAGCCGAAACCGTGGGCGAGCAGGACCGTGGGCCCGTCTTCCCGGCCGGTGACGGTCACGTTGTTCCGGCTGCGCATGCTCACCGGGACATCCTGCCACCCACCCGGCGGGAACGTGTGCTGAGTCGGCGCCATCGCCTACGGCTCGAGCTCCGCAGGCAGGGCACCGGCTGGGCGGCCCTCAGCGCCGCCGCTGCGCGAACCGGTCGAGCAGGCAGTCCAGGCCGAGCACGCGCCAGTCGCCGCTCGGTTCGCACCGCCCCTGATCACCCGGCGAGGGCTTCGGCCCGGGTGGTCGCGACGGCCAGCGCCTCCTGCAGGCCGGTCAGCCGGAGGGTGCGGTTGACGACGCTGTCTTCGGGGGCGACGACCCGGACCCTGGTGGCGGCGCCGGCCTCGCGGCGCGCGTCGAGCAGGGCCGTGATGCCGATGGAGGCGAGGAAGGAGACTTCGGACAGGTCGATCACCAGCAGTTCCGGTGCGTCGGCGAGGGCCGCGGTGACCTCGTTGCCGAGCACGGGCGCGCTGAGCAGATCGACTTCGCCCGCCGCCGCCAGCACGACGGCGCCGTCGGAGTGGTGAGCCGTCACGCGCAGGAGGTCCTGGGGCCGGATCCGGTGGCCGTCAGCGGTCACGATCACCCCTGGCCTGCTTCGTCGACCGCGGTGCCATGCTGGGATCCCTTCTTCTTCGTCGTCCCGTAGGCGGGCCCGGCGCCGGTGGCCGGTCCGCTCCGGATCGGTGGTACCCCGGTAGTCCGACGACGAAACATCCGGCAACAACCCGAATGGGGTGGACCGCGCGGCCGGAGACGAACGTCAGGTCAGCGGCGCGGAGCGGTACCGCTCGATCCGGTCGAGCAGGGCATTCACCGCCGGATCACCCCGGTGCTCGAGAAGCAGCCGTTCGAGCGGTGCCAGCCGGTCCTTCGGCCGGACGGATCCCAGGTTGCCGGCCAGGTCGATCGCCGCGTCCCCGACGCGGGTGGCCTCGTCGAAGTCGCCGCGGAGCGCGTGGTTCTGCGCCAGCATGACCAACGTCAGCGAGCGGCTGCGGGCCATGTCGGCGCCGTAGCGGTCCGCCGCGTCCGTCAGCTGGGTGATCGCCGCGCCGCTGTGGCGGGCCGCCACCGCGTCGGCCAGTTCCGTCAGCACCGTGCCGCGCATCGCCGCCATGTCCGCCGCGCCGAAGAACGCCTCCCACGGCCGCGGCTCCGGCCACGTGGCCGCCTCGGCGAACGCCGCCTCGGCCTCGGCCAGCCGGGTCAGCGCCGCCCGCTCGTCCCCGCCCATCGCGAACGCCCACGCCTCGTTGGCCGCCAGGATCGCGGTGGCCCGGCGGGCCTCCGAGCGCCGCGCGGCTGCCCGGCCCCGGGTGAACTCGGCCAGCGCGCCGGGGACGTCGTGGCGGTGCAGGTGCACGCGGCCGAGCCGGTAGCGGATGTTCGCCGCCAGGTTGTCGTTGCCCGCCTCGGCCGCGAGTTCCAGCGCCCGCCCGAGACGGTGCCGCGCCGGGCCTTCGCGGCCGATGTCGAACTCCGTCCAGCCCAGCAGGTTGTGCACGTCCGCCAGCACCGTGCCGAGCCTCGCCCGCAACCGGTCCGGCACGGTTCCCCAGTGCAGCAGGAGGCTCGCCGTCTTGACCACCCGGACGGCGTCGCGGCAGAACCCGCCGCCCTGCCGGTAGTCCAGCGCTCGCAGGACACCGACGGCCGCTTCCAGTTCGGCGACGTCGGTGGTTTCGATGTTGATCGGAAGGGGTGCGCCATCGCCCAGGGTCGTCGTCACCATGACCTCACCTCGTGCAGGGGCACGCATGGTCAGTCGTTGCTGCCGGCGCCGCGGAAATACCCACGGCAGGCCGGGCGGAAACCGGCCTGCCGCGGGGGTCACCCGGTCGGGAACCGATATCGGGGCGAGTCCACGAGCCGCACCGGGACACCGCCCCGGACGGTGCCGAGGTTGGTCAGCGCCACCGTTTCCAGCCCGTTGCCCGGCCCGCCGTCACTGGTCACCGCCAGGGCGAGGGTGTTGCGGCCGTCCGGGTTCAGGATCCCGGTCGGCAGGACGAAGGTGTGCTGCGGGCCGACGTCGGCCGCGTACTGCCCGAGGTTCCACCCGTTGACGAAGACCAGGGCCCGGTAGCGGCCGCCCGACCGCGGTTTCGCCGGGTCACCGATGGTCAGGCCCAGCGAAGCGTCGTGTCCCTTCGGCACGTCCAGGGTGAAGTTCGTGCGGTACCACGTGGTCCCGGGCGCGGCCGTCGCGGCGGGCACCTGGGCCGCCGCCCACCGGCCGTCCGGGTAACCGGGCAGGGACCAGCCGGCGCGCTCGCCGTCGAGGCCGCCGTTGTTCAGCGGGCCCCGCACCGGATCCGCCACACCCCCGCGGATCTTCCAGGCGGTTCCGGTCAGCGACGTCGAGATGAGCCCGCGGCCCTCCTTGTGGGCGTCGTTGACGTCGCCGTCCTCGTTGTGCCCGTTGTTGCGCACCATCACCGACAGGACGTGGTCGCCGCTCCCGCGCAGTTCCTCCGGCACGGTGAAGGTCGCCGTGCCGGTCGTCGGCGGGGCGGGCAGTGCGCTCGGCAACTCGTGTTGGCCCAGGTAGTGCCCGTCGAGCCACGCCTGCAGCATCCCCGCGCCGCCCGCGCCGTAGGTCAGGCTCAGCTCGGCCGGGACCGGACCGCTCGAATGCCCGCGGTACCAGACGTCACCGGTGTGGAAGCCGTAGTCGTCCGCCGTGAGCACCGGCTGGCCTTCCGGCGGCTTGGTGGTGCTCGCCGTGCTGGTCTTCGTCGCGGACGGCCAGGACGAGTCGTCGTAGGCGACCGCCGATTCGGGAGAGCCGGCGGCCTGCTTCCAGCCGGTCAGCCGGGGGAGCTCGACCGCCGCCGGGCCGGCAAGCTGCCCCAGCAGGCTCCCCGAGGTGCTCCGGCGGGCCGGAACCGGGTGCCCGTTCCAGGTGATCTTCGCGCCAGGCCCCCACACTTCCAGGTCGCCGGCCTGGGCGGTGTCGCCGGTCAGCGCCAGCAGGCCGCCGTGGAGCCGGGCGGTGCGCAGCAGTGCGGGGCCGCGGACCAGGACGGGTCCGGCGGCGGTGTCCAGCCGCCAGAACGTGTCCGCGGTCGGGCTGTCGGCCAGCAGCAACGTGACCGGCGGCCGGTCGCCGCCGGACACCCGCACCCGGGACAGCCCGGTGTGGACGTAGTTCAGCCGCAGGTCACCGCGGGCCGCGTCCCAGGTGGAGGTGACGTTCCCGGCCAGCACCTCGACCTTCGGTTCCCGCGGGTAGCGCAGCGTCGTCTCCCCGTCTTCGCCGGGACGGCCGTGCAGCAGCACGGTGCCGGCGGCCGAGGTCATGATTTCCGACGTCGAATACACCAGGTGCTGGCCCGCGAGGTCGAAGTTCGCCACGAGGTGCTTGGCGTCCTGGCCGTTCAGTCGCAAGGTGCCCGCCTGCGGGACCGCGTACGAACCGTCCGGTGTGGACAAGGGGAACGTGAAGGTGTCGTCCGTGGTGGCCTTCGACGGGTTGTGCACCGGCAGGTAGAAGTGGGTCCGCGTGTCCGGGTTGACGTTGTGGTACACCTTCACGGCCGGTGACGACGGCGTGACGGGATCCGCCTTGTCCTGCTTGGTGAGCGGCGGCACCGCCTGCAGGAAGTAGCCCAGTTCCTTCATCGTCAAGGCCTTGGGCCGCAGCTGACGTCCTTCGTCGATCGCCGCGCCGTAGTCGTAGGAGCTGTAGACCACCGGCGCCGGCAGCCAGCCCCAGGACGTGCCGCCGAAGGTCATGTAGAAGTTCTGGATGGTCAGCCCGTTGGCGATGTTCGTGCCGTAGAAGACGCGCTCGTAACCGGGGCCCTGGCGGACGGCGGTGCACGGGTAGGTGCCGTTGCTGCCCCAGTAGTCGAACCACCCGCCACCGAACTCCGCGGTGAACCCGGGTGTGTCCGGCGACGCGCTCGCGCCGCCCTTCGCCCCGCCCGGCCCGTAGAGGCCCCAGTCCGGCGCGTTGTTGGGCGTGCCGGGGGTGGCGTCGGGCCGGCAGGTACCGCCCGGGTAGGTGTCCCACGCGTAGAGGTCGACTTTGCCCGGCACGGTACCCGGCACGCCCGAGTCCGGCGGCACCCAGATCCCGTTGCGGCCCCGGTCGTTGTGGAAGATCGGGACCCGGATGCCGTCCGCCCGCACCTTGTCGTAGAGGTGGGCGATGTAGTTCTGCTGGGCCACGCCGGTGGCGGCCAGCTCGTTCTCGATCTGGTAGAGCACGACGGACCCGCGGCCGTCGACGTACTGGTGCCGCCCGATGACGCGGTCGATCGCGGTCAGCCACTCGTCGGCGGCGGCCAGGTAGTCCGGCGCGTCGCTGCGGGCCGTGCCCTGCTGGGTGGCCAGCCAGCCGGGGAAGCCGCCGCCGGTGACCTCGGCGTTGATGTAGGGGCCGGGCCGGGCGATGACGTACAGCCCCGCCTCGGCGGCGAGGTCGAGCACGCGGTCCATGTCGCGGACGCCGGTGAAGTCGTAGACCCCCGGTGCGGGCGAGTG
>NZ_JBFBCC010000044.1:0-29492 GCF_040682955.1 Amycolatopsis sp. NPDC051045
GAAACCACCCGGACCCGGCCGCCGGCCAGCAACGGCGCCAGCATCTGCCACACCGAAACGTCGAACGTCACCGGAGCGTTCTGCACCACCACATCCGACGACTCCAGGCCCAGATCCTCCACCTTCGCCAGCAGGTGGTTGACCATCCCGCGGCGGTGCACCATCGCCCCCTTCGGGCGACCCGTCGAACCCGACGTGAAGATCACATAAGCCAGCTCCGAACCGGCATCGCCGCGGGAAAGCGGCGCCCACTCCCGGTCCTCGGCGTCATCCAGGACCACGACCTCGACACCACCACCGGCCGCGGCCACCACCTCGGCCGCCAGGTCCTCGCACCCGGCACCCACCACGACCCGGGAAACACCCGAATCCACCAGCAGCCCGGCCAGCCGCGCCACCGGCATCCCGAGGTCCAAGGGCACGAACGCCGATCCCGACCACAACACGCCCAGCACCGCCGACACGAAACCGACCCCGGGCTCCGCCAGGATCCCGGTCACGCCACCGCTCAGCCGGCGGGACAACGCACTCGCCCGGCCCACCAAGGCACCGTAGGAAACCCACGCGCCACCATCGGCCACCGCAGCCGCACCCGGCGACGCCGCCGCGATGTCGCGCACCCGCGAAACCACGTCGGCGCCCACCGTGCCGACCGCACCGACACCGGACTCCAGCAGACCACCCAGCTCGTCCGCCGACACCACGTCGATCCCGCCCAGGACCGCCGACGGGCCGGCGGCAGCCAGCCGCCCGACGAAGCCGGCGAGCCGCTCCAGGTGGGCGGCGACGCCCTCGGCGTCGTAGAGGTCGGGGTTTCCGTTCAGGTGGATTTCGACGGTGTCCTGGGTGACGTCGAGAACGGTCAGCGAAAGGTCGTTGGTGATCCCCGTGGAAAGGTTGTTGACGCGCGTGTGGCAGTCGCCGAGGCGCAGGCCGGGCTCGGGCGGGAGCACGTTGACGAACGGACCGCCGAACGGACGGCGCTCGTCGCTGCGCACCCCGATGTCACGACGGATCTGGTTCACGTGGTAGCGCTGGTGCTTGAGGGTCGCGGCGAGCTCGCCGGACGCCTGGGTCAGCAGTTCGGCGACCGTCATGGCCGGCTCGACGATCATCCGCAGCGGCAGGTAGTTCGCCACCATGCCCGGGGTCGACCGTGAGCGCACGCCCGCGCGCGCCGCGACCGGGACGGTCAGCAGCAGGTCCTTGATGCCCGAGAGCCGCTGCGTGTAGGCCGCCATCGCGGCGATGAAGAACGTCGGCAGGGTCACCTTCGCTTCCGCGGCCGCTTCGCGCACCGCCTTCGCCGTCTCCGGCGGGAGGACCATGGTGCGCCGCAGGAAGCCGCGGGCCGGCGCCGGCTCCTTGCCGGACAGGCTGACCAGGTCCGGCGTGGTGTCGAAGTGCCGTCCCCAGAAGGCCTTGTCGCGCGCCCGGTGCGGGGAGTCGTGGTAGGCCAGGTCGGCGTCCAGCAGCAGGCGGAACGGCGGCAACGCGCTCGGCCCCGGGTCCTCGCCGGCCAGCAGCGCGTTGTACAGCTCGCCCATGCGGCGTTGGCAGATCGCCGCGCTGAAGCCGTCGCCGATGAGGTGGTGGGTGGTGAGGTACCAGAAGTGGCGGTCCTCGCCGATCTTGATCAGGGCGCCGCGGAAGAGCGGGAAGTCTTCGAGCGAGAAGGGGTGCCGCATGTCTTCCTGCATCCAGTCGAGCGCGGCGCTCACCGGATCGGCTTCCCCGGTCAGGTCCGGGTAGCGGATCGGGAGTTCGGGCAGCGGCTCGATGAGCTGACGCGGTTCCCCCTCGACCTCGACGAACCGGGCCCGGAAGCACTCGGCTTCGTCGGCCAGTGCCCGCAGGGTCGCCTCGAACACGGCGACGTCCAGCGGCCCGGTGATGTCCAGGTAGTCCGCCATCGCGTAGGCGAGGCCACCACCCGAGAGCTGTTCGTCGTACCAGACGTCGGTCTGTGCGGTGGACAGGGGCAGGAATGCGTCGACCGCGGTCATCAGGGCACCTCGAAGAGTGTTTTGGAGAACGGGGATTCGTGTTCGGCACCGTCGTGCAGCGCGTCGGGGCCGTAGTTGTCCTTGACCCACTGGTCCTGGTAGATCGTGTCCAGGTAGCGATCACCGAGGTCCGGCGAGATCACCACCGCCGTGGCCGCGTCGTTCGCCTCCAGCCAGCCGAGCGCGCCCGCCAGCACCATGCCGGAGGCGCCCCCGAGCAGGAAGCCGCGCTGGGCGAGCCGGCGGCACTCGCGGATCGCGGCCGTCTCGTCGACCCGCACGACGTCGTCCACAAGGGACAGATCGATGACGGGGAACCGCACGCTCGTGCGCAGGGCCGTGCTGCGCCGGGCGGCCCGCGGTCCGGGGCCGACGCACTCGACGGCCACGATCCGCACCTGCGGCCGGACCTGGCGCAGGTAGCGGGCGCACCCGGTGAGGGTGCCGGCCGAGCCGACCCCGACGAAGAGCACGTCGAGATCGGGGACGGTCCGCAGGATGTCCGGGCCGGTCGAGCGGAAGTGGGCCATCCAGTTGCCCGCGTTCGCGTACTGGTCGAGCCAGGTGTAACCGTCGTTTTCCGCGCACAGGCGGCGGACGAGCCGCAGGCCCGCGGCCGGATCCTGGGCGACCAGCACCTCGGTGCCGAGGTTCTGCATCAGCTGCCGGGTGAGCAGCGTGCTCCGCGGGTCGGTGACGCAGACGAACCGGTACCCGCGGCTGGCCGCGACCAGGCTCAGCGCCACGCCGAGGTTGCCCGACGACATTTCGACGATGGTCGAGCCCGGGCGCAGCACGCCCGCGCGCTCGGCCAGCGTCACCATTTCCAGCGCGGGCTTGAGCTTGCTCGACCGCGCGAAGTTGAAGCCCTCGCACTTCATGAGGACCCGCCGGCCGACGACGTGGCGGAGGTCGACGTACAGATCCGTGACGTCGAACTCCTCCGGCCTCGTGATCACCTGCAAGACGAACCTCCGGTCAACGTTTTCCCGCCGTGCGCGGGAAAGGGGTCGCCGCGGCCGATCTTTCCCGCGACCAGGCCCTGGAAGACGGTCAATTTCTGGATGTTGCCGGCGCCTTCCATGAACTCGACGCCGCGCGCGTCCCGGGCGAGCTTGTCCAGCACCGGGTGGTCCCAGCGGGCCCGCGGCCCGAAGAACCCGCAGGCCTCCAGCGTGGCCTCCTCGGCCAGCCGGCACGCTTCGGCCTTGGCCGCCGAGGCGAGGTGGCCGCGGGAGCCGTCGGCGTCGACCTCGATCGCGGACAGCTGCACCAGGTGGCGCACGCCGTCGATGCGGCGGCCCAGCAGGTCGAGCCGGTCGCGCTCAGCGTGGCCGAGCCGGTCGCGTTCGGTCCGCACGTAGTCGTGGGCGGCCGCGGCGATGCCGACCGCAATCGCGGCGACCCCCGGCCGCAGCCGGTTGAAGGTCTGCACGCAGGCCCACATGCCGCGCCGGGCGGGCGATCGGTCCCGGCCGAGCACGCGCTCGGCCGGGACGGCCACGTTCTCCAGCGTCAGCTCGCAGATCCGCGCGGCGCGCAACCCCAGTGTCTCGAGCGGCTCGGCGTGGAACCCCGGGTCCGCGGTGTCCACCAGGACCGCGGTCACGCCCAGCGGGCCGGGCCCGGTACGGGCGAACACGACCCCCAGCGCGGCTCGCGCGGCGTTGCCGACGTACTTCTTGCGGCCGTCGAGGCGGTGCGCCCCGCCCTCGGACGACGGCGAAAGCGCCGTCTCCAGCGCGGTGGCGTCGGACCCGCGGTCGGGCTCGGTGAGCGCGAAGAACGTCCAGGTGGGCCGCTCGAGGAGCCGGCCGTAGAACCATTCCTTCTGCAGCCGGTCGGCCAGCACGTCGACGAGCACGCCGGACATCGACGCGCCCGGGCCGGCGAGCATCAGACCGGCGTCGCCGCGGGCGAGCTCTTCGAGCACCACCGCCCGCTCGATCGCCGTCATGCCGTGGAAGCGGTGCGCGCCGAGGTGCAGGCCCGCCCCGCCGTACTCCTCCGGGACGAGCATGGCGGCGAGAGCGCGGACACCGGCCAGGCCCAGGTGCTCGCCGACGGCGTCGGGGTCGAGGTCCAGGCCGGCGCCCGCGGCGCGGAACTCCGCCCCCCACTCGCGAGCCGCGTCCCGCAGCGTCGAAAGCCGTTCGTCCAGCACCGTCGCGGTCATGCCACGGCCTCCGGCGTGTAGGCCCCCGCGAGCAGCTCGGAGACGTCCGCGACCTCACCCGCGCCGCCCCGGGTGAACCCCGCGGCGCCCAGCAGGCGCAGCAGGACGCGGTCGGTTTCGGTGAGCCGCCGGTGCAGGTAGGACAGGGCCTCCGGCGGCGGGGCCGGGTCGTGCGCGGTCAGGAAGGCCCGCACCTCGAGCTGGCCGGTCAGCGCCTCGGCGACGGCGCCCTGGACCATCTGGCGGCGCAGCAGGGTGGTGTCGCCGCTGCGTCGCCCGCCCAGGTAGGCGAGGCCGGTGTCGAGCAGGGCGCCGGACAGGCCCAGCCGCAGCCACACCGACCCGGTCGTCAGGATCGGGTCGGGGTGGCTCGCGGGCCGGTGAGTCCGCACCAGGACCACGGCGCCGCCCGGCAGCTGCGCGGTCCGGACCACGAGCACGTCGCCGTCGCGATCCGCCGGTCCGGCCGGCCGGACCGCGGCACCGCCGGCCCCGAACACGGACGTCCCGGCCGGCAGCGCCGCGTGCAGCACCGCCAGCGCCGGGGCCATCCCTTCCGCCCGGGCGGTGTCGTGGCACCGCAGCCAGGTCGCCGTGATCGGCGGCGAGATCGTGGTCATCGCTCAGGCGGCCATTTCTGCCGAGACGAAGCGGGCCAGCGACCCCACCGACTCGAAGTGGCTCATTTCCAGGTTCTCCGCGTCGAACTCGATCCCCAGCGCCTCTTCCAGCTGCATCAGCAGCTCCAGCACGCCGGTGGAGTCCAGACCGGCGTCCGAGAGCCGGGTCTCCGGACCGAGGTCGGCCACCTCCGCCTCCAGCACGGACTCGAGCGCGGCGCAGATGCCCGCGACGACGCGGTCGTCCAGGACCTCCGTCGAGTCAGCCATGGTTTCCGTCACAGTGCTCACCATTCCTTTCGTAAGACAGCAGTCGTTACTGTGTTGATCGTTACCGATCCGACCGGCAGCCACGGCGGAACGGCTGCCGGTTGAGCGGGTCAGCTCGCCGACCGTGTCCGCCTACCTTCGGCCGGATCGGTAACCACGAGCCCGTGAGCGGGCCTCGAGTTCTTGTTCCGCCGGAAAGCGGCCCTATCCCGCCGCGACGGGGTCCATGCGGGCGAGCCCGCGGGCCTCGCGCCGCCGCAGCCCCCGGGAAGTGCGCAAGGGATCCCAGCCGGGCCGCCGTTCCGGGAGCAGGTCGGGGTTTCCCAGCACCGCGGCGTGCCCCTCGGCGAGGACCGGCCGGCCGAGGATCGTCGAGGCGCACCGGGCGCCCGCGGTGGCGACACCGACGATGCCACCGCCGTTGAGGATGCTTTGTCCGGCAAGGTAAAGGCCCTCGACGCCGGTGGCGATGCCCGGGCGTTGCCCGAGCCGGCCCCAGCTTTGCAGGCCGTACGCGGTTCCCCCGGTGGAAAGCGTGTAGCGCTCCTGGGTCAGCGGCGTCGACGTCTCGACGTGCACGATGTTCCGGCGGAACGGCCCGATCGCCGCCTCGGCCAGGTCCAGCATCTGCTCGGTCAGCCGCTCCTTCGCCGCGAGGTAGGCCGGCTCCCGCCGGTACCGGGTTCCTCCGGTGGGACCGTCGGTGAGCCCCCAGTGCGCGTAACCGGGCGGGCAGGCCGTCATGATCTGGAAGTTCGTGTGCCCGGGCGGGCACGCCGCACCCGCCTGGGGATCCTTGAGGGAAGCGAAGGACAGGAACGCGAACGGCAGCTCGTCCAGCCGGCCCGATTCCAGCCCCGCGTACGCCGCGTCGACGTCTTCGCCGGGCCAGTACCAGATGTTCGCGTTGGGCAGCGACAGTTCCCGGTCGAGCGCCACGTAACAGACCGCCGAGGGCAGGCGCATCGTCGCCGTCTCGGCGCGGTCGACCGCGGAGTCCGGCAGGTTCTCCCGGCCGTCGCACAGTTCCAGGACCGTGCGGCGGTAGTCCGCATTGGACACCACCACCGGTGCGCGGTGGGTGCTGCCGTCGGCCAGCTCGACGCCCGCCACCCGGCCGTGGTCGATCAGGATCCGGCGCACCCGCGTGCGGGTGAGCAGCGTGCCACCGTGGGACTCCAGCAGTTCCACGAGCGAAGCCGCGATCACCTGCCCGCCGCCCTCCGGGTAGTAGGCGCCGCGGAGGTAGTCGTCGAGCATCATCGCGTGCGCGACGACGAGCGTGCCGGCCGGCGCGGAACCGTAGTTCCCGGACTGGGCCGCCAGTACGGTGCGCGCCCGGGCCGACAGGCCACAATGGTCGAACAGCTGCGCCAGCGTCCGGCGGCTCCAGCGCAGCATCACGGCCGGGACCTTGCCACCGGCGTCCGCGGCGAAAACCGACGCACGGCAGGCCTGCCCGATGCTCGCGCACACGGCGACGTAGCGCGTGATGCCGTCGGCCTCCGCGGGCAGCGCGGCCCGCAGCCGCTCGGCGTAGCGGTCCCACCCGGTCGGCACGTCCACGGTGACGCTCGGCAGCACGATCCGGTCGAACCCGTCGGGGTCCATGGGGTGGAACCGCACCCGGTCGGCGAGCCCGAGCCCGGAGAGGATCGACGGCAGCAGGCCACCCGGCCCGCAGTCGCCGAGGTAGTGCACCCCCACGTCGAACTGGTAGGCGCGGCGCCGCCGGAACACGTGGCTGTTGCCGCCGGCGACGTCGTGCTGCTCCAGCACCAGCACGCGCATTCCGCTCGCGACCAGGTAACCGGCACACACGAGGCCGCCGATCCCGGAACCCACGACGATGGCGTCCCAGTGCTCGGCGGCCTTCTCTTCGGTGTCCACGGCTCGACGTTATGCCGGGGCGGTGACCTCGGGCTGACCGCGCGCTGACAATCTGGGGGAGAGTCGTCAGCGCCTCACTGGGGTCTCGGCCGGCCCGAGGTCACCTATTCAGGGGCGAGCGTCGAAGGTGACGGCCTGGTGCGCAACGCGAACCACGTCGGCGCACAAGTGGCCACCACCGTCAGCACGACGGCCAGCCCGAGTATCACAAGATATATCCACAGTGGACCGGACGGGAAGAGGCTGTCCGAGACCGCCGCGCTGAACGGCACCAGCATTGAAGCGGCGACCAGCGTGCCGAGGAACGCACCGATGGCGGCCACCATCCCCGCTTCCACGGCCATCATGCGCATCACCTGGCCCCTGGTCGAGCCGATGAGCCGCTGCAGCCCGAACTCCCGCCGCCGGTTCGCCGTCGCCATCACCAGCGTGTTGACCATGGAGATCGCGGCGTACACGAGCAGGAGCCCGACGATCAGGTAGTTGACCCAGGCGTTGGCCTGCGTCTCCGCCACGAAGGCCTTGGTCAGCGCCTCCCGGCCGGCCACCTGCACGCCGGCCACGTCCCCGACCCGGCCGCGCAACGACGCGAGCAGATCGGCTTCCGTGGTACCGGGCTTCGCCGTGACGAGGATCCGGTCGGCCGCGCCCCCGGCGGTGTGCGGCGCCAGTGTGTCGGCCGGCATCAGCGCGGAGGCCGAGGCCGCCGTGGTCCGCAGCGTCGCGACGACGTCCAGGGTGACCCGGGACCCGTCGCCCAGCCGCATGACGATCTTGGCCCCCACGCCGACGCCCAGCCGCTGCGCGAGGTCCGCGGGCAGGGCGATCGTGTCCCCGTGCAGCGCGTCGAGCCGGCCGCTGGAGACGATGCTCCCCCACGCCGCCGCCACGCCGTCCGCCGTGACACCGGTGAGGTCCACGCCGTCCTCGTCCTGCGTCGCGTCCGACGGCTTTTCGTTGTACCCCTTGCTCGTCACGAACGCCGTGGCCCCGGCGGCGCCGGGAGCCTGCTGCACGGTGGCGATCAGGCCGGGGGGCAGGTCGCCGGTCGCCGAAGTCACCACGGCGTCGGCGAGCAGCGAGTCGGAGTACTGCTTCTCCGCGGCCGCCACCTCCGTGGTCTGGAAGTACAGCATGAAGATCGCGAGACCGGTGGCGAGCATGATGGGGGTGACCGCACCGGCCATCGGCATCCAGCGGGCCCGCGCGTTCAGCGAGGCCAGGTAGCCGGGCAGACCGCCGAACGCGCGGATCGGCCGGCGCAGCACCGCCACCAGCAGCCGGGTGAGCCCGGGGGCGAACAGTGCCACCGCGGTCGCCACCAGCGTGACGGCCGGGCCGGCCGTGCTGGCCGCGAGCGGGCCGTCGACCACGGTGATCGTCAGGTAGGCCAGCGCCACCGCACCGAGGAGGCTCGACACGCCCAGCCACAGCCGCGTCGGGGTCAGCCAGCGCGTGGGGATCGCCGTCTCCCGCATCGCTTCGACGGGACGCGTGCGGCCCGCGTACCGGGCGGCGACGAACGCGGCACCCCACGCCGAGCCCAGGCCCACGATCGCCGCGGCGATGACCGGGCCCAAGCCCTGCTCGAACTTGAACACCGGCTGGACCACCCCGAACCCGGTCAGCCGCCCGAAGAGCCAGTCACCGAGCAGCATGCCGGGGAAGATCGCCAGCCCGGTGCCCAGCGCACCGATGATCATCGCTTCGCCGGTGATCATCCGGCTCAGCTGACGCGGGGTCGCGCCGATCGCCCGGAGCATGGCCACCTCGCGGCGGCGCTGCTGCACCGAAAGCGTGAGGGTGCTGGCGACGACGAACATCGCGACCTGCGCCGCGAGGCCGCCGAACACGGCCGCGAGGATGATCAGCAGCTCGCCGTCGCCGGAGGCCTTGGCGAACTCGGCGGAGCCGCGGGCGTCGCCGGTCAGCGTCACCGCGTGCTGGTCACGCACGGCGGCCGCGATCTGCCCGCTGACGGCGGTCACGTCCGCGCCGGGGGCGAGCTGGACCCCGAAGGCGTCGACCTGCCCGGCCGCGGAGCGCAATCCGGCGGCCTCGGCGGGCGAGAAGAACACCGCGGCGGCGGCCATCCGGCGGCCCGCGTCGGCGATGCCGGTGACCTGGTAGGAGTGGACTCCCCCGCGGACGGCGACGTCGACCTGGCCGCCGGCGTGCGCGCCGATCCGGCCGGCGGTGGCGGCGTCCAGCACGACTTCGCCTTCGCGCACCGGGGCCACGCCGTCGGTCAGCCGGAACGGTGCCAGCTCCGCGGAAACCCAGCTGTGGCCGGCCTGCGTGCCGGGCACGGACGGCCCGCCGTCGTCGCCGAGCACCTCGGCGTGGAAGGAGGTGTCGGGGACCACGTGGGCGACCCCGGGCACCGCGCTGATCGTGCTCGCGAGGCCTTCGTCCAGCCGGACTCGCTCGGACAGCGTCGCGGTTTCGTGGTAGGCGTCCTCACCGGAGCCGACCGTGGGCAGGTCGTAGGACTGGTTGCCCGCCACGACGATCGGCGCGGCGGCCAGCCGCTGCGGCGGGATCACGGTCTTGATGCCGGTCTCCATCAGGCCGCCGCAGGCGAGCATGACGGCGGTGCCGACGAACACCGAAACCAGGGTGGCGATGAAACCACCGGTGCGGTAGCGCAACGTGCGCAAAACGAGGGCCAGCATCAGCGCGTCAGCTCGCTCAGTCGGGGGCCGTCCTGCGGTCGTTGCTCCGCGCGGGCGACGAGGGCGGTCATCCGGCGGGCGACCTCGTCGGGGTTCGGCTGCTGCAGCTCGTCGACGACGCGGCCGTCGGCGAGGAAGAGCACCCGGTCGGCGTAGGAGGCGGCCACCGGGTCGTGAGTGACCATCACGATGGTCTGCCGGGACACGCTCTTCGCTTCCTGCAGAAGGGTGAGCACTTCCTGGGCGGAGCGCGTGTCGAGGGCGCCGGTCGGCTCGTCGGCGAAGATGACTTCCGGGTGGGTGACGAGCGCGCGGGCGATCGCGACCCGCTGCTGCTGTCCGCCGGAAAGTTCCGCGGGCCGGTGGCGGCGCCGCTGGCCGAGCCCGACCTGGTCGATGACCCGGCGCACCACGGCCGGGTCCGCCCGCCGTCCCGCCAGCCGCAACGGCAGCGTCACGTTCTGCTCGACGTCGAGCGCGGGCAGCAGGTTGAAGGCCTGGAACACGAACCCGATCCGGTCGCGCCGCAACCGGGTCAGCTCGACCTCGCGCATCAGGCTGAGATCGGTGCCGCCCAGCACGACCGTGCCGGACGTCGGCTTGTCCAGGCCGGCCGCGCAGTGCAGCAGCGTGCTCTTGCCCGATCCCGACGGGCCCATCACCGCGGTGAACGTGCCACTCGCGAAGCCCGCCGTCACGTCGTCCAGGGCCACGACTTGCGCCCGGTCCTTGCCGTACGCCTTGCGTACGGACAGCAGCCGCACGACTTCGACCGTGTCGCCTTGCTGGTACATCTGCGGCTCCCCTGGCGTGCTTCGCTTCTTCGAGCTTTACCGCGATCACATTACGAAGGCGCGGGCCGGTTTCCGAGGGTGCTAGGGAGCGGAAGTTTGCGGGGGTTAGCACTACCGCGGAGAACGGGCCCACCTGCGCATAATGGGCGCCATGACTAGCGGAAGCCCGGTCGCCACCATGACGCGGTCGCTGCTGCGCGACGGTGGGCAAGCGACGTTGCGAGGCGGCGCGCTCGCCGTGGTGGCGCTGACCGAACTGGTGATGTTCGTCGTCGTGGTCACCGCCGGCTCGTTGATCGGCGTGGGCGTGGGACTGTTCATGCTGCCGCCGGCCGTGCTGATGATGCGGTACCTGACCGATCGGGTCCGCGCGTCGGCCGCCGCGTGGTCGGGCGTGCCGATCGCCGCGCCGTACCTGCCGGAGCCGGCCGGGGCGAGCTCGCCGGTGCGCCGTTGCCACCACCTGCTCGGCGACCGCGCGAACTGGCGCGACGCGTTGTGGCTGCTGGTGGACAGCTCGATCGGCATCCTGCTCACCCTCACCCCGCTCGCCCTGATCGTGCACGGGTTCCGCGGGCTCATGATGCCGTTCTTCGTCGGGTCCGAGACGGCCGAGTGGCTCGGCAGCTGGTACGTCATGATCCCGGTGGACGACCAGCCGACGGCCTGGTTCGCCGCCATCCTCGGCCTGGCGCACTTCCCGCTCGCGCTGTGGAGCGCGCCCCACCTCCTCCGGCTGCACGCGCGGCTCGCGGCAACCCTGTTGTCGCCGACGGAGGTGGCCCGGTTGACGAACCGCGTGCAGCACCTGTCGGAAAGCCGCGACGACGCCGTGGGCACGCAGGCGAGCGAGCTGCGCCGGATCGAGCGCGACCTGCACGACGGGGCGCAGACCCACCTCGTCGCGATGGGGATGACCCTCGATGCCGCGATGCGCGTGCTCAATTCCCACCCCGAGGCCGCGCGGTCCTTGATGGACGAGGCGAAGAACAGTTCGGCCAAGGCCTTGCAGCAGTTGCGCGACCTCGTCCGGGGCATCCAGCCACCGGTGCTGGTGGACCGCGGCATCGCGGACGCGATCCGCACGCTGGCGCTCGAAAACCCGCTGCGCATCGAGACGACGATCGACCTGCCGGGCCGGCCCTCGCTGGCGGTCGAGACCGCCGCGTACTTCTCGGTGTCCGAAGTGCTGAACAACGCGATGAAGCACTCCGGGGCGCACAGCGGCGCGATCAACGTCCACCACGAGTCCGGCCGCCTGGTCATCAACATCAGCGACAACGGCCGCGGCGGCGCGAACACCGAGAACGGAACGGGCTTGCGCGGCATCGAAAAGCGGCTCGCCCCGCTCGACGGCTTCGTCACCATCCTCAGCCCGCTCGGCGGGCCGACGATGGTGACGATCGAGATCCCCTGCAGCCTCGAGCCTTGACCGTTTTTCGCGGTCAGTGCTTCAGATAAGCCAGCACCGCCAGCACCCGCCGATTGGCGTCCTCGGACTGGGGAAGGTTCAGCTTGGCGAGAATGTTGTTGATGTGCTTGGAAACGGCCTTCTCGGAAACCACCAGCACGCCGGCGATGCTGCTGTTGGACCGGCCCTCGGCCATCAGCTTGAGCACCTCGCGCTCCCGGGCCGTCAACCGTTCCAGCCGGTCGTCGCGGGTGTTGTGCGTCAGCAGGCGGGTCACGACGTCCGGGTCCATCACCGTGCCTCCGTGGGCGACCTGGCGGACGGCGTCCACGAACTGGTCGCCGTGGAACACGCGGTCCTTGAGCAGGTAGCCGACCGAACCCTCGCCGTCCGCGAGGAGTTCGTCGGCGTACAGCCGTTCCACGTACTGCGAAAGGACGAGCACCGGGAAGCCCTGGATCTGCCGCCGCGCTTCGATCGCGGCACGCAGGCCTTCGTCGGTGAACGACGGCGGCAGCCGGATGTCCACGATCGCGATGTCCGGCCGTTCGCGCAGCATCGCTTCCAGCAGATCGGGCCCGTTGTCCACCGCCGCGGCCACCTCGAAGTCGTGCGCCTCGAGCAGCCGCACCAGACCGTCCCTGAGCAGGAACTGGTCTTCACCGATGACCACGCGCACTTTTCCGTCCCCCGCTTCGAGCCCGACCAACGACCACCATCATAGGGCCGCTTCAGTCCGACTCGGCCACCACGCAGACACCCAGCGCGCGGTGGTGCGGGTCGTAGTCGGCCAGCAGCGCCGGGCCGGTCACGGTGCCGTCCGCGAGCGGCGCCCAGAGCCCCGTGCACGGGAAGCCGGCGGGCGCGGTGATCGCGCCCGGCCAGGAACCGGTACGGGCGAGCCCGGTGCCGATGACGACGGCCTCCGAGCGCCCGAACCCGGCCACGGTGGCCGGCACGGCGTCCGGCGCCACTTCCGGCACGTAGCCGACCCGGACCGACCGTCCGCCGTCCGCCTCGAACAGCAGGGCCGTGGCGGCGTCGCGGAGGCGTTCCGGCGTGTCGTACGGCGTGACGCCCTGGTCCATGATCAGGACCAGCACCCGCCGGAAACCGTGGCGCCGCACGTAGGAGCCGGCGATCCGCAGGGCGCTGAACGGGGCCAGACCGCCTTGCCCGGACACGGAAAACACCAGCGGCCCGCCGGGGAGCACGGCGGTGAGGTTCACCGGCGCCGACAACCGCGGGTCGAACTCGGGCGTCGCGTGGGCGACGATGGCGAGGTCGATCTGCTCGCCGGACAACTGCCCGGCGAGCAGATCGCGAGCCATCGCGAGGAAGGGGTTCCCGCGGGCCCGCGTCACCCGGTCGGGCCGGAACCCGATTTCGTGCCCCCGGCTGAGGTCGGCGTAGTAGCGGTGCAGTTCGGGGACGTCGATTTCCCGGTCCCCGGGGCCGAACTCACGCCGGATCGCCAGCGCCAGGCGCAGCGGCAGCAGCCGCAGGCCCGGCGCGGGCGCGGAGGACAAAGGGATCGCGGCCGCGCGGTACATCGCTCAGCGCTCCGCACCCACGGCGACCGGCGGGGCGAACTCGTGCAGGTGCTGACGGCGCAGCAGATCCGCGGGCTCGTCCCGTTCGCTGACCAGGTACGCGTGTCCACCGTGGACGATGACCTCGGCCGGATAACCGTGGCTCAGGAACAGCACCGGTGACGCCGTCGGGCCGTAGGCGCCCGATCGGCCGACGCCGATCAGGTCGCCGGGGCGGACCGCCGGCAGGGCGGCCTTCTTGGCGAGCACGTCGTTGGGCGTGCACAGCGGCCCGGTCACCTGCCAGGTTTCGGTGGCGGGCTCGTCGATGCGGTTGAGCAGCCGGATCGGAAAGTCGCGCTTGACGTAGGACCCGATGCCCACGGCGGCCATGTGGTGGTTCGTGCCGCCGTCGGCGACGGCGAAGTTCTGCCCCAGCGACGTCTTGGTGTAGCGGACGCGGACGACGTAGGTGCCGGAAGTGGCGGTCAGGTACCGGCCGAGCTCCATCACGAGCCGCGTCGCGGGGTGCCGCTGCGCGAACTCGTCGATCACCGGGTTGAGCATCGAGACGAGCAGGTCGCGGTCGAGGTCCCGTTCACCGTCGAAGTACGCGACCCCGAGGCCGCCGCCGACGTCGACCATTTCGAGCGGGAAACCGATCCGGCGGGACAAGCGTTCGGCGAGTTCGAAGATGCGCCGCGTGTTCTCGATGATCGGTTCCTCGTCGAGGATCCGGGTGCCCATGTAGACCTGCACGCCCATCAGCCGCAGGTGCGGGTGCCGGGACACGAGGTCGGTCGAGGCGAGCAGCTGCTCTTCGTCGATGCCGAACTGACGCGGCTTGCCGCCCATGGTGAGCCCCGAGCCCTTGACCGCGAAGCTCGGGTTCACGCGCAGCGCGACCCGCGCTTCGATCCCCCGCTCGCGGGCGAGGTCGTCGAGGAGCCGGAGCTCGCCGAACGACTCGCAGACGACGGTGTAGACGCCTTCGTCCAGGCATGCGGCCAGTTCCGAAGCACTCTTGCCGGGGCCGAGGAAGATGATGTCCTCGCCGGCGACCCCGGCTCGCCGGGCCGTGATCAGTTCGGCCATCGACGACACCTCGGCTCGCGCGCCGTGGGCGTGCAGCAACGCGCAGACCGAGATGTTCGGATTGGACTTCAGCGAGTAGAAGATTTCCAGCCGCGGGTGCAGCCGTTCCCGCAGGGCGGTCAGCCGGCCGCCCAGTTCGTCGCCGTCGTAGACGAAGAGCGGAGTGCCGTAACGCTCCGCGAGCTCGGCGATGCCGACCCCCTGGATCTCGAACTCGACACTCATGCAGCACTCCTCATTTCCGGAAGACCATGGCGGAAAACGTCGACCCCAGGCCGACGGAAATCATCAGGTAGCAGGACCCGGGCGGCAGCAGCCCCAGGTCGTTCGCGGTGTGGTAGTTCAGGAACGGATCGGCGCAGAAGCAGTGCCCGGTCGTCCCGACGTTCTCGAGGAAGATCTTGGCGCGCGGGATGCCCAGCGCGCCGCTCGCGCGGACCCAGGAGATCTTGTTGACGTTGTGCGGCAGGACCAGGTCGATGTCGTCGACGGTCAGCCCCGCCGCCGCGACGGCCTCGCGCGCGATGTCCGCGACCGCGCCGGGGTAGATCCGCCGGAACTGCGCGGCCTGCTCGTCGTCGAGGATCACTTCGCCGCCCGGACCGCCCAAGGTGGCGGTGGCGTACCCGAGCATGACGTCCTGCTCGGCACCCGGCCCGACGAGGACCGCCGCCGTGGCCTCCCCCATGATCGCGACATCGGGAATGACCTGCGCGGAATGGGTGAACGCCTTTTCGCCGGCGAGGATCAGCGCGAGGGCGTCGGGGTCGCCGTCGGCCGCCAGCAGCGTGCCGCACAGGTCGACCGCGAGCAGCCCGGAGGCGCAGGCGTGATCGGTGACGGTGAGCAGGGTCGCGTGGGTGAGCCCGAGCGCCGCCCGCACGTCCACCATGGGGTTGACCGGGTACGGGTTCGCGGCCGGCATCGTCTTGGCGCGCACGACGTAGCGGACGCGCTCTTCCTGGCCGATGAGGAATCCGAGCTTGCTGACGGCACCCAGCACCATGTCCGCTTCGGACTCACTCGACCGGCAGACGTCGGAAAGGCCGTACATCCGGCGGAATCGGCGCAGCTGCGTGGCCGAGAGGGCCAGCTCGTCCTGCAGCGAATCGATCGACACGGTCGTCGGCACGTAGGTCGACACCGCCACCAGCGAAGTCATCGCGCCGTCAACTCCCATCACGTTGCCGCTCGTCGTTGCCCGGCAAGAATCGCGGCGAACGCTGACAGGGCACTGACCACCCGCTGACCGGGCCGGCGGAGTCAGGCGGACGGCTCCCCGAAGGCCTTCAGCAGCAACCGGTGCAGGGTCTCCTGTTCCCGCGGGGTCAGCCGGGCGAGCAGCTCGCCGGTGACCGCACTGGAGACCTCCTCGACCTTCCCGACCGTCTTCCGGCCGTCCTCGGTGAGGGTGAGGACGTGCCGGCGGCGGTCCTCGGTGTCGCGTTCCCGCGAGACCCAGCCCGCGGCCTCGAGCCGATCGAGCACCTTCACCAGATCACTGCGGTCCAGGCCGAGCCGGTCGGCGACGCGCTGCTGGGCCAGCGGGCCGTATTCGCCGATGCAGACCAGGACGTAGTAGTCGCGCAGGGCGACGCCGTGCCCGGCCAGCGCGGCGTCGATCCGGCCGACACCGCTGCGGTGCAGCTGCCCCATCACGTAGGTGGGCCAGCGCAGCAGCGCCCGCGGACGGTCGGGCGAGGAAGCGGCCATGCCGGCGAGCATAGGCGCAGACCGCGGGTTGGCACAATTGTAGGAGCTCCCTACAGTATGAGTCATGGAGGAAGCCCGAGTCGCCCTCGTCACCGGCGCGAGCCGCCCGCAAGGCCTCGGCTTCGCCGTCGCCCGGGAGCTCGCCACCCGCGGCCACCACGTCGTCCTCGCCGGACGCAACCTCGACCGGACACGCACGCTGGCCGCGCAGTTGTCCGGCGAAGGGCTCTCCGCCGGCGCCGTGCGCCTCGACGTCACGGCCCCGGCGGACGTCTCGGCCTGCGCCGAGTTCCTCCGCACCACCGCCGGCCGGCTCGACGCCCTGGTCAACAACGCCGCCGCCATGCCCGACTTCACCACGACGTCCCTGCTCGACGCCGACCTGACCGAGGCCCGCACCGCCTACGACGTCGACGTCCTCGGCACCTGGGCGCTCGTGCAGGCCTGCCTGCCGCTGCTGCGGGCCGCCCCCGCCGCCCGGATCGTCAACGTTTCCAGCGGCGCCGCCACGCAGATCGACGCCGGGGCGGGCCTGCCCCAGGGTGTCCGGTCCCCCGGCTATTCGCTGGCCAAGTACGCCCTCAACGCGTTCACCGCGACCCTCGCCGCCGAACTGCGCGGCACCGGCATCCTGGTCAACGCCGTCGACCCCGGCTCGGTCGCCACCCACCCCGAACGCGGCGACGACGCCGGCGACCGCTCCCCCGCGGAAGCCGCGCTCGACGTCGTCCGGGCGGCGACCCTGCCCGCCGACGGCCCCACCGGCGCCCTGCTCAGTGCCGGCGCCCCAGGGCTTCGCGTTTGACGAACCCGATCACGCCGGTCGCGACGAAGAGCACCGCGCCCACGATGATCAGCCAGAACAGCCCCTTGACGACAATGCCGAGCACGACCAGCACGGCCCAGATCACGAGCAGCGCGACGAGGATTCCCATGGCGTTCCCTTCCGAACGGTCAGCGCGGAGATACCCCGCGCGCGGGGCGATTACTCTCGAACGCCCTCGGGTCACCCGTTCTTCACGACAGATCGCCCCATTTCGGGCTCTCGCCAAGGCGGCACCACCAACTCACCCATCACCATGGGCATTTCCGACGAGAAAAAGTGCGGGGGTTGTATGCGTTTCCGGCCAAGGACAAGCGCCTGCATGCGGTTGGCGGAGCCGGTCTTCGCCAGTCCTCCTGGGCGGATCTGCCCGGCGGCTATTCCGCCCGGGCCGGGCGGAGCACCCGGCGGACGGCGCCGCGCAGCCACTGGTGGCCGCCGTCGGCGGTGTGGCGTGGGTGCCAGGCCATGCCGATCGTCACCGGTGGCAGGCGCAGCGGGATTTCCAGCACGCGCAATCGCAGCGCGCGCGCCACGTCGCCGAGTGGTGAAGGAGGCTCGCCCGGCAGCGCGATCGGCACCAGGCAAACCACGTCCCCCGCCGCGGCCAGCGCCATCGCCGCCAGGTGGCCGGGCAGGACGGCGCTGACCCGCCGGCCGAGTCCCTGCTCGGCCAGGGCCGCATCCAATGGGCCCGTGAAGCGTCCTCTACGGCTGACCGCCACGTGCTCGGCCGCGGCCAGCCCGGCGGGTGTCAGTGGCCCTTCGGCGAGCGGGTGCCCGGCGTGGACGCCCGCCGCCATCCGCAGTGTGACCAGCTCCTCGACCCGGGTCTCCGGGTCGACGTGGTCGATGGCCCCGATCTCCAGATCGACCCGGCCCTCGCGCAGCGCGGGGCCCGCCTCCCACTCCTCGGCCGGCACCCGCAGCGAGACGCCCGGCGCCTCGCGCCGGGCCAGCTCGAGCAGCCCGGGCGCCAGCGCCGCGCCGACCAGGTCCGAGGCCTGGACGGTGAAGGTGCGCCGCAGTACGGCGGGGTCGACGCCGCCGCTCGGGGTCAGCAAGGCCTCCAGCCGGCGCACCACCGCGGCGGCCTCGTCCCGCAACGCCTCGGCGCGCGGGGTGGGCACCATCGCCTGCCCGGCCCGCACCAGGAGCGGATCCTGGAGCACCCGGCGCAGCCGGGCCAGGGTGCGGCTCATCGCCGCCGGGGAGGTGCGCAGCCGCGCGGCGGCCCGCGTGACGCTCTGCTCGGCCAGCAGGGCGTCGAGGGCGACGGCGAGGTTGGCGTCGAGATGCGGAACTGGGCTGGTCACCGGCATTATTCCGTTTCAGGCAACGATGGGATGCTGAAGTTCCCATTGTGGCAATGCGGTGCGGTCCGCACGCTGAAGGGGTCATTCCGATCCCCACAGACCGCGAGGATTCATGATCGTCATCACCGCCCCGACCGGGAACATCGGCCGGCGGCTGCTGTCACTGCTGCTCGAAGCCGCACCCGCACGCGGAGAGGAGCTGCGCGTCGTGGTCCGCGACCCCGCCCGGCTCCCCGAGGCCGCGCGCGGACGCGTCGAGGTGGTCACCGGCTCGCACGGCGACCCCGAGACCGCCGACCGCGCCTTCGCCGGCGCCGACGCCGTTTTCTGGCTGGTGCCGCCGGATGCCTCCCGCGCGCCCGAAGAGGCGTACAGCGGCTTCACCCGACCAGCCGCGCAGGCGTTCGCGGCTCACGGCGTCGGCCACGTCGTCGGCGTCTCGGCGCTCGGCCGCGGCACCCCGCCGGCCGCCCGGGCCGGGCTGGTCACCGCAGCACTGGCCGTGGACGACCTGATCGCCGGCTCCGGTGTCGCCTACCGCGCCCTGGCCTGCCCGTCCTTCTTCGAGAACCTGCTGGAGGAGGCCGGCTCGATCCGCGAGAACGGCGTCTTCACCGACACCGTCGCCGCGGACCGTCCGGCCCCGCTGGTGGCCGTCGCCGACATCGCCGCGACGGCGGCCGGGCTGCTGCTGGACCGCTCCTGGACCGGCGCCGGCAGTGTTCCGGTCCTCGGCCCGCAGGACCTGTCACCCGACGACCTGGCCCGCATCATGACCGAGGAGCTGGGCCGTCCGGTCCGCTACCGGCGCGAGTCACTCGACGACCTGCGGTCCACCATGCTCGGCTACGGCCTCGACGAGGCGTTCGTCGAGGGCATGGTCGAAATGAAGCGCGCCAAGGACCAGGGCTTGGACTCGGGCGTCGACCGGGTGCCGCAGGCGGTTCCGGCCACCGGATTCGCGCAGTGGTGCGCGCAGGTCCTCAAGCCCGCCGTCCTCGCCTCCACGGAGGCCGCCGGTGCCCGCTGATCGGACCGAGCCGCCGGTGACGGCGTTCCTGCTGGTCAAGACCACGCCCGAGTGGCTGGCGATGACCGTGGCCGAACGCGTCCGGGCCTTCACCACCCAGGTGGGGGGACCGAGAACGGCTACGCCCGCACGTACGGCGTGGAACCGGCGGCGACCCTCGCCACCTGACAGCAGGTGTGTGCGGGCATCGACAGCCCGGGTTCGTGAAGGCCGCCTCGAGGAACTCGGAATCCCTCAAAGCGGCCTTCACGCCGGAAGGACGTGCCCGGAAAACGCGACAGCGGCTCAGCAGGGGCCGATGGAGGACGCCTGGTCGTTCGGATCCTTGCCGACGTAGCTGAGCGCCGTGCCCGCGTTCATCACCGTGTCGTTGCGGCCGGCGTAGTTCTCGTGCCAGTACCAGCAATACACCTGTCCCGTGTTGTTGACCCACGAGCTCAGCTGATCGGACCAGGTTCCGTTGTTGTTGTTGTGCTTGGAGCTGCGGCAGCTCGCGCAGGCGAAGGCGCGGAGGTCCGGGGAGGCGTCACCGGCCGGGATCACCAGCACCGTTCCCCCGAAATCCTTGTGTTCGTACAGGCAGACCGAATTCGCCGGGCAGGACGCGAGCGCCGCGGCGGGCAGCGCGACCGGAGCCCCGGACCCGGCCGCGGCGATACCCGTGATCGTCAGGAAAAAGGTCGCACCGATGCCCGCGAGTGCGGCAAAACGGGATCGAAGTGTCGGCATCTGCTATTACTCCCTTTCGATGGGCGGTAATGCAGGCGAGCGTAACGATCGCACTCGGGAAATACGTTGTCACATCTCGCAAATCCGCGTCCGGCGTCGATCGCCGGATTGACACGACGCGCAATCAGGCCCACGCACCGGCCAGCAGGCGGGCGACGGCCGCGGTCAGGATGCGGATGCCCTTCGTCGAGCCGGGATCGACCCCGGTCACCTCCCGCACCCGCCGGAGGCGGTAGTCGAGGGTCCGGGGATGGATGTGCAGCGCGACGGCGGCGCGGAGCCGGTTCATGTCGTTGCGGTAGTAGACATCGAGCGTCGTCACGAGGTCCGGGCCGCTCGCCAGCCGCCGGGCGACGTCGCGGAGCCACTGGTCCACCTCGGGCACCCGCACGACACCGAGTTCGACGAAAACGTCCCCGATCCCGGACAGCACGTGCGGAATCCGCTGCACCGGCGCGACTTCGGCCACCTGGCGCGCCAGGGACACGGTCTCGGGCAGCCTGCTCGCCGGGCCGGTCGCGACGCCGACGCGGCAAGCTCCCTCGGCCGCCTCGGCGATCTCGCGCACCACGGGCAGCGCGTCGTCCGCCGGCGTCTCCTGCGGAGAACACGCGGGCAGCAGCGTCAGCAGCTCGTCCGGCCGCCGCCAGGCGATCGGCACGGCGTGCACCTTGAACACCGACTCGACGAGGTCGTCGGTGTCGTCGTCGCGCCCGGGCGGGCGGCCGGGAAACCGCATCACCACCGCGAAGTAGTGGTCGTGCAGGCAGACACCGAGATCGTGGGCGAGGCCGGGGGCCGACAGATCGCCGGCCAGCAGCAGGTCGACGAGATCGTGCAGCCGCTTTCCCACCGAAAGCCGGAGCCGCTGGGCGGCCAGGTAGCCGTCGAGGTAGCGGCCACTGCCTCGGGCGCCCTGCTCGCCGAACCAGGCGGTGAGGCGGAGCAGCTCCGCCAGGTCGTCACCTTCGGCCACTTCGTTGATCTCGCGCAGCATCAAGGTCGCGTGCAAGGCGAGGACCCGTTGCGCCGCCCCGGTGGAGAACCCTTCCTCGGCACGTTTCCGGCCTATTTCCCCGATGAAGGAAAGGTCTTCCTCGGAAAGCCGACGGCTTTCCCGGACCAGTTCGACCGTGTGGCGCCGGAACCACACCGCATAATCCAGCATCTCCGCCCGGGAACGCGGGTTCTCCGCGCGAACCCGGTATTCCGGGAGCTCGCGTTCGTAGGCGTTGAGCTCGGCGCGCGCGTTGGCGTCGGCTCGTTTCATCAGCTCTTCCAGCAGGCCACCCATCTCGATCCGTCCTCCCCGTCAGAGCGATCAGAGCGGTGCGGTCCGGCCGGACGAGGTGACCGGAGCCCCCCGGCCGGCCTCCTCGACGGCGATCCGGAGACGCTCGACCAGCATCGTCCGGATCGCCCGTTCAAGCTACGCCGGTCTGTCAGAAACCGGGGAACACCCGGCGCAGGTCGTCGAGCGTGATGCTGCCTTCGACGGTGACGCCCTTGTCGTACGGCGCCTTGAGGCGGCCGCTGACCAACCGGACGAACGCTTCCGCCGGCCCGTTGAACGTCGCCGACGGCGACTCGAGGTGGTCCACCACCGTGACCGCGTCGTCGATCACCAGACCGGCGCCGGGGACCGCGACCGACGCCGGGGCCGCGAGCTCGGCCGGCTTCGCGAGGAAGTTCAGCAAGAAGCCCACCGGCCCGGCCAGGAGTTCGACCAGCACCGCGGCCGAGCCCGCGTCCACTCCGGCGTCCGGGTCGACGGCCACGCGCACGTCCCACGAGTGGTTGGCCACCTCGCTGAGCCGCATGCCCAGTGCGGTCAGCAACGAGACCGGCTCCGGCAGGAAACCGAGGTCGACGGTCAGCGACGAACGCTGCTCCGGCGTGAGCGCCTCGACCGTCTCGAGCCAACGGCCGTTGTACTCCAGGAAGCCTTCGGCCTGCGCTCGCGGGGCGGACGCGTCCCAGCGGGCCCAGATCGTCTGGTTGTCCTCGGCCGCCACGGTCTCCCCGGCCGCACGGGCGATCGGCGCGCGGCCGATCTCCGCGCCGCTGCCGAGGTGGGAAAGGGCCTGGGCGACGGTCCATTCCGCGGCGCCGCTGGTCGCGGCCAGCTGGTCGTCGGTGAGGGTGCGGACGAGGCCGGCGAGCACGTCGTGCTCGCCGCGGAGGGCAGCGATCGTGCGGTCCATCAGTTGACTCATGCCACCCTCAACTCGCGGATGGACGCGGGTGTTCCATGATCCCGGCGCCCGTCGCGCTCGCCTGGGTGCGGCGCGCGGGGTGGCGGCCGGACAGGCTAGTTTGCCCGGATGAGCCTCCTCGATGATGTGGCCGAGCGCGACGGCTGGCGCTGCTGGGTGTGCGACGAGCCGGTCGACCCCGGCATGTCGGTGAACGACCCACGGGGGCCGAGCGTCGACAGCCGGACCGCCGACCGGAAGGCCAAGGTCGCCGAGCGGCTCGCGCACCGCGGGTGCAACACCCGCAAGGGCGCGGTCAAGGTGGTCATCGCCTGGCCGGACCGCCTGCACGTGGTCGAGCCCGCGCCGCTGATCACCGTGGCCGGGCGGCTGGAGCGCAAGGGTGGCCGCGAAATGGTGGCCCGGTGCCCGACCGAGCAGGACGCCCGGGAAGCGGCGGATTGGCTGGTGGACCGGTTCTCCCGGCTGGTACCGGGGCTGCCGGTGACCGCCGGCGTCGAGGCGGGCGGCGGCCAGTTCCTCGTCATCCTGGCCGCCGGCCGCCGCTGACCGCGGATCAGGCCTGGGCGTACTCCGCCGCGACGTCGACGATCCAGGTGACGCCGAAGCGGTCGGCCAGCATGCCGAAGGCGGGTGCCCACGGGGCGGGGCCGAACGCCTCGATCACGGTCGCGCCCTTGGCGAGGCCCTCCCACACCGGCGTGACCTCGTCGATGCGCTCGCCGCGGACGGAGAGGAAGAACGGCTCCTCGGTGATCGTGGTGCCGTTTTCGCGACGCGTGCTCGGTGCGCCCGGGGCGGCAGGCGCGTCCCGACCAGGCACGTCGTAGGCCATGACGCGGAAGCCGTTCTCGGCGACGACCTGACCGAACACGACGTGGCCGGCGCCGGGCAGTTCGGCAGGCATGCCGAAGTCGGCGTAGGTGGCGACGGTGAGCTGCCCGCCGAACACCGACTGGTAGAACTCGAGGGCTTCGCGGGCCTCGCCGTGGAAGTTCAGGTGGGCGACAGCGGTGAGCGACATGGTGTTCCGGTCCTTCGCGAGGGTGCCAGCCGCCGGAGGTTTCCGGCGGCAAGAGCCACTGTTCCGGGAGTACCGGTCAGGGTTTGTCCCCTATTCCTGGCATTCTCTCCCCATGCCGACCGCTTCCTCGACGACCACCTCCAGCCGGCTGCTGTCGCTGCTGTCCATGCTGCAGGCCCGCCGTGACTGGCCGGGCGGCCTGCTCGCCGAGCGGCTGGGCGTCAGCGAGCGGACGGTGCGCCGCGACGTCGACCGGCTGCGCGAGCTGGGTTACCCCGTCCAGGCGGTCAAGGGACCCGACGGCGGCTACCGGCTCGAAGCGGGCAGTCAGCTGCCGCCGCTGCTGTTCGACGAGGAGCAGGCGGTCGCGCTCGCCGTGGCGCTGCGGATCGCCGTCGGGACGGGCGCGGGCATCGAGGAGGCGGCCGCGCGGGCCCTGACCACCGTGCGGCAGGTGCTGCCGTCGCGGTTGCGGCAGCGGGTCGACGCCCTCGAGATCAGCGCGGCCGGGCGCGGCACCGATGCCCAGGTCGACACCGGCGTCCTGCTCGTGCTGAGCGCCGCTGTCCGCGCCGGTGAGGAGCTGCGGTTCGACTACCGTCCGCCGGGACGGCCCGGCGACGCCGAGCCGCGCCCGGCCCGCCGCGTGCAGCCGCACCACCTCGTGGTGCGGGCCGGGCGCTGGTACGTCGTCGGCTGGGACCCCGACCGCGGCGACTGGCGGACCTACCGCGCCGACCGGATGACCCCGCGCGTCCCGAACGGACCGCGGTTCGCCCCCCGCGAAGTGCCGGGCGGCGACGTGGCCGCCTTCCTTTCGGCCCGGTTCAAGGGATCCGAGGGCACGGACGCCTGGCCCTGCCGCGGCGAGGTGATCCTGGGCCTGCCCGTGAAGGAGGTGGCCCCGTTCGCCGGCGACGGCGTCGTCGAGGACCTCGGCGCCGCCCGGACCCGGCTGACGTCGGGGTCCTGGTCTTGGGCCGCCTTGGCGGCGGCGCTGGCCCGCTTCGACACCGAGATCGAGGTGATCGGGCCGCCGGAGCTGCGGGCGGCGTTCGCCGAGTTGTCCCGTCGCGCCGGCCGCGCCGCGGGGACGGGATAGACCGGCCATGTCGTCACAAATGCCGTGAAACCTTCCCGGGTGCCGGTGATAGACCAAGAAATGCCCTGTCGCACCGGTTTCCGGCCCGGTGGTGCCTGCTCAGCGAAGGAGTCGTTGCCATGTTCGTGCGTCGCTGCCTCGGGGCGCTCGGTGCCCTCGCCGTCGCAGGCGGCTCGACCGTCGCCGCCCCCGCCACCGCGGATGCCGCCGAGTCCTGCTCCGCCTACACCAACCGGGCCGTCCTCGGCGGCTACGAACAGACCCTGACCTGCACCGGCAGCTACTTCCGCGTGGTGGCCGGCCTGGGCACCACGCTGAGCGACGCCTCCGCCGAAGCCACCGCGCTGGTCCAGGATCCCGCGATCGCCGGGCTGAAGTGCAGTTCCTCCGACGGCGGCAGCACCCAGCTCGGCGGGTTCGGCGTGACCCTGCAATGCAACACTCCCGCCGGGATCGTCTTCCTGCAGGGCATGGGCACCACCCTCACCGACGCCGCCCACGAAGCACACGCCCTCGCGCAGGTCTACGCCACGACCCACCAGCTGTGCACCGACTACTCCAGCACCCCGGTCACCGGTGGGTTCAGCGTGGCGCTCCAGTGCATGGCGCCGTTCGGCCTCTACTTCGTCACCGGAACCGGCACGAAGCTCACGGACGCCGCCGCCTCGGCCCGCGCGCTGATCCGCAGCAGCTGAGCCCGAGGTCCGCCGCACGTACCGGTCCACGTCGAATCCGGCGTAGGGCCGGAGACCGAACCGCGCGGAGTCGAACACCATGATCCCGCCGCTACCCGCGAGTTGCAGCCGTGACCGCGATCCCCGCACCTGCGACCCGTGCGCCCGGGTCGCAGGTCAGGATCCGGCCGGGTGGCCGGTCAGGTCGCGTCGCCTGCCGATGTGCGGGCGTGCGCCTTGGTGGCGGCCACCTTCTCGTCGAGGCGCCCGTCCCACGGGTCGGTCTCCGTTTCGAACTCGTCGTGTCGCCGCCACCACTCGTACGCCCGGGTCTGCGGATACCCCTCCGGAGAGTCCTCCCACTCCTCCTGCCGCCCGAACGCGGTGAGGTCGAGGTAGCTCCACGTGCTGCCCAGCGCCTCGTCACCGCGGTGGTTGACGAAGTAGGTGCGGAACACCCGCTCGCCGTCCCGCACGAACGCGTTGGTGCCGTGCCACTCGTCCACGCCGAAATCGGCGTCGAAGTCGTCGGTCAGCGTGTACCAGGGACTGTCCCAGCCCATCTGCGTCTTCAACCGCCGGATGTCGGGCTGCGGCGCCCGTGACACCCGCGCGTACGTCGTCCCGCGAGCGTTCAGGTGCGCGAGGTGGGCGACCTGGTCCGCCATCATCGAGCAACCGACGCAGCCACGCTCCGGCCAGCCGTGCACACCCGGCTCGAAGAAGAACCGGTAAACGATCAGCTGGCGGCGGCCCTCGAACAGGTCGAGCAGCCGCACGGGCCCGTCCGGCCCCTCGAACCGGTAGTCCTTCTCCACCGCCATCCACGGCATCCGCCGTCGTTCGGCGGCCAGCGCGTCGTACGCGCGGGTCCGCTCCTTCTCCTTCACCAGCAGTCTCTGGCGGGCGGCCTCCCATTCCCGGGCAGGCACAACCGGGGGCACCTTCATGGCGCGTTTCCTCTCGATCTTCGGATTTTCCTCAGTGGTTACGCCGCGAGCGCGGCGGGCAGGCCGGCGGCCGTGACGTGGCGCGAGTCGTGGAAGTTGATCGCGCGGGAGAAGCGGCCGTCGACCACCGTGAACACCCACAGGCCACTGGCCTGGAACCGACCGGAGGCGTCGCGGCGGTAACCGGCCATGGCCGGCTGGCCGTTGGCGCGGGTGGGCAGGAACCGGGCGCCCCGGCCGAAGGAGTTGCGTGCCATGAACGGAAGGCAGACTCCCACGCCCTTGAACCAGGTGGGGTGCGGCACGGCTTCGAGGCTGAAGTCGTCGTGGATGACGCCCCGGATGGCGGCGGCGTCCCCGGCCTCGAACGCCGCGATGTAGCGGTCGAGCAGCGCGCGCTCGAGCTCCAGGTCCGGCGGCGCCGTCCGTTGGGCGGTGAGGTCCACCTCGTCGAGCCGCCTGCGGGCCCGCTGCAGGAGGCTCTTCACCGCGGGCACGCTGATGCCGAGGGTCCGGCCGATCTCGGCGGCCGGCCACCCGAGCACCTCACGCAACAGGAACGCGGCGCGCTGCCGGACCGGCAGGTACTGGAGGGCCGCGATCAGCGCCAGCCGTACCGACTCGCGCAGCACGACCAGTTCTCCCGGGTCGCTGTCCCGCCGGCCGAGCACCGCGTCGGGCAGCGGCTCGACCCAGGCGAGGGAGTCGTCGGCGTAGACGCGGGTGCCGGGATCGCTCGCCGGCGCGCCGAGCCCGGCGGGCAGCACCCGCCTGCTCCGGTGGTTCAACGCGGTGATGCAGGTGTTGGTGGCGATCCGGTAGAGCCAGGTCTTGATGGAGGACCGGCCCTCGAACCCCGCCATGCCGTGCACCGCCCGCAGGTAGGTCTCCTGGACGGTGTCCTCGGCGTCCTGGTAGGAGCCGGTCATCCGGTAGCAGTGCGCGATCAGCCCGTCGCGAAGCCGTTCGAACTCGTCGTCCAGCCGCACACCGCTCACCTGTGAGATCGTCTCAGAGGACACGTCACCCTCCCGCTTGTCGGTCCAGCCTTCTCTTGGACTCCGCCGGCGGGCAAAAGGAATCGCAGGGTCGTTCGCCGACACGACGATCTAGGATCTCGCCGTGGCTTCGACAACTCCCCAGCGTGGCCGGGCCACCGGACTTTGGTCGATCCGGAGACACATCGTCGCGGTGGTCTTGATCGGTCTCGGCGTGTTCGCGGTCGCGGCGGTGCTGTTGTGGCTGGCGTTGGGCCAGCCTGGCCGACGAGTGGCTCGAGCAGCGTCAGGTGTGCATCGACGTGCTGTGCGCGTACCTGCGTATTCCGTATGAACCCGCGGTGGATTCGCCGTGGTACCACGACGAGGAATCCGAAGTGCGCCTGTCGATCACGACAGTGATCAGCGATCACCTTCGCCCCGGCGCGCCCGTCAGCTGGCAGGGCCACGAGTTCAACTTCCTCCGGGCCGTGCTCCGCTCAGCGGATTTCGCGGACATCCAGGTGACCGGCGGCCGGCTCCTGTTCAGCTTGGCCCGGTTCCGCGGCGGCTGGACGTCGTTCGACGGAATGCACGTCAGCGGCGGCGAAGTCTGGTTCGGCGGCGCCGAGTTCGACGGCGCCCGGGTGACTTTCGAGAACGCCGAGTTCAGCGGCGGCCGCGTCCAGTTCGACGGCGCCGCCTTCACCGGCGGCGAGGTGACCTTCCGCGGCGCCCGGTTCACCGGCGGCGAAGTCGACCTCTCCAAGGTCAGCACGGACGACTACACCACGCCACCCGTGTTCGATCAGTGGCCGGCCCCGCCACCCGGCCTTCTGCTGCCCAACGCCTAGCTCTCCTCCCTCGTGCGGCGGCGGGGCGCCGCCGAGCGGGGTGGCGTCGAGCGCATGTGGTCCCGCACCGGGGCCAGCAGGGCGGCGAGCGTCTCGACGTCCTCGCGTGAGAGCGGCTCGAAGAGCAGGCCGGCGACCACCTCGACGTGCCCGGGCAGCACTTCGGCGAGGCGCGCGCGCCCGGCGTCGGTGATGGTGACCGTGATGCCCCGCTCGTCGTCCGGGGAGGGGGCGCGCACCACCAGGCCCGCTTTCTCGAGCAGGCCCGCCTGGTAGGTCAGGCCGCTGCGGCTGTAGACGACGCCGTCGGCCAGGTCGGTCATGCGGTGGCTGCCCGTCGGCGAGTCCCCGAGCCGGGCCAGCAGCTGGAACTGCACGTAGCTCAGATCGCCGGCCTCGCGCAGCTGCTGCTCGACCGCGTGCCGGAGCAGGCTGGTCACCTCGATGAGGTCGAAGTAGGCGCCGAGCTGCACGGGGTCGAGCGACGGTGGTGCGTCAGACATACCCGCAGCTTACTGCTTTGAATTCGAAGGGGTCTCGCGAAAACGGCCACCCCGCTACTGCACACTGGCGCCATGTCCTTGTCCGAGCTGGGTACCGCGGTCCGCTGGTTGCGCGAACACACCGAGCCCGCCGCCGCCGGGCTGCCTGCCGGCGGACCGCGGACCAGCGGGCGGCGGGTCCGCGGCCTGCGCCGGGAGGAGCTGGCCGAGCTCGCCGGGGTGTCCGCGGACTACATCCGGCGGCTGGAGCAGGGCCGGCGTCATCCGTCGGCCGGCGTGGTGACCGCCATCGCGCGGGCGTTGCGAGCCGGACGGGCGGACTACGAGCGGCTCTGCGCCCTCGCCGGGTACGCCGCGGTCGACGGGCAGGTGCCGCGCGAAGCCGGGGCGGCGGCGATGCGGCTCCTGGAACGGTTCGACGACACCCCCGCGTTCCTGACCGACGCGGCCTGGAACGTCATCGCCGTCAACGGTGCGTGGATGGCGCTGGGCGGCGGGGCGCCGGCCGGATCCGCCCGGGACTGGAACGTCGCCTGGCGCACGTTCTGCAACGCGCGCGGGGAGATCGATCGCACCGAGGAGCACCAGGCCGGTTTCCAGGCCGTGCTCGCCGCCCGGCTGCGTGACACGCACCTGCGCTACCCGGCCGACGCGTCGCTCGCCGAGCTCGTGGACGAGCTGCGGAGCGCCAGCCGTGCGTTCGACACCCTGTGGCGCACCCCGGAAACGGTCTCCGCCTACGAGAACCAGGCCGTGTTCCGGCATCCCGACGGTGGCGACATCACGCTCGACGGTGCCCTGCTCGAAGTTCCCGGCGACGACCTGATGGCGGTGGTCCTCACCGCGGCCCCGGACTCGGCCGACGCGGCTCGGCTCGGCGAGGTCGTCCGCACCGCGGGCGCGCCGGCCGTGGTCAGGGTGGGCCAAACCGGCCCAGGCTGACCGCGCCCGTTGCCGCGATCCTGAAGTCGATGTGGATCAAGGGACGTTTGCTTCAAATTCGAAGCAAACTGGCCCCGGCGAAGGTGAGAACTGTGATGAAGGCAGTGCGTTTCCACGAGTACGGCACCCCCGACGTTCTGCGTTACGAGGATGTGGAGCAGCCGGTTCCC
>NZ_JBFBCC010000045.1:0-28255 GCF_040682955.1 Amycolatopsis sp. NPDC051045
CTCTGCGCGGCTTCGCCCGGCGGAACAACCGCCGGCTCAGCGACGTGGCCCGCGCACTGGCCGACCGCGACCTCGCGCCCGCGGTCGTGCTGGCCGCGGCGGCGGCGAGCCGCCCTCGCTGAACCGGGACGAACGGTCCCTTGCGCGCCCCGGGCCCGGTGCCGTGATCGCCGGGAAGCCGGCGAGCGACGGGCGACCGCGCTGTGGTCCTCGGCCTGTCCGCGGGCGAGCCGCCGGGTCCACAGTGCTCTGTCCTTTTCGTACAGAGCACTGCGGAGTCCGGGGGTCAGTGGTCTTCGGCCCGGGTTCCGTTCACGGCCGCTTTCGGCGGCTCGATCGGGGCCGTGGCGGCCGGTGGGGTCGCGGCGGCGCTTTCGCGGGCCAGGAAGGAGCCGAGCTCGCCGATGGTGCTCATCAGCGGGGCGGGGAACACGACGGTGGTGTTCTTGTCCACGCCGATCTCCACCAGGCTCTGCAGGTTGCGCAGCTGCAGCGCGAGCGGGTGCGCCATCATCGTGTCCGACGCGTCGCCGAGTGCGGCGGCGGCGAGGGATTCGCCTTCGGCGCTGATGATCTTGGCGCGCTTCTCGCGTTCCGCTTCGGCCTGCCGGGCCATCGCCCGCTTCATCGTGTCGGGCAGCTGGATGTCCTTCAGCTCCACGAGAGTCACCTCCACGCCCCAGTCGAGCGTGGTGACGTCCAGGATCCGGCGGATGTCGACGTTGATGCTGTCGGTCTCGGACAGCGTCTCGTCCAGCGTGTGCTGCCCGACGACCTTCCGCAGCGTCGTCTGGGCGATCTGGTCGATCGCGGCGTAGACGTTCTCGATCGCGACGACCGACTTCACCGCGTCCCGCACCCGGAAGTACGCCACCGCGGACACGTCGACGCTCACGTTGTCGCGGGTGATGATGCCCTGGGACTGGATCGGCATCGTGATGATCCGCAACGGCACCCGGCGCAGGATGTCGACGACCGGGATGATCAGCCGCAACCCCGGCTCGCGCACGCCGATCACCCGGCCGAGCCGGAACAGGACGCCCTGTTCGTACTGCTTGACGATCCGCACCGCGGAAGCCAGGAGAAGCAGCAACGCGGCGGCGATGACGATGATCACGAGAATGTTCATGGTGCTCCAGACTTCGCGGCTTGCGCGGGAGGAGGCTCAGCCGGAGAGCTTCACCTGGTTGTCGACCGCGGTCACGCCGGGCGCGAACCACGCGGTCTGCTCGGCCGAACGGCGTTCGGCCGGGGTGAGGACCTGGCCGGTCAGGGTGACCTGACCGTCGTCGATGCCGACCTCGACGTGCTGCGCGAATCCCGGCGCGTGCCGGGCGAGCGCCGCGATGATCTGCGCCTTGGTCTCGGCCGGCGAGACCCCCGGCGAAGGCCGCAGCGTGATGAGGTTCCGCACTCCGCTGACCCCGGGGAGCGCGGCCACCGCCCGACGGGCGGCTTCACGCTGGTAGTGCCAGTCCACCGAGCCGCGCAGGGTGACCACCTGGTCGCGCACGTCGACCTGCACCGCGTCCTTCGGCACGACGACCGAGCGGCGGTCGAACACGGCCATGGCTTCCCGGGCGAGATCCACATCTGCCGGGACGTCGTGACCGTGCCGGACGAGGATCTTGTCGGCGGTCTTGGTCACGCCGTGGACCCGGGTCGCGGCGCGCAGGGCCTCTTCCTTCTCGGGGTAGGTGCCGACGTGTCCGGTCAGCGTCGCGATACTCCCTGAGACGGTCACGCCGATCTCTTCGGCGTTGACGCTGGGGGTCCAGGCGAGTTCATCGGTGACAGCGGTCTTGAGGTGATGATCGGACCTGTGCTGGATCTCTGTCATCCCTCCACCGTGGTCCCCCCGCGCCGCGCGGCCTAGTGCCGCCGGACCTTTCTTCCGGGGTCGTTCAGCGCGAGCGGGCGTGGCCTGGGTGAGTGGAGGGCAGCCGGTGACGGCCTGACGATGAACGTCACCGTGCCCGTCAACACCACCGCTCGGACGGCAGCGCGGGAAACCCGGGGTCGGCGCCCGCACCCGGTGAGGGGTGGGGCGCCGACCGGCTGGGGGCGGGCCTGCGTCAGGCGTTCAGCGTTGCAGTGTCAGCACGCCCGGCCGCCAGGGCAGGTGGTTGTAGTCGGTGCCGTCGGAGTTCGGGTTCCTTCCTTGGTAGAGCAGCTGCAGGTTGCAGGGGTCGATGGTCTTGGTCTGGTCGGGGTTGTTGCGGACCAGGTCGCCGTGGCTGATGTCGTTGGTCCAGGTGGCGCCGCTGTTGGCCTTGCCGGCGAAGGGGTTGCTTTCGGTGGCGGCCTGCGGTGTCCACGAGCCGCTCAGGCTGCTGGATGTGAACGAGCGGAAGTAGCGTCCGTTGCTTCCCATCGCTTCGACGATCATGAGGTATTGGTTCTGGCCTTGGACCTTGTAGACCTCGACCGCTTCGAACAGGTTGGCCTGCGTGTCGCTCATGATCGTGGTGTAGTTCGAGCCGAAGCTGCCCGGGAAGTTCCCGATGGGCATGCTGGCGCGGTAGATGTTGCCGTTGTCGCCGGCGAAGAACAGGTACATGTTCGTGCCGTCACCGATGAGGGTCTGGTCCAGGGGAGCCCCGCCGGGAATGGTGCCCGTGAACAGTGTCTGCGGCGCGGACCAGCCGTTGGCGTTGGTGGGGTCGCTCGAGGTCCGGTAGCTGAAAGTCGTCGGACCCCACTGGTAGGCGAGCACCCAGATGTTCTTCGGGGCGAAGTAGAACAGGGTGGGGGCGACGGTGCCGGAGTTCATCCCGTTCTGGCTGACCGAGGCCATGTCGGACCAGTTCGTGAAGGTTCCGAAGTTCATCGAGCCGTACGAGCCGGACGAGTTGGTCGTCGACCCGTAGACGAGGTGCTTGCCGTTGTAGACGACGTTGCTGAAGTCTTTGAGCGCGAGCCAGTCCGGCTTCGGGTCGGCCAGCGGGCCCGTCGAGGACCAGCGGTAGGTCGACGGAAGGGAGCACGCGCCGGTGTCCCCCAGCCGGACGAGTTGCCACTGCTGGTTGGCTCCCTGCCAGTCGCCGTACTGGACGACGGCTGCTCCGTCCGCGGTCGACGCGCCCGTCACCTCCACCGCTTTGCCGCTGTTGCGGTTGATCAGCCGGACGTAGCCGCTGTCGGAGTCGGCGAGGCTGAATTGCTGGTTGGTTCCGTTGAGGTCCGTCCACTGCTGGACTTTCCCGCCGTCGGCGGTCGACCAGTTGTCGATGTCGAGGACCTTGCCGGAATTCTTCGACTTCAGCCGGTAGTAGCCGCTGCCGGAGTCCACGAACTGCCACTGCTGGTTGGCGCCGTCGTGGCGGGACCACTGGTGGACCATTGCTCCGTCGGCGGTGGAGGCGCCGGAAACGTCCAGCGCTTTGCCGCTGTTGCGGTTGACCAGCACGTACGACGCATTCGTGTCGACGGTCGCCGCCGACGCCGCGCCGGGGTTGAGCGCGACCGCCGTGGCAGCCGCGAGGACGGTCGTGAGCAGGGTGATCAGTGCGCGCCCCCCAGGGCTGCGCCGGACGCGGTCCGTGCGGGGCGGCGCGGTCGGTGGGGCTTGACCCATCGAACTCATGGTGGTTTCTCCTTCAGTGTCAGGGCTGATTGTTAGCGCTAACATTGATCTTATTGCCAGATTCTTCCCGAATCTTCAAGAGGCATCTGACAAAATACGCGCATTCGGCTGCGCGGATGAATGGGCAGAAGGTTGCCGCCGACAACCGAACCTGACTGCACTCGACACGGGGAATCTACTCGCCCTGAGTGTCTCACCTCCACGGCGTCACCGCTGACGCGCCAACGTTCGGGCTGTTCCACCTGGAGTTTGAGTCAATGTAGCCAGTCCTGCTGTCGCAGTCAACGGGAGATCGCCCCCCGGCGTTGTCGAATGGCATTCGACGCCGCATCGTCGGCCGTGACGCGCGAAAATGAGACATCGACCGAAACGGCCAGGCTTCCTCATCGAATGTTTCGATTACGCCGGAGGTTCAGGAGACCCACTGTCAGAACGCCGGTCATCGACGAAGACAGAACGGCGTGCACTCCGTCCGATCCGCGGCGTCCCGGCATTTCGACGTTCGCCGCGGCCTTATCAGCGCGAAGGCCGGCGGCACCGCGTGGCCCTCAGCAGTCCGACACCACGCTGGTCACGGCAAACCTCCTGTCCGCCGGGCATCGTCGTGATCCCGGCGCCAGTGAAGACAAGACAGTCCCGTGGTGTGTGACAGCTCGGCGCAAGACACCCGGAGTCACCAATCGCGGGGCTGTCCGGTCCTAGCGGGTGCACCCGTTCATCAAGGAGGTCTTTCGATGTCATTGATCGTGCGGCAGGAGGCGAAACCGCCCTTCATACCGGAGGGCGCGCATGCGATGACCATCGTCATCGAGTACCCGCCGGGCGACCCCGGCACCCCGCCGCACCGCCACCCCGGACCGGCCTTCGGCTACGTGCTGGAGGGCGAGATGGTGTTCGAGCTCGAAGGCGAGGACGGCAACAACCGTGGGCGGGGCCTGCCGGAGGCGCTGGCCGGGGCCGAGGTCGTCGTCAACCTGACGAACTCGCCGACGTTCGACGAGGCCTCGCCCGCGTTCTTCCGGAAGACCATGGACAACCTGCTGGAGGCGGCCGGCGTCGGCCAAGCGGTCATCCTCTCGATCGTGGGCGCCGAACTCGTGCGGACAGGACGCCATCGCGGTTTGTGACATCGGGGCTGTCGCAAACCGGGGGTCTGTCCGGTCCTGGCTGGCGAGCGACGTTCCCGGAGCGGCCGGGACGCGGGACGGAAGGCACACCATGAAGATCGTCGTGATCGGCGCTGTACTCGCTGGACCCGGCCGCAATCCCGAAGCCGCCCAAGTGGTGGGCACGGTCCTCGCCGAGGAAATGATCCACGTGGCGCTGGCCGCGAACCCTGCTCAACGCCGTCGGCGGCTCGCCCCAGCTCGACACGCCGGAGCTGCTGCCGCCGTACCCGCATCCGCTGCCGCACGGCGACCGGTCCGTGCACGTCCACCTGGCCCCGTTCGGCCCCGAAGCCCTCGAGCTGTTCTTGCGCATCGAACAGCCCGCGTCGGCGGACGACCCGCCCCAGGGCGACGAATACCGGACGATCGGGCAGTTCTACGCCGCCATCGAGGCCGTGCGAAACCGACCACCCAGCGCTGCGCCAAGTCCGAATCCGGACGTGCGAGCTGCCCTGCCGACAATTGTTCCGACGTGTCGAATCGGCAGCACTTTTCCCGGGGAGGGGGCAAAGATACCGGGCCGGGCACTCTTGCGCCGGGCGATCCGTCGTCGAATTCGGTGAAAGTGTTGACACCGTCAGGGGTGGTTCTTAACGTCGAGGTGCCCTCGTCGGCACGGGATTGACCCTTCGGCGGCCCGAAGTTCCACCGCATGCGGCCTTTTGGTCCAGCCCGGCAGCCGACGGCCTCGATCGGGTCGAACGTGCACATCGAGGTGAATCCCACTCCGCGGGAACAACGACGAAGCGATCGGCAATTTCCGGACCACAGCGCCGCCAAGCAGCCATGCCGAAGGGAAACTCCAGTGATCGCCGAGCCGTCGGGTCGTCCGAAGGACAACGCATCCGTGTCATCCCGCCGGTCGTTCCTGCGGGGGCTGGCCGCGGCAGGGGTGCTCCCGCTGACGCCGGCCGCGGTGACCCTGCTCGCCGCCGAGCCGGCCTCCGCCGAGGGCGACGGCTTTTCACTGGTCACCGGAGGCGTCGCCGCCGACGTGTTCGTGGACGCGGCCGACGACGGGGCCGTCCGGCGGGTGGCGGGCGACCTGCAGACGGACATCGAGCGGGTCAGTGGCGTGCTGCCCATCCTGACGAACCGCACCGCCGGGCTGTCCCGCACGGCGGTGCTGATCGGCACGATCGGCCACAGCCCGGTCATCGACAAGCTCGTCGCGTCCGGCCGCCTCGACGTCTCCGAGGTGGCCGGCCGCTGGGAGGCCTCGGTGACGCAGGTCGTCGATGCGCCGATCGCCGGGGTCGACCGCGCGCTGGTGATCGCCGGCAGCGACCGGCGCGGCACCATCTACGGCGTCTACGACCTGTCCGAGCGCGTCGGCGTCTCCCCGTGGTACTGGTGGGCCGACGTGCCGGTGCCGCGCCGCGACACGGTGACCCTGGCGCCGGTCACGAAGAAGCGGCGCGAGCCGGCGGTCCGGTACCGCGGCATCTTCCTCAACGACGAGGACAACCTGTCGCAGTGGGCGTATCGGACCGAAGAGCCCGGCAAGCACATCGGGCCGGTCACCTACACCCGGATCTTCGAGCTGATGCTGCGGCTCAAGGCGAACTACCTGTGGCCGGCCATGCACCCCGAGTCGGACCACTTCAACGCCTACCCCGACAACGCCCGCCTCGCCGACGAGTACGGCGTCGTCGTCGGCTCCAGCCACCCGGAGGCCCTGCTGCGCAACAACGTGCACGAGTGGCAGCCGTGGGCGGAGGCGCACCGCAACCCGGACGGCAGCCTCCCGGAGTACGACTACACGGTCAACCCGGACACGATCCTGGACTACTGGCGGGCCCGGGCGAAAGCCAACGCCCGGTACGAAAGCGTCTGGACGGTCGGCATGCGCGGCATCCACGATTCCGGCCTGGTCACCAAGAACGCCAAGACCACGGCCGAGCGGGTCGCGGTGATGAACGACATCATCACCCAGCAGCGCCGGATCCTGGCGGAAGAGGTCGCCCCGGCGGTCGGCGCCGCGCCCCAGATCTTCATCCCGTACAAGGAAGTGCTCGACCTCTACAACGCCGGGGTCCGGGTGCCCGACGACGTGACGCTGATCTGGCCGGACGACAACCACGGGAACCTGCGGCAGCTGCCCACGACGACCGAGCGGCAGCGCTCCGGCGGCAACGGCCTGTACTACCACATCTCCTATTGGGGCGCGCCGAAGAGCTACCTGTGGCTGGACACCACCGCGCCGGCCAAGATGTGGCAGGAGCTGCGCCGGGCGTACGACAACGGGGTCCACCACACCTGGATCGTCAACGTGGGCGACCTGAAGTCGCAGGAGGCCGGGCTGTCGTTCGCGATGGCGCTCGCCTGGGACATCGACCGGTGGCGCGCGGAAGACGTGCACCCCCGCCTGGCCGAATGGGCCGGTCGCCAGTTCGGCGCCGCGCACGCCCAGGAGATCGCCGAGATCCGGCAGGGCTACTCCGAGCTGGCCGCGGCGCGGCGCCCCGAGTTCATCCAGAGCGGGGTCTTCTCCCTCGTCCACCACGGCGACGAGGCGGAGCGGCGGATGGCGGCGTACCGGAACTTGATCAGCCGCGCCGAGGCGGTGGGCCGGCAGCTGCCGGCGGCCTACCAGGACGCCTTCTTCGAGCTGCTGCAGTATCCGCTGACCGGCGCGTACCTGATGAACCTGAAGTTCGTGTGCGCCGACCGCAACGCGCTCGCCGTCAAGCAGGGCCGCGGTGCCGGGGTGAACACCTTCGCCGATCTCGCCGAGCGGGCCCAGGCCGACGAGGAGGCGCTGACCCGCCGCTACAACACCGCGATCGCCGGGGGCAAGTGGAAAGAGATCATCAACCCTTATCCGGGCAACGTCCCCAAGGCGCCGCGGGTGCCCGCGGTGACCAGGCTCACCCGGACGAGCGCCGTAGGCCTCGGAGTGGCCGCCGAGGGCAACGAAACCGGCGTCACCCGGCCCCTGTCGTTCTCCTCGTACACCCGGACCCCGCGCTTCATCGACATTTTCAACACCGGGTTCGCCCCGCTGTCCTGGCAGGTTTCCACCAGTCACTCCTGGGTGCGGGTCAGCGCCGGCGCGGGGACCACCCCGGACCAGGTGCGGATCCGGGTCAGCGTCGACTGGGCCGCAGCGCCGCCCGGTGACAGCAGCCCGCAGGTGCGCATCACCGGCGCGGGCGCCACCGTGACCGTGCCGCTGCAGGTCGTCAACGACGGCGAGCGGGGTCGGGCTACGGCGACCGGTTTCGTCGAGGCCCACGGCTACGTGTCGATCGAGGCCGAGCACTACGACCGGCTGGTGCCGCGGTCCGGGGCGACCTGGCAGACGGTTCCCGGCCTCGGCCGGTCCGGCGCCGCCGTCATCGGTGTGCCGTTCGAGGCGGCCCGCATCGACGGGGACAGTCGCACCGTGGCGCCCGAACTCCAGTACCACGTCCGTTTCACCACAGCCGGGACCTTCCCGCTCACCGTCTACCGGCTGCCCTCGCTGGACGAACGCGGCACCCGCAGGCTCGCCGTCGGCCTCGATTCCGGCAGCCCGATCCTGCTCAAGGGGACGGGGGTCACCTCCGCCACCGCCGCGTGGTCGCGCAACGTGGTCGAGGGCATCGAGAAACTGACCACGAGCATCACCGTGGACCGGCCAGGCGACCACGTCCTCAAGCTGTGGATGGTCGATCCGGCGAACGCCGTCGACCAGATCGTCGTCGACACCGGCGGGCTGCCGGCCACCTACCTCGCCCCGCCGGAAAGCTTCCACCCCGTCTTCAATCCCCACCCCGGGCGGCGCGCCGGTACCGAGTCCTATGTGGAGGAGAGCTCATGGTGAGTATCGGAGTGCGAAACGGGATCGTGGCCATCGCGATGGTGCTGGCCGCACCGGTGGTGGTGGGCGCCGGGACGGCCGGTGCTTCGTCCGGCGCGAGTTGTGTGCCCGGCACTGGTGGTGCGGCCCCGGCGGCGGCCGGGGTGAAGGTGTGGATGGCGGGCGACTCGACCATGGCGGATCCGAAGTCGGCCTGCCCGGTGGGCTGGGGGAGCAGGTTCGACGGGCTGTTCACCGACGATGTCACGGTCGTCAACAAGGCGGTGTCGGGCCGTAGCGTCCAGACGTGGCTTTACGAGTCCCATGTGACGGGCACGAAGGACGCCGCCGGCGAGTGCGTGGTGAGCCCGAAAACCTACGCCCAGCGATGGCTGGACATGCTCGACCCGGTGAACGGGATGCACGCGGGGGACTACCTGTTCATCCAGTTCGGCATCAACGACGGCGACGCGAACTGCCCGCGTCACGTGGGCCGGGCTCGTTACCAGAGCCTGCTCACAGCGATGGCCCAGGCGGCCGAGGACCGGGGCGCCCACCCGATCCTGCTGACGCCGGTCGCGGCGATCACGTGCAGTGGCAGCACGGCCGTCGGCAACCGGGGATTCCTCACCGAAACCGCAGCGGCGGGCGCCGCGACCGGCGCGCCGGTCATCGACCTGCACAAGCTCAGCTACACGCTCTACAACACGCTCAAGCTGTGCCCGAACAACGGCGACTACACCAAGGGCGCGGTGGGCGCGTTCTTCTGCAACGACCACACGCACTTCGAGGCCGCCGGCGCGGACAAGATCGCGGGGGTCGTGGCCAAGGCGCTGCGGGACCAGAAGATTCCCCTGGCGAGCTACCTCAGGTAACGGCCATCGGCGAGCTCGTCCCCGCCCCGCTTCGTGACCAGCCGCACGAGCTTGCGGAACTGGCCTGTTGAGCAGGTCGGCCAGCACAGCCCGCGCGTCGGCCCCGGAGGGAAGCCGGCGCGCCCCTCGATTGCGCGCCGGCTCCGGACCTCAGTTGCAGCAGCCCTCCGGCTTGGCCGTCGCGCCGGTTTCGGCCTCCGGTGTGCAGCACGTCGCCGGGGTGACCAGGGCGGCGCTGTCGCTTCCATACGCTGCCGAGTCGCCCTTCACCGTGTAGACCTCCCACGGCTCCTTGCCCGGCCCGTGCACCCACACCTTGTCCTGCACCGCGTAGCAGCACGTGGTGTCGTCCTCGGTGAGCGTCTCCAGGCCTTCGCCGGTGAGCCGCTGGGTCGCCGCGTTGACCTGGTCGGTGGACTCGACCTCGACGCCGAGGTGGTCCATCACCGTCGCCTGGCCGGGCTCGCCCTCGAGCAGGACCAGCTTCAGCGCGGGCTCCTCGATCGCGAAGTTCGCGTAGCCCGGCCGCAGCTTGGCCGGCTCGGTGCCGAACAGCTTGGAGTAGAAGTCGATCGAGCCCGCCAGATCGCCGACCCGCAGTGCCAGTTGCACCCTGGACATCCAGAACCTCCTTGGATAGATACTTGTCTAAGTAGACATTGCTCGCTATATGGAAGCCTGTCAAGATAGAGGCATGTCGAAGCAACTGCCGCTCGTCGCGATGGACGCCTGCTGCGCGCCCTTGACCCGGGAGCCGCTGACGCAAGATCAGGCGGTCGAGCTGTCGCACCTGTTCAAGGCGATGGCCGACCCGGTCCGGCTGCGGCTGCTGTCGCTCATCGCGTCCCACGCGGGCGGCGAGGCGTGCGTGTGCGACCTGACCGACGCCTTCGACCTGACCGGCCCGACCATCTCCCACCACCTGAAGGTGCTGCGCGAGTCCGGGCTGATCACCGGGGACCGGCGCGGCACCTGGATCTACTACCGCGTGCACCCCGAGGTGCTGGCGCGGCTGTCGGCGGTGCTCACGACCACGGGCGAAGCGGTCACCGCGTGACCGCGATCGACGCGCGGGTGGAGGCGCCGCCGCGCCTGTCCCCTTCGACAAGTTCCTGCCGAAGGTCGGGCCCGTCGCCCGGTACCGGCCTGGCCGTCGCCGCGGTGTGCGGCCTCGTCTTTGCCGCGATCATCGCGACGATGCTGCACGTCCCGTGAGCGCCATCGGATTCCCCGCCGTCGGTCCAACCGCCCGCCGCCCGGGCTTGGACGCGGACGGCCGACCAGACTTCCCGGCACTCCTCGCGTAAAGATGCGCAAAGACCGTCCCGGCTATCCACAGAGGACGGTTCGGGGACAGGTCGGCGTAGGGTGGAACGAGGAGAGCCGGGAAGCCTGGTCGGCGCAGTTGGCACGCGCGCGAAACGAGGTCCCATGACGGACATCCAGGCCATCGACGCCACCGACCTGACCAAGCGCTACGGCGAGGTCGTGGCGGTGGACCAGCTCTCCCTGACCGTCGCCCCCGGGGAAATCCACGCGCTGCTCGGCCTCAACGGCGCGGGCAAGACCACCACGATCCGGATGCTGCTCGGCATGGTCCGCCCCACCGGCGGCCGGGTGTCGCTGCTGGGCACGCGCGTCCGGCCGGGCGCCCACGCGGTCTGGTCGCGCGTCGGCTACCTCGTCGAGACCCCCGCGGCGTACCCGGACCTGACCGTCACCGAGAACCTCCAGGCGATCGCCCGGCTACGCGGGCTGAGCGGCGACGGCCCGGTGTCCGACGTCATCGCCCGGCTCGACCTCGGCACGTACGCCCACCACCGCGCGCGGACGCTGTCCCTCGGCAACGCCCAGCGACTCGGCCTGGCCAAGGCCCTGATCCACCGCCCTGGTCTCCTCGTGCTCGACGAACCGGCCAACGGCCTCGACCCGGCGGGAGTCGCCGAGATCCGCGCGTTGCTCGGCGAGCTCGCCCGGGACGGGGTGGCCGTGCTGCTGTCCAGCCACATCCTGACCGAGGTCGCCCGCCTGGCCACCCGCATCGGCGTCCTCGACCGCGGCCGGCTCGTCTGGGCGGGCGCCACGGCGGACCTGGTCGCCCAGGCACGCCCGCAGCTGAACGTCCTCGTCCGGGACCCGGCGGCTGCCACGGCGGCGTTGCGCGCCGCGGGCCACCCGGTCTCGAGGGCCGGCGACGACGGTCTCGAACTCGAGGGCGAACGCGCGGTCGGTCGTCCCGAGGAGATCGCGACAATCCTCGTCACGGCAGGCTGCCCGCCGTCGCGGCTCGCCGTGGAGCAGGACGACCTGGAGACCTGCTTCCTGCGGCTGGTGAGCAACTCGTGAACACCACGACCGCCGCCATCCGCGTCGAGCTGCTGAAAGCGCGCCGGTCCCGGCTGCCGTGGGTCACCGCGGCCGCCTTCACCGTCGCCGGCGCGTTCGGCGGGCTGATCATGTTCATCCTTCAAGATCTGCGGCGCGCCCGGTCCCTCGGCCTGCTCGGCACCAAGGCCTCGCTGACCGGCGGCATCGCCGACTGGCCCGCGTACTTCACCCTGCTCGCCCAGACCGTCGCGGTGGGCGGCGCGCTGCTGTTCGGTCTCCTCGTGGTGTGGCTGTTCGGCCGGGAATTCAGCCAGGACACGGTGAAAGACCTGCTGGCCCTGCCGACCGCGCGCACCACGATCGTCGGCGCGAAGTTCGCCGTCGCCACCGCGTGGTCGCTGCTCCTGGCCTGCTACCTCTTCGTCCTCGGGCTGCTCATCGGCACCGTCATCGGTTTGCCCGGCTGGTCCGCCGAGGGCGCGCTGCACGGGCTGGCCGACCTGCTGGTCACGACCGTGCTGACGGTCCTGCTGGTGACGCCGTTCGCGTTGGCCGCCAGCGCGGGCCGCGGCTACCTCGCCGGCGTCGCCGCCATGATCGCCGCCGTCTTCTCCGCACAGGTCGTCGCCCTGCTCGGCTACGGCCGGTACTTCCCGTGGTCGGTGCCCGCGCTGTACACCCAGCTCGCCGGCCCGGACCGCGACCCACCCGGCGTGCTCGGCTTCGCGCTCGTCGCGCTGGTCGGCGTCGCGGGAATCGTCGCGACGGCGGCGTGGTGGCGCTTTGCCGACAATGACCGCTGACTCACCGCATCCGCCGCGTGTGTTCGCGCGACCGGCCGTCGCCAAAGATGGCCATACCCTTACGTGAGGGTAGCGTTGGTCGTGAGGCCGGTCTCCGGCGGTGCGGGTGCGTTACCGTTGACGGTCAGGCGGAGGAAAGGACCCGGTGTGGGCGAGCAGATGCAGATCGGCGAGGTGGCCGAGCGCACCGGGTTGTCCCTTCGCACGATCCGCTACTACGAGGAAGTCGGCCTCGTGGTGCCGAGCGCTCGCAGCCAAGGCGGTTTCCGGCTCTACACCGAGCCGGACCTCGACCGGCTGCTGCTGATCAAGCGGATGAAGCCATTGGGGTTCCAGCTGGAAGAGATGCGCGACCTGCTCGCCATCCTCGACCCGGTCCCCGGCAGCCCGCACATCGACGATCCCCGGGCCCGGCTCGAGGAGTTCAGCGAGACCGCCGAGAAGGCCTGCGCGGACCTGCGCGCGAAGCTGGCCATCGCCGAGGAGTTCGCCGCACTGCTGCGCACTTCCCGCGCCGCGGGCGCTGGGCATCCGGTGCGCTGACGGCCGGGGAGCGTCAGCCGCCTTCGGCGACCAGGGACTCCAGCACCAGTTCGGGGTGTGCGCGTTGCAGCAGCCGGACATCCATCTCTTCGGCGAACAGGGCCAGGTCGGCGCCGTCGAGCCGGGTGAGGACCTCGCTGCGGCGCCCGGAGTCGACGAGCGAACGCTGAGCCGGATCGGCGAGCCGCCGCACGGCCCGGTAGGACAGGTGTTCCAGCCGGATCGCCGAGGTGAACTCGTGCTCCATCCGGTGCGCGGCCACCTCGAACTGCATCGGCCCGACCGCCGCCAGGACGGGCGCCGCGTCGCCACGGCGGTCCGAACGCAGCACCTGCACGACCCCTTCGGCGCCCAGCTGTTCCACGCCCTTGCGGAACTGTTTCGCGCGGCCGATGTCGGCCGGTCGCGCGACGGCGAAGTGCGCCGGCGCGAAACTGGGCAGCCCGGGGAACCGCACCGGGGGCTTGTCGCTGTAGAGGGTGTCGCCCACGCGCAGGGCGGTGGCGTTGACCAGGCCCACGACGTCTCCCGGGTACGCGGTGTCCACTGTGGACCGTTCCTGGCCGAAGATCTGCTGGGCGTACTTGGTCGCGAACGGCCGCCGGGTGGAGGCGTTGGTGACGACCATCCCGCGTTCGAAGACCCCGGAACAGACCCGGGCGAAGGCCACCTGGTCGCGGTGCGCCGGATCCATCCCGGTCTGCACCTTGAACACGAACGCCGAGAACGGCGCGTCCAACGGGCGTACGCGATCCTCGACGTCCCGGCGCGGAGCGGGCCCCGGCGCGACGTCGACGAGCAGGTCCAGCAGCCGGCGGACGCCGAAGCCGCGGACCGCTGCGCCGAACAGGACCGGGGTCGCGGTGGCGGCGGTGAAGCGGGCGACGTCGAACTCGCCGCCACTGGCCTGCAGCAGGTCCACCTCCTCGCGGGCCCGCAGCCACTCCCGGCCGAGTTCCGCTGCCGCCTGCGCGCGGTCCAGGCTGAGCTCCGGCGTGGGCTCGCCGCTCGCCGCGGCGGTGTACCGGATGACGTCGTCGCGGGCGACGTCCAGCACGCCCTGGAGGTGGCCGGCCGGACCGATCGGCCACGTGACCGGCATCGCGGCCAGCCCGATCCGCTCGGCCAGCTCGTCGCACAGCGCCAGCGCGTCCCGGCCGGGCCGGTCCCACTTGTTGACGAAGGTGATCACCGGGATCCCGCGGTAGCGGCAGACGTCGAACAGCTTGAGGGTCTGCGGCTCGAGCCCCTTGGCGGCGTCGAGCAGCATGACCGCGGAGTCGACCGCCGAGAGCACCCGGTAGGTGTCCTCGGAGAAGTCGGCGTGCCCGGGGGTGTCGACCAGGTTGATCACCGTGTCGTCGTAGGCGAACTGCAGTGCGGCCGAGGTGATGGAGATCCCGCGGGTGCGCTCCATCTCCATCCAGTCCGAGGTCACGCCGCGCCGGCCGGCCTTGCCGTGCACCGCGCCGGCTTCGGCGATCACCTTCGCGTGCACAGCGAGCGCCTCGGTCAGCGTCGACTTGCCCGCGTCCGGGTGGCTGATGACCGCGAAGGTACGCCGCCGTCGCGCTTCTCCGGAGACGTCGTCGGTCCGGCCTTGCCTCGTTCGTCCTGCAGTCACGCGTCCTCGCAGTGCTCGGAATCTACCCTTACGTGAGGGTAGTGTAAGGTGGTCGTGATGACCGCACCCGCCGGTCCGGGGGCGGGAACGTGATCCCGCCCGCAGTGGATGCGGGGGCCGCCGGCGCGAGCCGGACTCTCATCCAACATTAGGCGGCGCTCACGCTGGGGTCACCGTTGCCCCGGCTCCGTCATCGAGCGCGCCGTCTCGCACTGTCCTTCGACCGCGTCGTCGGCGACGTGGTGGTCTTCGCGCCCGCGTGGTGCCCGAGCAAGTCAGGTCTTTCCCGGTGTCTTCAGTGGTTCCCTCCCTGCCCGAGCGACTGCGCAGGCGTCCGGCGTGGCTGTCGCCGAAGGTCGCCCGCACCGAGATCCTCGGCGGGCTGGTCGTCGCCCTCGCGCTGATCCCCGAAGCGATCTCGTTCTCGATCATCGCCGGGGTCGACCCGCGCATCGGCCTGGGCGCCTCGTTCACCATGGCCGTGGTGATCTCGTTCGTCGGCGGCCGCGCGGCGATGATCTCCGCCGCCACCGGCGCGATCGCCCTGGTCGTCGCGCCGCTGGCTCGCGAGTACGGCCTCGGCTACCTGGTCGCCACCGTCATCCTCGGCGGGCTGGTCCAGATCGTCCTCGGCGCACTCGGCGTCGCGAAGCTGATGCGGTTCGTGCCTCGCAGCGTCATGGTCGGGTTCGTCAACGCTCTTGCAATCCTCATCTTCCTGGCCCAGGTGCCGGAACTGATCGACGTCCCGTGGCCGGTCTACCCGCTCTTCGCCGCGGGGCTCGTCGTCATGGTGCTGTTCCCGAAGCTGACGCGCGTGGTCCCGGCGCCGTTGGTGTCGATCGTGGCGCTCACGGCGTTGACGATCGCGGCGGGCATCTCGGTCCCGACCGTGGGCGACAAGGGCGCGCTGCCGTCGTCGCTGCCGGTGCCGGGTGTGCCGGACGTGCCGTTCACGTTCGACACCCTGAAGCTGATCGCCCCGTTCGCGCTGGCGTTCGCGTTGGTCGGGTTGATGGAGTCGCTGATGACCGCGAAGCTGGTCGACGACATCACCGACACGCCGTCGAACAAGACCCGCGAAGCGATCGGGCAGGGCGTCGCCAACGTCGTCACCGGAATCTTCGGCGGCATGGGCGGCTGCGCGATGATCGGCCAGACGATGATCAACGTCCGGACCGCGGGTTCCCGCACCCGGCTTTCGACGTTCCTCGCCGGCGTCTTCCTGATGGTTCTCTGTCTGGTGTTCGGCCCCGTGGTGTCCGACATCCCGATGGCGGCGCTGGTCGCGGTGATGGTCCTGGTCGCGTTCGGCACGTTCGACTGGCACAGCATCGCCCCGGCCACGCTCAAGCGGATGCCCGCCGGCGAGATCACCGTCATGGTCATCACCGTCGCGGTCGTCGTGGCGACCAGCAACCTCGCCATCGGTGTGGTCATCGGCTCGATCACCGCGATGGTCATCTTCGCCCGCCGCGTCGCCCGGCTGGTCGACGTGACCGCCACGACCGGCCCCGACGGCACCCAGATCGTGTACACGGTGACCGGCGAGCTGTTCTTCGCCTCCAGCAACGAACTCGTCTCCCGGTTCGACTACGCGAACGACCCGGATTCGGTGGTCATCGACCTCACCGGCGCCCACATCTGGGACGCCTCGACAGTCGCCGTTCTCGACGCGGTCACCACCAAGTACGCCGGGCGTGGCAAGACGGTGGAGATCGCCGGGCTCAACGCCGACAGCGCACGCCGGCACAGCAAGCTCTCCGGCGAGCTCGCCGGCAGTCACTGAAAAGCCGTGGCCGTCACGTCACACACGGTTCTCCGACGCGGTGAAACCACGGCGAGTTCCTCGGCGATGAACCGGTACCCGTCGGCCGGGTCGTCGGCGTGGATGTCGAGGGCGGCGTTGATCGAATGTGCGTCGTCGAGGGTCCCGTTGCGAGACCGGGGCGGCGCACCACTGGTAGTAGGCCCTGCCGGGAGATGCCCAGCACCCTGCACGTCACCGCGACCGGCACCCGCACAAGGGCGCCGGCCACGGCCAGTTCACGGACGAGCGGAACGCTATTTTCCCGGCCGATTGCCCTGCGCGTTGCCCTGCGCGAGGTAGGCGGCGGCCTTGCGCAGGACCTCGTTCTCCTGCTCCAGCAGCCGGTTGCGTTTGCGCAGGTCCCGCAGTTCAGCGGACTCGTCCCGGGTTACGCCGGGCCAGGTGCCGTCCTCGACGTCGGCGGCGCGCGCGACCAGTTGGCCAGACATCCCTCGGAGATCCCTCCGTCCAGGAGAGGCCGAAGCCTCACGGGAGAGGTGTCAACCAAACTCGGGGCAGTCCCGATGTCTCATCGGGCCGCATGAGCGGTTCCTCCGTCCCTCGGGCACGTGCCGGCGAGTTCGTGCTGGGCCGCTGGCTGCTCACTGGACGCGGCTCAGACTCCCTCGATCCGTTCGAGGAGCTCGTCGCGGTACTCCTGCACCGCTGGCAACTCCGGTTCGTCGCCGGTGGCCCGCTTCAACGCGCCTTCCAGGATCTTCAGCCCCTGGCGTTCGTCGCCGTGCGCATCCGCCTGCCTCGCGGCGTTCTCCATGGCTTTGGCGAGCTTGATCTGCGCCTCGGGCTCTTTGGCGGCCTTGTTGATCCGGATCCAGTTGCCGCCCGGGTCGACGACGGTGAACCCGGTGTACCGGTCGTTGCGCAGCCGCGGCCGGGTCATGCGCGGGATGCCGGAGATGAGCAGTTTTCCGTGCACGGACCGCATCCCCGCCGCGAAGGCTTCGAACAGCTCACTGGTGTCCGCCACGATGACCAGGCACGTGCTGTACGACTGCGCCGGGTCGTAGCCGTCCATCCCGAAGAAGTGCAGATTGATGTCTTCCCGTCGCACCGCGACGTGCGGGTTCGGCCGCGTCTGCCGATAGGTGATCTCGAAGCCGAGCATCTCGTAGAACGACGCGATCTCGTCGATGGAAGGACAGGGCAGGAGCGGAATGGTCAGTTCGTTCGCCATTGCCCGAAGCTAACCCCGGACCTGCCGAAACGACACGGAGCTATTTGCTGATGCGAACAGCATGACCGCCCCGCACCAACAAAGGCAGGGCACCGGGCTGGCCCTGGTCGGCGCTTACTTGCCGGCCGGTGAACTGGCCGTCGCCGGGTGGGACCCCGACGCCGGGTTCGCCCGCCAGGAGGCGCGGATGCGCTCGTTCGTCGGCCAACCAGGTGATCGGCCGGTTGAACGCTTGCAGTCACGACGTTCACGGAGCTGTTGGGGCGCGCGATAAACGGCGTCAAGCTGCGCGACTCAAGCGGCTTGACGTCACCCAATCGACACGGTTTACTGTCAGTTGCCTCGATGGAACCGGTTCCGCGGCCGCCACCTGGACCACTCCAGTATCTCGGGTTGGTTGATGCTCCACTGCTTCAAACGTCACGCCCGTCGGTTCGCTCACGGGGCGTGACCAAGCTTCAGTGGTAAGTCTGCTACATCACCCGAATGCCGATGAGAGCGTGCGCTCGCATCGGCATCGTGACGCGCGTAGTGCGCGGCACGATGGATCACGACTGACCAGGTGGGCTCGATGAGATCAAAGACGTTCTCCCGACCACGACGCGCCACAGCGCCACCGAGCGCAGCCGCAGGTGTATCTGCCGTCCGCTCCGCCCGCGTGTTGCCCCGTATCCGCAGGATCGAGTCGTTGCCGCAGGACTCCTGGGCGGCCGCGGACTCTACCGCGAACAATGGTGCGCCGGCGCCGGCCCGGACTCGGGCCTTGTCGAGCGTGTTCATTTTGCGCATCTCCAGATCGGCGACTACGTGCAACCCACGGTTCCGCGTCACGGTTGACCGTGTTCGCCGACGCGAGCGGCATCACAACGGAGCCTAGGCATCCGAGACCATCCGGTACCTGCGACGATCGCGAGATCGGCGGCCACGGACGCGTGAAGCGCACGCGTTCAGCTGCTCAGCGGTGCCGGCGCGATCGTGCACCTCACCGGAAGCTCCGACGTCTCCGCGATCGCATTACTTCAGATCTTCGTGACACGTGACTGTTCGGTGCCGGCGTCGCGAACCACAAACGTCCGGTGCGTCCGATCTTCTGTTCAATACCTCGAAGAAATGCCGGTCGAAAGTAAGGATATTCAAATGCGAAATATGTCAAATCGGGCTGCTGGTTATCGACCTCGACAGTCCCGGCTTCGGACCCGGGCCGTCCTCACCGCAGCCCTCGCTCTGGCGCTGGCCGGGAGTACGGCCTTCGTGGCCGGCGCGAGCGAAACCAACGGACCGGGATCCGGTGCCGCCGGAGCTTCGGGCAACTCCATCGCGGCGGATGCCGGCTGGGTGGATGTAGACCAGGCCCGGTACCAGCGCGAACTGGCCGACTACCAGGGCATCGTGCCGCCACCGGTGCCGGCCGGGACGACGAGAGTGCCCGAGTTCCACACCGACTGCACGATCGCGAACGAAGCCAAGGACGATGCGATCATCTTCCCCCGCCTGCCCGGCGCCTCCCATATGCACACGTTCTTCGGGCCGAGGAACGACGCCTTCACGACTACCGAAACGCTTCTCGCCGCCGGGGCAACGACGTGCAACTCCCCGGGTGACAACGCCGCTTACTGGGTGCCGCAGCTGCAGAGGAACGGTGCGGCCGTTCCGTTCAAGAGCATGCGCATCTACTACGGTTCCCGGCTCCCCGACCCGTCGGCCGTCCGGCCGTTCCCGCCCGGGCTGGTGATGGTGCAGGGTGATGCCAAGCTGCAGGTACCCACCCAGAAGGGACAGGGAAACCAATTCTGGTGCGCGGGCAGCGCTGAGGTCGGGCGGAGCGCCGACGGGAACTGGCCTGTTTGCGCCCCTGGCGGGAACCTGATCTACCAACTTGTGTTCAAGGATTGCTGGGACGGCAAGCACATCGACTCGCCCGACCACAAGTCGCACATGGGTGACCCGGTCGCCGGCAAGTGCCAGGGAAACTACCCGGTCGCGGTGCCGAACCTGTCGTACATGGTCAATTACGACATCCTGGGCGGCGACGGCCTCGCGCTGTCGTCGGGAATGGCGTCGTCGATGCACGGTGACTTCATGAACGGCTGGGACCACGTCAAACTGGCCGCACTGGTCAAGACCTGCCTGAACCAGAACGCGAAGTGCGGGACCACGCCGAGCTTCACCGGCGGCTGAGAGCGACGGCAAGTGGCCGCCGTGCCGTGTCGTTCCGATCGACCGACACGGCGGCCTTCGTCTCGAACTTCAGGGAGAAGCGACGTGATCTTCTGTGAAAAGCTGCTCCACCCTGGGCCTCTCGTGCGCATGCGCCACGGAGCAAGGCGGCTTGTTCGGCCTGATCGCGCTGGCGCGGCCCACCGGTGCCGCTATTCAACCAGGGCGGAGAGATGGTCTTGTTCTTGCAGGACTCGCGAAGCCAGACTCACGGTCTGTGGCTCTTTGCCGGACGACTTCTCGCCGAGCGCCAAACGTCCTGTTTGAGCTAGGTGATCGCGCAGGCACTTTTTGAAGTAGTTGTCGAAATATTCCTCGCGCAAAGCGCTGGCGTGCGTGATCTGGTTCGAGGAAACCATCCCGGGCATCTCCATCCCCTTGTGGGGGTTTTCCGCCGGGAGGCCGGCCTGATCGTGAAGCCGCCGCAGATCCGACAGCTCCGATTTTGTCGAGGTGTCGGCTTTTTTGCCGAGGTCGCGTCGCACGTGACATGTCGATCTTGTTCAACATGCGCGGGACTGGTCCGTCTCACGGCGATGGCACCAAGATCGGTCCCGGTTGCCGTGTAACTTCCTCAGCCGGGTGCCTGCACCGCTGGCATGTTGAGCCCTGCGCCCGGCGACATCTCCGTTTTCGTGGGCGATTTCAACGCTTGACTGCCCATCAACAGGCCGCCCGCCACCACCGCGTGGGCCACACTGGGCATGTCCTGGATCACCCTGCCGCTGATCAGCGCCCCGGCGATGCCGTACGCGACGGTGCCCGGCTTCGGCGCGAAGTACCGACCGAGCAGGGCGGCGGCGATGCCGCCGGCCACGCTCGGCACCACGTCGAAGCTACCGTCCAAGATCTCGACGGTCGGCTCGTCCTGAGTGAGGCGCAGGGCGAGGCCGTAAAACAGACCCATCGATACCGTGAACGCCAACGTGAACGACAAGGCGGCGGCGCGGTCCTGACGCAACACGGTGCCAGGGCTGGACACCCGCTTGGCGTCCAGCGGAGTGCCGAGCCAGACGTGCACGCCGACGGCCAGGCCGAACACCATCCTGCCCATGCCGGCCGCGGTGATGCCCGGCTTCACCGGACGCAGGCCGAACCCGGGTTTCGCCAGTGCCGCGACCTGTGTCCCGACGTGCTCGCCCAGGTGCTCGACGCACAGCTCCCGCACCCTCGTGCAGGCTTCCGCAAAGCTGACGCAACTCATCACGGCATCATGCTGGAGTTCGACGATCGGGGCGGCTCCGCGACCACTGACCATCGGCTCGGCAGGCTCGTGCAGGAGCAACGACGGTTCGGCGAGGCCGAAAGCCGGACGCCATCGACGCCGCCGCAAGCTGCCACCGTGTGACCCACTACGTCCGCAACTCGGCATGAGCGAGCAATGGACGGGCAGAATCTCGGCATGGATCCTCACCGGGAGCACGATCGATGGATGGCGCTGGAACCTGAGCGGGGGTACATTCGCGCACGGTTGCGGCTCCTGACCACGGAGCAAGGTGGTCGCCACACTCCGATCCACTCTGGCTACCGGTCGCACTGGGCCTTCCCGCCGGACGTCCATCAGGAAGACCATGACGCGCCTTTGACGCTGGAGGTGACGAAGGTACTCACTCCCGGCGAAGAGGCGATGGTGCGGCTTCACCCGCTCGCACCCGACCTCTGGCCACCAGTCGCACCGGGTCTGCGGCTGTCGATGTTCGAGGGTGCCCGACTCGTGGGCCAGGCCGATGGTGTGGAGGTAGTCCCACCAGTCGCATGACCCGCGCGCTCATCGGCATGCGCGGTCTTTCGCGCCGCCTCACGACTCGTGTCTCTGGTGCGCAGAAACATCCGCACCTTGCTCGGCGAACGTATGACCATGGACAGGGAGAACCGGGATGTCGTGGTCTTGCAGGCGCGCGCCGCCCTGATCATGGCGGCTTTGCGGCGTTCGATCGTCACGTACAGGGAACTCGGGTTTGCGTTCGGGCTGAAGGACATCGAATTGCGCAACGAGATGCGTCACGTGCTCGAACAGCTGGCCAACGAGTGCCACAATGTCGGAGAACCGTCCAATCACGGCGCGGTGGTCAACGCTCAGACCGCCTCGGCCGGGACGCACACCGCGGCGGCGCGGCTGCTTGGTGCCGCCCACGCAGAATCGCATCGGCGGCATCTCTGGCGCGTTCCTTGTCACACTTATGGGTGAAGCTCGGTGACGGAAACTGCCTCCCTGTATCGTCCTCGCGACGGTGTAGCCAGCTATGGCCGCAAGGGGAGGACCGTTGGCGTTCAGTCTTGACCAAGTCGTGCTCGCGGAGCTCGATGTACCCGATGTTGCCGCAGCGGACGCGCAGCTGAACGAGCTGCTGCAGCCCGGCGGCGAGAGAGTCGAGCCCGCCGCCGAATATGAGGCCCGGGATCCGAGCGGCACCATCAGAGTCGTCGTCGATGCGGAATGCACGGTGATCAGTGTTGGCATCCAGCGCAGCTGGGCGTCCCGGATCCCGGTGCCCCGGCTCGCAGGGGTGCTCTTCCAGACCTACGTCACGGCCGTTCAGCGCGCCACGGTCGTCGAACTCGCCAACACCACAGAGCCGGCGGCCGCTGATCCCGTGGAGAAGATTCCTGTCCTCGACGAATACCTGCCGTATGACGTATGGATCGCCGCCATTCGCGCGCGAATGGACGATGTCGACGCGCAGCTGGAACGCATCCATCGCCTCGATGCCGGCCGGCCGACTCCCGTGGTCGGTGACGTCCGGAGTCCGCGCGGGTACTTCGTGCTGCACTTGCGAGGTGGGAGTCCTGCCGGGCTGACGGGGGCGGTCGACGTGCTGGCGAACGCCGGCTCGGACCGCCTCCAGCTGGACGTCCTCGAGATGTTCGCGGCAGCCGGCCTTGCCGCGTCCGCTGCTCAGGCGCCGTCGCGTTCCGCCCGGCAGCCGCGGCCGGAGGACGAGGACGTCTTCGAGTTCCGTTACGACGATTAGGGGCTGGCGATGGTTGGCTACAAGGTCATCACCTCGGCCGTGCGTGCTGAGGGAACGAAGTGGCGTGGCTTCGCCGACACGCTGAGCAAGGTCAACCCGGTCGTGAAGAACGCGACCCTGGGACCGGCGGCTTTTTTCGTCGGTGATCCGCTCACGCTGGCCACGGAAGCGTTCAACGCGTCACTGCTGAGCGACACCTATGAATCCCTACGCTCTTACGTCGAAAAAGCTGTCGACGGAGGCGTCCTCGAGTTCGACCAGGTCGACGACGCGCTGCAGAAGACGGCGCAGATGTATGAGCTGGCGGAGGAAGTCACCGAAATCGACCTGAAGAAGATCTACGGAACGGCACCGCAGTAGACATGACCACACCTGCAGGCCCCGAGGCCTACACCGGCCCTCTCGACGGCATGTTCGGCACGATCGAGGGCGAGATCCACAAGATCATCGACAAGTACAATGCCGCGGTTAACCACATCAACGATTGGAAATACGTCCTCGGTCCGGCCCTGATCTGGGTCTCCGATGCGCTGAAGCAGATCCGCGACGGCCTGGACAAGGTCGTGAAGCTCGTGCAGTACGCCGTGGAACACCACATGCCGGTCGTGTCGCTGATCGTCCAGAGCTTCAACTGGCAGGATCATGTCCAGAAGGACGTCTCCGCCATGGTCGGCTCGGTCGAAGCTCCCGCCGACCCGAACCTCGCCTACTGGGAGGGCGCGGCCGCGACCGAGTACCGGAACCGGGCCAAGATCCAGCGCGATGCGGTGGAGGCGATTGGCGGCCAGGGCGGCAAGGCCGACGCGATCAGCAGCTGGCTGATGAACATCGCCAAGCTCAACGTCGAGTTCATGACCGGTCTGGTGAAGATCATCGCCGACTTCCTCGGCGCGCTGGTGACCGCGTCGCTCGAAACCGCCACTGTCGTTGGAATCCCCTTCGCCGCCAAGGACCTCGCCGACGCGCTCGGTGGACTTGTCACCAACGGGATCAACCGCCTGGCCGAGATCGCCACCCGGCTGATGGGCACCTTGGCCAGCATCCGCGACGCCAAGGGCCTGATGAACGACCCTCGGCTGCCCGGAGGCCACTGGCCGCAGGCGGTCAACCTGTGACCCGGGAGGTCCAGCAGTGAACACACCGGCCCCCCAAGGATTCCCGCAATACCACCGCGGAGGTCCCAGGCCCGCGAAGCGCGGCCTCGGCACCGGCTGGATCGTCGCCATGGTGGCGATCGGCGTGGTCGTCGTGGTCGGCGTCGCCGTGGGAGCGTTCGCCCTGCTCAACCGCGGCAGCAGCTACGACAAGGTCGACGGCAAGTACGGGGCCGCGCCGCTGGCCGGCTGCGACGACGTCGCTCGCCGCGCAGGGAACCTGCCGCCGAAGAGTTCCGAAACCCCGCTGCAAGGGAGTAAGGGCTGGCTGTGCACGTTCGCCGACTCGGCGAACGCCGTGACCGTCCATCTCGATGTGGAAGTGAACACCGTGCAGCGGCAACGCAGCGGATTCGACGTCCAGACATCGTCGACCGGTTACGTGCTGGACCCGGCAGCGCACCTGGGGGAGCGTGCGGCATGGGGACTGGCTCCCAGTGGCAAGGCCTGTGACTTGCTTATTTTGGACAGCAACGCGACGTTCAAGGTCGGGATAGACGACTGGAAAGCGGCTACCGACGACACGCAAACCTGCAAGGACAGGGTCACGGCCATCGCCCAGGTGCTCTACGACGCGATGCAGCCGCGGTAAGACCACGCCGATATGGAGAGGGCCCTGCGGCTGCAACACCGACGCGCATGCCGTCTACCGTGGCTACCCCGTTGGTCTCCGTGGAGAAACCGGTTCGCATCTGGCTCGGCACGGTGATGCCTATGCGCTGCTGCTGGTAGGTCTGCAGCAAGATCTAACTCGGCGACGCGGCGGCGGGCTCATGCGCGCGGCGGGCGCTGGTGATGCGACACTCTGCAGGTGCTCGCGGTGCTCGCTGCGCCGGTGTTGTTGCCGGTCAGTACGGCGGGGCCGCAGGCCGACACCGCGCTCCATTGCGGGAACGCGGCGCCGCGGTCAGATCAATTGGCTACCCGCAGAGCTGATGGTGCACCCCGGACCGAAACATGATCGTTTTCCGTGACGAAGAACGCGACGGCTCCGATCCCGAACTTCGCCGTCTTCCGACGCCATGGCAATGCTGATCATCACGGAGGTGCCCAGCGAAGCCCAAGGCCCTGCCCGCTTGCCGACGGGCTCGGACTGTACGAGATTCGTGCTGTCTGCATCTCGTGCACCGCCGTGATTCCCGTCGTCAACGACGACCCGGCGGGCGCCGAACACTATGTCGTGACAGTGCACCGTTCGGGTGACTGGCACGACGAGGACCACGACTAGGTACCCGCGCAGTCCTGGCCGGGTTGTGGCTGGGGTTCCGGAGAGAGCGGGAGTGCTGAGGAATTCGGCGGGGTGATCATGCAACGGTCTGGTGGCCCGGTCTCGTATGTATGGGTGAGAGAGGGGTGGTCGTGACCGATCGCTGGGAGTTCAGTCAGGTCGTTCGGGAGCGCGCTGTGGTGTGGCGCCGGGAAGCGTTCCTGATGTGTGGGGACTGGTCGTTGGCCGAGGACCTCGTCCAGACGGCGCTGCTGCGGCTGTATACGCGCTGACACCGCATCGACCCGGCCGGCATCGACGGATACACCCGCCGGGTGATTTCCCGCTTGGCCATCGACGAAGCCCGCCGGCCTTACCGTCGCGCCGAGCTGCGGGATGCGCTGCCCGAGACGCCGGTCGCGACCGCTGAGTCCGCGGCCGCGCTCGACGTCCGGGCGGCCTTGCAGAAGGCTCAAGGGAGAATTCGAAAAAGCCCTCGTCGCGACCGCCTGCAACCAGTCCCTCGGCGGCGGGAGCAAGACCCACACCGCCCCAGGCTCTGTCGTGGACAAGCTCGCGGGGATCCGTCCATGGCCCGGCTGAAAGGTGGCGTCAGACATCGGCCAAGTCAGCGACTGCACGCGCACTCGCGTGCAACTGGCGTTCGAAGATGCCTCAGAGGACGACTCCGAGTTCGCCTAGGCACGGAGCAAGCCATGCAGTAGGCACGGGAGCCGCTTCCGGTGGATCAAGCTACTCGATTCGGCTTGATGCTGTAACCACTTCGCCGCGTGAAGCGACTACTTGCTCGTGGCAGCTTCGGGGAGGTGATCAATGTAGCATCCGGCCGCCTGGTGTGCGCTCGCCGCCACCTACGCTGTCGTCACCGAAACCCGGCCCGACCTCGCGATCACCACAGGCGCACCCTGGGCGTCGGGCTATTTTCGCAGTTAACGCGGCAACCGCGGCTGGATTCGGTGTCGCAACCACCCAGCGGACACGGGAAGTTTCCGACGACGTGGTGTACGCCCCTGCAGGTGGAAGCTACGCACTAAAGATCGCCGAGGTGAAACAGGTATGGCTGACGACACAACAGAACACTATCTTCGGCGAGTACGCAAAGCCCGCTCGGCCATGAACGCCGGCGCGTTCGCAGTAATACTCGCTGGGCTATTTTGGGTCTTCGGCACGCCAATCAGTCCGACGTCGGTGCCTCACTCGCTCAGTCCACTTGTGGCCAAAAGCCCAGTGATCCTAAGCGCCGGCGGCCTATTCTTGATCGTCTTCGCTGGTCGCCGAGTGCGACAAACTCTGTATGACATCACCCGCGGTCGACTTGCCCAGTCGCAGCACCGGAAGCCGATACGGTCGTTGCGGTGGTGGATGGTCCTGTTCGCGACCGCAGCTGTGCTGGGCGCGACGTGGGCAGTGTCGGTGTGGCTGCTGCATGAAGCTGATTCGGCACCCGTCCGTGCGACCGCGCGAATTGACGCCATCAAGACGTCGATTACCGTCGCGGCTGGGATCGGGGCCGGCGTGGCTCTCGCGCTCACCGCGCGGCGTCAGTGGCTGGCCGAGCGCACGCAAGGCCATGCCGAGGATGATGCAGCTGACCGCAGGGTGACCGAACTCTACACGATGGCGGTCGAGCAGTTGGGTTCGGACAACGCGGCTGTTCGTGTCGGTGGGCTGTACGCGCTGGAACGTCTCGCTCAGGACAACAAAAGCCACCGGCAGACGATCGTCGAGGTGATCTGCGGCTACCTCCGAATCAGCGACAGGACCACGGAGCGAAGTCCGATTCCCGCGCCAATGGCAGACGCACCGCTCGGTGACAGCCGCGGCTCCTCCGCCGACTCAACCGATCGTCGCGCCAACCGTAACGTCGCCGAGTTGCAGGTCCGATTCACTGCTCAGCGCATCTTGACCACACATTTGCAGCCGGACAGAGGGTGGGGGAACGCGCCCGCCAACCCGAAATTCTGGTCGAACATCGATCTTAACCTCAGTGGCGCCAGCCTTGTCAACCTCGACCTCCACAACTGTCAGGTGGCCAACGCCGACTTCCGCAATGCTACCTTCGACGGCGCCACCGATTTCGGCGGCATGCGCTTCGAACGACGCGCAGACTTTACCGGCGCCGAGCTTCTCGATTCAGCCGACTTCAGTCTTGCAGAGTTTCTCTGGCATGCCAACTTTGAATACGCACATCTCCATGAGGTCAGCAGTTTTGAATGGGCTGTGTTTACTGGACGGGCTGACTTTGAGAACACAATTTTTGGCAACATGGCTAACTTCGATCGGGCTCGGTTTAGTCGTGATACAACGTTTGCAGGTGCTGAGTTTCGCGCATTTGCGAATTTTAGTCAAGCGCGGTTCAGTGAATCAGCTTCGTTCGCCGGCGCTGCGTTTGACGACGTGGTCTTCACTGGTGCGCATCTCAGACGGCGTGATAGTGGAGCAGGCCCCAGCTTCCGTGACGCGCGATTCGGCGGGGTTGTTCGCCTCGATGACAGCAGGACGCCGTACTTGACAGACCTCGCGCACGCACCAGCGTGGGTGCGCACCTGTCTGCAAGGCGCGGCAGTTCGCGTGGACGCACCGGACGTCGACGCTCGGATCTGGTTTCCTGGCTGGGGCGTCGGCGAGTTAAGCGCATCACAGCCAGGTGACTCTCCAGGGACATGGCTGTACCTACGGTCGAGTTACGGCGACAGTCCGCTCGAGCAGACACCTAATTTGTAGTCAGGGCACTGCCAGCCGCGCCCAGTGACGAGCCACTCGCGGCACGAGAGGGTTCGCGATATCGGTCACCGGCTGTGGGCGGGCAGGTCGGTCATCGAACGCCGCAAGGGTCTGCAGGCGAGCTCTTCGCGGCTACTTTAAGACTGGGCGGCAGGATCGGGTCCGGCCAGACTCTGGTCCAGGTGCTCGGTGAGTCGCTCCCACATTGCGGCTGCCTGCCGGTGTCATTGGTGTGGCTCTCTC
>NZ_JBFBCC010000046.1:0-24197 GCF_040682955.1 Amycolatopsis sp. NPDC051045
CTGGCAACGCGCGACGAGCCGGCGGCGGCCCTCAATAGACAACGGGGCATTACGGTGGTGCATGGACGGGTCTTTCTGCTCGGCGGACGAGTGGGTCGCACTTCTCATCCTGCCGCCGAAAGACCCGTCCCTCGTCTCAGGCCTTCGCCCGCGTCACCAACGTCATGCCCCGCAACAGTTAGTGGTGTTGTGGTAGATCATCCTGGTGGTGGTCGATGTGGTGATGGATCAACTGGACCGGGTGCATGAACGGATCGCGGGCCGGTTCACGCGGTCAGAACCGCGCAAGCGTGCGCGGGAGTATGTATCCGGGCTGGTGGCGGGGTTGGAGCGGAAGAACGGCTGGACGCTGGCCGAGCAGGCCGGTGAGGTGTCGCCGGACGGTATGCAGCGGCTGCTGCGCTGGGCGGACTGGGACTTCGACGGGGTCGCGACGACGTGCGGGACTACGTCGTCGAGCATCTCGGTGAACCGGGTGGGGTGTTGATCGTTGACGACACCGGGTTCCTGAAGAAAGGCACGCGCTCGGCCGGAGCGCAGCGGCAGTATTCCGGAACGCGGGCCGGATCGAAAACTGTCAGATCGGCACGTTCCTGGACTACGCCTCGCCTTGTGGGCATGCGCTGATCGACCGGGAGCTGTATCTGCCCGAGCCCTGGACCGCCGACCCGGAACGGTGCCGGCGGGCAGGGATCCCGGAGGGGACCGAGTTCGAGACCAAGCCTCGGCAAGCCATGGCGATGCTGGCGCGGGTGTTCGCCGCGAAAGTGCCCTTCGCGTGGGGCACCGCTGATGAGGCCTGTGGGCAGGTCAAGTACCTGCGGTTGTGGCTGGAAGCTCACGATGCCGCGCACGTGCTGGCCACCAAGGTCGACGACACCCTGGTCACCATCGGTGGTCGCGAAGCCCCGGGCCGATGAGCTGATCGCGGCTCTGCCCGCCCGGGCGTGGCGGCGGGTGTCGGTCGGGCCGGTGCGCACGGGCCGCGGGCCGCAGCCACCGGGCCGCGGGAGTACGACTGGGCGCGGGTGCCGATCCGGATCGGCTGGCAGGCCGGGCGCGGGCATTGGCTGCTCGCCCCGCCGCTCACTCTCGGATCCGACCGAGAGCGCCTACTACGTCTGCTACGGACCCCGCCGAGCCACCCGACCTGGCCAATGCGATCGCTGGGCGGTGCCCGCGGATCGACGTCCTGGTCAACAACGCCGGTACCGCCGGCGCCGGTGGCCGGATCGTCACCAAGGACGGCCACGAGCAGGTGTTCGAGGTCAACTACCTGGCGCCGTACCTGCTGGCCGGCTGCTGGAGGACACCCTCGCGGCGTCGCCGGTGAGCCGGGTGGTCAACGGGTACTCGTCGCTGCACCGCGGCGGCAGGATCAACTGGGACGACCTCGGGTCCAAGCGCCGGTACCACCGTGGCGCCGTCTATGCGCAGTCGAAGCTGGCGCTGACGATGCTCACGACAGCGCTGACCGAGCTCCGGCCGAAGGTGCGCGAGGCGGTCAGCGTGCACCCCGGCATCATCGCCACCGGCATGCTGGCGCACTACAGCTACCGCGGCCGTCCCGTGGCCGAGGGCGCCGAGGTGCTGGCGCGGCTGGCGAACCCGAAGACGAAGGTGCTCAGCGGCGCCTACTACGACGGCCGGTTGCCGGCCAAGGCGAGCGCGGCGGCGGTCGACCCGGACGCGGTGGCGAAGCTGTGGCGGGTCAGCGAAAGCCTGACCTTGCCGGGCAAGCGGCGGAGCTAGTCCCGCTCGACGTGCCCCCACCCGCGCCGGAGCGACCTCGGTCCGGCGCGGGTGCGCTTCGCACCAGCGTTCCGCGACGCGCAGCACCAGGGGCAGCACGACGAAACCGCCGATCAGCATCAGCGTGTAGGCCAGGTCGCTCATCGAAACCCCTCCGGTTCGGAAACTCCGTCACGAACCATGACGCGATGGGGGCCGCCGCGCACGCCGCACCACTACTTCCTTCACGCTGTGCTGCGGGATGTTGACGTCGGATTGATCCGCCTTCGTGCCCGGAAGAAGGCACGCGCCGACGGCAGCGCCAGCAGGACGATCACCGTCAGGGAACCGGCTGTGGTCAGGACCAGCTTCGCTCCGTCTACGACGGGAAGCCAGCTCGGCATGGCGTGCCCGGCGGCGTCGACCAGCTTCGGGACATCGACCCGGCGGAGCATCGGATCACCGGAGTCGCGGAAGCTCGCGGCGAGGAATGTACTGGTGAACAGCTGAGCCGGCACGATCAGCGCCCCGGCCACGGCCAGCAGCGGGTGAAAGACCCAGGACAGCACCTGGCCGGCGCGCCGACCGGCCAGGTTCAGCAGCGCCAACACGACGAGGACGACGACGAACGCGGCCGGCAACGGCGTCTCGGCGGTGTTCGAACCGAAGCTGACGCCGTGCTCGGCAAGCAGGGAAGGGGGCAGCCCCTGCCGGGTGAGCTCGGCTTCGGCGGCGGCCTGTGCGTCGGTACCGGACGTCCAGACGACTTCGGTCTCGCCGTCCTGCCCTCCGCCGTTGCCGCAGCAGTTGGCCGGACGACGACAGCTCCCTGACGCGTGCCCACCGCAGGGATGGGCACGCGCCTCCGGGAGTCGCGTCAGCCGAGGCAGGTCCGCACGGCTTTGGCGAGGTTCGCCGCCCGGGGGTCGTCGGGCCGGTAGTTCCAGAGGTTGGTGACGTAGCCGAAGCCGACGCCGGCGTCGGGGTCGCCGAAGGCGATCGAGCCGCCGGAGCCAGGGTGACCGAACGAGCCGGGTCCGAGCATCGGCAGTGGCGGGCAGGCGCGCCAGAAGCCGAGTGACATGTTGAAGGAGCGGTCGGCCGGGATGTCCAGGCCGGCCGGCACTCCGTACATCGTCGACTTGTCGGTCTGGATCTCCGTCATGGTGTCGACGGTCGACGGGTCGAGCAGCCGGAGGCCGTCGACGTCGCTGACGGTGGCGGCGTACATCCGGGCCAGCGAGTGCGCGTCGGCGACCATGTTCGCGGCCGGGAACTCTGCTGCACGCCAGGCGCGCGTCCGGAAGTAGCCGGTGGTGGGGTCCATGGCGCCGCCCAGAACGCCCGCGCGCATCTGGATCGCGTCCGGGGTCCACATGGATTCGACCCACTTGGTGACGGTGTCCGCGTCAAGCCCGGTGGTCGCGATCATCCCGGCGAGCAGTTCCTCCACCGTGAATGGAGCGGCGTCTTCGAACTGCGCCACGCGGGGCTCGTGGCCTTCGGGCAGCCCGATCCAGGCGCTGAGCCCGAGCGGGGCGGCCACCTCTTCGGCGAAGAACGTGCCCAGCGACTTGCCGGTGATCCGGCGGACGACTTCGCCGACGAGGAAGCCGTAGGTGACGGCGTGGTAGACGTGCTGGGTGCCGGGCTGCCACAGCGGCTTCTGCGCTTCGAGCGCGTGGATGACGGGGTCCCAGGCGCACGCCTGCTCGAACGTCAGCGGGCCGTCGACGACCGGCAGGCCGGCCTGGTGCGACAGCAGCCAGCGCACGAGGATGTCCTCCTTGCCGGCGGCGCCGAACTCCGGCCAGTACCGGGTCACCGGGGCGTCGAGGTCCAGTTCGCCGCGCTGGACCAGCAGGTGGGCGCAGATCGCCGCGGCGCCCTTGGTGGTGGAGGCGACCTGGGTGATGGTGTCTTCGCGCCACGGCCGGTTCGCCTGACGGTCGGCGAGGCCACCCCACAGGTTGACGACGGGACGGCCGCCGGCGTAGACGCTGCAAGCCGCGCCGATCTCACCGGGAGCGTCGAAGTTCGCGCGGAACGCGTCAGCGACCTTTCCCCAGCCCTGCTCGACGTCGCCGCCGTGTTCGATGGTCATGCTGTGATCCTTTCCGGGTTCGAAGCTGCGATTACGATCTCCGGCCGCCCTGACATGGGGCAGCCACCGCCCTGACACGGCTTAGGAGATCTTGCGGCGGTAGGCCGCGGCGGCGAAGACGTAGGCGACGACGAGGATTCCCGCGCACCAGGCGAGGGCGATCCAGATGTCGGTGCCGACCGGCTGCTCGGTGAACAGGGCGCGGATGGTGTTGACGATGGACGTCACCGGCTGGTGTTCGGCGAACCAGCGGACCGGGCCGGGCATCGTGCCGGTCGGAACGAACGCCGAGCTGAGGAACGGCAGGAAGATGAGCGGGTAGGAGAACGCGCCGCCGCCTTCCGCCGTTTTCGCGGTGAGGGCGGCGAGCACCGCGATCCAGGTCAGGGCCAGGGTGAACAGGAGCAGGATGCCGGTGATCGCGAGCCAGGCTTCCGTTCCAGCGCTGGAGCGGAAGCCCATGAGCAGCGCGACGCCCACGACCACGACGAGCGAGATCAGGTTGGCGACCAGCGAGGTGAGCACGTGCGCCCACAGCACGGCCGACCGGGCGATCGGCATCGAGTGGAAGCGCTCGAAGATCCCGCTCTTGAGATCGGTGAAGAGCCGCAGCGCGGTGTAGGCGATGCCCGAGGCGATCGTGATCAGCAGGATTCCGGGCAGCATGTAGTTCACGTACGAGCCCGATCCGGTGTCGATCGCGCCGCCGAAGACATAGACGAACAGCAGCATCATGGCGACCGGCGTGACGACGGTCGTGATGATGGTGTCCAGGCTGCGGGTGATGTGGCGCAGGGAGCGTCCCAAGAGGACGGTGGTGTCGCCGAGAGCGTGCGTGGTCATCGGTTCTCGCTTTCCGTGCGGGTGCCGACGACGGCGAAGAAGACGTCCTCGAGGGTCGGCTGCTTCTCGACGTATTCGACCTCGGCGGGCGGGAGCAGCTGCTTGAGTTCGGCGAGCGTGCCGTTCACGATGATCCGGCCCTCGTGCAGGATCGCGATCCGGTCGGCGAGCTGCTCGGCCTCGTCCAGGTACTGGGTGGTGAGCAGCACCGTCGTACCGCGCGCGGCGAGGCCCTTCACCGCGGCCCACACTTCGAGGCGGGCCTCGGGGTCGAGTCCGGTGGTCGGCTCGTCCAGGAAGATCACCGACGGGTCTCCGATGAGGCTCATGGCGATGTCGAGGCGGCGGCGCATGCCGCCGGAGTAGGTCGACACCCGCCGTGCGCCCGCGTCGGTCAGTGAGAAGCGTTCCAGCAGGTCGTCGGCGATCTTGCCGGGGTGCTTCAGACGCCGCAGCCGCGCGACGAGCACGAGGTTTTCGCGGCCGCTGAGGATTTCGTCGACCGCGGCGAACTGCCCGGTGAGGCTGATGGCCGCCCGAACGTCGTCGGCCTGGGTGACGACGTCGAAGCCGTTGATCGCTGCGGTCCCCGCGTCCGGTTTGAGCAGCGTGGACAGGATCCGCACCACGGTGGTCTTGCCCGCGCCGTTCGACCCGAGCAGGGCGAAGATGCTGCCCCGCGCCACGTCGAAGTCCACGCCGCGCAAGACGTGCAGCTCCTTGTACGACTTCTCGAGGCCGCGAACTTGAATCGCTGTCATCGGGTCTCCCCTCGTCGGACTACTCAGTAGTGCTGAGTACTGATATACAGTAGTACTGACTAGTGGCGCCAGGGCAAGTGTGGAGGTGCGATGGACGACCTGACGGAGATGCTGAAGGGCACCCTTGAAGGCTGCGTGCTGCAGATCATCGGCGACGAAGAGACCTACGGCTACGCCATCACGCGCCGGCTGAACGCTCTCGGCTTCGGCGATGTCGTCGAGGGCACCGTGTACACGATCTTGCTGCGGCTGGAGAAGAACAAGCTCGTCCAGGTGACGAAACGGCCGTCCGAGAAGGGGCCGCCGCGCAAGTTCTACCGGCTCAACGACGCGGGCCGTGAAGAACTCGGCCGGTTCTGGGCGAAGTGGCAGTACGTCTCGTCGCGGATCGACAAATTGAAGGAGGGCGGGAAATGAACTTCTGGGAGACCGTCACCGGCAGCGACCTCAGCCGGGAATACCAGGCGTTCGAAGCCAGAGCCGGGGCATTGCCGGAGGATTACCGGGCGGCGTGGGAGCAGATCAAGGCGCACCTCTTCCCGTACGGGGACTTCACGGGTCGCAATCTGATGCCGATCCTCGACGGGGCACTGGGACTGCTGGAGGAAACCGCGGCGGAGGGGCAGAGCGTCCACGACGTGCTGGGGGAAGACATCGCGGGCTTCTGCGCGGCGCTGGCCGGCGGTGAAGGGGCCCGCACCTTCCGCGACCGGTGGCGGAAACAGCTGAACAGGAATGTGGCGAAAAAACTGGGCAGGCTGGGAGGCTGACATGGGCATCCAAGACATCATCGAAGGCAAGAAGCAGTGGCGGGCGCACATGGCCCGGGTCAAAGCCCTCCCGCCGGATTACCAGATCGTCTACAAGGAGATGCAGAAGTACCTGTTCAAGGTCGGGCCGGTTGACCTGCTCGAGGGGAACCTGCTCTCGGGGATCGTCGACTTCTTCGAGGAGGGCGCCGCGAACGGCAAGGGCGTCCTGGAAGTGATCGGCGAGGACGTCGCGGCCTTCTGCGACGAGCTGATCAAGGATTCGCGCACCTACGCCGACATCTACCAGGAGTCGATCAAGGAGAAACCCGGTAAGTAGCCGGCCGGGTGGAAAGCGGCCTGAAACCAGGCTGAAACCGGGGTCGCGCACCCTCGTGACAGCCGTGGCCGCCGAGGTCACGGCGGACGAGAGGAGAACGGTGACCACCCCGGCGATAGCGGCCAGCGGGCTGCGCAAGTCCTTCGGTGACCAGGTCGTGCTCGATGGCATCGACCTGCACGTCACCGCGGGCACGGTCTTCGCCCTGCTCGGGCCCAACGGTGCGGGCAAGACGACCGCCGTGCGGATCCTGTCCACCCTGATCCGCGCCGATGGCGGGCAGGCTTCGGTCGCGGGGCACGACGTGGCCGCCGAGCCGGACGGGGTCCGCGCGGCGATCGGCGTCACCGGGCAGTTCTCGGCGGTCGACAACCTGCTGACCGGCGAGGAGAACCTGCTGCTGATGGCGGACCTGCACCACCTCGGCCGCGCCGAAGGGCGGCGGAAGGCGGCCGAGCTGCTCGAGCAGTTCGACCTCGTCGAGTCCGCGGGCAAGCTGGTGTCGGCCTACTCGGGCGGGATGCGGCGGCGGCTCGACCTGGCCATGACGCTTGTCGGCGCGCCGCGCGTGCTGTTCCTCGACGAGCCGACCACCGGGCTCGACCCGCGCAGCCGGCAGACCATGTGGCGGATCATCCGGGACCTCGTCGCCGGCGGCGTCACCGTCTTCCTGACGACGCAGTACCTGGACGAGGCCGACGAGCTGGCCGGGCGGGTCGCGGTGCTCGACCACGGGAAGGTGGTCGCCGAAGGCGCCCCGGACGAGCTCAAGCGGCGGGTCCCCGGCGGCCACGTCCGGCTGCAGTTCGCCGACGCCGCGAGCCTCGACGCCGCCGCACGGGCGCTTGGAGAGGGCAACCGGGACGAGTCCGCGTTGACGCTGTCGGTGCCCGGCGACGGCGGGGTCCGTTCGTTGCGCGGGCTGCTCGACCGATTGGATGCTGCCGCTGTGGACGTCGGCAGCCTGTCGGTGCACACCCCGGACCTCGACGACGTCTTCTTCGCTCTCACGACCGATAAGGAGGCCGTGCGATGAGCTACGCGATGCGTGATTCGGCGACCATGCTGCGGCGCAATCTGCGGCACCTGCGCCGGTACCCCGGCATGATGATCATGGCGTTGGGCATGCCGGTGCTGCTCCTGCTGCTGTTCGTCGGGGTGTTCGGCGGCGCGTTGAACGCGGGGTTCGCGACCCGGCCGGGCGGCGGGGCGTACGTCGACTACCTGGTTTCGGGAATCCTGCTGATGACTGTCGGATACGGCGCCTCGATGACGGCGCTGGCGGTGAACCGCGACATGACCGAGGGAATCATCTCGCGGTTCCGGACGATGGCGATCGCGCGGGTGTCGGTGCTGACCGGCCACGTCCTGGGTGCGGTGCTCCGCACGGTGGTCAGCGCGACGCTGGTCGTCGGGGTGGCGCTGCTGTTCGGGTTCCGTCCCGCCGCGGGGCTGGGCGGGTGGCTCGCGACGCTGGGACTGGTCCTCCTGCTGGCGTTCGCGCTGACCTGGCTGGCGGTCGCGGTCGGGCTGGCGGCGAAGAACGCCGAAGGTGCGAACCTCTTCATCCTGTTCGTGCAAGTGCTGCCGTTCCTCAGCAGCGCGTTCGTGCCCACGGACACCATGTCGGGTGCGGTGCGCTGGTTCGCGCGCCACGAGCCGTTCACGCCGGTCATCGACACCCTGCGCGGCCTGCTGCTGGGCACACCGGTCGGTAGCAGTGCCTGGATCGCCGTGGCTTGGTGCGCCGGGTTCGCCGTTGCGGGTTACGTCTGGGCGCGGGCATTGTTCAGGCGCGATCCCGCGGCCTGAGCGCCAGTGCCGCGATAGCCGCGGCTCGCAGCTCCTCGCGGCCGAGGCCGGCGTATTCCGACTGCGCGTCGGTGTACGCCGGCTCGTCGGCTTGCTCGGCCAGGGCTCGGATGCGGGCCGAGGACATCGTGGGGTGGAAGCCCCGCACATACCGGAACCGCTCGGCGAGGGCGATCAAGCGCACCGCCGCCGAGCGCTCGCCGGCCGTCTGCGCGCGGTCGAGGTCGGTCAGGGCCAGCGCCAGCAGGAGAGCGCCGCAGACCGGGACCGACGTCCCGGGGTCGTCGAGCAGGCCGGGCAGCGCGCGGGGGAGGTCGTCGGTGATCTCAGTGACGAGGTCGAGGCGCCCGTGGTGGGCGTGGGCGATCACCGTGACGGCTTGGGTCTCCCACATCCAGCCGTCCGCGCCGGGACCTGTGTCCTTTGTGGATCGGAGCCGGTCGGCGGCCTGCCGCCACAGGCGCAGGCCGGTGTCGGCGTCGCCGCGGGCGAGAAGGATTTCCGCGCGGGCGCCGACGTCCACCATGGAGGCCCCGGCCACCTCGCTGCCGCCGGTCAGCATGGCCTGTTCGAGCCAGTGTTCCGCCTCGTCGATTGCGCCGGTCTGCAGGTTGGCCAGGACCAGCGCACCCCGGATCCGGGCCGCGCCGGGCCAGGTGTCGGTCTCGTCGAGCACCGCGAGCACGGTGCTGATCGACCGCCGTGCTTCTTCCCCGCGTTCCAGTTCCAGGCACAGTTCCCCGACCCGGGCGTGGGCGACGGCGCGCAGCCACGGCGACTCCCGGACGTCGAACACGGCGACCATGCGCTCGGCCGCGGCCAGGGCGCGGTCCGGATCGTCGAGAGCCGACCACGCATAGCTGGCGACGCCCTCGGCCAACCCGGCGACGAGCGGATCTTCGTGGTCGCACAAGGAGAACAAGGGGGCGAAGTCCGTCGCCCCCACCGCGCGGATCACTGTCTCGGCGGCGTGCCCGAGCGTACCCGGCGCGGCGGGCGGGAGGCGGCGGAGAGCGACCAGGGAACGGGTGGGTCGCGGGCCGTGCAACAGGAAACTGTTCACCGCGCTCAGCACCAGCGATGCCCGGGTCGCAGCCACCAGGCCGGGCCCGGGACGGAAGTGCGAGAGGAGCCAGGAGGTCTCCTCGACGAGGGCGGCCATCCGGGCGAAGTTCGATTCGAACGTCCACAGGCCGCCCAGTACGGCGGCCGTCGCCGCCACGGTCGCGCCGTCGGAGTGGTCGATGCCGTGCCGCAGCGCGTGCACCAAGTTGTCCTGCTCGGCAGCGATCCGTCGCATGGCTTGGACGAGGTCGGCGCAGAAGAGGGAGTCGTGGTGGGCCAAGGAGAAGTACACGGCCCAGGTCAGGAAGCCGGTGGTGCTCTTTGCGGTTTCGCCGGCTTCCTCGCGGCGCGCGGCGCTGAACTCGCGGACCGTCTCCAGCATCCGGAACCGCGTGCCCGCCGGGGTTTCCCGGACCTTGAGCAGCGAGTGGCCGGTGAGCTGGTCGAGCAGGTCGAAGGTGGCGTCGCCGAGCACGTGCCGGGCGGCGTCGGCGGTGAAGCCACCGGGGAAGACCGACAGGACCCGCAGGGCGGCCCGGCCCTGCTCGTCGAGGAGCGTCCAGCTCCAGTCGATGACGGCCTGCAGCGTGCGGTGCCGAGGCGGGGCGTCGCGGGCACCGCCGCGCAAAAGGGCGAACCGGTCGTCGAGGTGCTGGGCGATCTCGGTGACCGACATGACCCGCGTCCGCGCCGCGGCCAGCTCGATCGCGAGCGGCAAGCCGTCGAGGTGCGCACACAGCTGTCCGACGGCCTCCTCCGGCAGTTCGCCGTCCGGGCGGACGGCTCGGGCCCGCTGCCGGAACAGTGCGGCGGCGGTGGCCGGGTCCAGTTCCGGGAGCGGGTAGACCGACTCCGACGAAATCGCGAGCGGGGTCCGGCTGGTCGTGAGCACCCGCAGGTCCGCGCTGAGCGCGACCAGCGTCCGGACCAGGTCGGCCGCGCCGCGCACGACGTGTTCGCAGTTGTCGAGCACCAGCAGCGCCGGGCCGGGGCTGAGCGCGTCGAGGATGCCTGTCACGGCGTCGCGCGGGGCGGGCGGGCGGCTGCCCGGTGGGCCTCCCGTGTCGGCACCACCGACCGCCGAGGCGACTTCGGCGGCGACCTCGTCGTCACGGGTGATCCCGGCGAGCGGCACGAAGTGCACGATCCGCTGCTCGGCCCGGCGGCTGACGGCGTGGGCGAGCCGGGTCTTGCCCAGGCCGCCCGCGCCGACGATCGAGGTGACCCGGGACGTCCGCAGCAGCCCGGCGACGGCGGCCAGGTCGGAGTCCCGGCCGAGCAGCGGGTTCGGCTCGTGGGCGACGCCGTGGCGCACCGCGGGTGCTGCGCCCTGCAGAAGCTGTTGGTGCAGCTCGCGCAACGCAGGGCCCGGGTCGCTGCCGAGCTCGTCGCGCACCTTGCGCCGGTAGTCCTCGTAGCGGGCCAACGCGGCGGCCGGTCCGACCGTCGCGACTTCGCTGCGGAGCAGTTCCAGGAGCAGTTCCTCGTCGCGCGGTCGGTCCGCCGCCAGCTCGGCCAGCTCCTCGACCGCCTCGGCGGCTCGGCCCAGGCGCGATCGGGACAGCGCGCGGGCTCGGACCAGCCACCGGCTGGTCGACGCGCGGGCCGTCCGCAGCGCGCTGAGCGGATCGGCGCTGCCCGGGTCGTCGTGCGCCGTCCAGAGCGCCAGGCCTGCCTCGGCGTGGGCGAGCGCGGCTTCGTGGTCGCCCTCGCGGGAGAGCCGGGCGCAGGCGGTCGCGTTGAGCGCCAGTGCGCCGGCGTCCACCTGGTTCTCGGCCATGGTGAGCCGGTAGCCGGACGGCGTGGCTTCGATGACGTCGTGGCCTAGCTGAGCTCGCGCGCGGGACACGAGCACCTGCAGCGCCTTGGCGGGGTGTTCCGGTCGCTCGTCCGGCCAGAGCCCTTCGACCAGGCGGGCGGTGCTGGCGCCGGTGCGGAGGTCGTCGGCGAGCAGGGCGAGCAGCCCGCCGAGGCGGGGGCTGGTGATCTCTCGGCCGCGGTAGGCCACCCGCGGCAGCAGGACTAGCTCGATCGTCACCGCCTCAGGCTAGTGGGGGTTCGTCGGAGTGGACGCGCATCGACGGCCACGGTCGTGTGCGCGCGTCGCGTAGGCTGAGCCCGGCGCGCCGGGAAGTCTGGTCGGCATCCGGATTCGGATCGGAAGCACCGGCTGATGCGCGGGGTCGAAACCGTCCTGTTCCTCGTGGTCGTGGCGACCGTGGTGGCCACGTTCGCCCGGCGGTGGCGGGTCCCGGCGCCGTCGTTGCTGCTCGACGCCGCTTCGGTGAGGTCACCGTCGAGGTGCAGACCGCGGTCTTCACCGACCGGCTGGTGTCGGCGATGCTGGGCGGGTTCGCCGCCGCGCCGTGCGCGACTGGGGCGGTCGAGCGGGACCAGGCCGGCACCTGGCTGGCCGAGCAAGCCCCGCCGTGCCGAGACGGGCCGGCTGTTCCTGGCCGTGCCGCTGTTCCTTGCGGTGGGCGTCGCTGCGCGGTGCGAGCGGTGACCTGCGGCTAGTCGTGATCCGGGATGCCGTGGAGATGGTGGTCGGCGGCGTTCATGACTTCGGCCAGCAGGCGGCGGACGTGCCCGCCGCGGGCCCGGTACAGCGCGCGACGGCCGTCCCGGTGCAGGCTGACCAGTCCGGCGAGGCGGAGCTTGGCCAGGTGCTGGGACACCGCGGGGCGGGCGATGCCGACCGCGGCGGCCAGGGAGGAGACGTCGTATTCGTCGCCGCTGAGCAGCCACAGCATCCGCATCCGGGTCGGGTCAGCCAGCATCCGCAGCGAGGTCGACGCGGCTTCTACCTGGTCAGGCGGCGGTAGCTGAGTCCATTGATCCCTGGACTCGTCGTGTGCGTACATGTGCACCTATCATGGAGGTCAGTCGTCTTCAGGTAGGAGTGTTCCGGGATGTCGGGCTTGTTCGGTCATCGGGACTACCGGCATCTGTTCGGGGCGCAGCTGGTGGCGCTGTTCGGGACCGGGCTCACGACCGTAGCGCTCGGGCTGCTCGCCTACGACTTGGCCGGCGCCGAGGCGGGCGCGGTGCTGGGCACGGCCCTGGCCATCAAGATGATCACCTACGTCACGGTGGCCCCGATCGCGGGTGCCTATGCCGACCGGGTGCCGCGCCGGGTACTGCTGGTGTGCCTGGATCTCGTGCGCGCCCTGGTCGTGCTGGCGCTTCCGTTCGTGGATCAGGTGTGGCAGATCTACGTGCTGATCGTTGTGCTGCAGTCGGCGTCCGCGGCGTTCACCCCCACGTTCCAGGCGGTATTGCCGGACATCCTGCCTGACGAGCCTGACTACACACGGGCCTTGTCCGCGTCGCAGCTGGCCTCGAGCCTGGAGAGCCTGCTCAGCCCGATGCTGGCCGCCGCGGCCCTGAGTGTGGTGAGCTTCCACTGGCTGTTCACCGGCACCTCGGCCGGCTTTCTCGCCTCGGCGGTCCTGGTGGTGACCACCCGGATCCCGAACGCGGTCCGCAGCCACCGCGGCGGGGTCTGGGACCGGACGCTGGCCGGGGTCCGCATCTCTGCGGCGACCCCGCGGCTGCGCGGCGTACTGGGTCTGAACCTCGTGGTCGCGGCGGTCGGCTCGGTGGTCATGGTCAACACCGTCAACTACGTCCAGGACACCCTCGGCCGGTCGCAGGCCGACGTGGCGCTGTTGCTGGCAGGCAACGGCGCCGGCACGATCGTGGCCGCCCTGCTGCTGCCGCGGGCCCTCGACCAGGTCGCCGAGCGCACGGTCATGCTGACCGGCGCCGGGGTGCTGCTCGGCGGGATCACCGGGGCGATCGCGCTGTCCACGGCCGAGGCCGGCGGTTGGCGATGGGCCGCCGCATGGGTGGTGTGGGCCGTGATCGGGATCGGGACCGGCCTGATCCTGATGCCGGTCGGCCGGGTCCTGCGCCGGTCCAGCCGGGCGAGCGATCGGCCCGCGGTCTTCGCCGCTCAGTTCTCGCTGTCGCACGCGTGCTGGCTGCTGGCCTACCCGATCGCCGGGTGGCTGGCCACGGCGGCCGGGTTCACCCCGACGTGGATCGTGCTCGCTGTCCTGGGAGTGGCCGGGTTCGCCGGTGCCGCGCTGTGGTGGCCGCGACGCGACCCCGGCGTCATCGAGCACACCCACGACGAGATCGAAGACCCCGGTCACCTCACCGACGCGATCGAGGACGGGGACGGTGTGTGGCGGCACAGCCACGAGTTCGTCATCGACGACGTCCACCGTCGCTGGCCCGCATCCGTGCGCTGACCACGCTTACGAAGGCTGCCCCGGCTTGTCCACCCGGACGTAGTAGAAGAAGGGGCGGACCACGCCGTCGATCACGTCTTCGAAGCCCGCCTCACGAGCCATCGGCGCGAGGCGATCGATCGGATTGTCTCGCATGACGGGCCCCGCGGTCGCTCCGACCAGATGGCGGCCGAGGCGGCTGCGTGGCGGCCGGAATTCGGCGATCAGCAGGTGCCCGCCCGGGCGAAGCACGCGGAACATCTCGGCGAACGCGCCTGCCCGGTTCTCCTCGGGCAGGTGGTGCACCATCAGGCTGGACAGCACCACGTCGAACGATCCGTCTGCGGCAGCAAGGGTTTCGGCCTTGCCGACCCGGAACGAGCAACCGGCACCGCCGCGGCGAAGGCGCGCCTGTTCGATCATCGACGCGGACGCGTCGATGCCCTCGGCCGAGCCGCCGGGCGCGACCGCGCCGGCGGCGAGCGCGGTGAGGTAGCCGGGGCCGCAGCCCACGTCGAGCACCTGGTCGCCGGGCTTCGCGCCGCTGAGCCGCACCAAGCGCCCGAAGGTGCGTTGCCGGCGCCCGGCGAACGCCAGTGCTTCGAATTTCTCGTACGACCACGCCCGGCTGATCGCGCCGGGCGCGTCGGCCTGCGGTTTTCCGTGGAGCAGTTCGCCCAGGTTCATCCCGTACCCCATAACTTAGTCACGACTAAGAACGAGGTTGAGCTTAGCCGTGACTAAGTTAGGAGACAAGGCTGGTTACGATGCCGGGGTGAGCGAGCAGCAAGAGGTGACCGCCCCGGCCCGGCGGTCGCGGATGACGGCCGAGCAGCGCCGGGAGTCGATCCTCGCGGCGGCGACCGAGTTGTTCGCCGAGGTCGGCTACCAGCGGGGCAAGATCTCGACGGTGGCCGCGCGAATCGGGGTGAGCGAACCGGTGGTCTTCCAGAACTTCGGGACCAAGGCGGCCCTGTTCGCCGCCGTCGTGCACCGCGCCGCCGACCACGCGGCCGCCTGGCTTGCGGATCTGGCCGCGTCGGCGGTTCCCGTGACCGAGTTGCTGACTGCTGCCCTGGCGCCGGATCATCTGGAGCAGGTGCACGCCGCCGGATCGGTGGGCGCGATCTTCTCCGATGCGGCGACGGTGACCGGTGAACCGGAAATCGAGGCCGCGGCACGGGATTCGACGCGGCGGATGGCTGCCGGGGTCGTGCTGCTGCTGGAGCGTGGGCGTGCGTCCGGCGAACTCCGCGCGGACCTCGACTGCGAGGCCGCGGCGTGGTGGCTCCTGTCCCTGGTCGCCGCGCAGAAGTTTCGGCGTGCGACCGCCGTTGACCCGGTGGACGTGGAAGCTCGGCTCGCGCGGAGCACGCTCGCGTTCCTGACGGAATAGCGCGGCCTGCCCTCCAACGCTGACGGTCAGCCAGGGTGTCGCAGTCCGGTCAAGGTGATCGTGGCCAGACGGTGGGCCGCGGCACGGGACGGCAGGGTGGCGGCCGCGGACAGGGCATGGAGGCAGTAGGTCGCCAGCTCGTCGGCTGCCACGTCGTCCCGGATGTCCCCGGACTCCGCCGCCGCTTCCGAGAGCAGGTCGCGGAACAGCGCGTGCAGGTGGTGCTGGGCCTGGGCGACGTGCTCGCCGCGGTGCAGCAATGCCGTCAGTTCGGTGCCGTGGTGGTGCGGGGCCCGTTCGTGCTGGATCTCCGCGTACGCGTCGAGCACCTTCTCGAGCCGTTCGCGGGCCGTGCCGTCCTGGTCGCGGATTTCGGCGAGCTGGGCGAGGTGGGCGCGGATCCGGCGTTCGTGCCAGGCGGACAGGATCGCCTCGACGTCCGGGAAGTACTTGTACAGCGTCGCCCGCCCGATCCCCGTCTTCGCGGCGATCTGCGACATCTTCACGCCGGTCAGCCCGTGCTCGGCCACCAGTTCCGCTGTCGCGTCCAGGGTCGCGTCGCGCACCGCCTCCCGGTGCGCCTCGATCGTGTCGTTCCACAGCTTCGGCACGTCCAGAGCATACACAACGACGCTGTAGAGACACGATGGATTGACAGCGACAAACTGTCTCGATAAAACTGGGCAGATGACTACCGCATCGCCCTGCTCCCGTCCCCATCGCCCGGGCGGACCCGACGACCTGTACCGCACACCGCCACCGTGGGACCTCGGCCGGCCCCAAGGGGTTTTCCGGGCTCTCGCCGACGCGGGCGCGATTCAGGGCCGGGTCCTCGACGCCGGGTGCGGAACCGGTGAACACGTGCTGATGTGCGCCGGGCTCGGCCTGGCCGCCACGGGGATCGACCTGGCGTCCGCGGCCCTGCGTCGCGCCGAAGAGAAAGCCCGCGAGCGAGGGCGGACCGCGCGGTTCGTCCACCAGGACGCCCGCCAGGTGGCAGAGCTGGGGGAGTCGTTCGACACCGTCCTCGACTGCGGCTTGTTCCACAGCTTCGACGCGGAAGATCGCGCCGCCTACGTCCATGGCCTGCGGGCCGTGCTGACACCCGGCGGCCGCTGCTTCCTGCTCTGCTTCAGTGATCGCCAGCCGGCCGGCGACTGGCCATGGGTTCATCGCGTGCCGAAGGCGGACATCGCCAGTGCCTTCGCCAACGGTTGGCACGTCGACTCCATCGAGCCCGCCACCATCGAAATCACCACCGACCCCGACGGCATCCGCGCCTGGTTCGCCGCGTGTACGAGGAGCTGAACCATGCCGGTCGCCGAAGCGCACATCGTCACCCCGCGCGCCGAACGATTCCTCACCCAGCTGTGCCGCCACGCCGAAGCCATGGGCGGGAAAGCACGGCACCTGCACGGCGGGGACGGGCAGGTGCGGCCCGAGGTGGTGAAGGTGGAGTATGCCGAGAACGAAGGAAAGATCGCGTTCAGCTGGGGTGACTGCACCCTCAGGTCCACTTCGGACACTTTGGTGGTGCACATCGAGGCGGACGACGCGGACAAGCTGACGGGGCTTCAGGGCATTCTCACCGCGGACCTGGAAAGGTTCGGGCAACGCGACGGTCTGACGGTGAGCTGGCCGGGTGACCCGGCGACCAAATCCGATCCCGTCGGCGCGGCTCGCCGGTCACGGACAACGACGATCGCGCTCGTGGTCGCCGCGGCGCTCGCCGTGGGCGCCCACCTCGCGTTCGGTGGCGCGGTCCTGGCCGCGTGGCGCTGGACGAGCGTGGCCGCCGACATCCTCCTGGCGCTGGTGATCCTGAAGATTGTCGGCGCGGCGTTGTTCGCCCGGTACCGGGTTCGCGGTCACGGCCTCGCGACCCACTTCCCGCGACGCAAGTGAAATCCGGGACGGCTGGCCGCGTTCGGTGTGCTGAGCTTGGTGACGGTGGTGTTCGTCATCGGCAATGGGATGACTGCGCGTGCTGCGCACCGGACAAGGAGGAGTCTGCTCGGCGGCAGATGCTCTCGCTCAGACCGGTTCGGCGCGAACGCCTGTGAGCGGATGAGCCCGCCGAGCTGAGCAGCATCCCTGCCGACGTAACCGATCAGCGCCGAACCGGCGCTCCGCTGCCACGGCAGTCCCAGGCCGGGACCTCTTCTGGTGTGGCAGACCCGGACCGGTCTGCTCACCGCGCCCGCGTCATCGCGCCGCGGACGATGGATGCGCCGCGGCGAAGGTTCGGGCAGCGGGTGCTGGAGAAGGTCACCGTGCGGATGCTCGGCGACTACCAGCCCCGACGGTCGCTGCCGCTCCTGGACGCGGCGGGGTTCGACGTGAGCCGGTCCGAGCGCCGCAAGCTCGGCACCGTCGAGCGGGTGGCAGCGGTCAAGCGGTGATCCATCGGGTTGCCAGGAGCCCGGACGCGGCGGTGAGGACCGCGGCGGCGATGACGGTCGTGGCGCGGGTGTCGGCGAGCAGGGCGCCGGCGGCGTAGCCGTGGTCGCGCCAGAAGCGGTACGTGTCCAGTGCGTTGGATCGCGGCCGCCGCGCGATCCGCCTCGACGACGGCATGCTGGAGTGGCGGCTGGCCGATCTGCCGGTGGAGACGATCGCATGAGCGACCCGGTGTACCTGGGCCACAACGCGACCACGCCGGTCGATCCGCGCGTCACCGAAGCCGCGATGCCCTACTGGACGGAGTTCTTCGGCAACCCCTCCAGCGATCACCCCTACGCGGAACAACCCCGCCGCGCCCTCGCGGCGGCTCGACGTGCGGTCGCCGAGCTGGTCGGCGCCCGGCCGGGCGAAGTCGTGTTCACCGCATCCCCGGACGGTGGTCTCGATCATGGCTGCCAACAACGAGACCGGTGCGCTGCAACCGATCCGTGAGCTGGCCGAAGTCGCACACCGCCACGGCGCCCTGTTCCACTGCGACGCCGCCCAGGTGTGCGGGAAGATCCCGGTCGACGTCGACCGGCTCGGCGTGGACTTGCTGACCGTGGTCGGGCACAAGATGTACGCACCCCGCGGCGCGGCCGCGCTGTACGTGCGTGACGGCGTCGAACTGGAGCCGGTCGTCTACGGCGGAAGCCAAGAACGCGGCTTGCGTGCGGGCACCGAGAACGTCGCCCTCGCGGTCGCGCTCGGCACCGCCGCCCGGCTCGCCACCGAACACCTCGCCGCCGACGGACCAAAGCGGATCTCGGCCTTGCGCGACGACCTGCACCACCGGTTGTCCGAGGCCCTGCCCGGCCGGGTCCACCTGAACGGCCCGGCCGGACAGCGGTTGCCGAACACGCTCAACATCAGCATCGACGGCATCCGCGGCCACGACATCCTCGCCGCCACGCCCGCGATCGCCGCGCCCACCGGCTCGGCCTGCCACAGCGGCATCCACACCCCCGTCCCGGTCCTCACCGCGATGGGAATCGACGCCGACCGGGCACTGGGCGCGATCCGGCTTTCCCTCGGCCGAGGCACCACCGAACACGACATCGACACCGCCGTCGAGGCGCTCGGCCACGCCGGCCACCGGGAAAGGACCGCGTGAACTTCGACGACGCCCCGCTGGCGGAAGGCCCCGATCTGGATCATGCTCTGGCACACCGGCGGCTACCTGTGGGAATACCCCGCCGAAGACCGACTTCTGGGGCTCGGTCGGAGGGGCGAAGGTGTTCGACCACCGGCGGATGGCGCGGTTGCTCGACCGGGTCGTCGCCGCATTGCATCGCCGGCTCGATACGGAAACAGAGGCTGGCCTGCAGCGAGGGATGGCCTTCCCGCCCCGCTGGGATCCCTTCTGCCAGGACCGCATGAGCGTGCTCGAGGTCTACCACTTCGCCACCCAGCACTTCGACTTCCACGCCCGCCAGCTCACCTTCGATCCGGGCGCGAAGAGCCAGCAGCGGTCGTCGCGCTCTGCGTCGGTCAGGCGGCTGCCCGGCCGACCACGGGAGGAGAGACGGACCTGCGACCGCTTGGACGTCGCCGCGCAGCGCTGTCGGTTCGCCGACCGGCAGTCCCGCTGCGGCCGGAAACCAGCGACTCTCGTCGTTCGGACTCAGAGCGGTGTGAGGTACAGGCTGAGTGGTGTCGCCAGCATGGTGGCCGCGAGGAGGAGGGCCACGGCGGCGGGCAGGCGCCGTGAGGTGGGCCGGGGCTGGGTGAGGCGGGTGATGCGGCTGCCGAGCGGGCCGTCCGCGCCGGCGAGCGCGCCCGCCGGCGGGGTTCCGGTTTCACGAGCGGCTTTTTCCTCAGGGGCGGCGTGCGGCCCAGACGGAACGCTTGGTGTGGACGGCGAGGTCGTCACGCCGCAGGAGGCTGTGCGGGCTGTCGACGTCGAGCAGCCGGTCGAGCGCGACGAGGTCCTCGGTGTCGAGCTCGGCTGCGACCGCGCCGCGAACGCGTTGCAGCGCACCGAGGGCGTACTGGCCGGTCGCCGCGTTGCCGGCGCCCTTGACGTCCACGTCAACGATGAGCTCGCCCTCCACCACGAATCCGGCGGCGGTGAGCATCGACCCCCAGTCGGCGCCGCGGTGGGGGAGGTGCTGGGCGTGGAGCCGGTCGCTCACGGCGTGGACGCGGTCTTCCAAGCCGGGCCGGTCGGCGGGTGCGGTTCTGGGCAGGAAGCGAGGAAGGCCCGCCATCTCGACCACGACGAACAGACCGCCGGACGCGAGCAGGTCGTGGACGGAGCGCAGGGCGTGGCCGGGATCAGCCATGTGGTGCATGGAGCCCGAGGCCCACACGAGATCCGGGGTGCCGAGGTCTGGCCACGTGGCGTCGTCGAGGTTGGCGAGCACGGTGCGCACGTGCCCGTCCACCCCGCGGGCGCACGCCTTCTCGCTGAGCCGCTGCAGGTGGCCGGGCGAGGTGTCCACGGCTGTCACATGAGCCTGGGGGAACTGGTCGAGAAGGGCGAACGTGCCCGCTCCGGTGCCTGAGGCGAGGTCAACGAGCTGGCGCGGGCGGCCGTACAGGGGCAGCCACCTGATGATGTCGACGGTGTGCTCGGCGAGGACTTCCGCGTCCAGCTCGAGGATCTCCGCCTGCGCGCTGTCCGCGTCTTGGTGATGGTGGCCGTGGTGCTGGGCATGCGGGTGCGTCATGCTGCCACGATAGAGGCACTATGCCTCTGTCGCATATATCCTTGCTTATTACGCAAGGAAGTGGGCCTGCGCAATGCCGTGGACGCAAGTGGTGCCGTCATGAGCCGTTGTCCGCGGAGTCGTCGTTCTCGCGATGTCCGCGACGGGCGTCCCGGTCGAAGATGAACAGGACCTCGCACGGGCGAGCTTCCGCGCCGATGGCGTGCGGCATCATGGTCGGGAATTCGGCGGCACGATTGGTCTCGACGCGGAAGCGGCGGTCGCCGAGCAACAGGGTCGCGGTGCCGGACAGCACGACGAGCCACTCTCTGCCGGGGTGGGCGCGCATCTTGGCGGGATTGTCCGGCGGTGGCTCGGTCAACCGCCTGCGCATGACGCTCATGGCCGGGTCACCCTTCATCGGCCAGCTCAGGCCGTTGGCGCCGTGGTTCATCGGGCTGATGACAACATCGTCCGCAGCGTTCTCGACCAGCTGGTCGAGGGTGGTGTCCAAGGCGCGGGCCAGTGCGACGAGCTGGTCCAGCGCCAGGCGGCGCTGACCGTTCTCGATGCGGCTCAGCGAGGATTGTCCCAGGTGGACTCGCTTGGCCAGTTCCTCCAGGGACAGGCCCTGTGCGACCCGCAGTGCCCGGATCCGTTTGCGCACGAGGCCGTCCAGCGCACCTTCTTCTTGCGTCATAGACAAGATGGTATGCCAGATCTGCAAAGCCTGCTTAACATCGTGGCAGAGGGCCTGGACCGACTCGGGCCAGGCACAACAGAAGGGACGCGCCGAGATGTCCGCACAGACTTCCGCGTACGCGAGCGACGCACTGACCGGCGAGACCGTGGATGTCGTGGTGATCGGCGGGGGAGCCGCAGGCCTGAACGGTGCGCTGATGCTCGCACGCTCTCGCCGCTCCGTCGTCGTGGTCGACAGCGGCGATCCCCGCAACGCGCCGGCCGAGGCCATGCACGGCTTCATCGTGCTGGACGGTACGCCGCCCGCCGAGATCCTGGAGCGCGGCCGCGAGCAGGTGCGCCACTACGGTGGCAAGGTCGTCTTCGGCGAGGTGACCGCGGCGGAACCCGCCGAGGCACCGGACGGCGGCGACCTGCGCTTCACCGTCACCCTGTCCGACGACAGGACCATCACGGCACGCCGGGTCCTGGTGGCCACCGGTCTGCGGGACGTGCTGCCCGACGTGCCGGGGCTCGCCGAGCACTGGGGCCACGGTGTCGTGCACTGCCCGTACTGCCACGGGTGGGAAGCGCGGGACGAGGCCATCGGCGTCCTCGCCACCGGCCCCGCGTCCGTCCACCACGCCCTGCTGTTCCGGCAGTTGAGCGACGACCTCGTCTACTTCACCCGCGACAACGAACTCGACGAGAACACCCGCGAACGCTTTGCCGCCAGGGGTATTCGCATCGTCGACATCGCGGTGGAAGAGGTCCTGGCGGCTGACGACGGCAGCGTCGCCGGCCTGCGCTTGGCCGACGGCTCGGTCATCGCCAGGAGGATTCTCGCGGTCGCCACCCGTATGCAGGCCCGCACCGACGGACTCGACGGGCTGAGGCTGCCGATGGAGGACCTGCCCGACAACATGGGCCGCCGCTTCGTCTCCGGGCCGGCCGGAACGACCGACGTGCCCGGCGTGTGGGTGGCAGGCAACGCCACCGACCCGGCCGCCCAGGTCGGAGCCTCCGCCGCGGCCGGTGCCCTGGCCGCCGCGCACATCAACTCGCTGCTCGTCACGACCGACACCGACGCGGCGCTGAACCGCGCCACCACCGGCTGACCTGCGCTTCCCGCAACCACTTCCGGCGTCCGGGCACCGCCCGGCGCCGTGATCTCCCATGCCCTTCTGAGAGGAACCGATGAGCACCAACCAGCCCGCACCGGGGACTGCCACACCGGACGCGCGTCAGCTGCGCACCATCCTCATCTCCGTGTCCATCTCGTTGATGGCCGTCGTCGCCTCGGTCTCGGGCCTCAACGTCGCGCAGACCCACATGGCCGTCGAGTTAGGGGCCTCGCTGGGCACGGTTCTCTGGATCATCAACATCTACACCCTGACCCTGGCTGCGCTGCTGCTGCCGCTCGGCGCGCTCGGTGACCGCTCGGGCCGCAAGCCCATGCTGACCGCCGGGCTCACGTTGTTCGGCATCGCGAACGTGGTGGCGGCACTGGCCCCGACCGCCGAGGTCATGATCGCGGCCCGCGCCCTCAGCGGTGTCGGCGCCGCGATCATCATGCCGATCACCCTGGCCGTCATCACCTCCACCTTCCCCGAGGAACGGCGCGGCAAGGCCATCGGCGTGTGGACGGCCGTCGCGGGCGGCGGCGGCATCCTGGGTATGTTCCTCTCAGCGGTCCTGGTCGACATCGCTGACTGGCGCTGGCTGTTCGCGCTCCCGACCGCGCTGATCCTCGTGGCGCTCGTGACGACGGTGAAGTCGGTGCCCAACCCCCGCGAGCGCTCGGCTCACCCCTTCGACACCGTCGGTGCGCTGCTCTCCACCGTCGCCGTCGTCGGCCTCATCTTCGTACTGCAGGAGGGACCCGAACGCGGCTGGACCGCCCCCGAGACGTTGATCAGCCTGGTCGTCGGCATCGTCGCCGGCATCGGCTTCGTGGCGTGGGAGCTGCGCCGCCGCGACGCCTCCTTGCTGGACGTGCGCCTATTCCGGGACCGCGGCCTGGCAGGCGGCTCGCTCACGTTGCTCGTGGTCTTCGGCGTCCAGGCGGGCATCGGCGTGGTGCTGTTCCCGTTCTTCCAGGCCGTGCTCGGGTGGTCGGGACTGGCGTCGACGGCGGCCCTGATGCCGATGGCGATCTCGATGATGCTGGCCTCCGGCCTCGCGGCCAAGCTGGCCGAGCGCATCGGCTCCCGCGCGACCATGACCACCGGCGTCGCGCTGGCCGGCGTGGGACTGGTGTTCATGGGGCTGTTCGTCTCGGTGGAAGGCGGTTACTTGTCGATTTTGCCGGGGCTGGTCGCCATGGGCCTCGGCATGGGCCTGTCGATGACACCGTCCACAGAGGCCATCACCGGCTCGTTGCCGCGAGACAAGCAGGGTGTCGCCTCCGCGCTCAACGACATCACCCGCGAGTTCGGCACCGCCCTGGGTGTCGCCCTGCTGGGCGCGCTCCTGTCCGCCGGCTACCGCGGCTCGATCAACGGCAAGTTGTCCGGTGTCCCCCAGGAGGCCGCGGACGTCGCCAGGGAAGGCGTCGCCAACGCCGTCGACGTCTCGGGTAGCACCGGCTCGCACGCGGCACAGATCGTCCAGGCGGCCCGTGAGTCCTTTGTGGATGGATGGCAGCGGGCCATGTGGGCGGGAGCGGCTGTCATGGTGGTGTTGTCCGTCTACGTCGCCGTGCGAGGCCCGCAGAACCGGGTGCGCTCTGCGGCGGACGACGCCGAGACCGGTCTCAGGTCGAGCCGGGCTGAATCAGCCCTGTGACAGCGGTCTCCGCCACTGCTCTGCGGTGGGCGAACGAGTCCTCGCGCGGTGCCCTTGAGCCAGGATCCGCGCCTGGCACATCTGCGTCGCCGTTGCATCGATCGCCTTGGCAGCTATCACAGTCGTTCACGGGCCATTGATAACCGACTCGCCTGCAACTGCGAAACCTAGTCCGACTCCAGGTGGTTGCCGCGCTCCGGGATCCTGCTCGGCGGCTGAACTGATCGCAGGATTTCCCACGGTGAAGGGACTTTCGCGAAAAGTTGAAGAGGAAACCGAAGGTCGGCCAGAGCCTCCCCGCTGCATGAGCACGACGGTTCCAGAGGGATTCACCCCGTTTGTCACAGGCTCCTACGGCTCGGACGGAATCGAGTTCGACATCAAGCTCCACCACCTCGGGAAGGACCAGGTACCTGAAGTGCTCGGCGTACTACGTTCGGCGCCACCTGAGTGCACTGCAGAGCACCCAGCTTGACCTGCTTCCCGTCCGCACGCGCGTCTACCTAGTGCTTCATCAAGAAACGTTGACGCTGTCATCGTGTCGCGTGGACATCCGGGCTGGTGATCGCGAGGCTGGCCGTGGAGGTGAGGCTGGTG
>NZ_JBFBCC010000047.1:0-22760 GCF_040682955.1 Amycolatopsis sp. NPDC051045
ATTCACCCAGCTCGCCTGCGCGGTGATCTGCTACCGCCGGGCTATCAAGCTGGACCTGCTCACCCACAACAACCCCAAATGAGACGTGGTCTAAGTATCCGGGCCGCGGTACTCCTGCTGCTCGGATTCGTCTGTGGCGCCACTGTAGGGACCCTGACATACCTCGTCGACGGGAACCTCCCAGCCGCCCTGCTCGCCGGCCTAACGGCAACAGGCGACTCGATCGTTTTCCTGCACAAAGCAATCGGATGAATCGCGGGCCCGGTAGCGTGCGTAACGCGGCCAACCCCGAACTGCTCATCACGTCGGTGACCGAGTCGAAAGATCAGCGTGTGCGGGTAGTACATCGGCCAGATGCCGCCCAAACGCGGTTAGGACTCGGCGCCAGCACTCGACCGCGTCCTCGGCGTCGAGATCACCGGTTGGCCCGACCGACAACGTCCGCTCATGCAGCGAGGCGGATGGCCGGACGCGCGCTCATGGCTCCCCTTTATGTCAAGGGGTGGCCCTGGCGGGCGTAGACTGGGTGATGGCAAGTTCGGGTTGTGGCTTGTCCGAAGGGCCGGTGTCCGGGGTCAGGCCGGACACGCTGGATTGCAGAGTCGTCCCCGAGTGCCCTCCCGGGCCTGCCGCCTCACGTCGTTTCTGATCGGCGAGCATGCGGGCGTAGACGACCTTCGACAGGCGTCGCTTGAGGGCGCGCGTCGCTTCCATCGAAGTCTTGCCCGCCGCCTTTTTCGAGTCGAAATAGACACGGCCGTCGGTGGGATTGCGGAGCTGGACGATGCCCATGATGTGCAATGTGCGGTTGATTCTGCGGTTTCCGGCGCGAGACAAGCGATGCCGTTGCTGTTCTCCCGATGATACGTCCAGCGGTGCGGTGCCGTTCCATGACGCGAATCGGTCCCGACTGGCAAACCGGTGGATATCGCCAACATCGGCCAGCAGCCGCGCGGCGCCGGACGGCCCAATTCCGCGCAGGTCCAACAGCGTGGATCCGCGGGCAATCACCAGCTCACGAAGATCCTTGTCCGCAGCCTTGGCCTTCTTGTCGATCGTCTCGAGCTCGGCGATCAACTCCACGACCAGACGGCGGCGGGTCTTGCCCACGATGTCCCGCGGTTTGATCGTCGCCACGAGCACACGGGCCTGCGCCGCGGACAGGAACTTCTTCGCGCCACCGGGAAACAGCTCCAGCAGCAACCGGTGAAGCCGGTTGACGGTCTGCGTCCTGGCGCGGCCGAGCTCGTCACGACGGTCGACGAGCATGCCTAGCACGACCAGCTCAGGGTCAGCCTGGACTCGAACCAGATTCGGTGCGCGCAACGCGGCCAAGGCGACGGAATGCGCGTCAACGGGATCGGTCTTGCGGCCATTGCCGGTGGCGAACACCCGCACCTGCGCCGACAACTTCGCCGGCACATCCAGCACCGCCTCACCGTCATGGACCAGCCGGTGGGCGATATGCCGGCCGACGCCGTTGCAGCCTTCCACCGCCCATACCCGCTCGGCGAACCGGCGCCCGGCCGCCAGCATTTCCGCATAGCCGAGCTGATCAGTACCGAACTTCCCGATCGTGACCACGTCGCCGCGTTCGTTGACCACCTCAATCGTGGCCGAGCGCTTATGCGGGTCCATCCCGATGATCACGGGCATGCGATTCTCCTTGCCTCAACGAGTCGATGACAGCAAGGAGGGCACCGCTACTTCGAGCAGAACAGACCCCTTTCCAGCCACTCCTCGCACGGTGCTCGGCGAGACGCATGCCATGAGAGAGCCACACCAATGACACCGGCAGGCAGCCGCAATGTGGGAGCGACTCACCGAGCACCTGGACCAGAGTCTGGCCGGACCCGATCCTGCCGACCAGTCTCAAGTAGCCGACGAGCGGAAGCGTAATCACACGCCCGTGCCCGAGGCGATCGCTCCCGGCCGGATCGAGCCTGATCTCACGAACCCGAGCGAACTCGCTCTTCCGCGATGTCGGTGGGCGACCGGGTGTGCTCACCGAGCTGATCTTCCTGCTGCTGTGGTTGCCGCTCTTCACGCGTATCGACGCCGCCGTGGGCAAGGGACTTCGCGGCCACCGACGCCCATGCGCTGGCCCTCCAGCGCACGGAACACGCCGCGCACGTTGATATTGAGCGCAGCGCGAACGCCTGGCCGGCCAGGAGTCCGGTCCTCGGTCAGCTGGCGGTGTACATCTACTGGCCGCACCATGCGGCGGTCGCTGGCGTGCTGCGCCGGACAATGGTCGCGATGGTGGTCCTCCCTCCCGGCAGTCTACCGAGCGGCGCCGATTGGGCTGGTCGCTGTGGTGCGTGTACGCGCTGCGGGGCACGCATCCACGCCTGCCGCTGCTGTCGTGGCTGTTTCCGCTGCTCATGGCGGCGGACGTGCTCGCTGCGGGCACCACTACCCCTCGGACATCGCGGGCAGCACCGCGCTGCTGGCCGTCGCCGCCGCGTAGTCCGCGAAGCACAGGTTCGGCAGTCGGGATACTTGCCTCTACGCAACCCATTGACTCGATCGACACCGCCGCTTCGAGCTCTGGCAACTACGCCATCTTGGGGCCTCCAGCGATCGAGTCACGGCACAGCCGGCAGTCGCCGTCGGCGCAACGGGTGATGTCCTGGTCCGCCCTGATGGCCGCCGCGGCGGCTGCGAGAGTTTGCCGCGCGGGAAAGGCCTGCCACCGCGATTCGCCGACGACCGCGGTACGGACGTGGGGGCGCAGGACCGCTCCCAGGCGCGGGAACCCTTCGGAGCAGGATCCGACCTCGACCATGGACACCCGGTGGTCGGGGTTTCGAGCCCAGCGCAGGAACAGGCGACGCCCCGCCTGTTGTTCGGCCAGGTGAAGCGCGGTCATTCGGTTGAGTCCCACTCCGATCAGGATGATCAGCCCCTCGTGAGCGGCCAGTTCGCGGATGGGGCCGTACACGTCGGAGGGACTCTGCGCCGAGATCAACTGGCCGGCCAGGGGGCCGAGTGCGGCGAACGAGTTGAGCGGGTGCGTACCGCGCACAGCACCGGTGCGGCTGATCACGGCCGCTGGGAGCACACCCAATCCCGGGTTGATCAGCCCGCAGCCGGTGGTGTACGGGGTGCCTTCCGAAACCGTGGGCACCTCGGGAAATTCGGCGTAGTCGACGCCGTTGCGCAGCGGCCGCAGGCCGGCAGGAGGGGTCACCCCGAACTGGGGTTCGGTGAAGGTCGGCACCAGCACGGTGCGGTTGCCGGCCAGGAACGCGTCCAGCAGGGCGTCCACGCCACCCGCGATGGGCGCTCCGAAGGAGCGCAACGAGGCGTGCAGCATGATCGGACGATCTCGCGGCGCCAGTTCGTCAACTGCCTTGCTGAGGTGTTCGGTCGGAATCATCGCGGATCTCCTTGAACGGGGGCCGGTGGTGATCGGTGATCAGACGGAGTGGCGGGCGTCGACGATCCGGCCGTGCCGGAGCTCCTCCAGCGCCACCGCTGTCGCTCGCGTTTCGGGGTGGTCCTCGCCCAGCACCCGGCGACGGCGATCCAGGACATCCCGGTAACCGGCCTCCGCCTCCGCCGTCCGGCCACGGCGGGCCGCGATCCAGGCAAGCTCGTGCCGGACGACGAGCGTCTCGGGATGATCCGTACCGAGGAGCCGCGCACGCAGGTCGAGAAGACTGCGGTAGCCGGTCTCGGCCTGCGCCCACTCGCCTTCCCTGGCGGTGATCCAGGCGAGTTCGTGCTGGGTTCCCAAGGTTCGCTGGTGCGCGGGGCCGAGCACCCGCAGACGGTCCTCGAGGACTGCTCGGAGAACTGCTCGGGCCTCGTCAAGGCGCCCCTGGTTCGCGATCGCCCAGCCGAGCTCATGGCGAGTTATCAGGATATCGGGGTCGTCGGAGTCCAGAACGCCGGCACTGTCGCGGAGGACCGCCCGATAGCCCTTTTCGGCTGTGGTCCAGTCCTCCCCGCAACCGGCGATCCAGGCGAGTTCGTGCCGGCACCTGAGGACGTCCGGGTGCCGGGGGCCGAGCTGCCGCAGCCGATTCTGGAGAACGTCCTGGTACAGGCGTTCCCCTCCGGCCAGATCGCCCCCGTCCGCGACCGCCCACGCCAGTATGTGGCGCAGGCGAAGCACCGTGAGATGCCCGTTCCCCAGCTCAGCGCTGCGTGCCAGAGCACGCTCGCACAGCACTCTCCCCGCTCGGCCGGCTCCGCTGAGGTTGAACGCCCAGGCCATGCGGACGGCGGCTTCCAGAAGCTGGATGAGATGCTCCCGGTCCACCTGCTGCGCCGTGGTCTCCAGAAGGCTCAGCAGATGAGGTCCCAGCAGTGCATACTCCGGCCAGGCCGCCGGCTGATCAGGGGGCAGGCCGGCGACATCGGCGGCAAGGAGGGCGACGGCGGCGTGCCGGATCCCGCCCGGGCGCGGTTCCGGCCCGCCCAGGCTGGCTCGGCCGGCCGCTCCGACGACGGGATGCACGACGATGCCGCCCGGGGAGCCGTAGTGGATCAGGCCGACCTCCCGCAGCCCCCGCAACGCGTCTTCCAGGTGCCGGATCGGTGGAGTGGTGTCCCGCGAGTCCGGCGGACCGGCCAGGAAGCCAGCGTCGAGGAGACTCTCGGGGATCGCGGTGGAGGCGTAGCAGCTGGCCAGCTGCAGCACCGGCCGAGCCTGCGGGACTCCCCGCCGTGCCAGCTCGTCCAGGGAGAGTTCCACGGCACGGCCCGCCAGCGCCCCCATGGCTGCTGCGGCGGGACGTTCCCGCGGGCCGGATTCGACCGTCCCAACGACTGCCAGTTCGTAGGCGGCGAAGGTGGCTCCCCGGGTGGCTCGCGAACGCAGGTGGCTGCCCGCCAGATGCAGGCTCAGCGGGTGGCCGTCCAGACGGCGCGCCAGCGCCCTGGCCTGGTCTTCATCGCCCGCCGCCGGCGCCAGTTCGCGCAGTATCCGGGCGGCGTCGTCCTCGTCCAGTGCGCCGATGGTCAGGATCCGTGCCGCTCCCCACATCCGCGGATCGGTTTCCCGGCTGGTCACCAGCGCCAGGCCGCGCGCAGACGAGCGCACCCAGCCCGTCAGATCCTGCACTCCGGCCGGCGAAGTCCCGTTCCCCAGCACCCGGGGATCATCAGCCTCGTCGAACACCAGCAGCCACCCGGGAGCTGCGCGCTCGAGCAGCCTCCAAAAGCGGTCAGCAGCGTCCGCCGTGCCCCGGGCGATCGCCTCGACGTCGTGCGGGGCCGCGTCCATCTGCCGCGCCACCGCCGTCACGCCCTGCGAGAGGACAACCGGATCGAGGGCCGAGATCCACCACACCCGACCGCCCCGCGCCCGGACGTGCTCGGCCAAGGCCGCGGCCACCGTCGTCTTGCCCGCGCCCCCCGCGCCGGTGAGCACCGCGGGCTCCCGCCACGATCCGCGCGTCAACGCCAGCAGGTCATCCAGCAGCGCACGGCGGCCGATGAACCGGACGGGTCCCCCGGGCACGTGGTCTCCGGCCCGGTCCTTGAGCGCTCGTAGCCTGGCCTCCAAGCCGTCGTCGGTGAGGTACTCGTCGACGATCTCGCTGATGAGGTTCAGCCGTTCCCGCAGGGCCTCGGCCACAGTGCGGTCATCATCACTGGCCACTACCGCTCCTCCTCATTCTGGGGCGAGCCGATCACCGGGGGCTCCAACAGCGGGCGCAACCGCTTCTTGACCAGATGGACGATCTGGCGGACGTTGTTGGGTTTCTTGTGCAGCACCTCGGCAATCTCCGCCGGCGTGTAACCTTCGGTGATCAAGTGCATCACCTGACGCTGCGCCGACGGCAAACACGCAAGTATGTTCGCGACGAACTGACGATCTTCCAGGGCCGTCAGCGCCGACTTGTCGGCCGGCAGCATCGACCCGTCCTCGTCGAGTGCGACGGACTGCAGGCGGTGCCGCTCGTCCTTGAGCCGGCGCCTGGCCGTTTTCATCGCGTAAGCCCGGGGATGGCGGACCCGGTCGGGGTCGGAAACGGGAAGGTTCCAACGCTCGAAGAGCTTCTCCATCGCGTGAGCGACACAGTCGTCGGCGTCGGCCGGCGAGGCCCTCTCCATGACCATCAACGCCTTCACCAGCTTCCGGTATTCGGTACGGAAGAAGTCGTCGAACCCGCCCGGGTAAGCCACTTTTCCGTCCGCAGTGGAGTTGTCGGTGGTGAACTGCTCCTCATCGGCCACCGGAACCCTCCCAGGGTGACCAGTCACCCCGGCCGCATAGGCGTTCGAAGCCCTTCGGCGGTGGCTCGCGCGTCCCGACGGACACCAGCGTCACCTTCAGGCGGTAACCCCCGGCACGCAACGCCGCGGCCGCCATCACCCCGCTCACGACGCACGTGCCGCAGAACGCGGCCACGTCATTGAGCTGGGCCAGTGCCTCCACCAGCGCCATCCATCCGACCAGCCGTGCCGGCTCCGTAACGCCGACCAGGGGAACAAAGCCGTAGTCATCCATATCCACGTGGCCGTCCTTCGCCTCGTCGATCCATCGATGACTTATAAGAGCGCCCAGCATCCCGATACGTTAAAAGCCCTGATCACGCCCCCGTTCAAGGCAACGTTGCTGCCATCAGACGCCGGGAAGCTCCGGCCAGCCGCGCTGTGCCCCCGGCGGTTCGCTCGGGTACGTCAGGTCAGCGTCGGCGTGGGCCTGGACCGACTCCAACAGATCAGACACGCTGGGCGAAGATCCGGCGACCGCGTGCTCTATACACACCGCCTTGATGCTGCGTCAGCACGCTCCAGCCGCACCCGAAGAGCAGCCGCCAGCGATCATCGCCGATCTCGACAGGATCACGCTTGCGATCGACTCAGTCGGCTGACGTCCTGCCATGCCGCGTGGCGGCCGAAGACCAAGCATCCTCTGTCCTCCGGGCGACAACCAGTGAATGATGGATGGGTGACCTCGGCCGGATCTCCCAGCAACGTCGGAGAACAACTCGACCGTGCGCAGTGGCACCTACTGCGCAGTGACAGTCTCCGCGCCGGTGTCGCCTCTCGCGCCGGACTCGTGTTGAGCACCAACGCACTGGTCATCGCTGGTATTGCGTTGGCCTTTAGCGTGAGGAGTAACAAGCCCGGGATCATCGTGACCGTGCTCGCCATCCCTGCGTTGATAAGTGTTGCTGTGTCAGCGATGAACGCATCTCTAGCTATCGTGACCGTCCGTCGCTGGCCACGGCAGTTCCCCATGCACGAGCGACAAGTCGGACCACCCTACAGCTTCGCTGAACTTGATGCCGCTACGTCGAGCTTCGACGGCTTCAGACACCGGATGATCGACCAGCCGACCGGGCAGCTTCTCGACGACGCGTTGGCAGAGCTGTGGCGGTGCGGAGTGCTGCACAGCTATCGCTACGCGAAGCTCCGTACGGCGCTGAGATGGCTGCTTACAGCCTTGTGTTTCTTTCTGTCGGCCGTCACCGCCTCTGCACTAACTAGATAGAACAATCCTTGGCTCGGACGCTCTCGTGCCGCAGGTGGCGCGCTTCTCCTGGCTCACCATCGCCGAGATCGAACTGTCCGCACTGACCCGCCAATGCCTCGACCGCCGCATCGACAACCTCGAGACCCTCAACACCGAACTCACCGCCTGGCAACACGCCACCAACACCGACCAACGCCAAGTCCGCTGGCAGTTCACCACCGACGCGCACGCATCAAACTACGTCACCTATACCCCAAGATCTAGCCGCGACAATCTACTAGCGACTTGCACGATCGGTAGCTGGGTCACGCTCCGATCCACCTCACCGGACGACTTGCGCGCGGCGCACCTGAAACGGCCGGTGTGCCCTTTACGGTTGCTCAATGCTGGTAACTCCGCGCCCGGGCACCGACCGCCAGAATCTCCTCACGCTTCTCCAAACCCTGCGTGACCAAGCGGTCAATTTGCAGAGTGGCGGTGCAGGAAGCGCGTACCAGTGGCTGCTCGCGTACCTCAACTGGACAGTGAACGCGGCGGGCGCCCTCGGCGGCCAGGTAAGCGAGGCCGACCTCACTCACCTCGTTCTCACCAAACGATATGAGCAACTTCTCAACGGCGTCGGCACGCTGGCCGGCTCGGACACTGTGCTGGTCGTCAACCTCCTCGTCTCACTGGAGTTACGAGAACGCGTCGACGCGTTCGATCAGGCGATCGTGGCACTTCGGGAGATCATCGAGCGCTGGTCGAGCACGGACTTGTGCGTCGTCGCGGACAGCAGCTTCTACATCCACCACCCGGTGAAGCTGAAGGACGTGGACTTGGCCGAGGTCGTGGCCTTCGACGGCGGGTACGTACGGCTGCTGGTCCCGATGGTGGTCATCGACGAGCTTGACGGCCTGAAGGAGAGCAAGAACAAGCACGTGCGATGGCGCGCCGCCCACACCTTGGGCGTTCTCGATGAGCTCTTCCTGGACGGCTCACCATCGGCGAAGCTCGCCGCAACTCGCGTCGAAGTCCTCTTCGATCCCCCGGGGCACAGCAGGCTGGCGATCGAAGACGACGAGATCGTCGACCGGGCCGTCGCCGCTCAGGCGCTGGCCTACCGGCCGGGGATCGGGCGAAAGGTCGCTCTACTGACCTACGACACCGGCCAGGCCAGCCGAGGCCGCCGAGCCGACCTGGACGTGCGGAAGCTGAACCAGCCACCGGAGGAGGAGCCCGACCCGACCTGACGACACGCCGATCGGTTCACTTCCGCACATCAATTACTACCTTCGAGTAGAGTACAGCCCCATGAGCGAGGAAGACGACGTCCTCACGGCCCTCCGTCGCCGCGGCGTGCTCGACGGGATCGCCTGGGCGCACCGGTCGGCGTACGGCCAGCTGCGCGAGGACTACAACCCGGCGGGCGGGCACAAGCAGTCCTTGGATCGGGTTCAACGCCCACGTCTACCTCGTCGACCGGCTCGACCGCGTCTTCCAGTGCGGCGACTTCGCCGTCCCGCCCGGTCAGGACTCTGTCGGCCGTGACGTGCTTGCCGACGGCATCGCCGACCGGGACTCGCGGACCATGCCGCTGCTGCCGGCCGGCACCGTGGTGCGGCGCGACCTCAACGGCTCACCCGGCTGGTCCGTCGCCGGGTGGCGGTGGTTGCTCGCGTCCTACGAGTTCGGCCAGGTCACCAAGATCGCCTGGACCGAACGCAGCGAGACCAAGCAGCTGGTCGCGAAGCAACCCCACGCCGAAGAAGATGGCGGACTGTTCCCGCTGTCCGGCTTGCCCGGTCTCCCGCCGCTCGGCGAACTTCCCGACGAGCAGCGAGAGCTCCGGCGCACCCTGGTGCTCGCCCACGCGATGGACCCCACGACAGCCGAAGTCGAGCTGTCCTTCGGACGCATCCGCTGGAACTTCGACCACGGAGACGCCTGGGTTTGGCGCACCGAGTTGGCGGCCGGCAGCGGCCTGATCGGCGGAACCATGACGTCCCGCCAGCCAACGAGCCCGGCCGAACCGAGCAGCGACGCCGTGGCGGACGCCGACGTGCGTGTCCGCCGCCCGGCGCGCGACCACGACGGTCCGCGTGCTATTGGTGAGGCATGAGTGATCAGCTGGGCGACGTCGCCACCTTCTTCGACGGCGGGCGGCTGACTTTGGCGCGCCAGCTGGCGGGCCTGCGCAAGAACGGCTTAGCGGACCGCATCCACAAGACACCGACCGCCGTCGCGGCCTACGAGAGCGGGCTCAAGCGCCCTGCCGCGGCGACGGTCGCCGCGCTGGCCCTGGCGCTCGACGTGAGCCCGGACTTCTTCCTCACGCGCGCGCACGAACTGCCCACCGCGACGACCGCGCCGCACTTCCGGTCCCTGCGGTCCACCAGCCAGATCTCCCGGGACCAGGCCCACGCGTACGGGTGCATGGCCGTCGACGTCGCCATGACGATCGAGCGTCACGCGGAGTTCCCCGAGCGGAACCTGCCCAGCCATCCGGTCGCCGTCGACGCGCCAGCGAGCGATGCGCCAGAAGAAGCCGCGCGGCTGCTCCGGAAGCAGTGGAACCTTCCGCCGGGCCCAGTCGGGCACCTGGTCAGGCTGGCGGAGAACCACGGCTGCCTCGTGGTGTTCAGCCCGCTTGGCAACGCGAGCGTCGACGCGTACTCGTTCGACACGCCGCTGCGGCCGATTATAATTCTCAACCCGGCGAAGGACGACTACTATCGCCAGCGGTTCGACGTCGCCCACGAGCTCGGGCACCTCGTCATGCACCTCGACGCCGAGCCAGGCAGCCGTGCCGTCGAAGACCAAGCACACCGGTTCGCCGCCGAGTTCCTGACGCCTGCCGAGGAAATAGCAGGCGAGCTGCCTGCGAACGCGGACTGGCGCCGACTCGGCCAGCTCAAGCAGCAGTGGAACATCAGCCTCCAAGCCTTGCTGTACCGCGCCCGCAGCCTCAGGGTGATGAGCGACGTCACCTACCGCAACGCAATGACCACGGTGTCCAACCGCGGCTGGCGACGCCGAGAGCCAGGCCCGATGCCGCTTCTCGAGCAACCTTCGCTGCTGCCTCGAGCCATCGAGCTCCTCAAGACGGAAACCGAGGTCGACGAGCTTGCGCTGGCATCGGAATGTCAGGCGCCGCTGAGTCTCTTCCGGACTATCACCGCTCGAGCACCGCAACCCGATCGGGGAGTCGAAGCGCTGTCCCGGAACTAACCAGCCACCCGACACGTTAGTTTCTTCTTCTTCTTTTGCTGTCGAAAATGGACTTCCCGATGCGCGAAAACAAGGCATCATGGTCGACATGACCGATTCCGCCGAAGCTACTCCGGCTCCGACCATGCACTTCTACTCCGCGGAGACACCGCGAGGTGAACTGACCGTCTACCGCGGCCCGCTAGTCGGCCGTTCCGGCGCGCGCCAGTTCGATGCCAACGGTTCGATCACCTTGCGCTGGAACCCATGGCCGATGCTGCAGTGGTCCGGAGGGTCCGAGGAGGTCGACGTCGGCATCGATCTCACGACCGGAAGCTTGGTGCTCGAAGATCCTCAAGTCGAAGTACCAGAGAAGCATGCCTTTCAAATCGCCTCCACGGAACAAAGTCCGACTGAAGAATTTCAGTGGGAGGGCCGTGGGCCGCAGCGCCGGACGGTGGTGGGCGACCCGGAAGCCAAGGATCTCACGCACGCCACGTTCATCCTGGCGAACCTCCCCGCGATGACCGTCGGCGGGAAGCTGCGTCACGAAACGGCGTGGTACCTGGGCCGTACCGTGCTGACCGGTGCCGGCTGGAAGGTAACGCTCGACTCCCCCAGCAATCGGCGGGAGATCGAAGAGGACCTGCGCGACAACGGAGGCCATGCGGCCACCCACACGGGCCGCATCGAACGAGAGGACGGCTCCGACTTCGACGCCGAAAACCTCCAGGACGTCCTCCACGTCCTGCGGTATGCGCTGAGTCTCGCTTGCGGCCGCTGGACTTCGCCCATCCTTCCGGTGGCCTACAAGGCCTCGGCCGAACCGGCCTGGTCGGAATGGGCCTCTCCGCTCGTCTCCCCGTGGCATACCTCGCTTGGGCTCGTCGACAGTTACCACCCTGAACAACTGCAGGAACTCTTCGAACGCATCGCGATGGCTTGGGCTGATCCGTTGAAGCAGGAAGTCGTTCGGCGGGCCAGCTACTACCTGATCGACGCGAACGATCCCCACCCGCTCGAACTCGCCGTCTCGTCGGCTCAGTCCGGACTGGAACTGCTGGCGTGGTCGGAACTCGTCGAAGACCGCCAGATCCGTACGGCGGGGACCTACAAGGCGTTGAAAGCGCACGAGTCCATGCGCGAACTACTGGGCCTGCACTCGATCAGCCCGACGTTTCCCCCGGCTCTCGCCGAGCTGACGTCGGCAACCGCGAAGCTCACCGGCCTTTCAGTCGGCGACGGCCCCGAAGTCCTCACGCGCATGCGGAACGGAGTCATGCACCCGAGCCGGACAAAGCCGAAGTTCAGCGCCGGCGAGTGGTACGACGCGTGGTGCCTGGCCCGACACTATCTCCAGCTCGCCATCCTCGGCTACCTCGGCTACCAGGGCACCCACCGTGACCCCGCGGTGAAGGTGCACTGGACCGGGCAGATCGAAAACGTACCCTGGAATCCGTCGGTCAGCGTCACCGGAGCGCCGTGAGGACGTAGCCGCCGCCGTACTACCAGACTATTCCGACATCGGCGAAGCCCACCTCATCCAGCGATGCCGCTTGTGCCTGCGGACTGAACCGGTTGCCATAGCCGGTCGACGCCCTCGGAGTTCTTCAGCGGTGAAGAGCGCGCAGGTCCGGGGGCGTCGGCGGCCGCGGTCCACCAGCCCTTCCAGTCTTCATTGCCCTCAACCCTGCGCGGACGACCCGTCGGCCCGCGACCCTTCCGTGCGGTCACGGAGGCCCGGCTGTTCGTCGTACACCCGGTGCCCCTGGCGCCGGTCTTCGGACGTCGCTGCCAGGGGATCGCCTGTAACACTACGAACGCCGCCCGCGATCACATCCGGGCGAGCGAACTGCCGGAGGCCTTTATGGGCAAATCCAACCGAAACCGTCGGCTCAGGCAGGCCGCCACGCTGAGACGGGGCTCACCTCGGGCTGTGAAACGAGGAGATCGCGCCGAGCAGTACGGCCGCACGGTGGGCGACGAGTTGCCGGACTACGAACTGGCCGCCCGGCGTGGCCGCAGCTCACTAGCCGCCGCCTTGATCTCCCGGCACAACCAGAGGATGGACCGGGTCGGGCTGGTCAGCGCAGCAGTCACCACCCGGTCGAGAATCATCGTCAACCAGCTGTTCGTCCTGGAGTCCATGCTGCGCAAGCTGCGTTCGCGGAACGCCTGGATGGCCCGCGCGGAAGCAGCACCGTGGTTGAGGCACCTGCATTGGGGAGTCGATAGCTTGGTCTCCGCAATCAGGCTGCTTGCATCGGGCCAGCTGATCGGCGCCACACAGATCGCGAGATCCCAGCTGGAACGCTGGGCGCTCAACCTCGCCCACAACTCAGGCAATCGACGGAGCCCCGGAGAGTCGACAGTCGACTACTACACTCGGCTCTGGTCGGGCCGCACATTCTTCCACGTGGGTTCTCCCGGGCCTGATCATCTCCGGAGTGCGTCGGCCGCCGAGAGAATGCTTCTGCCCGGTGTTCTCTACGGTGCCGTTTCCGAGTTCCTTCACGGTCGCGGACCAGACGCCAAGGCACTCCTCTGCGAGCCATGCCTGCTGCTCGACCAGGAGTTCATCGCCAGTATGGACGAACCCGCCGGCAAGATACTGGACCTGATCGACCTGTGCGTTGACCGCCTACGCGCCTGTGTCGCCACCGCCATGGAAGAGGCCGGCTACCCGGATCGCGAAGTCGGAGGCTTCTATCGCGGCTCGTTCATCGCCGACCCGGCCGGAGCGAAGCCGTTCGCTCGGTGGGGACTCTGGCCCCTCGATCCCGAGACCGGACTGTCCGCGACCATCGTCGAAAGACTGCGTGTCAACCAGGACCGGATCGAGCGCGTATACAACGGGGAGCGCCCCGACGGACGCCTTTACCGCGACGACGAGATATCCGAATCATACTTCCTGTTCAAGAGAGCCACAGTCGCTGCGAAAGCCCTGGCCGCGTTCGAAGACGAGGCGAAGCGGCTCAGCCGGCCGGTCGAAAGCCTGCACCTCGGCGATCCGCAAACCAGGTTCGTCTTCGTCGCCGAGACACTCGGCTTGGTCGGCTCGTGGAGTCACCGCCGGAAAGAAGTCGCCATCGCTTTGGCGGCCGCCTCGTCGGGATTTCGCTCCGCCTACTGGTTGTGGCTCGAAGACGATGACCGTGCGATGGGAGTCCTGCGGGTCGTTCTCGAGTCCCTGGCCCGAGTCAAGACCTGGATCAAGAACGAGAACCGCGCGAGAAAGCTGGAGAACAAGAGCAGCACCACCCCACGCGACTGGCTCGAAGCCGCAGGCTGGCGGCGGCTCCACGCACTGAACCTCGCGTTGGGCGAACTCGCCCACACGAGAGAGAACTCCCGCTGGGGCGGCGCACGTGACCTGCTCGTCCAGTTGCTGCCACCGGAGGTTCCCCCGGAGCTGGCGCCTCATCGAGGCCGCGGCTTCGCGCTGGAAACGGTTGTCAAGCTGGCGGCTCGCTTGTGCATCGAAGTCGTCGCCGTTCAGTCGGAAGAGCTGAAGGTCGCGCTGGCAGACCTGCTGGAGTCGACGGGGACTTTCGATGACCAAGTGGACGCCCACCTCGACGCGTGGCTGTTGAGGAACTGGGACAACAGAAACTTCGACCTCGGCGAGGGCGACTTCGTCCGGCCAGGCCGGGACGACCTTGCCGAGACGACTACCTAAGAGAATGAGTTTGCGGAGGCAGATGACCGAGCAGGCCAGGCTGAGGATGGCTTGATGGACGTCGGCTCGTCGTTCGGTGCGGACGCGCAGGCGACGGAAGGTTTTGAGCCAGGTGAAGGTGCGTTCCACGGGACAGCGGAGCGGCACCGGACGCCGACGGTGCTGTTCTCCGTCGACGGCGTGGCGTCACAGGCGGTGTACGAGCACCTCGGCCCGCGGGTGACGCGCCAGCGGGAAGTTTCTACGCGATCGAGTGCTCGTGGCACCTGGGTCCGGGGCGACACGGGGGCGGTGCGGGCGGCATCGCGCCGTGGACGACGGAGGAGGACGTCGACCGGCTGATCGCGGAGGTGGAGCCGGTCCTCGCTGACCGCTGCGGATCAAAAGAAGGGGCAGGGCACCGAGCTGCCGCCGTGGGGCAGGTAACCCTCGTACGCCCAGCCGGGAGTTCACCGGCCTGGGCGGTCGGCGTGAAGAACGCGAGCGCCGCCGTCAGCGCACCGGCAACCGCGACGATTTTTCGGCATTGTCCTGAACATGGTTCCCCCGGAAGTAGTCGCGTCACGCCGAATATTCCACAGGCACGGTCGGGACGAACCGCCCGTTCGTGTGGCTCGGTCACCTCAGGACGCGGTGGGGCTACCACGCGCAGCTGGACCGTCGCCGCGAACCTTGCCTCCGGGGCAGTCCTGTCGAAGCTGCCGACCTCGGCGAGCCGGCGGAGGCGGTACCGGAACGTGTTGGGGTGGACGTGGACCGCCGCCGAGGCGGCGATGACGTCGCCGAGGGCGTCGAGCCAGGCCCGGAGCGTCTCGACGAGGTGCGCGTGGTGCTGCTCGTCGTACTCGAGCAGGCGGGCGACCGGCTCCTGCAGCTCCAGCAACAGCGCCTCGACCTGCACGTCGGCCAGCAACGCCACCTGGCGGCCGGCGCCGCTGCCCGACCGCAGCACCCGCAACGCCCGGGGCCACACACCACGTGATGATGTACCTGGGCGACAACAAGATCGTCGAAGCGCAGCAGACCGGCGTCCCGGTGCACACGCGGGCGTTCTCGTTCGACGAGCGTGAACTGGTGCCCCAGGCAGTCCGTCCCGGCGTTTAGCATGGGTGAGAGCCCTGGCGGTCCGTACTGCGTTTGGCCGGTTCGATGTGGTGGGGTTCTTCGCCGACGTCCGCGAGTTCGAGTCTTACGTTGACGCGTGGGCGTTGGACTTCGGGGACCAGCTGCTGGTTGACGCGACCATCAGCCGTCGCCGCTCGGCCGTGGCGTTCGACATGCGTGCCAAGGTCCCCGAGTTCGCTCCGGCCGTGGGCCGACGCTGGCGGAGAGCAAGCAAAAGGCTCTGACCCACGACGGCGACCCCTGGCTCAAGCGCCACGTGCTCAACGCCCGCCGCCAGCCCACCCGCTACGGCGTGCTCATCCGCAAGGAAGCGCGGGACTCGCCGCACAAGATCGACCTCGCGGTGTGCCTGATCGGCGCCCGTCACGTCCGCCGTCTGGTCCTCGCCTCCCCGGATTGGGCCAAGCGCGGACGTAAGCGCACGGGCAAGCTCCGTCTTTTCACCTGACCTGGTCACCTCGACGAGCGCTCGATCAGCCGAACGCTCGCAGGCTAGCGAAGAACTGCCCCAGCGCTTGCAGCATCACGGGGTCCTTCTGTGCGATCGTGATCGCCGCCAGCAGGAGGGCACCAGCGGCCAGGAAGATCCAGAACGGGTTGTACTTGCGGACCAGCGCGATCACAGCCGCAGTCAGCAGCACGGCAACCAGGGCGTAGACGATGACGCTCTGAGAAAAATCCATGGTTATGCCCCTCAATCGGTTCGATGCGCACCCGAAAATACACGACGCCGAATTCGGGTAATGCACCCGGTTTTTGAGCCGGAATGAGAGCGGCAATAAAACTTCTCGCATCCCCACGCTGCCGAAGCTTGCCCCAGAAACAGCAAGTTCGGTATTGCCACTTCGGGTAGTGTGATCGTTTTTCTGGGCGTTTTGCCAGGTCAGACGTGGTTGATCCCGCCCAAACTTCCTTGAAATGAGGTGAAACACGCATCGTGCTCACTCCTCGGCGGCCGCCGAGGTCGCAGGCCGGATTGAGGCTGGCCGGACCAGGCTCGCAACAACCTCATTCACCGCTACGTCCAGGGCGACCATGACTTGCCCTTCGCGCCCCCGCTCGGCCCGACGGGCGTACCGCTGGCTGCTCGACCGGTCTCGGACGAACTGGTGCCGCCTGCTGATCCAGATCTTGGCTCAGAACCTGTTCATGGACGGCTATCGCGCGCTCGGCGACGACCAGGCGGACGAGCCGCTGGGCTGGTCGCACTGGACCCAGAACGGTCTGGCGCGCCGCCGGGCCGCGGTGCACCGGGCGACGCTGAAGTACGGCTGGGCATACACCACCGTCCTACCCGGCGGCACCGCCCCAGTCATCCGGGGCGTGTCACCGCGGAACATGACCGCCGTCTACGCCGACCCATGGCCGATCTATGCCCTGCACCAGAAGACCTCCTGGACACCGGACGGGCGGCGCCAGGTCTACCGATTGTTCGACGACCAGGCCGTCTACACCCTCGCCGAGAACGATCCCGGCCAGGGACCGGCCTACCTCGACCACGCCGAACACGGCCTGGGCGTCTGCCCGGTGGTTCGGTTCCTCGACGAAGACGACCTCGATGCCGACAGCCCCGGCGTGGTCGCTCCGGTTCTTGACATTCAGGACCGGCTCAACTACCAGACGTTCCTGCTCATGACGACCGGCGCGCACCGCCAGCGCTGGGCCGCCGGACTGGAGGTCGACGACGACGAAGAACCACCGATCGGCCCGGACCGGCTCCTGCACTCCGATTCCCCCGAGACGCGGTTCGGCACGTTCGACTCCACCGACATGTCCGGCTACGTCGCCGTGCTGGAACAGATCCTGCGGCACCTGGCCGCGATCACCCAGACCCCGGCGTGGGCGCTGCACGGGTCGCTGTCTAACCTCGCCGCCGACGACTACAGCGCCGGTTCGGCGAGCGGAAGACCTCCTACGTCGAGTCGTGACAGCAGACACTGCGGCAGTCCTACCTCGCCGCCGGAGATGAGGCCGGCTGACTAGGGCACCACTGCGGTCGTGCGCGCTGCGGCAGCTCAGAAGGTGTCCTCCCTGACCTGCATGAAGCCGTAGCGGTGCGACATCTCCGTCAGCACCGATCGGATCCGGCGACGCCGCGAGTCCGCGTCCAGCCCCGGCGCCGAGGGCACCGCGACACAAACAGCTCCGTCAGCTGGTCACGGCGATTACTGGCCCCTAGAGGATCCAGGTCGAACACATCGGCCAGCAGCAGCTGTCGACCGGGATAGCCACCCCGTTCCAGCATCGCGACTTAGAAGCCACCCCCTGGCTACGCGACCCGAGGGCTCGAGCGTCGAACGCTCGTCTGCGTAGCTCGAGCGGGTCCGGAGCCGCACCGGCGACCATCCGGCAACAACGGCGCCAGCGGCAGGGTGTTCGGAAGTGTGCGGATCTCTGTTCGCAACAGTGCGGGACCGCGGTCACCGCTGGTCCAGGCGGTGTGACCGCGGGCTTGATGGGAGTCGTCAACCGAATCAACCGATCGGAGTGGATCATGACGACCGCTATCCCCCGGACACCCGAGGCGCGCCACGAAAGCCGGAAACGCCCGCTGTTGACGCGGCTGGGGCTGTTGCTCGCCGCCGTGGCTGGGATGGTCACGATGCTGAGTGCTCCCGCCTTCGCCGGGCCGGGCGACCACGGCACGGACCCGCTCGCGTCCGGCTGCGCCAACGGCGCCGGCACCATCCGCACCGGCACCGTCGGCAGCATCTTCTACGAGATCCGCTACTCCGCTGCGTGCGGGACGAACTGGGTCCGGGTGCCGCACCTGTACGGAACCGTCTACATGCTGATTCGCTCCGATTGGGGTGGATCGGCGGTGGGCGGCTACCAGTCCGACAGCGGTGGTGGCAGCCACTGGACACCGCAGGTCTATGCACCGGGCTCGACGTGCATCACCTACTGGGTGCAGCAGATCGGCGGCGGCGACCCCGCCACCGGCAACGTCCGGATCTGCTGACCACGCCGGCTGAGACCGCCCGGCGTGGGGGCGGGTGGCCTCAGCACGGCGGTGTGAACGACACGCCCGGGAGGAGCTGGTCCCATTCCTCCCGGGTGATCGGCTCGCCGGTCGTCGTGCAGACCATCCGGGCCGCGGCGCCGGGATCGGTGTTCCACAAGCGGACTCCGGCGTCGCGGCCGCCCGCGAGGAGCGTGTGGCCGTCCGGCGCGTAGGTGACGGTGAAGAGGCCGTCGTCCGCGGCGGTGAGGGTCGCTTGCACAGCCGGGCGGTCCGGCGTGCCGACGTCCCAGAGCCAGATGGTGCGATCGATGCTGCTCACCGCCAGTGTGTCGGAGTGCGGGGCGAACGCCAGCTCGTAGACCTCGTCGACGGGACCGGCGAGCACCGGCCCGACGGGTCTCGGCGCCGGCGGCCCGGTGACGTCGACCAGCCGCACCGAGCGATCGGCACCGCCGAAGGCCAGCAGCGTCCCGGCGGCGTTGAACGCCGCCGCGTAGACCGCTCCGGTGAATCCGCCCAGCTTGTAGATCGATCGCGGGGCGCGCCGGTCGGTGACGTCCCACAGGTAGCCGGTGCCGTCGCCGCCGGCGACGGCCAGCAGGTGGCCGTCCGGACTGAACCGAACGCCGTAAGCCGTGGCCCCGATGGACGGCAACGTCGTCACCTCGACGGGATGACGCTGATCGGTGACATCGACCAGCTGGACGGTGCCGTCGCTGCTGGATACGGCGATAAAACGGCTGTCCGATGAGAACACGATCGCCTGGACCACTGACCGCGCGACCGCGAGTGGGGTGCCGAGCGGGGTGGGACGCGCGGGATCGGTGACGTCCCAAAAGCACAGGCGGCCGCCTGTGGTGCCGCCGATGACGAGTCGGCCGTCTGGGGACAGCGCCGAGGCTCCGGCGAGCTCGTCACCGGCATAGGTGCTGGTCAGCTTCGCGACGACACCAGGTCGGCTGGTGTCGTCGAGCCGCCACAGCTGCAGCACGTGGTCGCCCGCTCCGACGAGCAGCCGGTGGCCTACTGCGTCGAACCCGGCGGAGAAAACCTGGTTTGCACTGCCGACGAGCAAGGGGCCGGGCAGCGTCCAGCGCCGGAGAACGCCGTCGGTGGCGGTCGTGACGAGGGTCGAATCGTCCTCAAACACCACCGCAGCCACCTGCGTGGTGTGCGGAAGCGTCCCGATCGGCTGCCGGGTCTGCAGATCCCATAGCCATAGTTTGGTGTCGGAGCCGGCGGCGGCGATCCGCGTGCCGTCCGGGCTGAAGGCGACGCTGTTGATCCAACTTGCCGGCCCGGTCAGTGGATCGCCGTCGGGACGCGGGTGCTCGGGATCGGCGATGTTCCAGAGGTGGACGGAGTGGTCGGCGCCGGATCCGGCGGCCAGGACGTGGCCGTCCGGGGAGACGGCGATCGAGAAGATCTTGCCGGTCGGCCCGGTGAGCCGGGGCAGCGGACGCGGACGTGCGAGATCCGCGAGGTCCCACCGATACACGGCGCCGTCGTCACTGCCTGCCGCCAGCCCGGTCCCGGCCGGGGTGAACACGACGCTCTTGACTGCTTGGGCCGGCCCGGTCAGCGTGATCGGCCGCGAACCGGCGGCCATCGCCCACACCAGCGTCGTGCCGTCACCACGCCCGGCTGCCAGGACCGTGCCGGAGTGGTCGAAGGCCAGCCCGAACACCCGCGGCCCGGTGGCGGTGAACGAGCCGAGCGCGACCGGATGCTCCGGGTCGGAGATCCGCCACACCGCGAGCGCGCCCGTGCGGGTGCCGGCGGCGAGCCACACGCCGGCGGGGTCGAGCGCGACCGCGTCGACAACGCCATCCACGTGGAGCACGGCTGCGGCCGGGGACGGCAGATGGTTGCCGGTCCGATACAGCTGCACTGTGCCACCTGCCGTTCCCGCCGCCAGGAGCGAGCGTGCCGTGGCCAGGGCAGTGGCCGCTCCGCCTGGAGCGTGCATGCGTTGCGGCGTCGGTCGCGCGGTCGCATCGAGCAGCGCGCTCGTCGCCTCGGTCGTGGGTGCCAGCCGGTATGCGGCCAGAGCGACCTGCGCTGCAAGGGCGGGATCTTCGTCTCGCAAGCGCGTTGCGGTGGCCGCTGCGCGGCGAGACTGTCCCAGTTGTTCCTGCCCGGCGGCGTCAGCAGCGGATCGGAATGCGACGACGCCTGCGCCGACAGCGGCGAGGAACAGCACCAGTGCGAGGCACAACAGCTGATAGCGGCGCTGCAGCCGTCGCCGCTCTTCCTGGGCGCGTGTGGTACGCCGGGTGAGTGACGCGTCCAGGAACTCCCGTTCCACTGCGTTGAGCATGGGCGCGGCGTCGTCCTGGGCCGCCCATTCGGCGAGCGAATCGAGCACTCGGCCGTGGTACAGGCCGTCGGACGTCCGGCCTTCCGCTGCCCAGTCGTGTGCGGCGGCGGTCAAGCGTCGGTGCAGGCGCCGGCCTGCCCGGTCGTCGTCGAGCCAGGTCGCCAGTCGCGGCCAGGCGGTCAGCAACGACTCGTGACTGATCTCCACCGTCGTCTCGTGGGCGGTCAGCAGGCGGATGGCGACGAAGGTCCCCACGACCTCGGCGAGCCGGTCGGCCTCGGCGTCGGCGAGCCCGTCGAACAGCTCGTTCGTGGTGACCCGGCGCCGGGTGTCGGCGAAGCCGTCACCGATGTTGACCAACCGGAGGAAAAGGCTTCGCGCGACGACTTGTTGTTCCTCAGCCAGCTGCCGGTACGCGTGGTCGGCCGTCTGGGCCACGGCTCCCCCGAGTCCCCCGGTCGCACGGTAGGCCGCGGCGTCAAGCTGGGTCGCGGAACCGTTGTGGCGGGTGAGCTCCACCATAGTCCGCAGCGTATGGGACAGCAGCGGTAGAGCTCCGGGCTGGTCGATGCAGTCGGCGAGCAGCATCTCGATCAATCCGTCGTCCAGCCGCAGGCCGGCGGCCAGGGCGGGAGCGGTGATCGCGGCCCGCAGCTGTGGTTCGGTCAGTGAGCCGAGCACCACTTGGTGCCGCTGGAGCAACGGGGCGAGGGCGGCGGGCTCGGTCGCCCGGTCGTAGAAGTCGGCGCGCAGGGCAAGGACAAGCTTGCCGGGCCACGCGAGCGCCGCGGAGAGAAAACTGTCTCGCTCGGCGGCGGCACTCACGGTGAACAGCTCTTCGAGCTGGTCCACGACGACGACTGCGTCAGGAGCGAGGCCGGCCGTCGAGGCCGCCCATCCCGCCAGGGGCGATCTTCCCGGCGACAGACGGTGGATTCGCGGAAGACGGGAACGAGCCCGGCCCTCAGCAGCGACGATTTCCCTGTCCCGGAGGCTCCGACGACGATCACAGCGGACCGGCCGTCACCCTCGAGCATTGTGACGATCCGGGCGACGACGTCCTCCCGTCCGTGGAAGTAGCCCGCGTCGGCGGCCTCGAAGCCACGCAGACCGGGATAGGGGTTGACATCGCCGGTTTGCAAGGACCGGGTTTCGGAGCGGAGCTCTCGCAGCAACCGGAGCCATTCTTCCTGTTCCTCGCCCTGCGGGACGCCCAGGGCAGTCAGCAGCCGCGTGAACTGAGCGGTGACCGCGAGCTGCGGGAGGTGGCGTCCGGTGCAGTATCCGGCGACGGTCGCGTAACCCAAACCGGTTTCGGCTCCAAGCCGGCGATACGACTTGCCCGAAACGGACCGCAGCCGCGCGAGCCGCGCGGCGAACTGCTCCGGTGTCGTCATTCCCCTCCCCTCCCCGCCCTCGGCATCCCTGTCGTCAAAACTCGTCGGCGTGTTACGCGTTCCGGTGTTCCACTCGGAAACCGGCATGGAACAGCTCGATTCAGAACGCGATCGGTCTCCTAGATTCGGAGTATCCGGCCGAACCCCGTTCGGCGCAGTCGCATCCCAGGGAGGAAGAAATGACGATCACGGAACACACCCCCGGCCAGACCGGAAAGGTCGCGAAAACCGGAAAAGCCCGGCGCTGGCTGACCGCCGCCACAGTGGCCGCCGCCGCGGTGGCCGCGCCGCTGGTCCTGCCGGCCGCGCCGGCTTCGGCGCAAGTCAGCGGCTGCAGCCACGGGTACGTGAACGCGAACATGGCCTGGGGCACGTGTACGACCGGCAGCGGGCACTGGAGCCTGACGGTGCAGTGCTACTTCTGGGGCGCGAACACGGCCTACGGAAACGGTACCGGGAGCATCTACGCCACCTGCCCTGCAGCGTCGCACGTCACCAACATCACCCTGAACACCCAGGCGTGAGGCCTGGTCCCGCGCGGCCGGGCCGGCCCTCAGCCGGCGCCGCGGACCAGCCGCAGGTCTTCGGTGTGCCGGTACCAGGTCCACTTGTTCACCGCGCGCTCGTACACGACGTCGTCGAGCACC
>NZ_JBFBCC010000048.1:0-18082 GCF_040682955.1 Amycolatopsis sp. NPDC051045
GGGGGGTCCCCCTAATCCCCCCCCCCCCCGGCCCCCCCCCCCCCCCCCATCAACACCCCCCCCCACCCCCCCCCCCCCCGGGGGGGGGGGGGCCCGCCCCCCCCCCCCCCCCCCCCGGAGGCGTGGGGGCTCGGCCCCCACAGGACACGACGAAGAGAGCCCCGCTTGCGTTGTCAGCAAGCAGGGCTCTCCCGCGATCGAGTGGGCGATACTGGGATCGAACCAGTGACCTCTTCGGTGTGAACGAAGCGCTCTCCCGCTGAGCTAATCGCCCGCCCGTGGTGTTGGGGTCAACTTTAGCGTACGACTTTCAGGCGCCTGCAAACGGGTGGTCCTCGCCGACCACACTCCGCTTACCGGCGGGTACGGAACGCACAACCCCGAGCTAGCCGGGTTGTGCCGAAGGGGGGCCGCCTGACGTCACGTTCGACATCCGTGCGACGGTGCTATCGCCCGGCGACTAAACCGCGCAGTATGGAGGCGTGGGCCCCACGGGGCGTGCCGGTCAGTTGCGCGCCGTGGGTGGTCACGGGTGGAGACGGGGGCGACGAGCCCGGACGGGTGATTTGCGGCGCACCCGCGACGGATTCGGCCTCCTGATGCGTCCCAGTGGTGATGCCCTCGGCCGGGCCGGGCCGGGAAGGGAGACGAAGGGTAGGACGATGCGCAACGATCACGTGACGCTCCGCTCGACGGCGGTCTTCGACCTGCTGGCGCCGCGGACTCCCGCGGTTCCGGTGAAGGTGGAGCTGCGCTACGACACACGCGACCCGTACGCGGTCGTCGCCGCCTTCCGCACCGGCCGCGCCGGCTGGGTCGAGTGGGTGTACGCGCGCGACCTCCTCGCGGACGGTCTCCTGGCCGACGCCGGTGACGGCGACGTCCGCATCCGCCCCTCCGTCGAGGATCCCGAAGCCGTCTTGATCGAGCTGAACTCGCCGTCCGGGCACGCCATGTTCGAGGCGTCCGCCCAGGAGCTGGCCGACTTCCTCGACCGGACCTACGACGTCGTGCTGCCGGGCAACGAGCACCTGTGGGTCGACGTCGACGACGCACTCACCCACCTCATCCCGCACGATCTGGCCTGATGACAGGCTTGCAACGGCGGAGTGACACCCCGGTGTCGGCCCCGGTTTCGGGGTCCGATATGGTTTTCCCACACCACGGCGACGGGGTGAGGGACGAAGCCACGGCGTCGGACCTCCCGAACCGCAGCCGGGAAGTGCGGATGTAGCGCAGCTGGTAGCGCATCACCTTGCCAAGGTGAGGGTCGCGGGTTCGAATCCCGTCATCCGCTCGGTAGGCTCTCGAGCCTGGCACGGTGGAGTGGCCGAGAGGCGAGGCAACGGCCTGCAAAGCCGTGTACACGGGTTCGAATCCCGTCTCCACCTCGCGCGATTAGCTCAGCGGGAGAGCGCTTCCCTGACACGGAAGAGGTCACTGGTTCAATCCCAGTATCGCGCACCACATGTTTTCGCAGGTCAGAAGCCCTGTCCCTCCCCGGAGGGGCGGGGCTTCTATTCGTCAGTCGGCGACGATCCGGCGATGGCCCCAGAGCCCGGCCCGATCGCCCGCTGGGACCTCAGATGCGGGAACCAGGACACCAGCTTGGCGCGTTCGCCCGGGTACAGCGACGCCAGCGACCGCAGCCAGCGTTCCTCGAGTGCGTTCAGGATCTCGTTCACCATCGCTGGGGTCACGTGGTCGTAGACCCGCGCGATGCCCTTCATCTTCTGTCCCAGCCGCGCGCGGCGGGCGACCTCCGGGATCCCGTCCTCGGTCAGCCAGGTGCTGTGAGTGTGGCGGCCCTCGTGGAAGGTGAACGTCGGCAGGATCGGCGGCCGTCGCTCCCCCGCGCCGGCGTCATCGAGCTCGACGCCGTCCCACGCCGGCCGCCAAAACCGGATCCGGAAGTTCGACCGCCGCCACGGATGGCCCTCCGGCGTGCACAGCACGAACGGTTCCCGGTGACTGTCCATCAACTCCTCGTAGAGCACCGCGATCCCCGGCGGCAATGCCACGAACCTCGTACCCGCAGGAGTTTTGGTTCGCCCTTTCTTCGGCCGGGAGTTCCCGCGCCGTGTCGGCGGACGCTGGCGACCATCCGCATGATGATCATCACTCTTCCGGCCTCCTTTGTAGACCTTCCCGCCGACCTCCTTCAGCGGCGTCCGGATCTCGATGCCACGCTTCTCGGAGTCGTACTCGTGCCGCTGCTGGCCCACGAGTTCACCCCATCGGGCGCCGGTATAGAAATCCATCAAGCACAGCACGAACCCAGACTTCCCCAGCCCGAGTTCGTAGAGCCGCATTGCGGCCCGCAGCGCCTGTGCCGGCGTGGCGACCAACCGATCCGTGTCGAACTCGCCGCTGGACACCCGGACCCCGTTGCACGGGTTGGCCGGAATCATCCAGGCACGCACGGCAGCGTTGAGGATGGTCGAGAACAACGCGAAGTACGAGGCCACCGACGACTCGGCATAGTCCTCATGCAGCTCCGACAGCCACCGCTCAATCTCGACGTAGCCGTTGAAGATCGCGATCAGCGGCCACGCCTTCCACTGCGGCAACAGCTGCGTGTCGAGGAAAGACCGGTACTTCGCGACGGTGTTCAGCTCCAGCCGCGGAGCCAAGGCCGCCAGCCACTCCTCAGCGAAGTCGTCGAACCGGGTCTCGCCATCCCGCGGGTCCAGCCAGAGGTTCCGCCGGATCAGGGCCTCCTGCTCCAGCCCCCACTCCTCGGCAGCCTTCTTGGTGGGGAAACCTGACCTGCTCCCCCACGTCCCGTCGGGACGCTTGTACCGGGCACGCCACTCACCCGTGCCGGGCTCTTCCTGGCCGTGGGCCATCCTTGACTCCTCTTCTTCTCTGTTGCTCCGACCGCCTCACGCGGCGCGGAAGTCCTGGGCAACCTCCGCAACGGACACCCGTCGTCGCGGAGGCTTCACCGGGGCCGCGCTGAGCCGTACGATCTCGGCGACATCGGCGCGGGTGAACCGGTAGTGCTTGCCGAACCGGTGATGCGGCAGCACGCCGGCGGCGGCCTGGTCCTTCAAGGTCCTCGGCGACAGTTGCAGCAACTCCCCCACCTCTTCCGCGGTCAGCAACGCATCCGGATCCGGCAGCGGCTCCGGTACGGTCGCGCGCACCGCCGCCGTGAGTTCGCGGATGGCCACGGCGACAGCGCAGCCGTTTCCGCTCCCGTGGTCGCATTCGTTCTCCATCACGCACTCCATTCTTGTTGTCAGAAAATCGAGTCGGCCAGGGAAGTGTTCGCCACAGCACACACCTATCCACACGGAAACAAGACCGACAGTCAATAGGCTCTCGAAATAAAGTCAAAGAGCCTCGTACATGAGCGAACCCGACAACGCCCCGCGATTCTGCGACGCTACTATTCGACGAACCGGTATCGGAACCAGCACCAGAACGAAAGGATGAACAGATGACCAAGAGGGTCACGATCGAGATACTCGACGACACGGACGGCAGCCCCGCCGAGCAAACCGTCCCCTTCGGACTCGACGGCGTCGCCTACGAGATCGACCTGTCCACAACGAACGCCAACGCACTACGCGAAGCACTGTCACCATATGTGGTGTCCGCACGCCGGACCGGCGGCCGCCGGATCAAAGGCGCCGTCGGCCAGCCGACCGACAGCACAAAACAGGAACCGAAGCCAAGTACGAGCTACACAGCGACTCACGACATCCGCACGTGGGCTCGAGAAAACGGATACGAAGTAGCCGATCAGGGCCGCATAGCGAAGACCATAATCGAGGCATACCGCTCATCTCGCCGGCACCTCAGCACCGAAACCAATCAGAAGCACCAGACCAGAACCACGGCGAAGCGACGCCCCAAACCACGGAAATGATGTTCCATCAGCACCGAAGCACCTCTAAATTCTCATGACCCCTCCGAAGCGGCGATGATGTGCCAAGTGCGGCACACCGACGCTCCTAACTCCGGCAATCGGCTCCGCCGGAGACATGCAGTGGCCAGCATTCCAGCAGACCAGCTCCCAGGGCGACAGCCGTCCGGTACGTCTCGGCCACCGCCGTTGGAGAGGATCCCAGGCGGGTCGCGGTAGATGCCCAGTCCGCAGGGGGGAGCATCGGTTTGTCGCCCAGGTCGGCCGGGGATCGAAGACGAGGGTGCTGATCAGGTAGTCGTCGCGGGGCAGGGTCAGGTGCGCGGTGTCGCAACCACGTCAAGTTCCGTCTGCCCGACCGGGCTCTTTCCAGTGGGCTTTGGTTCCAGTCGGAGGACCGAGTTGATCTATAACCCCACCGTAAAGTTCGCCACCGACCTGCAGCTTGTTTGAACGCGCAGACCGGCGAACAGGTCGGCTCGAACGACAAGATGATCGCCGATCATGTTGTGCGGCGGCGACGTCTCCGCAGCCCGCCCCCGCGGGAGGACAGGACCAGGTCGTCGGACTGTCGTGGCTGTGCGAGACGGCGCCCATTGAGGTCACGGACTGACGCCGCAGTCGAACAGCACCCCGGCCGTGGCCGCGTCCGGGCCGATCCTCGATGGCGGTACCGGCCGGCAGTGTTTGGCCTCCCACCGGACCCGCCGGGTCAGTTCCCCCGCGTCGCCCGCCGCCGCGGGGGTCTGCCTCGGTCCGGCGCGGGCGATGTCGACGAACACCTGCGGCAGCAGCACGAACCGCAGCTTCCCGACCGCGACCCACTGCGGGAGCTCCGCGGCTGACGGCGCCGGGTCGAAGCCGAGGTAGCCGCCGAGCGGCGCGACGCGTGCCTCGGTGTTCAGCAGGAACGGGTCCGCACCGTACGTACCGCCCTCGACGGCCAGGGTGATTTCGGCCGGCGACGCCTGCGCGAACGCGAGCACCTGGCGCTGACCGGGGCCGAGCCGGTACGCGCTGTCGATCAACCGGCCGTACCCGGCCGCGACACCCGCACCGGTATTGGCGCTGAAGACGGTGTGCAACGCGGCCGTGGACGGCGGCCCCGCGGCCGGATCGGCGCTCTCCAGCACGCTCCTCGGCCGCACCGCGGTGTCGGCGACGAAGGCCGCGGGCCCGGCCACGACGGCGACCACGCCGATCACGGCTGCGACGCGCGCAGCCCGCACTAGTGCCTCATCAAGAAACGTTGACGTTGTCATCGTGTCGCGTGGACATCCAGGCCGGTGATCGCGAAGCTGGCCCGCGGAGGTGAGGCCGATGGCGCGTCAGCCGGAGGTGTTCGCGCGGTCGTTGGAGCCGGAGGAGGCCCAGCGGCTGGTCAAGATCACAAGGTCGTCGAAGGACCGGGTGCGGCTGCGGCGGTCCGGGATTGTGCTGGCCTCGGTGCAGGGCCGGTCCGCCGGGGAGATTGCGGCGATGTTCGCCGCGACCGAGGGATATGTGCGGGAGGTGATCCACGCGTTCAACGACTCCGGGTTCGCGGCGTTGTCCCCAAAATGGAGGGGCGGCCGACCAGCTAAGTTCGGGCCGGCCGCCCGCGACCAGATCTGCCGCATCGCCGCCTGCAAACCCACCGAGCTGAGGTTGCCGTTCACGACCTGGAGCCTGACCAAGCTGGTCGACTACCTCGCCGAGCACGCCTGGATCAGAGCGAGCACCGAGACCGTCCGGAAGATCCTGCGCAAGGAGGGCGTGTCCTGGCAGGCGACGAAGACCTGGAAAGCCAGCAAAGACCCCGACTTCGTGGCGAAGAAGACCCGCATCCTCGACCTCTATGACCATCCGCCCGCCGACGGGCGAGTGATCTGCGTGGATGAGTTCGGGCCGCTGAACCTGCAACCCCGACCCGGCCGCGGCTGGTTCCCCCGCGGCCGACCGGACCGCCAACGCGCCACCTACACCCGCACCAAAGGCATCCGGCACATGTTCGCCGCACTCGACCCGGCCTCCGGTCAGATGTTCTACCGGTTCCGCGACCGCAAGCGCTGACCGCAGTTCCTCGACTTCTGCAAGCAACTGCGCCGCCGTTTCCCGGCAGGGAAGCTCTACCTGGTCTGCGACAACTACGGACCGCACGGCAAGGCCGAGGTCAGGACCTGGTGCGCGGCCAACGACATCGAGCTGGTCTACACGCCCAGCAACGCCTCGTGGTTGAACTGGATCGAGTGCGAGTTCACCGCAGTCCGCTACTTCACCCTCGACGGCAGCGACTACCCCAGCCACGCTGCCCAGGAAGCCGCCATCGCCGGCTACCTCCGCTGGCGCAACCGCCACTGCCACCCCAAACGCCACTTCGCAGTCAACTCCAAGATCCGCCGCCCGGATTACCTACCCAACGTTGCTTGATGCGGCACTAGCTGGGATGCTCCCTCGTTCGGGGTCATGACCGGCGACAACCAGACTGCAGCCCGGACAACCGGGGGAACGCCCCCTCACTTGTACGGCGAGGGAGCCTTGCTCGCGAGGTAGTTGAACGTCTCGACCATGTACGGCCAGAAGGTGCTGTTCACGCACGAGTAACTCGGCGTGAAGCCGTCGCACGCGCCGGGGCCTTCGAGTTCGATGGTGAACGACGCGATGCCGAGCTTGCCGTCGGCGTAGAAGGTCACCGGCCTGGCCGTACGGATAGCCGGCCTCATCACCGACCAGACCGGTACGGTCACCGGTGGCGGCATCGCGGCCTGCCACTCACTGCCGGACAGGCCACAAAGGCCGCACCCGGCGAGACGGCATAGGAGGCAACGGCCGGCCCGGCCAACGGACCGTCACCGTGCTCGCCCACCAAGGCGGACGCCTCTACCGCATCAGATGAAGAAGGACTGTCCACGACCTGACCAGCCCGGTTCCTCATCGGTGATACGGCACCGAACTCGGACTGCGCTCCGGCACCGTTCGCCGAAGTTACCGGGCTGCCCTGCGCGAGATCGCCGATCCCGGCGACCACCGAGTCGAGCAGACCGGGAAAGCGGTCGTCCAGATCCTCCTTGCGCAGGATCAGCAAGCTTTCCCGGCCCGCAGGCTGCTGCCAGATGACTCCCGCGTCCCGCAACACGCGCCAGCGCCGGTTCAGCCAAGCTCAGTGGTCGGTGGACCAGGCGCCCAGGGCGGCGATGACGGCTTCGATGAGCGCGGAATCGATCGGAGCGCGCTCTATGGTGCTGCGGTAGTACATCGGCCCGATCGTCATGGCGGCGGCGTTCCGCCCGGTGAGCCCCAGACTGATCTCGCCGCGCGCTTGGGCGTCGTCGAGGGCGGCTGCGAGCCGGTCGGTGAGGATGCCGGCGAACTGCGCGCGGTAGGTGTTCATGGTCTCGTCCCACAGAGCGGTGTTGGCCAGGGTCGTGGACACGGCGCGGACGTCGTCGAGCTCGAGCTGACGAGCGATCGCGGTCAGCTCTCGTCGTAGCCACTCCCGGGTGGGCGTGGTCGGCTTGTCCAGGAACGGCATCGGGACGGTGGCCATGGCCTCGACGAGCAGGGGTTCGGTCCGGGGCCAGTGGCGATAGACCGTGGCGCGTCCCACTCCCGCTCGGTCGGCGACCTGCCCGTGCGTCACCGCGGTCGGGCCGCTTTCCAGCAGCAGCTCGCGAGCGGCGTTCAAGATCGCTTCTCGGCTTCGCTGGAACCGGGGGTCTGTCTCAGTGGTCACGGAGCCATCCTATGAGACAACTTGACTCGCAGTGCCGTAAGGGGACATCATCGGCGTATGAGACAACCTGTATCACAGATGGCCGTGGTCGTCCTCGGCGCAACGGGTGCCACCGGCCGTCACGTGGTGTCCACGGCGCTTCAGCGTGGGCACCACGTCGTCGCATTGACCCGCCAGGCGGGAACATTCGCGCCGCAGGACGGGCTCGACGAAGTGAGCTGGCCCGAGGTCACGGACGTCCCGGCGCTCACGCGAGCCCTGGCGGGCACGAAGGTGGTGATCAGCGCGCTGGGCGGAGCGAGCGCGGGGCCGACGACGGTCTGCAGCGAGGGCATCCGCTCGGCGGTCACGGCGATGAAGGCAGCGGGGGTGGCCCGCATGATCGCCGTCAGCGCGCACGGCGTGCTGGAGACACACGACAAGTCGCTGTACTCCTTGGCGGTGTGGGCGAATGTGGCCGAGCGAATGCACGACAAGGAAACGATGGAGCAGCTCATCACCGCATCCGGTCTGAAGTGGACAATCGTGCGGCCGCCGAAGCTGTCCGACCACCAGCGGATCGGGAAGTACCGGGCCGGCACCGACCTGCGGGTCCGGCTGTGGAGTTCGGTCGGACGCGCCGACCTCGCCGCGTTCCTGGTCGACGAGGCCGAAACCCCGCGGTATGTCCACGCCTACCCGCGGGTCATCCGGTGACCGCCGTCGTCCCCGACCTGACCGGGAAGGTCGCCGTCGTCACCGGTGCCACCGGCGGCATGGGCCAGCTCATCGCCGCCGACCTCGTCCACGCGGGTGCACACGTGATCACCGTCGCCCGCAATGCGGCTCGCGCGAACGCTTTGCGCGCACGCATCGGCTCACCGGCGGCGAACCGGCTCTCGGTCATCCCCGCAGACCTGTCGCAGCGCGCGGACATCGTGACCGCGGCGAAGACCATTTCGGACCGTCACGACCGGATCCACATCCTCATCAACAACGCCGGCGCGCACTACTCCGAACACCGCGTCTCGGCCGACGGCATCGAGATGCACATCGCCCTCGACTACCTCGCCGCCTACGGCCTCACCACCCTGCTGGACCGACCGCTGCGACGCGGCCGGGCCCGCGTGGTGAACGTCGCCAGCGACACCCTCAACGACACCCGGCAGCTCAAGCTCGCCGGCCGGCCCCGCCCGGCGACCCTCGACCTGACCGGCATCGACGACCTCGCGGAGCTCAATCCCGCTGCCGGGTTCGCGCCCTTCGAGGCCTACGCCCGCGCCAAGCTCATGACCGTCACCGCCGGCTACGCCCTCGCCCGTGACCTCGCCACCGACGGGGTGACCGTCAACGCTCTGCACCCAGGGATCGTCGCCACCGACATCATCGACGACCTCGTGCCCCCGTTTCTCCGCCCCGTGCGCACACTGATCCGCCGCAGCCTGCTCACCCCCGCCGAAGGAGCGAAAAGCGCCACACACATCGCGACCGACCCTGCCATGGCCGGTGTCACCGGCCGCTACTTCAACCGTGACAGCGAATCCACCACACCCCCGGTATCCCACGACCCCACCACCCAACGAAAACTCCTCGCCCTGAGCCGAACCCACTTCGCCGGCTGACGACGACCTGGCGTGGATCAACAGCCTTCGGCCATGACGACGTTGGTCTCGATGCAGGTCTGCGTCGACTTCGATGTCGTAGAGGTAGGCGACCCGATCGGCGCCGTGGGGGCGTTCGGCGAACCAGACCATGCCGACCTTCTGGTCGCCGTTCCGCGCGATGTAGAGGTGGTGGCCCGGTGCCGGTTCACGGCCGTCCACAGAACTTTCGCTCGGCTTCGAAGGGATCCGGGGGAATGGTGACTCTGGTCCGGCGCCAGGCGCCGGTCAGGTTGTCCCAGAAGCGCTTGAACGTCAGTGGTTCCCGGGTTGACCGTTGGATTTCCGCGAGGTCGCCGCAGCTGAGGGCGTGCCGCGCAGCGGTCACCTGTTCCGGGGTGACGGTGCCGGACACGGCGAAGTTTCCCGAGGGGTGGACGGGCGCTTCCGGGGCGGCGTGATCGGCGAGCAACCAGGCGTTTCCGAGCGGTTTCGAGTGGCCCGGCTTCACCGTCGGGAAATCGAACCGGGCGCCGATCGGGTTGGCCAGACCCCAGAAGTCGACGATCCCGACGCCGGTGGGAGCCAGCATCCCGACCGTACCGAGGTACACGCCGACGACCATGGCACCCGTACGCGCAGGCGTGATGATGATGTCGTTGCCCGGGCCCACCCCGTGGTAGATCAGTGACCGCCGCCCCGAGCCGGTCTCGGCCATCACGACGTCCTTCAGCCGCTGGAGCCGCTGTACGTAGGCCGCGGAATTCGTCGGAGCCGAGTTGCCGGTCCACCGGACGTAGTACGCGCGTTCGTCGTCGATGCCGAGCACAGAGCCGTCCGCCGCCGGATACCGGGCCAAGCCCGCGCAGAGGGAAGCCCACACCGCCACGACCACTGCGGCCACACCCGCGTTCTTCGAACGGGGGATCACGAGGACAGGCAGCAAGATGAGGAACAGAGCCGGTAGCGCCATGCGCGCGTGCATGTAGTCTCCGCCGACCTTCACCACGTATCCCAGGTGCAGCGCACCCGCCACCACCGGGGTGAGCGCCACCATCGGCTCGGACCACCTGCCGCTCCGTCGATGCAGCAGGCCGGCGAACACGACGATGACCACGATCAGCGGCAGCCACAGCAGATAGGGACCGGCGAAATCCGCGACGTAGGCGAACCCGCGCGTCCACAACGACTCGCCCGCGTTCTTCGTGAGCGCGGGCATCGGAACGAGGATGCCGTAGAAGCCCATCCGGAAGATTTCGTAGGCGAGCGGCAGCACGGCCGCGGCACCGGCAGCGCCCAGCGCCAGGCTCCGGCCGGGCCGGACGGCCGGCCACAACGCGGCGAGGAACACCGCGGCGACGAGGGCCAGGTCCGGCCGTACCAACGGGCCCAGGCCCATCGTGAAGGCCGCCAACAGGATCGCCTTCGCCGAAGCCTTCGTGCGCAGGCGAAGGAAAAGCCACCAGCCGGCCGCCATCCAGAACGTGGTGAGCCCGGTCTCCAGGCCGGATGTCGCGTACTCCCAGACGGGCCGCATCCCCAGCAACACGAGGAGGCCGCAGGGCAGTGGCACCGCGAAGTGGCGTCGGCTGTGCAGCCGCCACGTGGCGTCGACCGCGAGGCCGAACCCGGCCGCGGTGAGGACGAGACCGAGCACCCAGGAGATCGTCGAGGTATCCGGCTGTCCGAAGAGGAATCCCGCCAACGCGAGCAGCCACTGCCAGAGCGCACTGGTCGACGTTTCCGCCCGCTCACCGACGTTGTAGACAGGTCCGTTCCCCGCGAGGATCTGTTCCACCGCGCGCGTGTAGATCAACGCGTCGTCGCAGATCCAGCGCGTCGAGTACCCCAGCACCGCGATGAACAGCGCCGCCGCCGCAACGACGGCCACATTCCAGCGGGTTCTCGTCGCCTTGACATCGCGGACGACATCGACCGCGGCAGGTGAAACGGTAGTCACTGTTCGCCTTTCCGGGAATCTGGTGGATTCCAGGCTAGGAAAAGATCATGCGCACACCGTGCTCGGTGATCGACGGTTCCGCACGGTTCGGTGACCGCACCGCCCACGTGGTGCTTCCTCCTGTAACGAAACCGCACGACCTCGCCACGGTTGCGCACGAATCCACCGGGCGAGCGCGCCCGCAGCCCTAGGATCGGGCCCGGACTTGATCTTTGGAGGGGCCCATGCCGCGACTGCTGCTCGTCGAGGACGACCGGGCGCTGGCCGAGGCGCTCACCCTGGCGCTGGCGGCCCTGGGGCACGACGTCGTCGTCGCGCCGACCGGGGAGCGAGCGCTGGAAGCGCTGTTCACCGACCGGCTCGAATGCGGCTTCGTCCTGCTCGACGTCATGCTGCCCGGAATGGACGGCTTCGAGGTCTGCCGTCGGATCCGGGCCAGGAGCAGGCTTCCGCTGATCCTGCTCACCGCTCGGGGCGACCCGATCGACGTCGTCGCCGGGCTGGAATGCGGTGCCGACGACTACGTGGTCAAACCCGCCGAGCCCCGCGTGCTCGACGCGCGGATCAAGGCCGTCGGCCGCCGCGCCGTCACCGCTTCCGGGACGTCGGCGGGCGTGCTGCGCGTGGCGAACCTGGAGATCGACACCGGGGCGATGAGCGTGACCCGCGACGGCGGCGAGCTGGCGCTCACCGCCACCGAGATCCGCTTGCTGGTGGAGTTCGCCGAGCATCCGAACCAGGCCCTGAGCAGGCAGGCGCTGCTGAAGCGGGTATGGGACTACGGCTACGTCGGCGACTCGCGCATCGTCGACGCGGCGGTCGCGCGGCTGCGGGCGAAGATCGAGGACGATCCGGCGAACCCGGTGCTGCTGCGGACGGTGCGCGGACTCGGCTACCGGCTGGTGGACAAGTGAGGCGGCCGGCCTTCGGGCTCCGGGCCCGGGTGACGGCGGCGGTCGTGCTGGTGACGACGACGGTGACCGCGCTGATGGCCTTCGCGGCGACCAAGCTGCAAGAGGACGAAGCGATCGGCGGGTTCACGTTCGCGGCGCAGTCGTCGGTCGGCGCCCTATTCGAGCAGACGTGGCGTGGACTCGAGCAGGCGATGGCGGGCAACGGCACAGTGGACGATTTCGCTCGCGCGATGGACAGCAAGACGACGGACTGGATGCTCTTCACCAAGGGGCCCGACGGCTCGGCCGAACTGGTGACATCCGGCTCGCACGACCTCATGTGGGCTTCGAGGCCGCTTCCCCTCCGCGTTTCCGACCGGGAGGCGGTCGTGGACACGGTCGTGGACAAGGTTCTGGTGCGCACGGGCAAGACCGCGGACCTGCTCACGACGACCACGGTCGACCCGGCGACCGGCCGGAAGCTCCTCGTGGTCAGCGGGAACTTCGTCGATTACTGGATGGTGCAGTTCTTCGACCTCACCCCGCTCGAAGGGAACCTGGACGTCCAGCGGCGGAAACTGGTGTACCTCGCGCTCGGGGTGGCCGTGCTCGGGATAGCCGCCGCCCTGTTCATCGCCCGGTACGTTCAGCGCCCGGTCCGCCGCGTCGCCTCCGCCGCCCGTGAGCTCGGCGATGGCGCCTTCACCGTGCGCGTCCCGGTCAAGGGCCGAGACGACCTCGCCGACCTCGCTCGTTCCTTCAACACCATGGCGCAGCGGGTCAGCGAGTCGGTCGAGGAATTGCGGGCCAAGGACCGCCAGCAACGGCGGTTCGTCGCCGACGTCGCCCACGACTTGAGGACCCCGATCGCCTCGCTGGTCGCCACGGCCGACACTCTCGACAGCGCCGACCCCGAGACTCGCTCCCGGGCGGCGCGGCTGCTCGGCACGCAGGCACGGCGGCTGGCGAAACTCGTCGATGACCTGATGGAGATCTCCCGCTTCGACGCCAGCACCACGGACTTCCGGCCCGAGCTCCTCGACCTGTCCCCGCTGGTCGAGGACGCGATCGAGGTCAGCGTGCCGGGCACAGCGGTCGAGGTCACGCGCACCGGCGACACGACCGTGGTCGCCGACCCGCGCCGCGTCCACACCATCGTGGGCAACCTCCTGGTCAACGCCGTCCGGCACGGCCGTGCCCCGATCGCCGTGTCGATTCACGGCACATCCGGCCACGCCACGATCACGGTGTCGGACTCCGGTCCGGGAATCCCCGAAGACCTGCTCCCGATCGTGTTCGACCGGTTCGTCCGGGGCGATCACGCACGCCGGGAAACCGAAGGCAGCGGACTGGGGCTGTCCATCGCCCGGGAGAACGCCCTCGTCCACGGTGGTGAACTCACCGCCCACAACGACGGCGGCGCCGTCTTCACCTTGACACTCCCCCGGCGTGCGGCCGACGGGACACCCCAGGCACGTAGCCGTCGAAGGACGCCATCGGGATTTGCGTGAGAACGCCCGCAACCGGGTGCGGTATCAGCTGAAGAGGCAGCGTCGATTGAAGAGGCAGCGTCGATCGTGGAGAATCCGTTGTTGCGCGCGGGTCAGCTGTTCACGGCTCGAAGGCCGCCCGGCTGTCGGCCTTCGAGCCGGTTGAGCGCGGCCTCGCTGGCGGTGTCGGCCGGGAGGTGGACGATCAAGCGCTGGTCGTCGTCGGCGGACAGTTCCAGGGCCTCGTAGCTGAGGCGGAGCCGGCCGGCTTCGGGGTGGTTGAGCCGGATGATGCCGGTGGCCGCGGTCAGGCCGGGAACCGTCTCTACCCGGCGCACGAAATCCCCGCCCGCGGCGACGGTGAGCTCGTCGGCCAGTGCGGCGATGTTCGGGTCCGCGCGGAACGGGCCCTGCTTCAGTGCGGCGACGACGTCGTCGGCCCGTTCGTCCCAGTCCGGGTAGCAACTGCGGGCTCGCGGATCGGTCAGGACGAACCGGGCGAGGTTGGCCCAGCCGTCGCCGTCGAGCAGGCCGGTCGGTGCCATCAGCCGTCGATATCCGTCGTTGCAGGCGAGGACTTCGCTCAGCTGATTCAGCACGACGGCGGGTGTGGGTTCGAGTTGGTCGAGGATGGCGCGCACGGTGGGGCGTACGTCGCGGTTCGGCTGGGCGCCGCCCATGCAGGTGAAGCCGCCGTCGGCGGCCTTGGTGAGACGGTACAGGTGGATGCGCTCGCTCGGCGCGAGATGCAGGGCGCCGGCCAGCGCGGACAGCACCTGCGGTGACGGCCGCCGATCCCGCCCCTGCTCGAGCCGGATGATGTACTCCACGCTCACGCCGGCCAGCGTGGCCAGCTCCGCCCGGCGCAGCCCCGGGGTGCGCCGGCGCGCACCGGTGGGCAGGCCGACCTGCGCAGGAGTGACCGCCTCGCGACGGTTCCGCAGGAACAGGCCCAGTTCGTTGCCACTCACCCTGAGCACGGTACCGGCGCGCACGGGCACCTGGGGTGGCCCGGCCACTACCACCCTTCGCGCGGCCTTCCTGGCAGCCGCCGCTCGATGCAGAGTGATCCGGCGGCGGCCGACCGGTCGCCGGAACAGCACGAAGGAGAAGCGCATGTCGGACCGACGGCCGAAGCTCGCAGTGATCGTCGGCAGCGTCCGCGAGGGACGGTTCGGCCCGGTGGTGGCCCGATGGTTCACCGAGCAGGCAGCCCAGTTCGGCACATTCGACATCGACGTGATCGACCTGGCGGACACCCCGCTGCCGCTGGAGCTGCCCGCCGTCCCCCCGGCGATGGACCCGCACCTGCCGCGCCCCGCGGAGATGTCCGGCCTCACCCGGCGGCTCGACGAGGCCGACGCGTTCGTCATCGTCACGCCCGAGTACAACCGCAGCTTCCCCGCCTCGCTCAAGGCCGCCATCGATTGGCACTACACCCAGTGGGAGGCCAAGCCCATCGGCTTCGTCGGCTACAGCGGCGGGAGCGGCGGCCTGCTCGCGATCGAGGCACTGCGGCAGGTGTTCAACGAGCTCAACGCGCACACCGTGCGCAACTACGTCTCGTTCCCCCGGTACTACCTGCTCTTCGACGACGCCGGCAACCTACGCGAGCCGGCCGAACCCGTTGCCGCCGCCGAAACCATGCTCGCCCAGCTGCACTGGTGGGCCGCCGCGCTCGCCGCCGCCCGCGCCATCCCCACCGCAGCATGAACCCGCTCGCGCTGATCGTGGATTACCCGAGGTGGGCCGGGATGCACCTGGGGCGGCAGGGATTCGGCGCGATGAGGTTGCGTGACCAGACCGTCGGCGACGCTGATCGCGACCCGGTGTCGGTGATCCATGCCGCCCTTGATGCCGGAATCACGATGGTGGATACCGCGGATGCCTACCGGAATGAGGAGCTGGTCGGCCGCGCCATCCGGGGCGTCGTGACGAGGTGCTGCTGGCCGGCAAGTTCGGGTTGGTACGGCACGACAAGGTCGCCGGAGGCTTCGACGTACGGGCTGATCCGGCATACGTGCGACAGGCGAGCGAGGCGAGCCTGCGACGACTCGGCGGCCGGCGAGCAGATAGCCGACGGTCCGCGCGCCACTTTGGACAAGATCGCCCGCGTTCATCGGCATGAGCGCGCGTTCGGGCCGTGCCGCTGAGCGGCGCTCAGTCGTCTACGTGGGTTTCGCACTTGTCAGGCGACCGTCTGGCCTGGCGCGGCCCAGGCGGTGGTTGCGACGAAGTCCTCGAACGACCGGGGCGGCCGGCCCAGTGCGCGCTGGACACCGTCGGCCAGGTCGGCGCCGCGGCCGTCGCGGAGATCGACCAGCAGTCCGGTGAGCAGGCTCGCCACGCGTTCCGGGACGCCGTAGCGGATTTGCCGCTCGACGAATGCCTCCGGGGCGACGTCGAGGTAGTCGATCTTCCGTCCGGTGGCCCGCGTGATGAGCGCGGTCGCTTCCGCGAAGCCGACTGCCCGTGGGCCGGTCAGCTCGTAGACCTGGCCGTCGTGCCGGTCGTCGGTGAGCGCCGCTGCGGCGACCTCGGCGATGTCTTCGGCGTCGACGAACGGGGCTCGTCCCTCGCCGGCCGGGAGGGTCAGCGCGCCGTCGCGGATGCCCGCCGCCCACGGGCCCTCGCTGAAGTTCTGCGCGAACCAGTTCGGGCGCAGGATGGTCCAGCCTGCGCCGCAGCCGCGGACTGCTTCCTCGGCGGTGTGCAATGGGTGGCCGGCTTCGCCGGCGCGCGGGGCGGACAGCAGCACGAGCCGGCGGGCGCCCGCCGACACCGCTTCGGCCACGAACCGCGGGAGCCGGTCCCCGGCCCCCAGGTTCGGTTCCACGAGGTAGACGGCCGTGACACCGCCCAAAGTGGAAGCCCAGGTCGCCGGGTCGGCGAGGTCGAAGCCGCGGGCACGGGAGGCGACCCGGGCGGCAGCGCCGAGCCGCCGGGCGACGCGGCGGCCGGTCTTGCCGGTGCCGCCGAGAATCAGGATGGTCTGCATGTCCGCAAGCAAAGCCGCTGAAGGCAAGACGATCCATGGGTGAAAGTCGATGATATCTTTGTCAGCGTCTACGGTGGCGAGATGGACGTCCTCAGCGACTTGCTGCACCGGGCCCACGCCGGCCACGCGCTCGTCCGGCAGCTGATCCAGCGGCCGCCGTGGTCGTTGGCCTTCGCCGACGCCCCGCCGCTCACGCTGGTGGCCACGCTCGGCGGGCACGCGTCGCTGCGCGTCGGCGATGCCACGCCGGTGCGCCTGGCCGCCGGGGACCTTGCGCTGATCAGCGCCTGCGCGTACACGATCGCCGACGACCCGGGCACGCCGCCGCAGCTGGTGATCCGCGGGACGAAGAAGTATCCGGTCACCGGCGCGGAGCAGCCGAGAAACCAGGCGCCGCGCACGTACGGCGACGGCGAGCCCGGGGCCACGACCATGCTCCGCGGCGCCTACGAGCTCCACGGCGCCGCCGCGGAACGGCTGCTCGGCATGCTCCCGCCGCTGGCGGTGGTGCCCGCCGGGCCGCGGACCCGAGGCGCCCTGGACCTGCTTGCCGCCGAGGTGGCCTGCGACGAGCCCGGCCAGGACGCCGTGCTCCGTCGGCTGCTGGACCTGGTGCTCGTCCTGGCGCTGCGCGGCTGGTGCGCCCGGATGGAGCCGTCGCCCGCTTGGTACCGGGGGCTCAGCGACGCCGGCGTCGGCGAAGCCCTGCGCTTGCTGCACACCGAGCCGGCGCACCGGTGGACGGTCGCCGAGCTGGCCGCCCGGGCCGGCCTGTCCCGCGCCGCGTTCGCTGCGCGCTTCGCGCGTCTCGTCGGCGAGCCGCCGCTGACCTACCTGACCGGCTGGCGGATGACGCTGGCCGCGGACCTGTTGCGCGACAACGAAGACACCATCGCCGCCGTCGCCCGAGCGGTCGGGTACGACGACCCGTTCGCCTTCAGCGTCGCCTTCAAACGCGTCCGCGGCGCCAGCCCCTCGGCCTGGCGGCACGGCCGTGGGACTCCCAGTTCGTGATCGCGATGGCGTCTTTGATCGCTTGCGCGTCGCTGTCGAGGAGCGACCTCTCGCGTTCCGGGGACTCGGCCTTGATGGTCCCGCCGTCTCCTGCGTAGCGAGGGATGACGTGAAGGTGGAAGTGGAAGACCGTCTGGAAGGGCGACTTCGCCGTCGCAGAGGAGGACGTTGATTCCCTCGCAGCCCATGCGTGAGCGTCGCAAGGCCCGTGCCATGTCATGGCCGACCGACCAGGCGTGAGCGCTCGTGGCTCGATCGAGGTCTTCGAGGCCCACGGCGTGCTTGCGTGGCACGACGAGAAGATGGCCGGGCGTGACGGGGTTCAGGTCCATGAAGACGACAACGGTCTCGTCCTCGTGCACCACGCTGGCCTCGGCCTGCCGCGCCGCAATGGCGCAGAAGATGCACCCCTGCGCCGCCGATGTCGCGTTCTGTGCCGTGCGCGCAAGCTGACCTCTACCGACCGCTCATCGGCAGAAGAGGATGTTTGAGCGGCGGCTCGATCCCGGCACTGGGTGTCTGCACGAAGGTGCGCATGGGTTGTGGTCGGGGCCGCCGAAG
>NZ_JBFBCC010000049.1:0-17534 GCF_040682955.1 Amycolatopsis sp. NPDC051045
GGCGACATCCACCGGTTCACTACCCGGGATCGGTTCGCGTCGTGGAACGGCACCGCGCCGCTGGACGCCTCCTCCGGAGAACAGCAACGGCACCGTTTGTCTCGCGCCGGTAACCGCAGGATCAACCGGACGCTGCACATCATGGGAGTGGTTCAGCTCCGTAATCCTACCGCCGGTCGCGTCTATTTCGATGGGAAGAAAGCCGTGGGCAAGACCTCGATGGAAGCGATGCGCGCCCTCAAACGACGGCTCTCGAACGTTGTCTACGCCCGCATGCTCGCCGATCAGAAACGACGTGAGGCGGCAGGCTCGGGAGGGCACTCGGGGGACGACTTTGCAATCCAGCGTGACCGGCCTGACCCCGGACACCGGCCCTTCGGACAAGCCACAACCCGAACCTGCCACCGCCCAGCCTACCCCCGCCAGGGCCACCCTTTGACATAAAGGGGAGCCATGAGAGTGCGTTGGACGCCGTTATTTGAGGGGCAGAGGGGGTGTCGGATGAGCGCTCGAACACGCCATCTTCGGCTGACTTGCGGTTGTTCCCGACCTCTTGAATTCTGCGCAAGAGCGGGAACAACCGGTGTCAGCGGAGCCGGTAAGCGTGAATGATGCTCTGGGTCGTGGTGTTCCCGTCGGCATCGGCGGCCTTCGCACGCAGGGAGACAGATCCGGTCGCCGGGTGGCGGAGCTTGGCGTTGTACCGGCCGTCCTGCCCGCTTACCGTCGCGGGCTGCCAGTTGACGCCACCGTCGTAGGACGCTTCGACCTGGAGGCCGGTGATCGCGGCGGGACCGTCCTGCCGGGACACGGTGACCGGGACGGTGAAGGTGCCGCCGCCCGGCGCGCTGTTGGCCAGATCCACCGCCGGGGTGTAACGCACCTCCAGCAGCGGCAGCGCTCGGCTCGGTCCCTGGGCGTACCCGCTGCGAAAGGTCCATTCGGCGGAGACCTTGGTGGACAACGGCGCCCAGGGTTCGTCGCGCTCCGCCTCAGTGGTCAGCCGGTAACCGGCCTCCTCGGTAGGCGTCACGAACACCGCGCGCCCGGGAGTCGCCTGGCTACCGAAAAGCCGGCCTTCGCGGTAGAGCGTGGTGCTGCCGCGGTCACCCGGCGCGTCCAAGTCCGCGGTTCCGGTGTGCCCGGCACCGTCAGAGAACAACGGGATGCTGATGTCGATCTCCTGCCCGGTGCGTGCGGCCCAGGGACTGTCGGCCGGATAGGCGCGCTTGCCGCGGAAGCCGGGGCCGGTGACCGCACCGTTCCAGGCCAGCCGGTAGCTTTTGCCCGCCGCGAAGAGCTCCTCGCCGCGCAGGTCACCGCCGACGCTCGGAGTTTGGCTCACCAGCGTATTGAGGAAGGCCCAGGTGCCCGGCGTGTAGTACTCCTGGCGTTCCGCTCGCACGAGCCCCGGTGTTCCATAGCCCAGCCGGGACGTTCCCAGGCTTACCCCTGCCACCCGGTGGATCGCGTGCATCTGGGACGGGGACTCCGCCGAGTAGCCGTGGAAAGCCATGGTCACGGCCGCGAGCTCGGACTTGCGCACCGAGTGCTCGAGTTGTGCCGGGACCCGCTCGGTGGCCGGAAAGGACAGTTCATAGGCGTCCCGCATTTCCGGGCGGGCGATCACGGCCGCGGTGCCGTCACCGGTCCGGGCCAACGCGGCGAACCGCTCGGCGTTCGCGCCGGCGATCTGAACGGTCGGCAGTACCAATGCCTCGGCGGCCGTGGAGCCGGTCAGTTCGCTGGACGGTTTCGCCGCGGCCGCGATTCGGCTGCCCGGCCGCCCCGCAAGCTCCGTGCCCTGGCGCACCGCGTCGGCAGGGGGCAGCCATGCGGCCACCATCGCGCCACCGTGTTCGCGCACCGTGGCGACCCGTTCGGCCAGAGTCTCCGGGGTGGTGTCCCAGGGCAGTTCGAGTACCACCAGCCGGTCGCGCACCTCGACTCCGGCCAAGTCTTCCTGGCGACCCGCGCCGCCGAACGCCAGGGCGGGCGTCCGTGACCCCACCGGCAGGGGTGCGCCGACCGCCGTGGTGGGGACCGGGAAGCGATTCGGCTGTTCGCCGAACAGTTCCAGCCGCGGTTGTTCCAGGCGGTGGCTGGCGCCGAAGTAGAAGGCGGCCGACGAGGTGCCCGGCAAGGTGCCGGCGAACATCTCGTGGAAGCGCTGGTCGAACGGGAACAACATGGACTGCGTCTGGTCGGCACCCAGGCGCACTCCCATCTCGACCAGCGAACTGCCCCCGGTCACCTCTGGCTGGTCGACGTTCGCGGTGACCTTCGCGGCCTGGCGGGTGTCCAGGGTGACGGTGGTGTTGCGCGTCAGGTTGAGCTCCGGGTGGGCCATCGCGGCCATCGAGGGGTCCAGCCCAGGGCGCGGTGTGATCAGGCTGCCCAGCAGCGCGTAACGGTCAGCGGGCAGCCGCAGGGTGCTCCCCGCGGGTACGTCGTGTGTACGGCCGCCACCGCTGAGGCTGATCACGTCGATCGTCGCGCGAGAGTTCGCGGTCGCCACGGCGCCGTTGCGGTCGATCATGCGCAGCGTCAGCTGGTAGACCGGTGCCGCCACCGCCTGTACGCCCGATACCGCCAGCAGCCCCGATACCAGCGCCGTACTCAGTAAAGCCGTTCGCCGGAGATGCGTGCTTGCCCGATTCATCAATCAACTGCCTCTCGCTCGATGAGTGGACCATGTATCTCGTCTTCGCTCGCGGGCGGAAACGAGTTCACGCAGTCTCGGCACATCGGGTTCCCGCCCGTCCCGGCCGCGGGTCCTGGGGCTGATCACCCGACACCCTCATCACCCGCCACGAACTCGCTTACCGGCGGACCGTCGAGAGCCAGATGACGTCCGCTATTCGCACGAGCGGACGTCGGGCGCCCACGGCACCCGGTCCAAGACCGTGCTGCCGTCGGGCCTCATCCGCTGTCGTGCAGACCGGATGCTCGGAGTCTCCGGTGGTCACCAGGTCCGGCGGGAGCCGGCGCGCGGCGCACCCACGATCGCTGCGCCAGGCCGCGGGCGAGACGTTGAGCGGTAATCGCATCCCGCGGCGAAGCGCCATCCGGTGCGATCTCCGCCGGCGATACGATGGGTCGATACGGTGGGGAGGCGGCATGGCGGAAGAGCCCTTGCCGGGTGTGGACCTGGAGCATCCCAGCGTGGCTCGGGTCTACGACTGGTATCTCGGCGGCACGGCCAACTGGGCGATCGATCGTGAGTTCGGCAAGAAGGTCCTGGCGACGTTTCCGGCCGGGATGTATTGCGCCCGGGCCAACCGGGCCTTTCTGCATCGCGCTGTGCGGCACCTGGTGGCCCGGGGCGTGCGACAGTTCGTCGACATCGGTTCCGGTGTTCCCACGATGGGCAACGTGCACCAGGTCGCCGACGAGGTCGCACCGGACTCCCGGGTCGTCTACATCGACTACGAACCCGTTGCGGTCGCGCACTCCCGGATCTTGCTGGAGCAGCACGGCGATCCCGCCCGCCACGCGGTGATCCACGGCGATCTGCGTGATCCCGACGGGGTCTGGGACGCTGTTGCCCGGACCGGTGTGGTCGACCTCGACGAGCCGCTGGCCCTGCTGGTCACCGCGGTGCTGCACGTCCAGCAAACCGGCCCCGACGGCCGGGATGTGGGGCCGGAAGCCATCGCGCACTACCGGAACCTGCTGCCGGCCGGTTCGTACCTGGTGCTGTCCCAGATCACGCACGAGGGGCTGCCCGAGGAGATCGCCGCTCAGCTGCACGCGATCATCCAGATGTACGACGACGACGTCAGCAAACACGTGTTGCGGTCGAAGGCCGAGTTCGGTGCGCTGTTCGGCGACTTCGCACTGCTGGAGCCCGGCGTCACGTGGACGGCTTCCTGGCACCCCGAAGACAGTGGTCCCGACACGCCCGTGATCGACTTCGCGGACCCCGGCGAGTCCGTGATGCTGGCCGGAGTCGGGCGCAAACCCTGACCCGGAACACGGCGGCCGGCCTCCGTGCTCAACGCGGACCGATAGGGTCCAGGGCGTGAAGTATCCGGAACTGGAGGCGGCCGTCTTGCAGCTCGTCATCGCCGCGGGCGATGAGAGCGCCGAGGCGTTCGGCGCCGCGACGATCACCCGACTGCTCCGGGACGAGGTCGTGGAGGACGCGGGGCAGGACGAGCTCACCGAAGACGCCTGGGACGCGCTGACCCGCGCCCGGGAGTCGATCTTGACCATCGATGCCGGAGAGCTGGAGACCTTGATCGCCCGGATCGACGCGGGGATCCTCGTGGACGACGACCTGGATCGCGGAATCGTCGCCGCGATGACCGCGCTCATGCACTGGAGCAGCTACCTCCGGGGCCGGCAGCGAGGCGAGCTTTACGAACTGGCCATCCGCTCGATCGAGGACGTCGACTTCCAGGTGAACGCCGATCTCGACGACGTGCTCGCCACCCCGGAGATGTCCGCGGAGTACGAACGGATTCAGCGGCTCCTCACCTCCCAACCCCGGAATTCGGTCACCGAAACTCGTGCACGACCTCGATCGGACCGACCATGTGCGCATTGAACTCGTCGAGTTCCTCGGCCGGAACCCACAACTCCAGGATGTTCTGCTCGACGTGGCACTGGGTTCCTGAGCCGAGCTGTGCGAACGTCGGTCACCGGCTCGTCTGCTGACCGGCGTTTCCCGTCGCTCGACCGCTAGGGGCGCCACGCCTGGTAAGGAGTGCCGCACCGCTTGCCGGCGGGGACGTACACGCACAGCGTGACCTTGATCCGGTCAATGCCGCCGACCAGGTCGGGATCGCCGGCCACGAACGAGAACTCCTTGTAGACCGCGTACCGGCTCACCGTCCGCGTCTGCGGCACGCCCACCTTCGTGCTGCCTGCGTAGGCCTCAAAAACCGCCTGCGTGTAGTCCGGGGCGTCCGAGGTGTACACCTTGCCCGTAACGGTCGCGGTGCGGTTGTACCAGACGATGTCACCGGTGGTGTAGTCCTTCGTATCGCACTGCGGCGCGTAGCAAGCGGTGAAGCCCGAGCCACTCGACGCGCTCGCCGTACCCGCACCCGCGACCAACCCGAGCGCGGCCATAACGGACATCAGCACAATGCCGGATCTGTGGCGCAGCGACATGAATTTCCTCCCCAAGAAGACAAACCACGTCCCGGCGGCCACCTGCCGCCGATCACGTCGGCACGACCGTAACCGAAGCCCGCGCTCCGACGGCCAACACCGGGCAATGTCACCCGAAAGGCCCAGATTTCCCGCGTTCGCCCCGTCGGCGGCGGGCGCCGCAGCCATGAGCTGCGGCAGCTGCCCGGCCCCTGCAGCGTCAAGTGGCGTTGGCTCACCGAGGCGCACGCTCTGAGGCACAGCGCTGCGCCGTTCAGGCGGCTCGGTTCCCTTCGCCCACCCGTTGGGACAGTCAGGGCGACTGGCTGTCAGCTCCCTGTGTAGAAACCCCTGTGGACGGAATCGGTTCGGTCGCCCGCGGTACTCCTCCAGCGCGTGCGCGAGGTCGACGTTCGGCCGCATACCCGGCCGCGCGGCCACCAGGTCGTCCATTGTGGACCGGATCGGCCAGTTCGTCCGCCGAACGCAGGAAGCGGCGCACCGCGATCGGTGCGTCACCGCCGGTGCTCTGTCCACGTGGTGGGGCCCGGCGGCGTGGACGATCGCGGCGCTGCTCGCCGCGTGCGCACTGCCGAGCAGAGTCGCCTGAGGCTGGCGGGGCAGCGCGGGCTCGAAGAGGGGGGAGGCGAAGGCGACGGTGACCGTGCCGGTCTTCGGCAGCTGGGCGAGCGGCACGACGGCTTCGGCGTCGAGCGAGCACGCGCCCAACATCGTCGGTGACGCCACGCGCACGTACGTCGCGGAGAACGTCATCGACCACGCCCTGGCGACGTTCTGGAACGACGACACCGCCGGGCAGTTCCCGGACACGCTCACCGTCACGGCCCCCGCCGCGACGACGTTGACCGGCAACACGGCGGTGTACCGCTGGATCCCTTTCCCCGCACCGGTGACGACGACTCAGGTGCGGATCACGGCCGCGCAGAACACCTTCACGAGGATCGCGGAGGTGACGTGGCGACGTCCGGATTCGCTTGCCCCGGCCCGCCGTCGGCGTGGAGCCGGACGGGTGCCTAACGTGCGGTCAGGGCCACGTCGACGAGCCGGTGGGGGCGCAGGGTCACCGGGCCGAGCAGGCCGGACGCGAGCGCCTGGCCGCGCGTGTTGGCGCCGGTGTTGGTGACCCGCACGCGGATCCGGTTGCGGCCGGGCCGCAGGACGGCCGTCACGTCGAACCGGTACGGCGGCCACAGCCGTGACCCGAACGGTTTGCCGTTGACCTCGAGTTCGGCCACCTCGTGGACCTCGCCGAGCTCGAGAGTCCACCGACGGCCGGCCAAGGTGGCCGCGGTCACGTCCAATTCTCTTTCGTACCAGGCCGATCCGGAGTACGCCGCGTCCAGTTCGGTCCAGGAGCCGAGCGGGCGCGTGCTCACCGGCGCGCCGGCCCGGTCGAAGTGGAACGCCCAGTCGCCGTCGAGCGGAACGGCCGCGAGCGGGTCGGAAACGGTTGCGGTGCCGGAGAAAGCACGGCCGCCGCCGGTCGCGGTGACCGTGACCGGTCCCGGCCCGGTCACCCGCACCGTGGCGATCGCGGCCCGGCCGTCGAGCCGCACGCGGTCCACCGGCGCCGACGCGGACACCGCGTGCGCGGGTTCCGGCCCGGCGCGGAACACGACCAGCAGCGTCGCCTTCGGCTCCAGCCGCAGCACCACCGCCGTGCCCCCGCGGGGCTCGCCCCCGAACGGCGCCCGCCGCCACACACCCGCCGGTGCCGCGCCGCCCGTGTCGGGGTCCCACACCTCGGGCACGCCGGTCGCCGGGAACGTCGCGGTCAGGTCCACGGCCTCGGCGCGCTCATTGAGCACCACGAACGTCGCGCCGCTGTCGCCTTCCAGGCGCAGCACCCGGACGTCGTCGTGGCGTGGCTCCAGCACCGCCGCCGCGCCACCGGCGGTGGCCGTCGCCGCAGCCGCCGCCGCCGGGTCGGCCACCCGGAGTGCCGAGCGTGCGGTGAACAGCTCGTTCAGTGCGGCGCGCAAGCCCGTGTCGTTCCCACCGGCTTCGCGGGACGGCAGCTCGCCGACGACGATCACCGTGCCGCCGCCGCGGACGAAGCGGATCAGGGTCCGGACCGAGCCGATCGCGAGGACGGGCGCCTGCGGCACCACGACGATCCGGTAGGCCTGCTGTCCCACCACCAGCCGTGGCCCGCTCGGCCGGGCGTGCGCCACCAGGGCGGGGTCTGCGTCGAGCGCGCCTTCGTCGAGGAAGTCGAAGTCGACCTGGACGTCCTCCAACGCGTGCGCCGTGGTCAGGAACGCCGTGTCGAGGCCGGCCATCGCGGGAGTGTCCTGTGTGGACTCGGCGGCGCGTTGCGGCTGGAGCAGTGCGGTCCGGGCCCGGCCGGGTGCGCGGCAGGCCTCCATCAGCCGGCCGATCCAGTCGTTCAACGGCGCGGACACCGGCCACCACGGGTTGGCCGGCTGGAACGGGGGAGGGTAGACGATCTGGCTCTCGTCGCTGAACCTCGCGTGCAGCAACGTGTGGTTCACCCCGCGCACGGCGAAGGCCCCGACGACCTCGCGGACCAGCGCCGGCGTGACCGCCCAGCCGGTGCCGCCCATCGCCTCCAGGTACACCCGCTCCAGTCCGAGCTGGTGCGCGGTGCTGGCCGGCCACCGCGACAGTGTTCGGTGGTAGCCGCGCTGGTAGTGGTCGAAGATCAGGTCGGTGCCCGGGACCTGCGCCCACTGGTTGGTGGTGTTCAGGTTGCCGGAGCTGCGCAGCTGTTCGCCTGGGCCGTACTCGTCCCACAGCGGGTTCGAAATCAGCTTCAGGCCGTGCTCGGCCATCCACTGGCCCTGGCTCTTGTAGTACGCCGCCGCGAATCGGTTGCTGACGGCGCGCCAGAAGACTCCGCGCAGCCGGAGGCCCGCCGGGCCGAGCTCGTTGTCGTGCACCGCGGTCAGCGCGATTCCGGGTGCCGTCCCGAGCCGGCGCAGTTCGGCGTCCAGCGTGGGGGACCAGGGCACGGTGTTGAAGGGACCGTCGGCCGAGGCGAGGTAAGGTTCGTCGTCGGCGAAGCCGCGCAGGACCGCCCCGGCCGCCCAGGGGAACCTGCGCACGTACTCACCCGGCACGGCGTCCATGAACAGCCGCACCGCCTCGTCGTCGAGCAGGTCGAGGTAGGCGCGGCCGGTGCCGGTGGGGGTGCTCAGCGGCCGGACGGTGAACAGGTCCAGCCGCCAGCGCCCGGCGGGCGGTGTCCACGTGCCGCCCGCGCGGGCCTGCTCGGTCAGGTCCACCAGCGAAGCGGGTTCGGTCGACGACTCCGGCCGGGCGGCCGCGGCGACCAGTGGCACGCCGGTCGCGGGCAGGGCGAAGGCGTCGAGCGCGGCCGCGCTGTCGAACGTTTCGGCGTACAGCACGCGGCCGTCCGGATCACGCACGGTCAGGCTGTCCCAGGACGACCGCTGGGTCGCGACCGCGCGCACGCCGACCCGGCCGGTGGAGTACCGCAGGTCGGCCGGAGCCTGGGCAGTGCCGTCGAGCGACACGGTCAACGTCGTCCCCCGGACGCGCACCACCAGCTGGTGCTCCGCGGCCGGGTCGAATCCCGGCACCGGCGAACCGCTCCGGACCAGGCTGAACGCGCCGCCGGTCTGCTGCCAGACGTCCACGGCACCGTCGGAGCGCAGGTCGGCGAGGACGCCGTTGCCCTCGTCGGCGCTGCGGACCATCAGCCCGGCCGTGGCGCTTTCGACGCGGACCACCGCCACGACGTCGTAGTCCTGCCATTGCGCGCCCTCGCGCAGCAGGGTCACGCCGTCGCGGGCCGCGGCGTCGACCAGCAACCGGCCGCCGGACACCGACAGCCCCCGGCTCACCAGCGGTACCGGAACGCCGCCGGTGAGGGTCAGGACCTGGTGTCCGACGCCCTTGAGCCGCAGGTCCGGGCGCGGCTCGTAGGTCCGGTCGCCGACCTCCCCGCCGTCGACGACGAGGCCGCCGGCGCGGCCGCTCGGGAAGTAGTCGTCGTTGAACAGCCACAGGTGCATGCCGTGGCGCTGGGCTTCGCGCAGGGTGAACTCGATGAGCGCGAACCAGTCCTCGGTGAAGAACGCCGGCTTCAGCGCCGCGGTGTCGAACGGGAACACCAGCACCTCGTGGATCCCTTTGCCGCGCAGGTCCGCCAGCCCGGCGGTCACGAGGTCGGTGGTGACGGTGCCGTTCCAGAACCACAGCACGGTGGGCCGCGAATCCGGGCGCGGCTCGGCGAACCGCTTCGCCGGATCCCCGGGGCCGGGCGCGGCGGCGGCCACCGGCCACCCCCCGGCCGTTCCGATGATCACCGCGGCCGACGCGAGCGCGAGCACGTGCCGCCGGGACAACGTCGAATCGCCTTCGGCTGTTGTTTCACGCTCGCTCATCGCGTTTCTCCTTGCTCGATTTAGAAAGGAATCGACCAGCGATTGAAACGATTCAACGAATTACCGTACGTGTCTTGGGACGCCTTCGTCAAGCAATGGCGGCAATGTTGTCCACTCGGCGTCGGTTGTCATTCCGCATTGCCGGAGGACCGGTCCGGCCTCTTGTCATCGGCAAGTCGCCGGGCCCGCTCTGCGAGCGCGCACCCGCTACTTCTGGCGGGTCGAGGTCTGGGGACGCCGCTCAGCGCGCTTCACGGTGGAGTGAGCCGGCGTGGTTCGAGACAGCGTTCCTGGCGCCAGGACAGTTCCGGGGTGATTGGATCGGCGCGCCGGCGGCTTCGACGCCGCCGCCGTTCGACGGGGCGAGCTGGATCTGGCACCCGGAAGGCAATCCGGCCGACTCGGCGCCGGCCGGGACGCGGTACTTCCGGCGCGCCTTCGAACTGCCGGCCGGCGAACAGCTCACCGCGGCCCGGCTCGACCTCACCGCCGACGACAGCGACCTGACGAACGCGTCCGCGCACGTCGACTCGCCGCTGGGCCGGGTGAGTTCGGCCTGGACCCGCGAACACGGGCGCTTCACCCTGCGCACCGGGGTGCCTGCGGGAGCGACGGCCGAGGTTCTTCGTTCCCGCCCGGGACGGCCGCGCCGTGCAGGCGCCGCCGGAGGCCAGGTTCGGGGGTCTGCGCAACGGCTACGCGGTCTTCCGCGTCGGCTCCGGCGACCACGTGTTCCGCTCCGCGCGGTGAGGGTGGTCCGTCCTACGCGAGTGCTCTGACGGCGTCGTCGATCTCCAGGTCGATCAGCCGCTGGGCGTCGATGCTCCGGTCGTCGAACATGCCGGTGAGTTCGAGGCTGACGATCCCGTGCACCCGCGTCCAGACCACGATGGCGACGCGGGCCACCCGCGCGCTCGTGGCCGGCCGCTCCTGCGACCGCGCCCACTTGCCCAGCTGCCCGTCAAGTGTGCGGTCGCCACTGGTGCCGTCCGCCGGCGAGCCGTCTCCGACGGCGGTCAGCACGTCGATCAGCAGCGCCATCGCCTGGTCGAGCGGGGTCGGCCCGGCTGCGTCGGCGGGCAGGTCCCCGCCGCGTTCGCCGAAGAGCATCCCGTAGCGCCGCCGGTGCCGCAGTGCCCAGTCGCGGTAGGCCGTGACCAGCAGCCCGATCCGCGCGCGCGGTGCTCGCCTGCTGCCCTGCACCGCCTGCGCCATGGCGTCGGTCAGCTGCCGGTAGGACAGGGTGATCAGATGGGCTACCAGTGCGTCCCGTGACGGGAAGTAGCGGTAGACCGCCGGCGCGGACATCGCCATGCTCCGGGCCAGTGCCGCGATCGACAGCGCGTGGACGCCGTCGGCGTCGATGATCGCGAACGAGTTGTCCTCGATCTCCTGCAGCGTCTGGGCCCGCAGCCGTTCACGTCGGCTCGGCTTCGGCGGTTCTCCGGTCATCGCCGCATCCTAACGGACCGTCGCACTGTTGCTGGTCCATCGCCACGCTATGTGCCCTAACGTCATGGCCCGGCCGTCACGCCGTGCCGCAGGCTGTCCACCATGGTTTCGACCTCGCTGCGGTAGAGCAGGCCGGGATCGATCCCGGTGCCCACCGTGTGCTGCCCCAGTTCCAGGCTGATCAGTCCGTGCAGCCTGCTCCACCACACCAGTCCGAAGTGCCGCACGCCGGCCGGGTGGCCGCGCCGGCCCGCGCCGTCGTTCCAGCGGTGCAGCTGCGCGCGCAGCGGGGCCGGGATCGCCGCATCGGGGGGAGCGCCGGCTTCGGCCACGACGTCGAGGAGCACGTTCATGCTCCGCTGCGCGGCCGAGGCGACGCAGCCGTGGGGAGACTCGCAGGCCAGGCGATAGGCGTGGGGCTGGGCCAGTGCCCACTCCCGGTAGGCGCCGGCGACCGCCCGCAGCCGCGACGCGGGAGTGGTGGCGCCCGCCGCGGCGGCCTCGAGGGTGCGGGCCAGTGCCAGGTGCGTGTCGACGGCCAGTTCGGCGAGCAGTTCGTCCCGGCCGGCGAAGTAGCGGTACAGCGCGGGGGCCGACATCGCCATGGTGCGCGCGATCGCGGCCAGCGACAGCGCCTCCGGTCCGCCCGAGCGCACCTGGGCCATGGCCGCCTCCTTGATCTCGGCCACCGTCCGGCGCCGGTACCGGTCACGTCGGGTCAGCTGCTGCTCGGGCATCACGAGAGCCTCATTTCGCGTTATGGGTTGACTCAGTATGACATGCCAATGCATAGTTACGATCATTAACAGAGCGACAGACAGTCGCTGAGGGGCGAGGAGTCCGTCGTGACCGAGAACAACGCCACCACCGTCACCGAGGTGGTCCTGCCGGGCAAGGTCGAGCCCGGCGGCCTGCAATCCGTCCGATCCCTTCCACCACAGTGAGGAAACCACCATGAAGATCTCCGCAGTGAAGCGCGTCCTGGCCGTTCTCGCCGCCGCTGTTCTCGGTGTCACCGCCCTGAGCGGCAGCGCGTTCGCCGACCACCGGCAACCCGGGCACGGGGGTCCCGGCATCGTGGCGGCCTGGGCGTCGGCGTGGAGCGGTACCGACCCGCAGGCGCTGGCGAAGCTGTTCACCACCGACGCCACCTACACCGACTTCGGCGTCAACGTGGTCTCGACGGGCCGGGACGGGGTCGCTTCCTGGAAGCAGCGCACCGACCTGTTGATCGCGAACGTGCACGTCACGGTCAAGGAGTCGTTCCGCGGCGGCGACCACATCGCCGTCGAGACGGTCTACTCGGGACAGATCCACGGCGCGCCGGCACCGTTCGCGGTGCCCGCCACGACGATCCTCGAACTGCGGCAGGGCCTGATCGTCAGCGACCGGGACTACTACAGCCTGGCCACCCTGCTGGCCCAGTCCGGCCTGCCCGCCACCTGGACCCCGCCGACCGCCTGACGCGGTGACCGACGCGCACCTGAAGAACCTGCGCCGCAAGATCGAGGACGCTGCGCTGGTCACCGGCGTTCTCGCCGGAACCCCACCCGGCCGTGCGAGCGTCGCGGCTGGCCCCGACCGAGGCACCGGCCACCCGAGGCGGGTTAGGCCGGGACCCACGGGTCGTCGAAAACTGTCGGTGGGTTTCGCTACGGTCGCGGCGTGACGATGCTGGGGATCTTGGAAGAGGACGAGTACCTGCCGGAGTACGGGACTTTGGTGGTCCGCGACCGCTACGCGGCGGATGGCTTGGATCCGCTGGGGAACGAGCTGCTCGGCGAGCTGGCGACCGAGGCCCTGTCCGGGACGGTCGCGACGGCCGGGGACGGCTGGGTCCACGGCCACGCCGGCGACCCGTTCCAGTCGGTGCGGCTCGAAGCCCACGACGCGCCGCCGCCGGTCGTGCTCGACGACTGGGAGGACGTCGTCGAGTCGCCGTTCCACAGCCGCAGCGGCCGGGTCGCCCTGGGATTCCTCACCGGCGGCGAGGACGACGGGACGCTGGAGCTGGGCCGGCGTGGGCTTTTCCGGGTGCGGATCGCCCGCCGCGCGGCCGCGGCGGGGGAGGAGGGCGACGTCTGGCTGGTGCAGTTCTGGCCCTCCGACGAACCTGGTCTGCCCCGCTGGGTGCGGCGGACGCGGCCGGCGCTCTTCGCGCCCGAGCCGGGGTGGCGGCAGGTGCTCGGCTACGGCGTGATGTCGGCCGCGTGGACCGCTGCCGGATACGGCCCGCCCCGGCCGGAGTCGTGGCTCGACGAGCCTCTGCAGGGTGATCCGCCGGACGCGGCGATCTGCGCGCAGCTGGGCGTCGAGCGGCCGGTGACCCAGCGGGACGCGGTCGCGCTGCTGGTCGCCGCCGGTGTGCTCGTCGCGGAAGGCGACGCGCACCGGCTCGCCGACCACCCGCCGCTCGCGGCGGACCGGCTCTCCCTGCCGGAAGACCTCGCGGCGCAGGTGGAGCGGGCGGCCGCCGGCGCCCGGTACACCTGGGTCGCGGCGGATCTCACCAGCGTCGCCGCCTGGGGCGACCCCGCGTCGGCCGATGACCTCGCCGAGCGCCTGCTCATCGCGCCGGACGAGGTTCCCGGCTTGGTGGCCTACGCCGTGTCGGACCGGCTGGTGCGGCGGGTCGGCGAGGGCATCGCGGCGCTGCCACGGCGGCAGCCGGAGCCGGTGTCGCTGCCCGTGCCGGCGGTGGTGCCGTCGCGGCCGGAGGACCCGGCCACGGTCCCGGGTGCGCCGCCCCGGGCCGGCGTCGTCAGCGGGAACGGTGACGTCATCGTGTGGCGGGCGGGCGAGCCGGTCGTGCTCGGCCACGTCCCTGACCAGTACCGCTACCGCGCCCACGAGACGACGGCGGGGATCACGGTGGCCACGTCCGGCGGTCCGGGGACGTTGGTGCGGTGGGACGGCACCACCGAGCGGCTGCCCGTCGACCTCGGGACGAACCCGGTGCGCAGCGCGGACGGGCGGTTCCTGGCCGGGGTCGAGCACCACGTGGGGCGCCGGTCGTGGGACCGGCCGCACCTGCTGGACGTCACCACCGGCGAGGTCGCGAGCCTGCCCCGGACCGACGAGCTGACCCGTCGTGCGCTGGCCGTCGTCGACGGCGAGCTGTACTACGCCGACGGCTTCCAGGCCGGCAGCCGTGCTTTCCGCTGGCGCCCGGGTGCCGATCCCGAGCCACTGGCGCCCGGTCTCTGGCAGATCGATCCGCTGTCGGGTGCGGCGCTGGAACGCAGCAGCGACGGCGTCTTCCACCACAGCCCGGCAGGCACCCGGAGCCCGGTGCCCGCCGACCGGCAGTACGAGCTCGCTCCGGGCGGTGAGCTGCTGTACGCGTTCCAGTACGCGCCGCCGTCCGTGTGGCTCCTCGACGACGGTGAACCGGAAGAACGCCCGTTGCCCGAAGGCTGCGACCTGAGCACGGCGATCCCGTCGGCTCCGTTCTGGGAGACCCCGGTGACGCTGGTGTTCACCCACGAGCGCGGGGGCGCGAGCCGGCTGGTGCGCTGGGACCTGCGGTCCGGCCGGTTCGAGCACTTCGACCTGCTCGCCGTGGCCGGCTACCGGCCGTTCGCCGTCCAGCCGATTCTCCGTTCCGCCCCGGGGTGAGACCGCTTCAGCTCAGGGTGTCGGCCGGCGCTGGTCCGGCGAGCGGATCCCACTGCCACGTCCGCGGGTCGCTGCCTGCGGACCGGGACAGGGTGGTGACCTCGTCGCCCGCTGCCGAAGGCGGGCGACGAGCTTGCTGCCGATGAGGCCGGTGGCGCCGGTGACGGTGATCTTCACGATGGCGGTTTCCGTGCGGGTTCAGGGAACGAGGATGATCTTGCCGAGCGCGGTCCTGGCGGACGACTCGTTGAGCTCCAACGCCGCGGCCACCTCCGTCAGCGGGAAGCGCGCGGCGATCTTCGCGTTCACGACGCCCTCGCGCAGCAGCCCGAACAAGTACGTCAGGTCGGTGCGGGTGCGCTCCTGGAAGGCCGTGCGCTTGGCCGTGCCGGGCTTGCCCGCGCCCGCCCAGACGTTGTAGAAGCTCGCGTGCCTGCGCGTGGGCAGGTATTCCCACAGGGCGAGTTTCCCGAGGAGCCGCAGGAATCCCGGCAGGATCGGGCCGGTTTCGTCGACCTTGCTCGCGATGCTGTAGCAGACCAGCGTGCCGGTGCGATTGAGGAGACCGTAGGAGACGGGGACGCTCTCGCCACCGAGGTGGTCGAACACCGCGTCCACGCCGCCCGGGGACAGCTCCCGCACCCGCGCGGCCAGATCGGGAACCCGGTAGTCGATCGGCTCCACGCCCATCGCCCGCAGGGCGTCGTGGTGGCGAGGACTGGCGGTGCCGAGCACGCGGGCACCCGCGTGCCGGGCGAGCTGGGACAGGATCGTGCCCACGCCGCCGCTGGCGCCCAGCACGAGCACGGTCTGCCCGGCCTGCACCTTTGCGCTGCGGTGCAGTATCTGATACGCGGTCAAGCCGTTGACGACCATGGTTTCCGCCTCGTCCGCGCCGATCCCGTCGGGCACCTGCACGAGGTCGGCGGCGGTGAGCAGGACGGCCGTGGCCCACCCGCCGACCTTGGTCAGCGCGGCGACCCGGCGGCCGACCAGGGTGGCGTCCACGCCGGGGCCGACGGCTTCGACGATGCCGACCAGGTCGTAGCCGGGCACGAACGGGAAGGCGGGCTGGCCGTAGTAGCGGCCCCGGCGCATCGCGCTTTCGGCCGCGGACACGGCGGTCGATTCGACGCGCACCAACGCCTGGCCGGCGGCGGGCGCGGACAGCGTACGCCGGACCAGGCGCAGGCCGGACGGCTCGACCTTGCCCGGCACGACCACCTCGGTGACGGTCAGGGTGGCCCCGGCGGGGGTGGTGGAGGTCTCGCTCATGGTCGGCTCCTCGACACTCGGTGATTATCCATCGCTCTGTTAATGGTCGTAACTATGCGCTGAGGCGTCAGCTGAGTCAACCCTGCATGCGAGATGAGGGTTCGTGCCGCCCGAACCGGAGCCGGCCCGATTGGAGCTGGTGCGGCCGGGCCACGCCGGGTGGACACCGGCCACGCGGCCCGGCGAACGGCCGTACCAATTCGTTCTGGTGCACCGATGAGGAGCGCATGGAAGACGCGGCCGACATCGCCACGGGACGCGCGAACAACAAAGGGGTTTCTGCTGCTTGATCCCGCCGATCTGCTCGACCAGGGCGCCTTGCAGGTTGAGCTGCTTGAGCAGGTCGCTGAGGCAGGCGTGGATGACGTCCGCGGTCACCCGGACGCCGGTCGTGGTGAACAGTTCGGTCGGTGGGGTGGTGTGGGCCTGTTTGACGACGCAGTCGATCAGGTCGAAGGCTGGCCTCGTCGGCCTGGGTGTACCGGTCATCGCCGACTCGCTGGGGTGAGGACCTGGCCAGACAGGGCGCGTTCGGCCTCGGCGAGGCCGAACGCCTCCGCTGGACGACGGCGGGCAACCAGGAGAAAGACGCGAGCCAATGTCGTGAAATGCCGATGTGGGTGAGTCCCGGTGTCGGGTCACCGGGACTCACTCGGCCGCTGGTGTCAGCGGTTCATCAGAGCGAAGACTCCCCAGCCGAGGTATTCGCGTTGGTATCGGGCGTGGCGTACCGGAGCGGCGGTGAGTTCCGCGCGCATCTGCTCGGCCAGCTCGTCGTCGGGATGTGCGTCCAGCCAGCGGCGGGTGTTGAGCCACTGAGCCGCGACGTAGCGGTCCCAGCTGTCCTGATCGGCCAGGACCATCTCCACGACGTCACAACCCAGCTCCCCGAACTGTTCCAGCAGTTCCGGGAGGAAGAGGAAATCGTCCTCGCTGGTGGCGTGACAGCCTTCGACGGTGGCCTGGTCCGGCGGTTCCCTGCGCCAGTACGGTTCGCCGATCAGCATCACGCCGCCGGGGCGCAGGCTGCGTCGAAGCAGCTCCACGGTGCCGGCAACGCCACCTCCGATCCAGGTCGCACCGACGCACGACCCGATGTCGACCGGCTCGTCGGCAACGTGGTTCGACGCGTCACCATGGGTGAAAGAGACCTGTCCGGCGACCTTCAGTTCGATCGCTCGTGCCCGGGCCGCGGCCAGGAACAGGGTGCTGATGTCGACGCCGGTTCCGGTGATGCGGTGATCGCGGGCCCAGGTGCACAGCAGCTCGCCCGAGCCACAGGCCAGGTCGAGCACCCGAGCGCCGGGTGCCGGGTTCAGCGCCTCACCCAGGACGGCCAGTTTCCGGCTGGTGAGCGGGTTGTGGATGCGGTGGCTGCTCTCGCGGATGGTGAAGCTACGAGGTAGATCCACTTCGGGGATTCCTTACGTCCAAGGGGTAGTTCACAGTGATCAGCGCTGAGTCGGCCGTCGACGGCCGGGCTACCCGGACATTCATGAAATGCACCTCTTCGGACGGAAGGCCACACGGTTAGACGGAAGGCTAGGTGGGTCGCCCGTGCCGGTCCACCGGTTATCGCCTCGACCCGAACGTGCTCTCCTGCCGCGGAGCGTGCGCCTCGGCAAGCGGCGCTCGACAGCTCAACGCGGAGACCGGCCGCACCACTGACATAGCTCGTCAGTGCGGGTTCCGTCT
>NZ_JBFBCC010000050.1:0-16270 GCF_040682955.1 Amycolatopsis sp. NPDC051045
AAGCCCTGCCCGACGAAACCGCCCGGACCGCGATCGGGTTCGTCCACCGGGCTCGGGCGTTCTTCGCCCGCCACGGCATCACCCACATCCACCGCCTGGTCACCGACAACGGCTCCTGCTACCGCGCAAACGACTTCGCCACCGTCCTACGCGGGGCACGGCATCAGCGGATCACGCCTTACACCCCGCGCCACAACGGCAAAGTGGAGCGCTACAACCGGATCCTGGCCGAAGAGTTCCTCTACGCCCACGTCTGGACCAGCGAAGCTCACCGCACCGCAGCCCTGGCCGTCTGGAACATCCACTACAACTACCATCGACCACACACCGCCGCCGGAGATCAACCACCAGCGTCCCGGCTCCACACCGGCGTCACCAACGTCATGGCCTCATACATCTAGCTGATCATCCTCCGCAACGGCGGATAACCACACGTGTACAGAACTTCGGGCATCGGCTCCCGAACAGCGGCATGGTTACCGATCGCCTTGAAACGGGCCGTTCTCGTTGCCATGGCCCATACCCGTTCAACCCCGGCCGCAATGTGCGAGCCGGTTACCATCGGCTGGTGTCGAATCCGAGCGAAGACAACACATCGCAGCTGGCGCAGGTGCTGCAGGACATCGAGCACGCCGCCGAACAAGCCGCCGGCTGGCTGAGCGAACGAGACCGCCTCGTCGCTGCCGCCAAGGCACTCGGCGGCAGCCATCGCCAGATCGCCTCCCGCGCCGACCTGTCCCACGCCGCGGATACAGCGCTGATCAAGCAGCCGGTCACCTCGAGCGTCACGCAGGGTCGGTCCGGACGTTAGGTCTGCACGACGCTGCCGACCGTGGTGGCCGTCGCGCGCCCCGAGAAACGTCGGCCACCACCCGCCAGGGGGGACCGAGCCCAAGACGGTCTAACCGCGTCGTCATCCCAGACGACAGTGGAAGCATGACTCAGCGTGTCGTGCAACTCAGGCCCGCACCAACTGGTGTGGACGGCCTTCGTTGCCGATCAGGTGAGTGCGGCTGCCACCGCCACGCCGACCTCCCGCTTGGTCAGGTAGAACGCGGCCTCGTCGGTTTCGCGCCGTTGTCCACCGTGTAGCCACTCTCCAGCACGCCGTCCGCGCCGGGGAAGAGGGCCGTCAGGTCGGTGCGGACCGCGACCAGGTCGTCACGATCGGCGACGTTGACCCAGCGGGCGAGGCCGTCGGGCACCGCCGGCGGCTGCGGGCGGGTGCGCTCGTAGACGATCGTGCGGGTGCCGAGGGGCGACCCCGAGAGTGATCAGCAGCGGAAACGGGCGGCTGAGCCGGTGTAGGGCCTTGTATGCGACCACCGAGCCGAGAGAATATCCGATCATGATCACGGTCTCCGGCCCGACCAGATCCGCGACCCTGGCCTGCACACGCCCGCGGAGATCGTCGTCGGTCAGGTACAGGGTCACCTGAGGCAGCGCCCTGACCAGCAGGCGCTCGGCGAACGTGACCCCGCCGGGCGAACGGGCGCAGCCGCACCAGCGCGTCAAGGACCGGCCGGGCCGCCGCACGGACCCCCTGTTCCTCCCCGGCCTGCTCGTGCAACAGCCGCAGCTCGCGACGAGCAGTCTCCTGATCGGCCTCCTGGCTGGCGGAGACGGCCGCGGACCAGCCACTCCTCGGCGAGCCCTCCGCGAACGGCCACTCGGCCTCGCCGAGCACGTCGTCGGCGCCCTGCTGCCCACGTGCGGCGGAGACGTCACCGTAGAAGGCCATCCGGGCCTCGCCCGGGCGGGCGTCGCGCCACAGACGGTCGGCAAGATCCGGGTGGCCCGCGGTCCGGACTCCGCCGGCCAGGGCGGTGGGCATTGCCTTCGCACCCCGACGAGTCGATTCATCTCTCGCAGCCGCCTGCAGCCTCTCCGGTCACTGCACTAGACCCTTAACAGGCTTGTGCACCTTGAAGCACGCCCGGCCGGTCAAGATGCCGGTGATGACGCCACCGAGGAACGGCACCACGGTGTAGTACTCGAAATACACCTTCACGACCGCGCCGGCCATCTGCAGAGGGTGGGAGCCCGCCCGGGCGAGCGCGGTCTCCATCTGCGACAGCGCGGGTCCGTCGATGCCCAGGTTGCCGGACACGTAGGTCACGATGAGCGCCCCGACCACGCAGCCACTCACCGCGCCCACGGACTTGATCTTCTCCTCGAAGGCGGCCCAGGCCATCGCGGCCACGCAGACCGACAACGGCAGGGTCAGGACGAACGCGTTGGCGAAGGTCAGGTAGGGCCCCACGGTCCCGGACCCCTTCGCCGCCGCGGACGCGGCCGACACAACCGCCGAAAGACTGCCGTTGCCGAAGACGAACGCGACCATCGCCAGCCCCAACGACCCCGCGGCCACAGTAGACCCGGCCGTCTTCACGATGTGACTGTCGCGCGCCCCGGGCGGCACGAGCTCGCGGATCGGCATGTCCTCGATCTCGGTGGAGTCCGGGGCTTCGCGGCCCAGCAGATCGTCCACTCCGGACGCCACCGCCTCGGCCAGTTCCTCGTTGTCGACCTTCTTGCGCTTCGGTTCCATCGGAGCTCCAGCCGTCCGCAATCACGCTCCCCTGGCATTTGCGTAGGTCGCCGGACGGACACCAACCGTTACCACGCCCACTTAACCCGTTCAGGTGAGAACGCTCCGCTCATCGGCCTATGTCCGAGCGTGACCCGCTACGCAGCCTGACGGGAACGCCAGCACTACCGCTGACGCCCGAGGGACGCGCCGCGCCGATGACCAGGGCGTGCCAGTCGCGGCAGATCAGAACGGCTAGGAGGCGCCCGGCTCGGGCGATGCGAACAGGGCTGCTGAGCTGGATCGTCGGGTTCGCCGGCCAGCCGCAGGCACTTGCGGCAGCTGACCTGCTGGTGGGTCTGGGTGATCTCGCCACCGGCGCCGAGCCCGGACCAGCCTTGATGGCAGGCAGGCGCGGGCAGCGTGAGACTGTTGATCCAGGGCACCCAGGCGACCTGGTGAGCGATGTCGGAGCGGCCGATGTGCAGCCGCATCCCGGTGAAGAGCCGATGTTGCGCCGCAGCGAACTGCACCGGGTCGACCCGGGTAACCGGCCGCCGGGAATGCTGTTCCGAGCAGCCGCCATCGCGGTGGTCGCGAACCTGGAGCGACCACCACGACCTGGGTGTCAATATGCCAGAAGCCGGGCCGTCGTTCTTCGCCGTCGTGCCGACCTGCGGGATCAGGTCATCCGGCCCTGGGGCGCGGCGGACAGTGCGGGTGAGGCAACTCAACTTTGATCTTACGAGAAGTAAAGAGCCTTACCTCGCGACTCGCCCAACCAGAGGTGCGCAGCTCCTCTGAGTCGATCGGTGTGAAAGCTGCCGCCCTCCCAGGAAGCCCAAACTTCGACCCGCTCGAGATTCCAGTCGCCGCCAGGCCCCGGCTCGAAGCGTAAGTATCGAGGACACTTGCCGATGTCAATGTGGTCAATCTGCCATGGGGTGCGTGGATCATTCTGCTCTGGACGAAGTACCGTTGAATCTTCCCCGAAGACGTACGTGCGGTCGTCGCCCCGCTCAAAATCGTTGTAGCCTTCAGCGTGCGAGTCGACGTTGAACTCACGGCCGCCAAGTCCGAGGAAGACGTCCCCGCTGGACGAAGCATCCGCCCTGTTGCCGGTGACGAGGCGAAGGCGAATCTGGGTAATAGCTGACATTATATGCCCTCTTATCTGGTTGCACCAGGCAACCTGATGATGAGTGATCCTATTCATCCATGCCTTATTCAAGGTCGCTATCCGCGAGGGTTTTGCACCAACATCCGCGCTACGTCACCCGAATGGCGGACCCCCGCGGGGAATCCGCCATTGGCGGCAGCATGAACGCCGGCTGCCCTCGAGTACCTCGGTCGCGACAGCGACGACGGGCTCGGCCGCGCCGTCGTCGGCGCCGGTCATGCCTGTCCCGCCGAGGCCGGAACTTCCGAGACTGCGGTGGCGGGCTCATCGTCGGCCAGGCCCAGTAGCGCGAGGCGACCGATCGGTTCTTCCCGGCGTTCTTGCCGGTGCGGGCTGTTGTGGATGCGCAGGAGAGGGATCAGCAGCTCCCCCGGCGGAACTGATCTGCCAGTCACCGGCCGAGGTCAGAGGTTTGATAGGTCGATCACGTCGACAAACACCGTCCGGTCAGCCAACTCGTCGGGTGCGTCGACGCCGAGTGCCGACGCGTCACTGCGCATCTCCTCGACTTCGCGGACCACTAGCCGCAGCTGACCCCCGTCGGTGGGCAGCACCAGCGTGGGGAGCGCCTCATCGACCGTCCCGCTGACCGTGCCACCGGCCACCCGCGTCCAGGCAGGGAAGTCAGGCGCACTCAGGGTCAGCGAGGTCAGGTCCCCTTCGCCCACCGGACCCGCCTGCCGCTCGATCGAGGCGAACACCCGGTTCGCCTGGCTGTCCCCGAGCCGACCCAACCCGGACAGTTTCACGTCGACCCCGCCGGCGCCGCGTGCGACCACGAGGTGCCGGTCGGGGAGCACGGGTGAGAGCTCGGCGGTGACCGCGGTCGACATCCGCAGATCCAGGCCCGGGCCAACGAGGCTCTCAGCCTGGAACCTCGCCACCGCGAGCCGGACGAACGGAGAGTACGACGCGGCGGCGACCCCTGGCAGCTCCACGTCGGCGTACCAGTGGCCCTCGTGGAAGAAGACGGGGTAGACGAGGGCGCGCACGGTCGGACCACCCTCGACGAGGGGTAGGTCGACGGCGTTCTGGAAGCCGTTGAGCTTTTCCGCGGTGGCGAGCGCTGGGAGGGATTCGGTGGCGTGGATCGGGTCGCGGTTGCACCAGGTGACCTGTTCGCGGAATCGCTCGGGAAGGCCATCCTCCGGGCCGGGCCAGACGAGCACCGCGAGGCCCTCGCCCTCGCCCGTGGTGAACCACGGCCGCGCGAGCTCGACGCGGAGCCGGCCGCCGAGCCGGTGCCGGGTGACGGTGCCTGCGGCGCGTTCCTCCTGCCAGGAGAAGGCCGGGACCACCGAGACAACCACTGGTGCGACGGGACGGGCGGAGCTCTTCACCGACGTTACGTCCAGTGCTCCGGCGAGCCGGAACAGGTTCGGGTCGGTGTCCACGAAGCAGTCGCGGAAGCGGCTGACCGCTGTCAGCCCGACGGTGACCATGCGGTGCTTGGTGTCGCCGAAGTCGTGGCTCAGCTCAGGCAGCTTCTCGGTGCCGCGCGGGACGTTGACCTGCGCGACCACGGCGGTGGCCGGCGTTGGCTCTGCCGCGTCGCCCCACTCCTGCCAAGACACGCTCACGTCCACCGAGCCCGTGCTCGCGACGTGGATGCCCCACACCGGCTCGACGTCGGTCGGAGCTATCCGTGCCACGGTCTGCCCCGCGTCCCGCTCGACCAGGGCCCTTCCGTGGGCGCGGTCGAGCGGGCAACGTACGGCATGCGTCAGCAGCAGCCAGCGCGGCGGGCTCAGCAGCGGGTGTCGGCCACGGACCATGGCGTTCTGGGCTTGGTTGGCGTCGACGTCGAGGTCTTCCTCGTCGTCGTCCTCGTCCGGAAGCGGTTCGGACAGGAAGCGGTTGAGAGCGAAGCGACCGATCCAGTCGCCGAGCACCGTGGAGGAGACCTCCACCTCCACCTGGCAGCCGGGCGGGAGCATGACCTGGACCCGAGGAGAAGCCTCGCCGTCGGGTGAGTCCTGGTTGTCCTCGGTTCGCCAGGCCACGCGCGGTTCCGACCGCGGCGGACCCGGAGCCAGCTCGAGGTCCTTGGCGATCCTGCGAGGCCAGGTGCCCTCCCAGGGCCGGTCGTCGGACTTCTCGTCGTCGAGCAGCCTCGGCTGGGTCAAGACCGCGACCGCCATCCCGAGCGCCGCCGGGTCGGTCAGCTGGGCTGTCTCGACGCCGGCCGGGCTTACCTCTCCGGCTTGACCGCCCATGAAGGCCATGGACGCCAGCTCGGCGCCGGCGTCGTCGGACAGCCGCAGGACGCCGTGCTGCTCCGCGAGCGCGAACGTCGTCAATGGCGCCTCGAACCGCCGACGGTGGTTGTCGGGATAGGTCGGGTCGGAGTCGAACGGCGCCGTCGAGAAGTCCTCGCCGTCGGGTTCGGAGCGGATGACGAGCCGCTCGTTCGACCCGCCCGGTCCGACCACGGAGGAGTCGATGCGGAACCCACCTGTGGCCGAGTCGTCGAGCACCATCAGCCCGTCCGGCGGAACGAGCCGGGGCGGTGGGAGTGGCTCGTAGCGCACGTAGGTCTCCAGCTTCGCTGCCCCGCCCGCAGGGCGGTCCCGCACCTGCAGCCCCCCACCTGCGAGGTCGGCCACCCGGGCGCGCAACTGGTAGGCCCGCCCGAACTCCAGCTCCAACAGGGAGGCGGGCACCGGCTCATAACCGACCTCGAAGTCGTACGGCATCTCCAGGTCCGACCGCCTGCGGACGTTGCTTCCGCCGTCGAGTCGCGGCCTCGGCACCGACAGGCTCCAGCCGGCCCAACAGGCCACCACCTCGTTGGTACGCAGCCCTTTGTCGTCCAACACGGCCGCGTTGGGCTTGAGGTGCCCTTCCTCGTCCTCGACGTCGATCTTCGGCAGGTCGCCGACCCGGTACGTCGCGTTCCGACGGTGCAGCGAGAACCAGGTGTCGCTGTTTTGGAGCCGGACATCGACCCGGTAGCCCAGCACCAGGTCCTCTGCGGTGAGCACCTTGTCGGCATGTCCGCCCGTGGATGCGGCGAGGCCTTGGGCGCTCTTCTCGTCCAGGCGGTCCTTCCGGCCAACGCGGGTCAGCATCAGGCCCGCAGAGCGCAGCGGCGGCAAGGTGGGCCGGACCCCAGCCTCGGGCGGACCCTGAGGCCGGTCGCCGCCCCGGGTGCGCGCCGCTCCCCGGAGACGGCCCACTCCGCCGTCGACGTCGAAGGTGATGATCCGCCAGCGGTCCTCGTCGGACAGGTCGACGAGCCCTCGTTCGAGGTCTCCGTCCGCGGCCGGGACGAAGAGCCCGTCGGCGAATTCGTAGCGGGTCCAGCGCTGGCTTACCGGCACTGGCGAGGCGTCCCATGTCACGGAGATCTCCCGGTTGCCCGACGCTTCCGGCAGGCCGTCGAGTTCGACGTCGACGATGAGTCCCAGCAGCCTCAGCATGTGCGGGTGCTCACGGAGCATCGCCACGGCTCGGTGGAAGTCGGGCACGGGATCACGGCTCTCGGCCGTGTCGAGTTCGGCCTGGCGCTCGTCCGGGCCTTCGCCCTCCCACCGCCGGAGCTCCCGCCCGACTGTCTTCGGCGCGGCCACGGTGACTGCCGCCCGCTGGTAGGTGGCGTGGACTTTCGTCGCCTCTAGGCTGGTCTCGGTCACCACCGGCTTGTGGTATCCGCGCGGTGGGGAGAACGGCCGGACGCCGATCGTGCCGAAGAACCGCTGCCACACGTCCGAGCGTGCCTCCGATCGCAGCGTCGCTGTGGGTTCGGCAGCGTCGGGCGTCGTGCTGCCGGTCGTCCTGGTCTGCACGCGCAACGTCACCCCTGGGGTGTTGACGGCTGCGGGCCAGTCCGCCATTCCGGCGTTCGAGAGGTCCTCGGTCAGCCGCGGGGTCATCACGACGCTGAGCACCGGCTTGTCGCCACGGGTCGGGCCCGCAGGGACAGGGATCCACATCAGCTCGCTCATGCCTGCGCTCCGTCCATTGCCTCGGCGTCGAAGGCGTCGCGGTAGGCACGCCAGGCGCCCGGGTCGACGACCGGGCCGGTGGCCCTTCCTACGCCGAGGAATGGGTCGCGGGTGGTGGTGCGGCCGGGCGCGAAGGCCGGGCCGAGCTCGGGCCCGCCGCCGGGTGGGGGTGCGGGGAGCGGCTGGCTGGCGGGGCTGTCGCCGGCGAGCACCCAGGGACCGCTGTCGAGCTCCACGCTGTCACTGAACAGGAGCAGGTCGATCTCGAGCACCAACGTGGCCCGGCCGACCATGGAGTTGGGGTGGTCCTCGGTGTCTTCGTAGGTGAGCGTCACCACGAGCTCGATCGAGACGGACACGAGGCCGAGCACCTCGACCATGCCGCCGAGCCGCAGGTAGCCCGCGAAGGACAGACCGTTGTCCTCGACGACCCGGATCCCGCCCATCGCGTGTACCTCGCCGATCGCGACGAAGAAGTCGACCTCCAGGCTGGCGCCGAACTCCAGGGCGATCTCGAGGCGCCGGAGTCCGTCGCTGTCGAGCAGGATGTCGACGTACCCGCCGCCGCCGAGGGCGAGGATGCTGACGTTGAACGGGTCCTCGCGGCTGGCGAAGGCCAGCCCGATGGTCACCGGTCGCTTGTCGAACGGCACGTCGATGACGCCGTGGAACGAAAGGCCCGTGAGCTGGAAGCCACCCGTCGTGACGTCCGGCACGGGCAGGTCGAACGTCGCCGTCACCCCGGCGTCGGACGCCTCGATGCCCGGTGCCCCGCCGGAGAAGTCGACGGCGTTTTGGAGCTTCTCGAGGAGCTTGAGGAAACCGAAGAACGTGGTGGTCACGTCCTCCACCGAGATCGACGGGACGCCGCCGCCCTCTTGGAGGAACTTGACTGTGCCCAGACTGACCTCCAGCAGCTTGGGCGGGTCGTTGCGGTCGGGGAACGCGAGGATCACGTCGGTGACCGTGCACTCCACCCTCTGATGATCCGGAGCCAGTGTCACCTCCAGGGCCAGGGCGGAGGTGGCTTTGGTGACGAATGCACCCTTGGTGGTCTTCAGCGGTACCTTCGGCCAGCTCATTGTCACCTCGGGAGGCCGTCCCGGCGTCGGGTCGGAGAGGATCTTCGGCGCGCCCTCGATCTCGGCTGAGTCGATCAGGTCCGCAAGACTGAACCCCAGCAGCGACGCCTCGGAGTCCAGGAACTTGAGTGGGTCAGGGTGCCCGCTGATGACCTGTTCCACGAACGATGCCGCCTGCACCGGACCGTCGGATCGGGACACCCCGTCGATCACCAGGTCCGGAGCCGCCAGACCTCCACTGCGTGCGCAGTTGCGCGAGAACGACATCTTCAAGGCGTCAGTGCCCGCGGGTGCGAGGAACAGCAGGCCCGGGTCCGCACTGCCACCCAGCAGCTCCGGGCTCAACGCCACCTTCAACGTCGGCGCCCCACCCGGCCCCTGGTGACCCACCAGCGCGCTCAACTCGCTCATCGCCATCTCGAAGGCCCAGCGGTCCGCCGGCGGTACCGCTTCTCCCGGCAGCGGCGCCGACCCCAGCCGGGGCACGAAGCCGCCGTCACGCTGCTCCCCGACGATGTGCAGGCGCCGTACCTCCGGCTGGTCGGCGGGCCTCGGTTCGGCCGCGCCGACCATGTCGAGGCGGAGTGGGTTGATCGGAGTGTCGCCGTCACCCATGCGGACCCAGGCGTCGGCGACCTCGGCGAGCTTCTCGGTGTCCTCGAAGGACCGGTACGCCGGATGCATGAGGCCCGCGGGCATGCGGACATCCGCGAAGAACACGACCGGCAGGTCGACCTGGACATCCCCCGACGGACCGTGCAGCAGGGCAGGAAACGTGATCGGCGTGGTCTCGCCCCCGGGCACGAAGTAAATGCCGACCGGCGCGGTGCCGCCGAACTCCAGGGCAGCCAGCGTGTCATCTACCTTCATGATCGCCACCCCGGTGTCGACGTACTTGCGGGCGACCTCCGCCGTCGCCGGATCGGTCAAGCCATCGAAGAAGGCGAGGTCCTCGACGACCGGTTCGCCCGGAGTGAAGCCGTCGACGCCGTGGAGGTCGGGCAGCATGCCGTCGGCCACTGCGACGAGGAACGCCCGCTGCTCACGCAGCCCCTCCGCGGCCGGGGGCGGGAAGTCCCTGCTCACGAACCCCGGGTCGCCACCGAGCTCGAGCAGCGTCCGCTGGAGACGCACCTGGGTGAAGGGGAAGGCCCGCGACGGCGCCAGGTCGTGGACCGGCTCGGTGACGATCAGCACCGACCGCTTCCGCAAATGGGCGACCGACCCTGCCGCGGTGGTATCGAGGCGGCGTTCGCTGGTCTCGACATAGACGGCGGGGTTGCCCCACGGGTACAGCACGCCCTTCATCGCGGTGCGGACATAGTGGTCGCGGCCGAGCGAGGCCACGTGGTCCCACTCGAAGGTCGGCCAGACGCCCTTGGCCGTCAGGGAGCCGCCGAGGCTGCTCAGGCGCAGCCGGTCGATGCGCGCCGTCGGCTCCTCGGCCAGGATGCGGGCCCGCGATGCTCCGGAGAGGCTGGTGTCGAACGGGTCCCTGACGTCGACGCCGAGCGGTCGCAGGGTCAGCCCGGCGGGTGCGGTGGGCTCGCTGCCCTCGGCTGCGATCCGGGAGTTCCACAGGCCGACGGTCCCGCCCGGCCCGGAGACGACCTCGCTCGCGTGGTCCAGCCCGATCGCTCCGCCGTCCGGCCGGAACGGGGTCATCAGCAGTCGGCACGGGAGCTCCAACTGGGTGCCTGCCTCAGTCAGGTTCGCTGCCGGGACCAGGCGCCCGGTGCGCAGTGCGTCGAGGACTCCTTCCACGGTCAGCGCGACGCGGGTCTCCTCGTCGAGGGTGACCACGACCCGGCTGGGACCGCTCGGACTGGACTGCCACACTGGTACGCCGCCGGTGCTCGACCCCAGTGACGGCTGACCGTCGCCGTCGGCGGGAACCACCTCCTCGGCGTAGTGCTGGGGCGACAGGGTGACGGCCAGCTCGGCGCCGGCCTGGGCAACCAGCTCCCCAGGAGATCCCGCGACCACGTCGAAGGCGTCGTTCCAGCGCACGCCCATCAGCACCAGATCCTCGGGTCGTCGGGCCAGCATCTCGACCTCCACGACCGCGGGAGTAAAGGGGCCGGGCGGCGCCACCACCGGGTCCTCCGGGATCAGCCGGATCTCGGCGGTCAGCTCCCAGCCGGCGAACCCGTCGATGGAGTGCTCGGCGGTCAGCGTGAACCACCTGTTCGTGAAGGACCCGTCGGACTCCCTCGTAAGCGCGTTCATCAGACCCTGCTCCTCGACTCGGCCGTCCGGCAGCTGCACGCTCGAGTCGTGCGCCGTCAACGCCCACGGGAACGGGCTGCCCTCGAAGCCCTGCTCACGCCAGTCGCCCGGCGGCGAGGGGTCGAGGTTCCAGGCGGCGGTGTTCTGCCCGGTGTTCGGGCCGGCCCCGCGAGCCAGCAGGGTCAGCTGCTTGGGTCGCACGCTGACCAGCGTCAGCTCGGTCGGAACCTGGAGAGCCGTGTCACGAAGCCGGATCTCGTCGGCGAACCAGGTGCGGCCATCGAAACCCCAGTGGATCGGGACGCCGTCGGAGCGGAGCGCGAAGACGTCCGCCCGCTTGTCGGTGGACCACAGCGCGGTCGGTCGGCCGGTGAGGTTCTCTCCGGCTGCGCCGCGGGTGCGGCGCTCGCAGTGCCACCCCTTGGCGTCGTTGAACCAGTGCCGCAGGCCGTGGTTCTGGTTGTCGATGGTGAACACGTCGAAGGTGCCCGCCGCGCGGCTGACCGCGCACGGCTGCGTGAAGATGTCGGCGACGTCCTCGGTCAGCACCTCCGGGCCCTGCCAACCCTCATCGGCGGAGAGCAGGAACCAGTGCCGCATCGGCCCGTCCAGGCTCGGCGCGAAAACGTCGAGCCGTCCCTGGGTGGCGATCACCTCGGGCTGCGTCGCGCACAGCCCTGGCAGGACCACCACCCGCGGCGTTCCGAGCAGCTGCGGCTCAGTGTGGGAGTCCCATACCCAGTCGACCAGCTGGTTACCCGAGCGTCCGATCAGGTGGTTGCCGACGGCGACCGGATCGGTATCGAAGGAGCCTCCGAGGTCCTCCGGCCCGACCGAGCCGTCCTCGCTCGCCCAGTAGTGCTCGACGTTTCCGTCGTCGCTGCGCACGAACGCCTCGAACCGCACCTCGTCCCGCCAGGAGAGGGCCAGGCGATGACGGAGAGTCGACTTGTCCATGGCGCGGCTCCCAGGGGCTCGATGATGGTCAGCGGCCACCCGTGGGCGGCGTTCTTGGTGACCCGCGTAGTCGGATGGCTTCGGTCGCGAGCAGGGGACCTGAATGTGTTCCGGCCGGAATCAGGCGACGAGCTGTCTCAGTTGGGTGGACGTATCACTCAGTTCCTGTAGGAATTCCTCGGTAAGGAGAATGTCCGGCCGTGCCGGCGCCTCGCCCGCGTCCAGAATGGGATGCTGTCCATCGGGTGACAGCGTCTCCGACGAAAGTCCTTCGACGGACGTGAGGAATTCCTGCATCGGTTCCGAAGGGCTGTCAGGGGGGTCGCCCCAGGCGTCGACAAATGCTTGGTGCGCCTGATCCACAGTTACCGAGTTCCAGTCGATGGCGGCCTCGGTCAAGGTGCTGTCCCAGGCGGCGTTGACCTGCGGTGCGAACTGTTGAAAAAAGTCGAGTTGGTCTGCTGCGGAAATCGCATTGGTTTGCGCGGCAGCGGCTTGCGTGGAGGCCGCATCAGCATCTTCCGCAGCTATCGCGCCGTCATACCGTTCCAGCGAGCGCACGAGGGCCGCGAGAGCATCTGTCAGCACCAGACCACGGCCGGCGAACCTGTGCAGAGAAGCGAACGGCTCCTCGTCTGTCACCAAGTCTTCCCTGAAGGTCGCACCACTTTCCGACACTTCGCCAAAGTCATCCCGTGGCGGATCGAGCGCGTAAGCGCCGAACATGGCCGAGACATACCAGCAAACACCTGAGGTGATACCCAAACGGATCGCCATAGCCTTCGATACCGCCGGTTCTGGAAATGCCAACGCCACCGCCGTGCCAATAGCGGTAGCAGCAGCAGCGACATTGAAAACGGCGGAAACACGGTTCGCGTTATCCTTTGATAACAGCCTGTTCTCCGCAACGACATCCGGCATGACGCATCACTCACTTTCAGATCTGTATGCCACAACTCTGGCAACCGTTGGGCCTCAACGGAAACATTTGTACTGATGAGGCAGAAAACTGGCTGTTGCCTGTGTCACCTTGTGTTCACTTCAACGCCGCTCGGGGTTGACACGGCGACCGGACGGGCAAGTCCGCGGCGGCGACCGGCTGCGGGTCGGCGAGGCTACACGATGAGGCGTACCGCCTCGCAGGACATGGCGCCCTCCGGCGGCACCCGCTGCGACCGGGTCGGCGCGCCCTTGCTGCTCGGGTAAAGACGTTTCGCACGCCACAACCTCGGGCTTGCGTGCGACTGACCTTCCCATAACTGAACCTCGGCTGGGTCATCCAATATCACAAGCGACACGCCTGCCACCGAGGTCTGGGGCAACAGAGACAATTTACTTCCTGGCGGCGTTCGATGTACAGCACGGTCCCCCGAACGGCCGGACCGCTGGCCGCACGAGGCCTACCGGTGGACCGGCCCCACCAACGGAAAACCGTCCCCCGGCGGCCCCGGAACCGGCTGGGCCGGACCGGCCAGTTCCACCAGCAACAAAGCGAGCACCAGATCGGCGAACACCAGCGCCTCACGCAGCTTCGCCGTCGCCGGTGCACCCGGTTCCGTGTGGTAGACCGCCAACACCCCGGCCCGGACCACCCCCACCGCCAGCGGGAACACGATGACTTCGATCTCGATGAGCCGGTCGCCGAAGTCGCCGTTCGAGTACCGCAGGTCATCGATACCCACCCCGCTGGACCTGACCAGGCAGACCGCCGCCGCTCCCAGCTTTTCCGCGACGACGTCGCACACGAACTCCAGGGAGATCCGCAGGCCGCGTTCTTCCGCCAGCGCCCCGAGCGACGCCCACAGCGTCGCCAGCAGGGAGTCCTCGCCCCACTCGTCGCGTATCGCCGCCACGTTCTCGATGCTTCCCACGCTCGGGTTGCCACGGTTTCCCCGTTGGGGCCCAACGTGGGTGATCAGTCTGTTCGGCGGCCGGCGGGTGGGAGCCATCCGCCGATCACGTCGAGGGCCACATCGCCCAGTGGCTTGTCATGGCCGCGCAGCAAGGCGAATGCGGTGTTCATGTCCACGGCGAGCCGTTCGGCGAGGATGCCCGTGGCCTGGTCGACGGTGACCTTGCGGTTGAGGATGGCCTGCTGCTGCAGCAGCGGCAGGTACTCCAGGCGGATGGTGGATTCCTGCAGCAGACCGACAGCGGCCAGGTCGGCGAACGCCTGGCCGGCGCGCAGCGCGGCCTGCGGGATGTTCCCGGTGCGGGTGCTGAACAAGACGAGCGTCCCGACGGTCTCGGCCCGCAGGCGGATCGGCAATACGTGTGCCGATCTGTAGCCTGCCGCCAGTGCGAGTGCCGCGAACCGGGTCCAGCCAGGTTCCGCGGCCGCCAGGTCGGGACAGGTGACCGGGGTGCCGGTGCGGAGGCAGTCACGGCCCGGGCCGGCGTCGTTCTGGACCTCCAGCAGCTGCGCCGGCCCGGGCTGACCATCGGAGCAGGCCAGGGTCTGCAGCCGGCCATGGTGCCCGACCAGCATGACGCCGGCCGCGTCGACCTGGGGCAGGTCCGCGCTCCCGGTCGCCAGCCGTTGCAGGAACTCGAGGACGTCGAATTCGTCGACCAGGGTGTGGGTGGCCGTGGTCAACGTCCGAACTGCCGAATGCGCCAAGGCCCCATCCGCCGCGCCGGATGCAGTGTCGTGGCCTGGTACGGGCACGGCGTCGATCCACCGGTGATGCCGTCGGACGTGGGCCGCGACGGCGAACAGCCCGGCGGCCAGCAGCGTCATGCCGATCCCGAAGGAACCGTTCACGGCGTGGACACCGGCCAGCAGCAACGGCGGCACCAGCCCACCCACCGCGCCGGCCGTGCCGACCACACCGGCGACCGCACCGACCTGCTCGGGCCGGGCAAGGATCCCGATCAGGGCGAGCAGCACACCACTGGCCACACCCAGGCTGACGGCGATCCCCGCGAGCAGCAGGACCGTCCACGGTGTCAGCGGCGGTGCAAACGCCTGGGCCACCACGCAGACACCGGCGACCGTGAAGCAGGCGGCCAGCATCCGGGCGCCGGCGTGCTCGTCGGCCAGCCAGCCACCAAAGGGGCGCAGCACGGCCGCCCCGGCGACGAACGCCGCGGTGAGCAGAACCGCCTGGTTCCCGGTCAGGCCGTATTCGATGCGCAGGTAGGGCGGCAGATAGGTCGCGGTCGCGATCAGCACGCCGAAGGCCACCGCGTACAGCGCGGCCAGCTGCGGCACCGCGGGGACGCGCACCGCCGCGGCCGCGATCTGCCGCGCAGACCGGGTCCTGCCCGTTCCTGGCTCGTCCCGCACGACCAGCGCCGCCAGCAGCGCGAACGCCGCGAGTGCGGCTGCCGCAGACACCAGTACCAGGCGAGCGGAGGCGTGTGGCCAGAGCAGATCGACCGTGGCGGCCCCGGCCATCCCGAAGCCGAACACACCCAGCGCCCGGCCGCGTCGAGCCGGCGGGTAAGCCCGCGCGATGACCGCGACCCCGGCCGCGAACATCGAACCCGCGGCCCCGCCTGCGCAAACGATCGCGATCAGGGCGACCGTCACCGAACCCACGATTCCGGCCACCAGCAACGGCACCGCCACGGCCAAGCTGATCACGGGCAACACCAGCCGTGCCCCGAAACGGTCGGTGAGTACCCCGGCCGGGAATCGTGCCAGCGCTCCCGTTATGAGCGGTACCGCCACCAGCAACCCGAGCCCGCTGATCCCGAGCCCCGTCAGCTCCGGCTCCAGGGAGGGCAGCAGCGCCCACACCCGGAACGTGGCCGCGAATCCCACGGTGACCACGACCGTCGTCAACACCGGTGACGACAGCCCGGATGGCGGCATGCGCAGGCGGCCACGGACCGGTGGCAGCGACATGACCGACATGTATTCACCCCGTCTCGGTGCGACCACGCATCCGGACAGCCGACTCGATGACTGTGCGGCACAATCGTAGAGAGCCAGCCACTGACTGTCACGAAGTACCGGTGCCGGATCGGTACGCGGCGACCTGGCCCCCGCCGACGAAGCCCGAACTTGGTCGGAATGCGCTCGACGTCGCCCTCGGCGGTTCGTAGTGAGATGACCACGGCGGTTGACCCCGGCGCACGTTTCACCACGGCCGCGTGGCCTGCGGCAAGCTTGCCCGTCGTCAGCAGCGGGCACCGTCCCGTTCATCCGGTCCGGACTCGCCGCCGGGGAACCGGTCGCCGTGGCCGTCCCGGGGCCCAACCTCGCACTGCTGCGCGCCGAACTCGGTGCCGACGCCGAGCAAGTCCGGCTCATGGACATGAACACCGCCGGCCGCAACCCCGGCCGGATCATCCCCGGTGTGCTGCGCGCCTTCGCCGACACCCATGCCGACCAGCC
>NZ_JBFBCC010000051.1:0-14130 GCF_040682955.1 Amycolatopsis sp. NPDC051045
GGGAACCGGCTGCTCCACATCCTCGTAACGCAGAACGTCGGGGGTGCCGTACTCGTGGAAACGCACTGCCTTCATCACAGTTCTCACCTTCGCCGAGTCGATATGCTTCAAATTCGAAGCAACTGAGAATGACAGTACATCTGCTTCGAATTTGAAGCAAGTGATGCCGGTCACTGCGGGTTCCCGTCAGCGGGCCAGCAGGTCCTGGATCGCCGCCGCGATCTCGCCAGGTGCTTCCTCGGCCATGAAGTGCCCCGCACGGGTCAGCCGGTGATCCAGATCCGGCGCCCACGCCTTCCACACCCCGGCGGCGTCGTAGCCCAGCTGCGCGCCCCAGTCCTGCTGGACGACCGTCACCGGCATGGCCAGCTGCGAACCGGCGTCCAGGTCGGCCTGATCGTGCGTGACATCGATCCCCGCCGAGGCCCGGTAGTCCGCGACGATCGACGTCACCGCCGCCGCGCTCGCCCGCAGGTACTCGGCACGGACCTGGACCGGGATCGCGGCCGGGTCGTTGGCCCAGGCGTCGAGAAACGAGCCGAAGAACGCGTCCGCGCTGGCCGCGATCATCGTCTCCGGCAGGCCAGGCGGCTGCGCCATGAGGAACAGGTGGTAGCCGACCGCCGCCGGGACCCCGTGCAGGACGTTCCACATGTCCAGCGTCGGGACGACGTCGAGGATGCCCAGGTGCGAGATGGTCTCGGGGTGGTCCAAGCCCGCCCGGAAGGCGACCAGGGCGCCCCGGTCGTGGCCGACGAGGGCGAAGCGCTCGTGACCGAGCGCCGCCGCCAGGGCCACGACGTCGGCGGCCATGGTGCGCTTGGCGTACACGTCTTCGGTGGTGGCCGGCGGCTTGTCGCTGGCGCCGTAGCCGCGCAGGTCGGGGCAGATCACCGTGTGCTCGTCGGCGAGCCGCTCGGCGACGTGCCGCCACATCAGGTGCGTCTGGGGGAAACCGTGCAGCAGGACCACCGGGCTGCCGCTGCCGCCGACAGCGGCAGCCAGCTCGACACCGCCGGCACCGGGCAGGCGGACGTGGTCGAAACCGGGAATGGAGAGTGTCATCGAAGGCCGTCTTCCGGGTCGGGAACTTGACTCGGCCAGCGTGGGCGACGGCGATCAGCAACCGATCAGTGCGCCCGGGCGCCCCCGGTCGCGGGCACCGATGATGGGCGCATGCGAATCGACGTGCTCGGTGCCGTGCGGGCCCTGGGCGACGACGGCACTCCAGTCCACCTCGGCGGTCCCCGCCACCGCGAGGTGCTCGCCCGCCTCGTCGCCGCCGAGGGACGGATGATCACCACCGACACCCTTGTCGGCGACCTGTGGCTCGAGCCGCCCACCCGCGCGGTCGGGGCGTTGCGGACGTTCGTCGCCGCACTGCGCCGCGCGCTCGAACCCGACCGGCCACCCCGCACTCCCCCGCGGGTGATCGTCACCGAAGGTCCCGGTTACGCGCTGCGCCTGCCCCGCGAGAACGTGGACGTCCACCGGTTCGAGGACGCGCTCGCCCGAACCCGCCACTCCCCCGGCGCGGTGACCGACCTCAGCGCGGCATTGGCGGCTTGGCGGGGCACCGCCTACGCCGACGTGCCGGACTCCGCGTGGGCTCAGCGCGAGCGGACGCGGCTGGAGGAGCTGAGGCTGACGGCCGTGGAGCTGCGCGCCCGCGTCCTCCTCGACTCGGGGGAAGGCGCCGATCTCGTCGCCGAGCTCGGCGCTCACGTCGCCGAACACCCCTGGCGCGAACCGGCCTGGGGACTGCTGGCCCGCGCCCTGCACCGCGCGGGCCGCCAGGCCGACGCCCTCGCCACCCTCCGCCGCGCCCGCCACATGCTCGTCGACCAGCTCGGGCTCGATCCCGGAGCCGACCTGCAACGCCTGGAGGCCGGCATCCTCACCGGACCCGCCCCCGGCACGCCGGCCGCGTGGACCGGTTCCGCTGTCCGGCTCGGCCCGCGCACCACTGTGGACCTGGCCCGCACGCTCGCCTTGGCGGGTGGCGATGCCCTCGTCCACTCCCGGCGCAACCGCCTCACGGCGATCCAGGCGGCCGAACGCACCGGAGACCTCCACCTGACCGCCCGGATCATCGGCGCCTACGACGTGCCCGCCATCTGGAGCCGCGCCGACGACCCCGGGCAGTCCCAGGCCGTCGTCGCGGCCGCCGAACGCACGCTCACCGCGCTCGGTCCGGACGGTCCCGCCAACCTGAGGGCGCGTCTCCTGGCCACGATCGCCGTCGAAAGCCGCAGCGCCGACCTGGCCGCGGACGAGCTGAGCCGCGCCCGGCAGGCCGCGCACCAGGCCGAGGCACTGGCCCGGGAGCTGGCCGATCCCGCCCTGCTGGCGTTCGCGCTCAACGGCGTGTTCCTGCAGTCCTTCACCCGCCCCGGGCTCGCGGCCACACGAGACAAGATCGGCGCCGAAATCCTCGACCTGGCGACCCGCCACGACCTGCCGAACTTCGCCGTGCTCGGCCGGCTCGTCCGCCTGCAATCCGCCTCGGCCCGCGGCGACCTCGACACCGCGGCCGCGCACGCCACCGCAGCCGAAGAACTCGCCGCCACCACGGAGGCTCCCCTCGTCGCGGTCCTCACCGCCTGGTTCCGGGCCCGGGTGACCGCCGCCCGCAGCACCGAACCCGGCGGACCGACGCCCGCCGCCGCCGCGGCGCAGTACCGCGCCGCCGAAGAAGCCCTCCGGACAGCCGGAATGCCGGGCCTGCACCGCGGCCTGTTCCCGCTCGCCCTGCTGGGTTTGCGCCTCCTGCACGACCGCGCCGCGCCCACCGACCCGCACCTCGACTGGGGCCCGTACCTTCACTGGGCACGCCCGCACGTGCTGCTCGCCCAAGGCCGGGAGGAGGAAGCCCGCGCCGCCCTCGCGGCAGTGCCGGAACCACCACACGACCACATGCAGGAGGCGATGTGGTGCCTGACCGCCCACGCCGCCGCGCGCCTCGGCGAACGCAGAGTCGCCGCGCGGGCCGCGACGGTCTTGCGCGACGCCCGCGCGGAAGACGCCGGCGCCGCCAGCGGAATGCTGACCCTGGGCCCGGTGGCACCGTATTCGGCGAAGGCGGAGGTCTGCGCGGCGCAGGAGTGAGCGCCCGACGACCGCCGGCGCCGGCTCGCCGACCCGTTCGGTGACCGCATCTGTGCTCGGGCGATTCGCCGGCCACTCACCCACCTCGACCATCTCAGGTCACCTTGATGACGACCTTGCCCGAGGTGTGACCGTTCTCGACGGTGGCGAGGGCGGCCGGGGCGTCGGACAACGGGTGGACCGCCGTGATCGCTGGTGCGAGAACTCCGTCGAGCGCCAGCCGGGCGGCGCGCTCCAGGTTCACGCGGTCGAGGCGGCGCTCGACGAAACGGCCGCCGATGTCGGGCACGGACTGATCTCCCACGGCGATGACATTGCGGGGGTCCCGCGCCAGCGGGGCGACCGTCCGCAGCGACGGGCCACCGACCAGATCGACGATCCCGTCGAAGCCGTCGGGAACCAGCTCACGGGCCACGACGACGACGTCGTCGGCGGTGTAGTCGACGAATCGCACCCCGACGGTCTCGGCCGGCTCACGTTTGGCGGCGCTGCCGGTGCCGACCACGTGCAGCTCACGCGCCGCAGCCAGCCGGGCGACCGCGAGGCCGACCCCACCCCCGACGCCGTTCACCAGGATCGTGGCGCCGGCCGGCAGGCCGAGCTGGTCGAGCGCGTCCACCGCGGTCGTCCCGGCCACCGGCAGCGTCGCCGCCACGGTGGCGGACAGACCCGCCGGAATGCGCGCGGTGTTCGGCGCGGACAGCACCGTCGTCTCGGCGTAGGTGCCGCCGCCGGTGAGCGCGAAACCGAAGACTGCATCCCCCACCTCGAGCCCGTCGACGTCCTCCCCCCGGGCGAGAACGGTTCCCGCCGCTTCCACGCCCAGCACGCGCGGGAACGGCCGCCCGCCGTCGAGCCCGGGGACCAGCCCCGCGCGCAGGAAGTGGTCGAGGGGGTTCACCCCGGCGACGTCGACCCGGATCAGCACCTCACCGCGACCGGGAACGGGATCGGGGCGGTCGAAGAACTCCTGCACTTCGGGCCCGCCGTGCCTGCCGAAACCCCATGCCTGTCCCATTTTCCGAGCCTTCCCGGTGACCGGCCCGGTCGTTCCGGGCGCTACGGCCACCCTGACCGCTGACACCGGTGTCAGGGGCAACCGGCTGAGGCGCAGGTCACAGCCGTCAGGCCAGCTTCGCCCGGTGCCGGCTGTTGACGCTGAGCAGCACGTCGAGCGCGTCCCGGGTCTCGGTCAGATGCGCGATTTCCGCATCGATCCGGTCGCGCTCCCGCTTCATCGTCGCGAACGCGAACTCGACCACACCCAGGTCGCCGGGAGTCTCGACGCACGGCAGCACCATCGCGATCACCCGGCTGGACAAGCCCGCCTCGAACAGCTGCCGGATGAGCGACACACGCTCGACCTCGGCGTCGGAGTAGTGCCGCTGCCCGGCGTCGGAGCGGGTGCTGCTCAACAGACCCTGCGCTTCGTAGTACCGCAAGGAGCGCGGACTCACGCCGGTGCGCCGGGACAACTCGCCGATCCTCATACTCAGAAACTACGCCCCGCGTGACCGGCTTCTCGAGGCATCCTGATCCGCACCGCGACTTCCGGGGACTGACCACGGTCGGCGCACTTCGAGCACGGTCCAGCAGGGCAGCCGCCACTACTGGCCCTCGGCGCCATCCATGAGCGACCACCGGAAAGGCGTCCACCTCGCCTTCGACCACTCCTTCGCGCGCGCCCGGCCGCGTTCACCGGGCCGTCCCGGACCTTCGGTCATCAGCATGAACACCTTGCCGCGCACGTTGTAGACCTCTCAGGCGGGGCCGAAGGGATGCTCCAGCTGGGCTCCGGGGAGTCCTCCGCGCAGCCGGCGGCGGTCTTGTGCAGGGTCGGTCCGTTCATGGTGTGAGCCTTCTCGGGTGGTGGCGTTATTCCGTTCCAGGTTCTTCGGCTGGGGCGTGCCGGGTCCAGGTCAGGGTGATGGTGGTGCCGTTGTCCCGGTGGATGGTCGAGGTGTGGTCGGCCAAGGCGTCGATCAGCCGGAGGCCGCGGCCACGCAGCGTGTCGGTGAGATTCGGGGCCCGCCAGGTGCCGTAGTCGGTGACGGTCACCGTCACCTCGCCCCGGCGAAGGTCGCCGTGCACCTCCAGGGTGCCGGGCCGTGGGTGGTCGCGGTAGGCGTGTTCGACCGAGTTGGACATGGCCTCGTAGCTGGCCAGGACCAGGTCTTCGGAACGCTCGACGCTCATCCCGAGCCCGGCGGCCCACTGGGTCAGGCCGCTGCGCAGGACGGCGAGCTGGTCGACGGTGGCCTCGGCCCGTTGGTGGAGTTCGGCCGCCGGGGGGTCGGTGTGCCGGTGGACGTGGACGAGGGCGATGTCGTCGTCGTGGCGGCCGAGGGTGAGCTCGGAAATCAGCTCGTCCCACGCCGTCTCCAGGTCGGGCGCGTCACGGACCCGGCTGATGCCGTCCAGCAGCCGTTCGATGCCGACGGTGAGATCGCGGGTGCGGCTTTCGACCAGGCCGTCGGTGTAGAGCACCAAGTCGACCCCGGGAGGGAACGGCGTCGTCCGTTCCGGGAATTCGGCCCCGATGCCCAGCGGTTGGGCCAGTCTTTCCCCGATCTGCCGGAGGCCGCCGCCCGGCTCGAGGAGGATGGCTGGGAGGTGGCCGGCGTTGGCGTAGGTGAGGATCTGCCGGCGGGGATCGTGCACGGCGTAGAAGCACGTGATGAAACTGGCGTCGAACAGCCCGGCGGCCAGTTGGGAGACGTTGCGCAGAACCTCGGACGGAGACAGCTCGAGCAGGGCGTAGGACCGGATGGCGGTGCGGACCTGCCCCATGATGGTCGCGGCGGTGACACCGTGCCCGACGACATCGCCGATGACGAACGCGGTGGCGCCGGAGGAAAGCGGGATGACGTCGAACCAGTCGCCGCCGATCTTGCTTCCGGTCGTCGCCGGCAGGTACCGCGTCACCACGTCCGCTCCCGCGACGTCGGGGACGACCGGCAGCATGCTGCGGGACAGCTCGGTGACGAGGGTGCGTTCGCGTTCGTACAGCCGCGCGTTGTCGAGGGCGATGGCCGCGTACCGGGCGATGCCTTCGGCGAGGAACTCGTGTCGCGCGGTGAAGCGATCCGGCTGCGGGTGGCCGAAGAAGAAGCCGCCCAGAACCTCTTCGGTCGTCGGGTTGATCACCGGGACGGCGAGGTAACTGCACACGGGCAGGTGACCTTCCGGCATCCCGTGGTGCGGCGCGTTCCGGCCGAACCGGGCGTCCTGGGTGATATCGGGACTGCGGACGGTGCCGACGCCGTCGAAGGTGGGAGCGAACACCGCGGTGTTGCGGGGCATCGGAAACCGGGAGAACGCCGCCCGCGGCACTCCGGAGATCGTGTACCGGGTGTAGGACTCGTCCAGTTCGTCGACCAAGTTGTAGAAGAACGCGCCGAACTCGGCACCGGTCGCCTTCGTGGCCGCGTCGGTCGCGTTCTGCACCATACGGTCGAGGTCGAGCTGAGCGGTCAGTTCCCGTCCCACCGAGTGCAGCAGGTCCATGACGGACGCTTCGGCTTGCAGTTCCCGTACCAGTCCGGCGACCGGGCCGGTCACCATGCCGGCCCCTTCCACCAGGGCTCGATGGCGGGGGCCGACCGGGTCGGCGGCGAACAGCAGCACGCCCTGTCCGCGACTGAGGACGCCCACGGCCGCGGACACCGGCACACCGGGCAGCAGCTCGTCCAGCAGCGCGTGGCCGGGAACGACCAATGCCAAACCGTCGGCCGGGTCGCCGCCGGCCAGGCGATGCAGCTGAGCGTCGCTCAACGGGTGTGTCTTGACTTCCACCGGGTCGCCGTCGCTGCCGACGAATGCTCCGCGTAACGCGTCGATCAGGTCCTCGAATCCTCTGTGACCGGTCACGCGTGACCCAGCGCGGCCGCCAGTGTGGGAACGATCACCAGTTCGTCGGTCAGCCGCGTGAGCTCGAGCGGGCGCAAGGTGACCCGCCCGGTGGCCACGACCCGCACCGCGATCGACGCCGTGCTGCGATGGGCACGTACCAGTTCCGCCATCCCCGCGGAGGCCAGGAAACTGACCTCGGTCAGGTCGATGACCAACACCGAGGGGGCCCGCCGCTGCGCGCGCTCGACGAGCCGGCGAAGCTTCGGCGCAAGAGCGAGATCGAGTGCTCCGGTCACCCGCAGGACGAACGCTTCACCCCGTTCTTCGAGGGTCACCCCATCCGCGGAGCCGGCGACATCCGTCGGTGGCCTGCTGGTCCCCGCCCCATCCATCTCGAACATGCCGCAATTCTCCCCCCGGATGGGGGCAGGTGCTCAGCAGGCACGATGCGACCGTCGGCAATATCGAGAGCTGGGTCACGAAAGTCGACCACCACCGGGCTCGACCGTGTTCGCCGGCGGTGATCCGCCATGGTGTTCGACGGCTTGCGCCAGCGTGGAATGAATGCCGAACAAGTCGTCGATCCGCGTGACCGACATGGGTCTGAGCACACTGCGCCGGGTCGCCACGAGCGTCACCTCGATCCCCGCCGCGCCCGCGGCCTGGTGCAGCCACGCCAATACGGACAGGCCTGCCGAACCGAAGAACCGCACCTCGGTCAGATCGACCACCAGCGCTCGAGGGCCCCGGGCGAGCGCGGCGGCCACGGTTTCCCGCAACGTCTTGCGCACGCCGTGGTCGGCATCCCCTTCCACGACGACCACCCCGATGTCCCTGATGGTCTTCACGGTGATGGCCAGCATCGGCGGGGATGCTCGTTCCATGAGCTGCACTCCGAGAGGAAGCCGGTCGAGTGACCGGGAAGGAAAGAGACGTCGTGCGAGCTCGCGGCTGCCGGCTGAACCGCGACTGCAGGGTGACCTCGGCCGAACGCATGCCAGGTCAGTTGTCATATGACAACGTTCACCCTACTTCCCCGCTACCCGCTTGTCACGCCCGCTGTCGCCGAGCCGCATGACCAGCTCACGCCGGTTCCGGGAATGAGGGAGCCGACGGGCCAGCCCGTCGTAGCGATCGAGGGACGACCGCGCACCCGGGTGACCGACAGCGGCCTCCTGGCACGGAAAACCCCAGGCCCACTCCCCCGAACCCCGCCACCACGGGCCGGAACATCAGCTTTCGATCACCGGGCCGACCCCTGTAGGGTTCAGGCGACCCCGTTGAAACGCCAGCGGTCGACTTCACACAACACCGCTGGCGGGCCGGTTCGCGCGCTCGCCGTTGAAGACGGGAGAGCGCTGTGGCGACCGGCGACGACATCGGAAATCGGCTGGACGATCTCGGCACCACCATCGCCGAGCTGTCCCAGGTCCTGGAGCACGCGCCGGACACCGATGACGTGCTGACCACCGTGTGCACGGAGGCGGTACGGCTCGTACCCGACGCCGACATGGCCAGCATCACCACCCTCGACGGCGACGACGCCACCACCGTGGTCAGCACCGACGACCGGGCGGTACGCCTGGACCACGCCCAGTACGCCGCCGGGGAAGGCCCGTGCCTCGACGCGGCCCGTTCCGGAGGCGTCGTGCGGGTCACGGTGGCCGAGGCCGGCGACCGCTGGCCCGAGTTCGTCCGGTACGCCGAAGAGCACGGGGTCGGCAGTTTCCTGGCCGCACCGTTGCGAGTGGACGAGAACCTGCGGGGCGCGCTGAACGTGTTCGGGTTCGGCGCCCACGGCTACCAGGAGTTCGATGCGACGACCCTGCGCCTGTACACCGTCAGCGTGGAGTCGGCCCTGCGGACGGGCCGCCGCTACCGGCAGGCCCGTGCGCTCGCCGACAACCTCACCACGGCCATGCAGAACCGCGGAGTGATCGAGCAGGCCAAGGGGATGCTGATGTTGATCCACAAGATCGACGACGACGCGGCCATGCGCCGGCTGATCACCCAGTCGCAGAACACCAACACCAAGCTCCGCGAGGTCGCCGCCGACTTCGTGCGCAAAGTCGTCGCCGACCGCGTCCCCGAGCACCAGCCGCGAAACTGAGGTGCGCCACGCACCAGCCATCGCGAACCTGCGCCGGATCGTCGCGGCCGCAGTCCACCGTGGACTTACCGGTCGACGCGCTTCGGGAGCCCGCCAGTCCCCGAAGGCGGCAGAAAAACTCGCTGTAGCGAAGACCGGCGTCACAGCGACTCGCTCTTTGTGACCTCAAGCCAGCCGACGCAACCGGCCGCCACCCGACGCGACATCTCCGTCCGAACGGACCGAGATCATGGTTCGTTGTGGCGGTGGCTGGCCGCCGACCCCGACACCCGCGGTCTTCTGACCGGAACCGGTGGCCCGCTCGACGAGGAACAGCAAGGTGCGTTCGAAGTCGTCAACGCCCTGATCGCCAACGGGCTGGCGCTCTCGAGCCTCACGGTCGCGATCGCGGGGTGGCGGTCGCAGCGCCGGTCGGATCCGCCCACCGTGACGCTGGAACGCGACGGTGTCTCGGTCGTCGTCACCGACGCCTCCCCGGAGCAGATCGCCGCCATCGCCGCGGCGCTCGGAGTCACGGAGACCGACGAACCGGCCTGACGTCCCGTGAAACTCCTCGCCGACGTAACCCGCTCCCGCGCGGTACTGGTGGGCACCGGTCACTACCGGACGCTGCCCCGGCTGCCCGCAGTCCCCCGCGGCACCCACCGCCTCGCCACCGCGCTGACCGACCCCCGGGCGTGGGGGCTTCCGGAACCCCACTGCCGCGTGCTCACCGACCCCGGCTCGGCAGCCACCGTCCTCGATGCCGTCCGCGGTGCCGCCGCCGAGGCAAGCGACCTTCTCGTTCTGTACCTGGCCGGGCACGGGTTCGTCGACCCCGACGCCGACGAGCTCTACCTCGCGTTACCGGCCACCGAGACCGACCGGCCCTGGACCGCCCTTCCTTACGAGTGGCTGCGACGCGCCATGCGCCACCCCACCGTCCGCGCGCGCCGCAAACTCATCGTCCTCGACTGCTGCTACAGCGGGATCGCCCTCGGTGGGTCGCTGAGCACACCCGGCCGGCTCGGCGACCGGGTCGCCATCAGCGGCGCCTGCGTGCTCACCGCGACGGCCGAGACCAGGACGGCCCTCGCCCCACGCGGAGAGCCCTACACCGCGTTCACCGGCGAGCTGCTCACCATCCTCACCGACGGCGTCCCCGGCGGACCGGACCTGCTCGACGTCGAAACGATCTACCACCAGCTGCACGCGCGGCTCCAGGCGCGCAACCGGCCGCTGCCCCAGATGCGCAGCCGCAACGGCGGGCACCGCATTCCCCTCGTCCGCAACCTCGCCGCCCCGGCCGGCCCCTCGCTCCCGGCACCGGCCCGCCCCCGGGGTTCCCGGCTCGTCGCCGGTGCCGCCGCGGCCGCCGCCCTCCTCACCAGCGCGGACACCGTGCCGCCGCCCGTGACCGTCCCCGCCGTGAACGCCGTGTTCGCCTGCACCAACCCGGCACCACGACCGTCGCCCGCCGCCACCGACGCCGACACCACCGCCGCCATCACTCAGGCGCGGGAAACGCTGACCGCCGGCGGCCGGCTCACCATCGGGATCCTGCCGGGCCGCCCCGGCCACACCGAGCGCTGCCCGGACGGCAGGTGGCGCGGCTTCGACGTCGCGATCGGCGAAATCATCGCCTCCGACCTCGGCTTCACCCCCGAGCGGATCACGTGGGCACCCCTTGCCGCCGTCGATCGCCTGACGGCGGTTCAGAACCGCCGGGTCGACTTCGTCGCCGGAAGCATGGCCATCACCGCGACGCGCAAACAGCAGGTCTCCTTCGCCGGCCCCTACGAGCGCAGCGCGCAGACCCTGCTCGTTCCCGCCGGAGACACCACGATCAACAGCCCCGAAGACCTCCACACCGGCGAGCCGACGGTGTGCGCGATCAAGAACAGTACCGGCGCAGACGGCCTCACGCCCTACATCACCGCCTCGGCGCAGATCACCACCCGGGACACCATCGACGACTGCGTCCGGGATCTCCTGCGCCACACGGTTCAAGCCGTCACCGGCGACCGATCCCTGCTCATCGGCTACGACCAGGCACTCGCCGGGCGAGTCCGGGTCATCACCAGCAGCTTCGGCGAAACGGCGTACGGGATCGCCGTCGCCCTCGGCGACCCCACGCTGCGCCAAGCCGTCCACGACATCCTCGCCCACAGCTACCACGACGGTCGCTACGCCCGAGCATGGAAAGACTCCCTCGGCCGCGTCATCCCCGAGGTCGACACCGGCCCTCAGCTCACTGGATGACCCCGCAGATGGAAGCTCGGTCGTGCTCGCCGCCCCCGGACGAGGGTAAGCAAGTCACCGCGGACTGTCCTCCGTCATGTGCCGGATGGACTCTCCTCCCTTGCGGTGGTCCGCCCGGCCGTACTTGCTCTCGAGCAGGCTCTCGAGCTTGCGGACGGCGCCGTGGCACGCCTCGTCCACCGAACCCGCATGGTGGGTGACCGCCACCGCCGGCCTGCCCTCCGGGCGCGCCTCCATCACGCACCGCCGGTCCACGCTGCCTCCACCGGTGGCGACTTCGTCGCTCAAGTGGACTTCCAGGCGGGTGATGTGGCCGCTGAGACGCGACAGCGTGGACTGGAGTTCGGCCTCGATCCGCTGGATCAGTTCGTCGCTGCCGTGGACGTTTTTGTCCGTGCTGATCTGAATCTGCACGCGTTGTTCCCTTCGCAGGCCGGTCCGATTCGCCGCCGACGTCCAGCGGTTCGGCGGCGTGACCACGCTGCCCCGACGACGGGATCAGGCTTCGATCGGCGAGGACGCGGGCGAGGTCACTCAACCGGGCGTTGTTCCTGCTGAGCCTACTTGCCGGGGCCGGGGTAGCGCCGGACGACACGCTCCTGCCAGGTGCTCAACGCGGGGGTCAGACCGTGGTGACTTTGCTCTTGTCGTAGAACTTCACTTCCCCGGTGTCCGGGAAGTGGATGCCGACGCAGTAGACGTGAGCATTGCCGGAGCCGAAGCTCTTGCCTTCGTCGACAACGAAACCGATGTCTTCACGGTCGAGGACCTTCACTTGCCGCGGCCCCTGTCGTTCTTCACTTGCGAACTGCATGTCGCCTCCTGTCGCCCGTGGCTGGGCACTGGTCACCAGTGGTGTTGGCGCCCGGCCTGTCCGCGGCGTTGGCCGTGCGGCCGCCCGACGATGCAGCAGGAGTCCAGCCGAGAACCGGGCGCCGGCTTCCGATGGCGGGATGGCCGCGGCCCTCGGCGGTCGATCGAGGTGTACCACCCGCAGGGTGGCGGCGGTACACCTCGCGGCCTCATTCGGCGGGTTGGAGAGTGGTGTTGCGTCGCTGGGCTTCGTGGAGCTGGTCTTCGAGGGAAATGATGCGGCACGCGGCGTCGATGGCCGTGCCCTCGTCGACGAGTTGCCGTACTCGCGCGGCGGTGCGCAGTTGGTGACGGGAGTAGCGGCGGTGCCCGCCGGCGGAGCGCTGAGGCTCGATCAGACCGGCTTCGTCGAGGCTGCGCAAGAAGTTCTGGGTGGTGCCGAGCATTTCGGCGGCCCGGCCCATGGTGTAGCCGGGGTAATGCTCGTCGTCGAACCTGTCGGCCGCTCTGGGCGTGGCCGGGTCGGGTTGGGTTGGGATCATTCCACCTCCACATCACAAGGGACCCCGGGTGCCGCGCACGGCACCCGGGGTCCCAGGGGTTTGGGTTTCACCATTGTCAACCGACGCGACCGCCGGCTTCCTGTACTCGCGTCCGGCCCAGAGGGCGCTGACGCGGGGATCGCTTACTCGTAACCGAGAACCACCTGCCAATCCGATGGGACTACGGTACCCGCGCGGCACTACTGCCCAGCCGCCGCGGGCGATCCAATGATGTGCCCTATCCCTTCTCTTCGGTGTTTCCTTGCTGTGTACTGCTTCTGCGGTCATCACCGGCTGGAACCCTTCCACCGATCGGCCCCAGCACGCGTAATACCGCGGCCACTGCCCGGAACCCCTTACCGTGATCGGTCCCGGCCACCTGGCTTCACTGCATACTGCGATCTATCCACTGCAGGTACTGCTGATACTGCGACAACTTCACTACTGCGTACTACTTCTTGACTACCGCTTCTTGCGCTACTGCGTACTACTTGCTCCGCGGGCACTCGAACTCCGCCCACGTCGTGCACTGCTTCACTTCATCGGGACCGGTACCTCTGACTTCATCTTCACAACCCGGTCCCGGGAACAACTTCGGTCACCAGCCGAGACCTGTTCACTGATTGGCCCCGTACTGCCTGACCCTTGTCTCACTTCGCGGGTAGTTACGTCCTCTCCCGCGCCTGCTTGACGTTGTCTCTCTCGGTATGAGGAGGACTCTACACACACTCGGCGCCGAATGTCTACTCCAGCCGCCATAGATTTACTCTGCCCCCCGAACGGGGTACCCCGTTCTCCTGAAGTCGCAGGTGAGTGGCCGGGTCGCCGCGCAGAGCCGTTCGAGCTCGCCGCGGTGCGCCACCGCCGACGCCATGCCCGCGCACCGGTGGGGCCGGCGGGTCGCGGCCAGCCTCTCGAGCCATGGCCGACGGCAGTCCCGGTAGGCTGCGTGGGTGAGCGACTCGCACATCAGCCGGTTGCAGGTGGTCCCGTTACCCGACGGGGGAGGCCTGCGGGTGATCGGCGCGGTCGACCTCAGCACCCGGGAGGCCTGGCGGAACGTGCTGGAATCGGCGACCGCGAGCGATTCGCCCACCCGGCTGGACCTGTCCGAGCTGTCGTTCATCGACACCCGCGGCACGTCCATGCTGCTGACCGCCGCACAACGCCAACGCGGCACGGCACCTCTCACGATCACCCGCCCACCGAGAGTCCTGCGCAGGGTACTGACGGTGCTGTGCCCGGGCGAGCCGGTGGAGATCGTGATCGAAGAACAGGAGGCGTCATGAGCACGCCCGTCGACACACCCGGCGCCGAGCCGTTCGTCCACCCCGCCCTGTTCTACCGGGGCGCCGACGAGTACCTCGCCGGCACCGTCCCGTTCATCCGGTCCGGACTCGCCGCCGGGGAACCGGTCGCCGTGGCCGTCCCGGGGCCCAACCTCGCACTGCTGCGCGCCGAACT
>NZ_JBFBCC010000052.1:0-12876 GCF_040682955.1 Amycolatopsis sp. NPDC051045
AGACGGAACCCGCACTGACGAGCTATGTCAGTGGTGCGGCCGGTCTCCGCGTTGAGCTGTCGAGCGCCGCTTGCCGAGGCGCACGCTCCGCGGCATGAGCGTGCGTTCCCTTGTTGAGCGCAGGTGCAGGTTCTGCGCGGTGCGCCTCTCGTTGCATTGGTAAGTGGCTGGGGAAGCGCAGTCGGTGCCGGGTGTCGCTCGAGCTTCGATCAGGCTGGTCGTGGCGATCAAGGGCGGGCGGGGAAGGACACCCTTTCCGCGGCCACGAACGGCAGCAGGCGGTGAGCCTCGTCCTCGAGCGCGGCCCGGTTGTCCACCGTCAGCGGCCGGAACGGCGTCAGCCGCAGCTCCCCGCCGGACAGCGACCAGCTGCCGTGCACGCGGCCGTCGACCAGGAACGCAGGCAGGACCAGTGCCCGGCCGGGCATGATCCGCTTCCGGTCCTCGTCGGCGATGATCCGGGTCCGGTCGGTGTGCCCGAGCAGGACGTTGTCGAATGCGGGCAGCAACCGCACAGGAGCCGGGGTGTCGGCGTCGGGCAGCTGGGCATCGGCCAGGTCGACCAGCTCCTTGCCGTGCGGATCCCGGTAGCGGCGCAGCTCGCCGCTCATGCTCGCGACGATCTCACTCAACCGGGTCAACCCGCTCCACGCCTGCACGTCCTTGACACTGGCCGGTCCGAACGCCGCGAGATACCGGCGGATCAGCTCCATGGCGTTCGCCGGCTCTCCGACCTCGACGGCCGTGACCGACACGGATGGCCGGGTCCCCCAGGCACCCCATCCGGCGGTGGCCGGATCGTGGATCAACGCGGACCGCATTTCCACCTCGCCGGCCAGGATCCGTCCGTCACGATCCGGGTAGCTCTCCGCCAGCCGCCGGGCCAGCTCCCTGCGGGGCATCGCCTGATCGGCGAGGAACTCCAAGCCGGCTGTCACCAGCTCGCCGGTGTCCAGGCCCGCGCTGTTGCGGCTGAAGTAGGCCGCGCTCGCGGTGCGGTCGAGCACCGGTTGCAGCAGCGGCCGGAACCGGCGGAAGTCGTCGGCCCGGGTGAGGTGCTGAGTACTGCGCAACAGACCCGATCGCACGACTCGCCGATCCTCCAGCAGGGTGGTGAGCCCGGCGTGCTCGAATTCCCGGATTCGGCTCCACAGGCCGACAAACGGCCAGTTCGGCTCCTGGGCCTGCATCGCGACCAGCCGCCTGATCACCTCCAGCGGGGTGTGCTCGGTTCGCGTCAGCAGGAATTGTCGCTGCAGCAGGGCCCGGTTCAGGACACGAAGCGACAGCGTGCTCACGTCAAACGCACCGAGACATTGCCGCGGTAGGCGCCCTGGAGCAGCGCCAGAAACGCCTGTGGCACATCGGTGATCGCGCTCTCGACCACAGTCTGCGGATAAACGAACCGTCCCTGGTCCAGCCACGCGCGGAAGTGCTTGTGCCAGGCCGAGATCTGCTCTGGAGTGTGGTAGCAGGAGAACGGCGACAGCACGACGCCCCTGCGTTCCGCTTCGGTGCGGTCTGGTTGCGGGAATCGCTCGGCGGCGTCGCCGAGCTGGCTGGACAGCGAGCCGCACAGCGCGAACCGCGCGCCCGGCCGTGCCGCCTGGAGTGCGGCGTCGTACTGCGCGCCGCCGACGACGTCGAAGAACACGCTGATGCCCTCGGGTACCAGTTCCTTCAGCCGTGCGGCGGGATCGTCGTGGTAGTCGAACGCGGCGTCGAAGCCCAGTTCGTTGACCAGGTAGTCGACCTTCGCCGCGCTGCCCGCGCTGCCGATCACCCGCGCGGCGCCGAGCTGCTTGGCGATCTGGCCGGCCAGCGAACCGACACCGCCCGCCGCGCCGGACACGAACACGACATCTCCCACGCCCACCTCCGCGATGTCGGCCATGCCGTAGAAGGCGGTCGGGCCCTGGCCGAGGTGGAAGCCGGGATCGGGGAACGCGTCGCGGTCGAGTTTGACGTAGGACTCGGCGGGACCGGCGGAGTACTCGCTCCAGCCCGTCATCGACTGGACCAGGTCGCCCACCTGGAGCGCGTCGCCGGCTGAGCGGACGACGGTGCCGATCGCGGCCACGCCCACCCGCTGACCCGGCTGCCACGCCGGCACCGGGAGGTGGCAGTCGGCGCGCATCAGCTCCAGGTAGGTGGCGGCCAGCCCCAACCGTTCGGTGCGCACCAGCACCTCGCCGTCGATGTCGGCCTCGGCGGCGGTGAAGTGCTCCAGGCCGGGAACGCCGGTGACTTGGCTGGTCAGCTGGATCTCGCGGGTGATCATCGTGGTGTCTCCATCGGTCGGTTTCCGCCCTCGTGGAGAACACTAGACAGGCTTCCGGTCACTTTGTGTCCTGAACTCATGTCAGGATGGAAACATGGCGAACACCAGCTCCCGCGCCCTGCGATTGCTGTCGCTCCTGCAGACCCATCGGCACTGGACCGGACCCGACCTGGCCGACCGGCTCGACGTTTCCGAGCGCACCCTGCGCCGCGACATCGACCGGCTGCGCGAGCTGGGGTACCCCGTCCAAGCCTCCCGGGGCACCGACGGCGGCTACCAGCTGGCGCCAGGCGCCGTCCTGCCGCCGCTGCTGCTGGACGATGAGGAGGCGGTCGCCCTCGCGGTCGGCATGGGCGATGCCGCGCAGAGCGGGATCGGCGGCATCGAGGAAGCCGCCGTCAGGGCGCTCACCAAGGTCGTGCAGGTCCTGCCGCCCAGGTTGCGCGCACGAGTGGACACGTTGCGCGCCATGACTGTCTCGCCGGCCTCGGCCGGACCGATCGTCGCGGCCGGCATCCTCACCGCAGTCGCCCAGGCATGCCGGGACGAGGAACGTCTCCGGTTCGGTTACGCGGCACGAGGTGCCGCGCCGACCGAACGCGAAGTCGAGCCGCACCGGCTGGTCGCCCACGGCGGACGCTGGTACCTGGTCGCCTACGACCTGACCCGGCACGACTGGCGCAGCTTCCGCCTGGACCGGCTGACCGACCCCCGCCCGACCGGGGCCCGGTTCTTGCCGCGCAAGCTGCCCGCCGAGGACGCGGCGGCCTTCGTGCACACCAGCGTCGGCGCTCCCGCTGCTCACACGGTCCGGGTCCTGGTCCATGCACCCGAGGCGCGGGTACGGCAGATGGTCGGCCAGTGGGGGACGGTCGAGCCCGCCGGAGAGGACCGCTGCCACCTCACCATGATCTCGGCCAGTCTGGACTGGCCAACACAGGCGCTGGGCAACGTCGGCGCAGACTTCGAGGTGCTCGGGCCACCTGAATTCACCGCGCACCTGCTCGAATGGGGCACCCGGTTCATGCGGGCCAGCGGCCCGACCACAGAGGGAATATGACGGAGTTCTCGGCCGGGAACCGGTCTACGACTCAACCAGCCGCCCACCTACCCGCTCATCGGCATGTGCGGATGTCCGGCCGCTGACCGCTGTGAACCAGATCACGCTTGAGGTTGACCTTGGGTCAGGCCGGAAGCTCGTCGCACCGGCGCACCACACCGGCCGGGAACGACAGAGCCGAAGGAGCACACCGTCATGTCCATCGCCTTGACCGAACAGGACCGGAGCACTCTGCGAACCGCCGCGTACGGCGCGGTTTCGCTGATGGCCGCCGCCGGCGCCGCCGGCAAGCCCGTCGAGATCGCCATCGACGGCAGCATCGCCCTGGCGTCGGCGACCGGCCCCCTCGGGCACGTGCTCGCGGCGAAGTCGAAGGACATCGATCTGCGGGGCAGGTCCGCCGCCGCGCTCGCCGACCAGGTACTACCGGCCCTGACCGCGGCCATGACCCTGCTGAACCAGCAGGATCCGGCCGAGGCCGGCCATTTCCGCGATACCGTCCTGCTCGCCATCGAAGCCACCCAGCAGGACAGGCCCACCCCCACCATGGCCGAGATGGCCCGCAAGATCACCGCCGCCCTCGAAGTCGCCGGGCCCGAACGGCCGGAGCTGCGGAAGGCGATCGAAGAGATCGTCGATTCCGGTTTCGTCGGCGTGTCGCTGCGCGTGCACGACGAGCGGGGAGAGTGGGCCGGCAGTGCCGGGACGGCCGAACTGGGCGGGACCGCGAAGCCGCCGATCAACGGGCACGTCCGGATCGGTTCCAACACCAAGACCTTCACCGCAACCCTGGTGCTGCAGCTGGTGGCCGAGGGCGAGCTCGCGCTGGACGGCCCGGTGGCGGACTACCTGCCCGAGTTCGGGCTCGACGAACGCATCACGGTGCGGATGCTGCTGCAGCACACCAGCGGGGTGTTCAACTTCACCGGCGAAGTGTGCGAGGACGGGACGATCGCGCAGGGGATCCCCATTCCCTACGGCAGCACGGGCGCGGAGTGGGTGGCCAACCGGTTCACGACCCACCACCCGCAGGAACTGGTGCGGCTGGCGGTGGCCAAGCCGGCGCGGTTCGAGCCGGGGACGGGCTGGAGCTACTCCAACACCAACTACGTACTGGCCCGGCTCCTGATCGAGAAGGTGACCGGTCACTCGTTCGCCGAGGAGATGCGGCAGCGGATCGTCAAACCGCTCGGACTGTCCGGCACCGTGGTTCCGGGCGCCTCGCCGGAGATCCCTGAACCGCACGCCCACGCCTACTACCGGTACGAGGAAGCCGGCGAGCAGAAGACGATCGACATCACCCGCCACAACCCGTCTTGGATCTCCACCGGCGGTGACATGATCTCGACCACTCAGGACCTCCACACGTTCATCGCCGCGTTGATGAGTGGCCGGCTGCTGCCGCCCGAACTGCTGGCCGAGATGTGTACCCCGCACCCGACCGGCATCCCCGGCATGGACTACGGCCTGGGCGTGTTCGTGCTGACCACGGACGACGGCGGCACCGTCATCGCCCACAACGGCGCCACCGTGGGCCACGCGGCGCTGATGTACAGCACGCCGGATGGCAGCAAAACCCTCACCGCCGCGCTGAACTGCGTGGACGACGCCGCCTTGGCCATCGCGTCAGCGTTCCGGAACGCCCAGCAACGGCTCGTCGACGAGGTGTTCCGCAGCGGGCGGCCCGATCCGGCTCAGGCGGCAGACTGAGCACATGAGGAACGGGGTCACCATCGGGCAGGCAGCGTCCTTCGTCGGTGTCACGGTGAAGACGGTGCGGCACTATCACAAGCTCGGCCTGGTCGAGGAGCCCGAACGCGACAGCTCAGGCTACCGGCGGTACGGCTCGGCCGACCTGTTGCGGCTGGTGCAGGCCCGGACGCTGGCCGCCGCCGGGGTGCCGCTGGCGGAGATCGGGAGCCTGCTCGACGCCGACGCCGCGGGGTTCGCCGCCGCGCTCGCCGACGTCGGGCGGCAGCTCACCGAACGGATCGACGAGCTGATCGCGCGGCGTGACACGCTGCATCGGCTCGCCGATGGTGACCGTGCGCTGCTGCCCGATCGAGCGGTGGCGCTCCTGGAACACATGTTCGCCCTCGGCTTCCCCGCCGACGAGGTGGCGGCCACCAGGGAGGGCTGGGTACTGGCCAAGGCCCTGGTCCCCGAAGGCTTCGACGACTACCTCACCCACTTCGAGCACGCCCTGCAGGACACCCACCTCGTCGCGTTGACCCGGCGCGCGGCCGAAGCCGCGGCCTGGGAACCGGACGACCCCCGCATCGACGAACTCGCCACCGCCGTCGCCGACCACTACCTCGCCGATCCCGCCCTGCTGAAGACCGTGACCGGCCTGCAAGCCCGCACCGAGGCCGCAACCCGCTACACGCTGATCGCCCACCACGGCGAAGAACAAACCCCGGCGACGGCGCGGCTGACCGCGCTGTTCGAGACCAAGCTCCGCGCCGCCGGCATCCACGTCCCCAGACCGGATTCCCGCTGACCGCGCGTGCTCCCGGTCTTTCGGTACGGCGTGCACGGGACCGTCGGCGGTGCGGTTGCGGGGCCGGAGAGGCCGGTCTCCGGTTTACCCCGTTCATCGGGGTGCCTCGTCCGCTCGTCGGCTACTTAACACACTGGGCGCCAGGACCAGGTCCGGCCAGACTCTGGTCCAGGTGCTCGGTGGGTCGCTCGCTCACAGCGGCTGCTTGCCGTTGGCATTGGTGTGGCTCTCTCATAGCATGTGTCTCGCCGAGTACCGCGCGAGGAGTGGCGGAAAGGGGTTTGTCCTGCTCGCCAAAGGCGCCGAGTCCTGGCATCGGAGGTGATCGGCTTCTCGTCAACGCTCGATCAGCGACATAGGTCGTTCACGCACAGTGATCGGGCGTGTAACGGTGCTGGAGCCCAAAGCGACTACTTAGCGCGCCGAATCCGGGGCGCACCCGGATTCGGGTATAAGTGCGTGGAGGTACTTGGTGACCGAGCTCGTCAAGGTGAGCGCGGCTGAGGACGTGGTGTTGGACGTTGTCTTCGTACACGGTCTCGACGGCGACCCTCGAGAGAGCTGGTCTGGCAAGCAGCAGAACTCGTTTTGGCCTGGTTGGCTAGCGCAGGACGTCCCCGGCGCCGGTGTCTGGTCACTCGGCTACGACGCGGCATCGAGCCGCTGGATCGGAAATGCGATGCCGATCCAGGACCGTGCGATCAACCTGCTCGCCCAGCTCGAGAACCACGGGATCGGGCAGCGTCCGCTGTGTTTCGTCACCCACAGCATGGGCGGCCTGGTGGTCAAGGAGATGCTGCTGCACGCCGCCGAGGGCCGTGCCGGCTACGCCGAGTTCGCCACCGCCACCCGCGGCGTGGTGTTCCTCGCCACCCCGCACACCGGCTCCGACGTCGTCACCAGGACCATCGTCAAGGCGCTGGGCGTGGTTTACCGCAAGACTTCCGCGGTCGATGCCCTGGAGCGCAACAGCGCGCATCTGCGGCAACTCAACGACCGCTACCGGGACTGGATCGCGCAGCGTGACGTCCAGGTTGAGCACAGGGTCTTCTACGAGACCCAGCCGACCCGGGGTGTGCAGGTGGTCGACGCGGACTCGGCCAATCCCGGCCTTCCCGGACAGCGGCCGATCCCCGTCGATGCGGACCACATCGGCATCTGCAAACCGGCCGATACCGGCGGAGTGGTCTATGGCCAGGTCAAGCTCTTTGTCATCGGTCTGCGCGATGCTCTCTTACGTTCGCGCGACGACAACTTGACGGCCGGTGGCGGTGGGCCACCCTCACCAGGCCTGGCACATGCCGGTTCGGACACCGTCAAACGGCTCTCGGGTCCGGCTACCGGCCGTTCTGTGACGGTCCACGGCGATGTTCCCGGCATCGTCGCCACCGGGGAGAACACGCACATCGAGCAACACACCCACATCCACCAAGCCGCGAACACCCCGCCGGTGATCCCCGTCCATCTCCTGGCCGGGCATCCGGCCTTCGCCACCGCGGTGACCGAACACGCAGGCGCCGAGTCGGCACGGTGTGAAGCGATCGAGCTCCAGGCGAACGGCGAACCGCCCGAGAACGGACGCCTGAGCCGGCTGGCCATGACTGTGTACGCCGAACTCGCGGATCCGCCTTTCACCGTGATCCGGGCGGACCCGGCGTATCAGCGGAAGTGGGACGACGTGCTCGACGGCGTTCCGCTCAGGCCGGAACACGCGGTGCACGCAAGGATCGTGGAGCGTCGCGTGGAGGTCGATGGCGTGGACATGGACGAGGCGCAGTTCGCCGAATGGTTGACGGACCAGGCAGGTGGCCGAGCCATCGGATTCTCGGGCCAGGCCGGAGACGGCAAGACCTCGTTCCTCAACCGGCTGGCGGTGACGACGTGCGAGACACACGTGTTCGTCGCCTGGTTGTCCCAGGAGGACTTCGACCTCCGCCCGGTGGAGCGGTTCCGCCAGGACCTCGTGGCGGCGCTCGGTGGCCACGGCCCCTTGCCGACGGTCGTCGTGGTGTATCCGCTGCTGGGCGACATGACCGCGGTGGCCCGGGAAAGTCTCAGGCTCGCGCTGCTGGAACGCCCACATCACGGCGACGAAATCGTGGTCCTGATCGAAGGTCGGCACAGCCCGATCGACCGTCTCAGATTCCGGGTATCGATCCTCCACGCGACGCTGAGCCCGGTCGACCACGCCGAGGCAGTCGGCCTGGTCGACCTGCTGACAACAGCGCACGTGCACGTCGCGCAGACCTATGACGAGAAAACCATCACGAGGAAGTGGCCGAACCTCAACAAGTTCGTGTCGCTGGCGGCCAGGGACGAGCAGATCCGGCTGATCACACACGATAGTCCACCGGTGCTGGTGGCGATGCTGCGCGCGGTCTACGGCGACGCGATGTGGACACTGTTGACGGCCGAGCTCGAAAATCTCGGGGAGGCCGATCAGGAGGCTTACTTCCAGGTGTGCCTGGCGACTGCGGCGAACACCTCGCTGAGCGAAGAGCTGCTCCGATCTCTGGTGCCGGGAGCCGACATCAAGAACCGTTCGAACCGCGACCCCTGGATCGAATCCGCGCCCTGGGAGCACGAGGCACGGCACCAGGTCATCGCCCAGGTGGTGCTGGAGAAGGCCAGTGAACGCCGCCGAAGGCTGAACAAGGCGATCCAGGACTACTGCGCGCCCGCGCGGTGGAGCCGCTCCCGCGCGAACACGTTGTTGAGCGTCGTGGTGGCGACGCGGCGCTTCGACCAGGTGGGAACCAAGGCGGACCTCCAAGGCTTGCGCAGCGATTTGTGGCAGGCGTTGCGAGCGCAGCTGTGTGAGCTGGGTGATCTCCCGGATCGGTTGGTTCACTGCTACGAAACGGACTACCGGCCGCTGCTCAACTGGGCGCGGGCACTGCGCGCCTTTCTTCCGCACGATCTCGAACGGCGGTCGGCGGCTGTGGTGAGGAGCACGCCGAACCAGGTGCTCAGAACAGTGGTGATAGAGATACTCGCGGCCTCCGCCGAGAGAGCCGAAGACGACGCTCGGGACGACATCCAGCTACAGAAGCAGCACTTGAAGTTCGAACGGCAGTACGTGGACGACGAGCTCGTGCTGGACGAGCTGATCGACGAGCTGGAATATTTCCACGTCTTCATGAACAGCAGGTGGTGGAGCCTCAGCCAGAACTACGTGCTCTACCGGTGGAGTCGATGGGCCTTTGGTCTGCTCGACGCGGGCGGCATCTTCCGCTTGGACGGGGTCGAGGCCAGGAAAGTACGTGTGCTGTACAAAGTCTTCCTCGTGACATATATCCGCTGCCAGAAGATATTACGGAAGAGATGGGATAAAAATCAACACAGGAAGGAATACGTCTCACGCCTCACCGGGCAGGTGCACGAGCAGGTTCCGGAGCATGCGGGGGCGATACTGAAGCACGCTTGGGAAGACTCGGTGCGGTGCGGCAAGCCGCAGTATCAACTGGTGACCCTGTATGTGGAGTCCGAGTTGGCCAAGGGTCGGAAACGCCCCTCTGTCGAACATCTCGGCGAGGTGGAACGAGTCCTGTGGCAAGCGGTTGGCAAGGTTACCGGGATGGGCGAGCCCTTGCTGTACCTGGCGATGCTCCGGGCGAACTGGAAGGTGGGCGATCCCGCTGAAATAGACGCCCAGGTAATGGAAGCGAGAGTCGGTGTCCACGCGGAAGAAGCGCTGCGGCGCGGCGATGAAACAGTGAACGGCGCGCTCCTTGATCACGCCCAAGCCTTACTGGAGGAGGAAGAAAGCAGCAGGATGGCGCTTCTGCAGGAAGCCGGAAAAGGGTACCGTCGGCATGCGGATGGAGGTGGCGACAAATTTGCCAGGGTGGCGTTCGCATGGAAGTCGGCGTGGCGAGAGCTGTCTCGTCTCAACCCTGCGGAAGGTCGCCGTCAACAACGATGGTATGAAAAGCTGGAGAGAGACAACGCCTAAGGGATGTCTCGTAACCCCGGTACTGGGCCGGCGGGGCCGGTGGTTGATGATGTTGTTGTGGTGCAGGTGATCACAGCGTCGCGGCCGGAGTGGATTGCCCCGTTCACCGGGCTGGAGCCGGGCCAGTTCCGGAAGCTGGTGCGGGTGGTCGCGAGACGGGGCGGGGATGAGATCGCGGACGGTCGTCTGGGCCGGCGGTGGGCGTTGCCGCTGGCAGATCGGGTGTTGCTGGTCCCGACCCGGGATCACCGGTTGGCGAGCCCGTCGAAGAACTACCGGTACTCGACCAACGTGCAGGTCGCGATCGATGCCGGGACGCGGCTGGTGATCGCTACGGGTGACCCGCGACCGGGCAGCCGCAACGACTGCACCGTCTATCGGGACTCCGGCATTGCCGAGCAGCTCGCCGGACGGCCGGTCATGGCCGATGGTGGCTATCAAGGCAACCTGGAGGTGGTCATGCCTTATCGCAAACCTCGTGACGGCAGTGAGTTGCCGGAGTGGAAGGAGGCCCTCAACGCCACCCACCGCACGATCCGTGCCCGCGTCGAGCACGTTCTGTCCCGGATGAAGAACTTCAAGATCTTGCGCGACCATGGGACGGGGTCGCGCAGCCAGATCTTGATCGAGGCGACATCGACGGTGCCCTGGTAGATGATGTCGAGCTTGTCGTACCGGGTCGCAACCGCCCGGAACGCTTTGAACTTGTTGATGCAGCGTTCGACGGTGTTGCGGTCCTTGTGGCACTCGGCGTCGAAGACCGGCGGCCTCCCACCGGCCGAGCCACGCTTGCGGCGGTGGGCTTTCTGGTCTTCCTCGACCGGGATCACCGCCTTGATCCCGCGCCCGCGCAAGTAGGCCCGATTGGCTCTGGAGGAGTAAGCCTTGTCCGCCATCACCCGGGACGGCCGGACCCGGGACCGGCCCGGACCACGACGACGGATGCGGATCTGCTGCAGCAGAGGGGTGAAACGGGGCGAGTCACCATGCTGACCCGGGCTGGTCAACCGCGCGATCGGCCGGCAGCGCCGGTCGGCGACCAGATGAATCTTGGTGGACAGCCCGCCACGGGAACGCCCTGAGGCCTGGTGGTCGGCCGGGGATTTCGTGTCATTCGCTCGCGCCCCCTGTGTCAGCTTCGGCGGCCGGGTCGTGGCGGGCTCCGGCGGCATGCTGGTGCGCGCGGACCACGGTGGAGTCCGCCCGGACCGTCCAGTCCGTCCCCTCGACCTCATCACACCCGGCCCGCAACCGGTCCAGCACCGCTGCCCAGGTCCCATCGGTCGACCACCGGTTGTGCCGCTTGTAGACCGTCACCCAGTTTCCGTACTCGGCAGGCATGTCCCGCCACGGAGACCTGGTGCGGGGCCGCCAGAAGACCCCGTTGATCGTGGCCCGGTGATCAGCCCACCGGCCGCCGCGGCCCGGATTGACAGGCAGCAACGACCACAGCCGCTCCCATTCCTCATCACGCAGATCGTGCCGATCAAACACCCGACATGATCTACCCGATCCCTAGATCAAGATCCAGGAAACACGCCCTAGTTCGCGCCGCGACTGGACAACGCCAACCAGGCGCCGGCCGGTGTCCCGTTCGTGGTTCCGGTCAGCGTCCAGCACACGGGCTCGGAGGCGGAGGTCACGAAGCTGACCGTACAGGTGTCCTATGACGACGGAGCTACTTGGCTGCCCACCGCGGTGGCGCGCACCGGGGACCACTGGACGGCCGGACTCTGGCACCCGGCCCACGCCACCTTCGCGTCGTTCCGGGCGACCGCGACCGACAAGGCGGGCAACACCGTGGACCAGACGATCATCCGGGCCTATCGTCTCGAGTGACGCCGGGAGGCATGGTGAACGCGTGGCTTGGGCGAGGAATCAATTTCGGCAACGCGCTCGACGCGTTGGGTGACGGTCCGGAGTTGGCGCTCGATGAGCGGCACTTCGACGAGCTGGCCAAGGCCGGTTTCGACACCGTCCGCCTGCCGGTCCGGTGGTCGGCACACGCGGAGGCCCTCCCGCCGTATTCCATCGATCCGGCGTTCTTCCAGCGCGTTGACGCGGGTGTGGGCGCGGCACTCGGCCGCGGTCTGCAGGTGGTGGTGAACGTCCACCACTACCACGAGCTCTGCACCGCGCCGGACGAGCACCTGCCACGCTTCCTCGCGCTCTGGCGGCAAATCGCGTCACGCTATGCCGACCACTCCGGGCGGCTCTGCTTCGAATTGCTCAACGAGCCACGCGGTCACCTCACGGCGGACCGATGGAACGCCGTCCTGGCAGAGGCTCTTGCCGTCGTGCGTGATACCAACCCCGAGCGCACCGTGATCATCGGGCCTGCCGAGATGAACAGCCCCGACGCGCTGCCCGCACTCGCCGTGCCCGACGACGACCACCTGATCGCCACGATGCACTATTACGCACCGTTCGAGTTCACCCATCAGGGCGCCGGATGGGTTCCGGGAGCGGAGCGATGGCTCGGCCGCACGTGGGGGGATACCGCCGACGAGAACGCCGTACGCGATGATCTGGCCAAGGTCGCGGCGTGGGGACGGAAACAGCGGCTTCCCCTGTTCATCGGCGAGTTCGGCGCCTTCTCCGAGGCTGACATGTCGTCCCGCGCGCGGTGGACGGCCTTCGTACGGGCCGAAGCCGAGCGCCTCGGCATGAGCTGGGCCTACTGGGAGTTCGGCACGGACTTCGGCGCTTTCGACCTGGAGCTCGCGGCCTGGCGCGAGCCGTTGCGACAGGCGCTCCTCGACGACCGGGACCCCACCGCCGGAATCCCGCGGTGAACGGACGAAACTCCAGCACGGGCGGCGGCTCGCTGATGACGGAGATGCGAAAGCCGGCGCGGTGAAAGTGATCCTGCCCGGACGACGTGATCCCGGAGGGTGTCGAGGCGGTGCCGTTGTGCCTCGTCCAGTTCAGGTCAGGGCGCCAAGGCATTCGGCGAGTTGGCTGACCGAGCTGACACCGAGTACCGGGCTTCGTGCTGGGCGCAGGCGGGGTATTCGTCGTCGGTGCGGTTCGGCCAGATCGGTTCGCCGATGATGCGGACGGGCTGGTCGGCATGGGTG
>NZ_JBFBCC010000053.1:0-11888 GCF_040682955.1 Amycolatopsis sp. NPDC051045
CCACCAGCCTCACCTCCACGGCCAGCCTCGCGATCACCAGCCCGGATGTCCACGCGACACGATGACAACGTCAACGTTTCTTGATGAAGCACTAGACGCGCAAAACGCCAAGAACTCATGCGCGATGCCTACGCGCGCGGCTTCGCCTGCTTGGCGCGCATTCCCCGCTGCGATACGCCGGAAGATCATCGTAAGCTGCGCGACAAGATGTTGGAAGCACTGGTCCACATCGAAATCGCCGGAGTCAAGACGACGAGCGACCTGTACGGCACGGTCATCGAATCCATGAGGCGTGGAAAATCCAGGGCGGCGCGAACACCGTCTTCGAGGCGAGTGCAAAGAAGTTCCAGCAAGCCGCCCGGTCGGACATCGCGTCGAGCGATGCTAACGGGGCATCGAGACCCGCGTTGCTCGGTCGTATCGTGGCGGTCTTGCTGGTTCTCGCCTTCTATTGGTGGGTGAGGTTCCCCAGTCTGCTCACTTCGGACGCTCGGGTCCTCGGAGGGCTCGAGTTCGCCGCGGTAGTCGCGGCGACGATCGTCGGGGTCTGGATTGTCGTGATCTCCGTGGTCAGGTTGCTGACGTCGGCAAATTCAGGCTGACTCAACTGCGCCCGGACAACCGATTCCGCCTGCTTGACCGTCTCCGCTGGGCACTACTCGACGAGCACGCTGCGGTGCACCCCATCGCTCAGTGGGCAGACCTGCGCGACCTGGCCACACTGCGGCCGCTCAACGAATGGCGCTACACCAGAGACGAGATCACCGAAGTGGAGGTGATCACCGCCGCTGAAGAGCAGCTGGCGAACCGTGTGGGTAAGGCTCTGCCAGTTGACGGGCCGAAGTTGATGCAGGTGGAGAAGGTGCGCGAGACAAACCGCAATCTTGGCGAAGAACTGCTCCGCGATGCGGCACCCAAGGTGCACGCATGGCATCAAAAGAACGGAGGGGACAAGCCCGCCGCCGAGCTCAGTCCAACCTCGACGCTTCCCGCGGTGAACGCGCTTGTCGCCGTCGGAGCCCTTGACTTCACCAGGCTCGACCGGGATCTTCTGATCTCCTGGTTACGTGCCGTGCGGGTGTGGCCCACAGCGATACCCGCGAGCCTCGAGCTGAACGAACTGGGACTCACCGAGCAGGACCTGCACGCGGAGAAAACCGAGGAGCAACGGCGAGCGGAAGAACAGCGGCGAGCGAAGCGAATCCTCGACGTCGATGGAGCTGTGCTGGACCTGCGCGACGGGCTACAGAACCTACGTCACACTCTGGAGAAGTCGCTCGACGACAGCCCTGGCTTCCTCAAGACGCCTGCCCGACTCGCGTCTCTACGCGCCGTTGTAAGCGCCCAACCTCGTTCGCGAGGTGGACAGTCCGGCTCACGCTTGGCAGGACCGGTCTCGCGGCCGTCAGCCGAACAGCTGAACGCGATCGGCTTCGCCGGGGAGTGGCTGGCCTACCAGTGGTTGCTACGCCGCTACCCCAACCAAGTAACCGAGGAAAGCTGGGTGTCGACCAACCGAGTGGTCTGCTTCACCGGAAGTCTGGGCGACGACGGATGCGGATACGACATCGCAGTCCCGTTCCGCGAAGGCGATCGGATGTACGAGGTGAAGGCCACAGTGGGAGATGGTGGTGAGGTCCAGCTCGGAGAGAGCGAGGTGCGGTGCGCGCAGGAAAACGCTCGCAACAACCGCTGGCGACTTCTCGTGATCACTCATGCCTTGGACAGATCGAGGCGCATTATTCAGCTACCCAACCCGTTCAGCGCCTCTTCTCGTGACCTGTTTTCATTCGTGGGGCAGGGCATCCGTTTGCGGTACTCCACCACAGGCTGAGTCGGTACGCTCGTCATCGAGGGGTAAGTGCTTCGGCCGGCCGGTGCGCCTCAACTCAGCGGCGAGATTGCCACGGTATCGCTCAACATCTGTCGACGACACCACCGTGCTGACTAACTCTGCGAACGCGGCTGATTGCCCGCGGCATCTACGGACGACCACGGTCATGATTGGATCGCATTGAGTACTTATAGACCATCCAATCCCAGTTCGGAACTTTGCAGTTCAACATGGGTGCTTGGGACTCCCGGAGTCGCGTCCAGCCTATTCTGCCACCTCAGAGTCCGTGCGAGCACGCCGCAACCGGTACAGGTACGCACCGATCAATCGGATGAACTCGTCGGTGCGCTCACTTTCGCCGCTTAACGCCTGGGTCAGTTTCCCGAAGGCGCCCTCGTTCAACACAGCGGCATCGGTGAGCGTCTCACGCAGGTCCGGAGAAATCAGGAACTGGTCGATGGCGTTGTTGTCGATTTGCTCGGCGATCCGCGGGTCCTCCTCGGCCATGCCAGCCGCGGCGGTGACGAAGCCGCCGATCTGCGGGTCAGCGAACTCCCCGCCGAATAGGTCGTTGATTTTCTCAATCACCTCTGACAGTAAGACTTGTTGGGGGTCGTCGCGAGTCACTCCCGACCCGACGCCCGTGATGCCTTTCAGTGCCAATGCCTCCTGGTCCCCGGAGAGGCCGATGGCTGCTTTGCCCTGATCAATCTGGCGTACTCGCTTCAGGACGACACCGGACAGGTCCACGTCAGCCTTCGGGTCGTCGACGGCTAGCAGCCGTACCAGCTGTCGCAGGAACTCGGCAAGCTTCTCCAGGTCGGTGGTGCCGTAGTCGACCACCTGTGACATGAAGTCATACAAGCGCACGTATGAGCCGCAGTCCTTGCGAAACTCTCGAAGCCTATTCAACGCCTCGCTGTCGTAGGTCTCCGTCGCCTCGGCCCAGCGGCCGACGTACTCGTCGCGGGCCGGCCTGATTGCCGCCGTCAGCGCCGAGTGGGACTGCGAACCGCCCGTGCCCCACCAGGCCTCCGCGTACCGCTCGACGTCGTCTGGAGTGTAGATGCGTTCCTGGGTGAGCTTCGTTGCCAACTGATGGACTTGGTTCGGGTCCGTCTGAGTCTCGACGTGGGCCTCGGTGTAGTAGTGTAGGAACGCTTCCTGGATTTCGTTCGGGTTGTTGACGAAGTCCAGGACGAAAGTTTTGTCCTTCTGTTCGCCAGACGGAGCTCGGTAGGTCCGATTGAGCCGTGACAGGGTCTGAACAGCGTGCACGTCGGGCAATTTTTTGTCGACGTACATCGCACACAGCAGCGGCTGGTCGAAACCGGTCTGGAACTTCTCCGCCACCAGCATCAGCCGGTAGTCGGGGTGCTTGAACTCCCGCGCCAGATCACTCCCAAGGCCAGGGTTCATGGTTGCCTCGGTCGCCTTCTCCAGACCGTAATCGGCATCGTTGATATCGCCGGAGTAGGCGACAATCGTCTTGATTCCGTAGCCCTTGGTGCGGATGTACTTGTCGGTTTCGACTTTGTACCGCACCGCGGCCTGGCGGGAGTCAGTGACGACCATCGCCTTGGCCTGGCCATCGAGCAGATGCGCGACGTTCGCGCGGAAGTGCTCGACGATGATCTCGACTTTCTGGCCGATGTTGGACGGGTGCAGGTTCTTGAACCGCATGATCTTCCGAGTGGCGACCTTCGGGTCCACGAGGCTGTCTGCGTTCCCGTTATCGTCGCTGGTGATCGAGGTAATCACACCGTCTTTACCGCGCCGCTCGATCTCAAACGCGGTCTTGTACGTCTGGTAGCCGCGGAGCACGTCGAGGATGAACCTCTCCTCGATCGCCTGCCGCATCGTGTAGACATCGAAGGAGACCGGCTTTCGGTCCTCGCTGGGCCGCCCGAACAGTGTCTTGGTCTTCGCCTTCGGTGTCGCGGTGAATGCGAGAAACGAGATGTTCTTCGCGCCGGCACGAGCCGCGGTCTCCGCGCTGATCCGCTGCTCGCGCTCGTCGTCGGCCGTCAGCAGGTCGTTGACCACGTCCTGTGTGTCCACCGTCTCGTCCTCAGCGATCTGCTCGCCGCCCTCTGTGAGGACCTTCTTCAGCTCGGCGGCGGTCTTGCCCGATTGCGACGTGTGGGCCTCGTCGATGATCACCGCGAAGTTCTTGTCGCCGAGTGTTGTCTCGAGCACGCTCTTGACGTAGGGGAACGTCTGGATCGTCACGACGACGATCAGTGCCGGCCCAGTGAGTGCGTCCAGCAGAGCCCTGGACTTCGAGCCGCCGGAACGGCGTACAGCGGCGGAGTCGATCATTGCGACGGAGCCCGAGCTGTCGTCGACCTGGTCCACAGCATCCTGGAGTTGGCGGTCTAGGACCTTGCGGTCGGAGATGATCAGCACCTTGTCGAACACCTTGTTGTTTGCGGTGTCGTGCAGGCGGGCGAGCCGATGGGCGGACCACGCGATCGTGTTCGTCTTGCCCGAGCCCGCTGAATGCTCGATCAGATATCGGCGGCCGGGGCCCTCCTCCCGCACGGCCTCGACGATCTTGCGAACGGCCCGCCATTGGTGGTAGCGGGGGAACATCAGCGTCTTGCTGCGCTTGATTCGCCCGGTGACTGGATCCTCGTCAGACTCTTGACGCAGGAACATCTGCGAGCCGAGGATGGCGAGCCAGTTGTGCCGCTCCAGCACCTGCTCCCACAGGTAAGAAGTCGCTGCGCCATCAGAATTGCCGGGGTTGCCTTTCGCTCCGTTCTCCTGTCCGCGGTTGAACGGCAGGAAGTAGGTCTTGTCGCCGGCGAGCTTGGTGGTCATCCAGACCTCGTCGTCGTCGACGGCGAAGTGAACGAGCGCCCGGCCGCCGAAGCCGAGGAGCGGCTGTCCCTTCGGGTCGCGGTCCGTCTTGTATTGCTTGACGGCGGTGCGCCACTCTTGTTTGAAGAACGACTTGAGTTCGAGCGTGGCCACCGGCAGCCCGTTAACAAAGAACACCAAGTCGATCGAGCGGTTGTCGCCGCGCTTTGGGGAGAAGTGCACCTGACGCACGACACGCAGTCGTACGGCGTTGTATGCCTTGGTCACGGTCGGGTTCAGCGTCGTCGCCGGAGTGAACTGGCACATCCGCAGGTGCGCGGTCTGGCCGCGAGTGTGCGATAACTTCCGTCGCAGCACGTTCAGGGTTCCGCCGCCGGAGGTCATCGGGGTGTCGAGACGCCTCACCAGGGCATCGAGTAGCGCGTCCTTATCTGCCTGTTCGGTCGGTGTGCCGACCTTGACGACCTTCTCATACTCTTCGAGCTGCGTCCTCTGCAGCCACCAGTGCACGTCGTCTGGCCACAGGGCACGCACCGCGTCGTAGCCCTTGTCAGCCGGGCTGTATTCCCAGCCGTGGGCCGCCAAGTACTCGGCGATCTCGGTTTCGAAAGCGTCCTCACGGGTCTGGTCCGTGGTCGGCACTGTCAACCTGCCTTCTGCGTGTTCGCGGCTGCATGCACGTCGAACTGCCCCGTCACCGCGGCCGTGATGAGTGCAGCACGACGCTCCTTGGTAAGAGCGATGTGCTCTTCGGTCTTGGCGATAAGCGCGTTCGTGCGCGCGGTGGTTGCCTCGACCTCGGCCAGCAATCGGCGCTGCTCCTCGACCGTTGGCATGGCAAGACGCAGCGCTCGCAGGTCGGCTACAGTTAAGCCACCCTTCGTCGCTCCATTCTCACTGCTGATCTGACGCAGGTGTTCATAGTTTGAGCGCAGAAGCCACAAAAGGTATTCTGGCATCCAGAATCGCGGGTCAGGCTCGATGAACGCCAGATGTTGATTGATAGTGGAGTCGATACGGAGAATTGTCGCGGCGCCGCGTGTCTTTCCCTGTCCTGTGAGTGCGACCAAGATTGAGCCTTTTCGCACTATTGGCAGGTGACACTCCCTGACAGCGGCTTCGGTCACGAGTCGAGACGATTCATGTACTTCCGCCTGGTTCACCACCGATGAGTTGACCCATGGGATGGTACCGCCAACCCAGTAGCGTTCCTCGTCGCTCCTTGGAGTAGAGCCATTCCCCATGCGCGTTCGGCGGTGGAGCTTGTCCGGCATGTGCCCTTCTGGCTGCGACCGAGACAAGATATTAGTGATAGCGATGTTTCGCCGCTCTCGGAGCAGTGCGATAAACTCTTCCTGTTTGACGACGAGCGCGTCGATCTGTGCGGTCTCGTGGTCCAAAAAATCAGCGATGATCTGCTGCTCGTCGAACGGAGGGACCGGTACGGGCAGGCTGGCGAGTTTCTCGGCAGTAAGGTGAGGCATCGATACAACGTTGCAGTAGGCTTTGATAAATCCGAGCGCCCGGATAGCCAAGAGGGCATAGGTGAGGAACCGACCGTCTGTGTCGCTTCCTGGACGGATCCGGTTGATGGAGTTCTGAAAGCCCCAACCAGAAAGGCGGTCATCGGGAACGTAGGCAGCGCGACCGTAGCCACCGATCCCACCTTCGACCACTACTACGTCGCCGGCGCGGAGATCCAGCATTGACCTTTCAAACTTGGAGAACCACATTGACTTTAGGTCCTCGGTTGCGAGGGCTCCGTCGGGTTGAACGTTCGCAGCGCGAAGGTAAGGCATCAGCAGGTCTGAGCCTTTATTCTCTGCCTGGAGCATCTTGCCGAGAGTCACGGTTCCGAGGCGTTTAAGAGGTCTCACATCCCAGTGGGGTGGTACGGCTGTTCCGTCCAGCCAGTCGGTCGTGGTTGTCACGCCTCGACCTCCTTCAGTATCGCCAGGATCTCGCCCACAATCCGATTGAGGTCGGCGTCGATCTCTTCTAGTGGCCTCGGGGGCATGTACTCATAGAAGTGTCGGGTGAACGGGATCTCGTAGCCGGTCTTTGTCTTGGTCTTGTCGACCCAGGCGTCTGGCGCGTGCGGCTTGACTTCCGCCTCGAAGTAGGCGTCGATCGTCTCTTGGGCTGCGTTATGGGTCTTGGGATGGCCGCCCCAGCCGAAGGGGATGTTGTCGGTGTCACGCAGTGTCGGGTCCGGCTCCATCTCGCCCTCGTTCTTGCCGGACTGCACGTAGCAAACGTCGGCGGCTTCGTCTTGTTGACCGATCGTCTGCCAGAGGGCTTTGCGCTGAGCCGTGGTCAGGCGAATATCCTCATCGCCGAGATGCTTGCCGACGTCCCGGAGAAACTCCTCACGGTTCAGGTACATCCGCTCGCCGAACGATCCGAGAGCCTCGACTAGGCCCGTAACCTTGCCCAACGCCCTGTGCTCGGCGACGTCACTGATCCGCTCAGGCGTGCACTCGAAGTTGAGCCGCAACGGTCGTTCGACAGTGATCGTCCAGTACGCGAAGTCGCGATTTTCGAGGATCTTCGAAGTGGCGGATAGCTCACGGGACGCGAAGGTCTGTACGACTTCTGCGCGTTTTTTTTCAGCGATCTCGACGCGCTTGGAGCCGATCGATTTACGCAACTTGCTGCCTAGCCCAGTGGCGTCGATCAGCTGCACGGTACCTTTGCGCTCGGCGGGCTTGGCGTTCGAGAGAATCCAAAGGTAGGTAGCGATGCCGGTGTTGTAGAACATGTCGTTCGGCAGTGCGACGATCGCCTCGACTAGGTCGTTCTCGAGCATGTGACCGCGGATCGCTGACGGTCCAGAGCCTGCGCCGCCATTGAACAGTGGTGAGCCGTTGAGGACGATGCCAGCCTTGCCACCGCGACCGTACTCGTCGATGTCGCGCAGCTTGGAGGCGACATGCAACAGGAATAGCATTGCGGCGTCGCCCGTACCAGGCAATCCTGGCGCGAACCGCCCCTGTCCGCCGCGCTCGTGCTCGTTGGTCACCTGGGAGGCGATGGCCTTCCAGTCGGTGCCGAACGGCGGGTTCGACAAGACGTAGTCGAACTTCCGGTCGGCGAACCGGTCGGTGACGAGGGTGTCGCCCTGGCGAACATTCGTCGCGTCCTGGCCCTTGATCAGGAGATCCGCCTTACAGATGGCGTAGGTGCGCGGGTTGACCTCCTGCCCGAACAGGGCTGTCGTGGCGCTCTGGTTGAGATCGTGCAGATGCTCGTCGGCCACCGTCAACATGCCGCCAGTGCCAACGGTGGGGTCGTATATGGACCGGACCTGGCCGCGGTCGCGGAGCGCCTCGGTGTCCTCGGCGTAGACCAGATCGACCAGGAGTCGCACGACGTCACGCGGCGTGTAGAACTGGCCGGCACCGTCATTGGCGGACTCGGCGAACCGGTAGATGAGATTCTCGAAGAGGTCGCCCATGTCGGCGTTGGAGACGCTCTCTGGGGACAGGTCGATGCCAGCGAAGTGGCTGGCAACCTGTGAGAGACGCTCACGGGAGTCGAGTGCGCGGAGCACATTCTCGAAGTCAAACGACTTGAACACGTCGAGGTTGGAGGAGAACCCAGCGACATAGTCAATGAGGTTCTCCGCGAGGTTCTCCGGGTCCTGCAGTGCCCGCTCGAGTGTGTAGTCGCTGGTGGTCCAGAAGCTCATACCTGTGCTGTCGGCTGTCCGTGTCTTGATCTTCAGGTGTGTGCGGCGCTGCTGCTCACCGGAGTACTGCTTGACGATCTCGGCCATTGTCTCCCGGTGCGGCTCCATCACGCACTCCAGGCGGCGCAGCACCGTGAATGGCAGGATCACCGAGCCGTACTCGGCTTCTTGATAGGGGCCGCGCAGAGTGTCGGCGACACTCCACACGAAACTGCTAAGGACGCTCAAGGTCGTTACTTCCGGTCGTGGTCTGAGGGCTGTCGTGGCTCCGTCGATCGAGGCCGTCAGTGCGTACCCACTCTACTGCGGACACCAGCCTCGTCTCGTCTAGGAGACGTCCATGAGACGTAGAGTAATTCCACAGGTCAACCCGGTGGACTGACCTTCTCCGACCACGATGCCCGTGGTCCCGCTTTCGCCCAGCGGCTCCCAGTCCTGACGACCTGGTTCGCACGCAGCCGCTCAGTGATAAGGACAGTCGCCGGGCGGACGCCGCCGGTCTGCTGGCCGGACGTGCCAGCGTGGATTGGAGCTTGAGGTGACGCGGCGCAGCACGCCTCCGCACGCGGGATGGATGGGACGCGTGCCTGCTGATCACATGACCAAGGCCCCACCAGACCTCGAGACCCACCGTCGTCACCACCGCAGTGCTGGCGGTGCTCGCCGGCGATGACCCGGCGCCATGACAGACCACGGCGCCCAGGCGCTCGCCAACCTCGACGAAGCTGTGCGGATCGACCAGACCGCCGGGGTCGTCGAGCCGGAACGACAAGCCCACGATGCCTGGCACTAGGTACGCGTCCAGCTCACCGACTGGCCAACGGTCGAGACCGTCAGAGCTACGACACTCAGACCCATCCCTGATCGGCTCCACTCCGTGGGGCGTTGGCCAGGCAACGGGTTCCCACGCAAAACAATACCTGCGCCACGACACTCCCGGCCTCAGCCGTCGGAACTGTGGGTCCTGTTGCTGAGGGGGGTGATGCGCCGCCCGGCTGGCCATCAGATGCGTCTCCCGTTGAGTGCTGGTTGGAGCTAATCTGCTGATACTTTCATTACTTTATGGATTTGTATCTTCGGTCGTTTCCTTCTCGCGCGACCATTCCTCTGTAATAATTCGCTGCCAAAGTTGTTCCGCTATCTCGACGAGAGAACCCTCGCCCGGTACGTGCCACTGTTTGGGGCCTTGGACGGCACTCCACGCCTCTCTCCAGTCCGCTTTCCGCCAGATTTGCGTGACAAGGCCACTTGGTGAGTAACGCTGACCATCCGCTTCCCATAAGAGTGGCTTACGTCGATCATCTACCCAAGTCGCAAAGGGGCGTCCCTGGCCATTTCTTAGCCAAAGTCCGATAGCCTGCTCTTCGGTTGGACTCGGCTGATACTGAAGGCGCGTTCCCGCGGGGATGAGGTTGTGGTCGATGATCAGGGATACAGTGCTTGGGCGCCGACGAGGTTTCGGGATATTTGACTGGAAGGTAGTCAGATCGCGCACGTTAGTACCTTCGGCGAGAGCCTGTAGCACTCCAGTCACCAATTGCTGACACCGCTGTTCGTTGGCAAAGGTGCTGGTAACATAGCTACCCTCACCGAAGAAATGGTCCATCAATGTTATCAATTGCGCCAGTACGGCCTCTACGAGAGTTGGTACCTCGTTTAAGCCTGATTCCCACTCTGAGTCTATCTCCTCGATACCATCGGTGCCCACAAGTTGGAACACTATGTGGGCGACGAGTAGTGCCCCGCTCTCGGCAATCGAGGCTGAGCGCCCGGAAAGTGTTGAGCGCACGTCATGGAGAGCGTCCCGTACTGCGCGCATCAGTAGTACGGAACGCCATACCTGACACGCGTTCGGCTGCTTGCCGAATAGCCTGGTATACGCCCCGCCGGGGCCTTCCTCCCAGAGTGCCCCTGTGGAGCCATTTACTCTAACCGCTAGCACTGGATCCGAGTATGCGCAGGCCAAAGCTGTTGCGGCTTCGCGCACCGAGCACCCCGACGCCGGCGCGGGGTCGATTTCGCCACGCTTGAAAACATACTCTTTATCGAGGGTGAGTCGAAAATCTTCTCGGATTAGACTCTGTGTTTCGTCGATAGCAATGAAGTCGCGTCGCTCCATGTGGTTTTGAGTATTGGTAGCCTTAGTGATCTCCTTTGCGAACCCTTCAGGGGCACCGTTGACCGATATGATTCGTACGGTGACGAAGGCTTCGGCTAGTACGTCGGGGCTGCGTTCATAAGCGCGATAGGCTGATGTTACGGTCTGAGCTCCGTTTACGACGCTTGCGTTGTGAAGAGTTAGGCGCACGGGCTTGCTTGGGCCGCGTTGAGCAAAAAATTCTTGTTCGATGGTATTGCACTGGACGGTGATTCCATTGTGTCGATACCAGAAACCTTGTGGGTCGTCAGTCAAGCTTTCGACCAGCGTCTGGTTGACGCCGGTAAGTCCCAGGGAGCGGCGCACATTGCGATCGTAAAGCCGTTCGCCGTGATCGGCGTACCAGTTCGCTAACTCTTCCGTGCACACCAGTCCGTCAAATGCTTGATAGGGAGTCTCCCGCGAATGCCAGCCTTCTGACATGGTGGCGATGATCGTGATTGGCTCGGGAGCTAAGTCTTCGCGAACCGCGCGATGAAAATCTGCTTGACTTAGTACTCGATGTTCGACTGTGCGTCCCCAGCCGCCGAAATCGATGGCGGCTTCCCGAAGAATCGCCTCGGTCTCCTCTGAGAGGCGCCCTTCGCCGACAATGGCTACAACGAGAAAAACTTTGCAGGTCGGGAGGCCTAGGACTCCACGGACTCTGTCGGCGAGGGACTGAAGACGTACGTTGAACTGGTCGAAATCTCGGTTATCAAGCTTCTTTAATCCATGTATTAGCTTATGTGCTGCAGCTGTATTGAAGCCTGCTTGTCCGCGGTCGCTCCATTTTGCTTGAATTAGCCAAAGTTCGGGATCCTGATGCGGAGAAGGCGACAGCATCAATGCCGAAATCGTCGCGTCCGTCAATAACTCCAGCTGCGGCCTCATCGGATGAGCAATCTGTAAGTATGCGGGCGGCTCTGGCGGCTAGTGTGCGCGACAGGAAGGCATTGTCGAAATCAATACCTGCACGCCCCTCGTAGTCTGCCATTGAAATTCGCGATGTGAACTCGCGCCTCAAGGCGTCGCGGATGTGCTGAACCTCTAAAGGCATCTCTCGACCGCGTCGACTGCCGCCGCTAACGTCCACCGCTGCCTCGTCCCCTGTCTGCCCACTTCGCCTGATCGACCCAGCGTACGGATCGTCAGGTGCCGAGCAACCGTTACGCCTGCACGTGGAGCCACCCTAGCTTCCTTTGTGCCTGTCTACGACGATGGTTGAGCAGGGCAGTGCGCCAAAGTTGCGCAGTTACAGAGGTTGAACCGTCGGGATTGATCATGGTCTGCTCGGCGTGTCGCCCCCGGTCGTGGTCGGTTGATGATCTATCCAGGGGTGGATGAGGTACGCGGATGGTGGCGGCCTGACCGAGCAGGGCAGGGCCAAACGTGAGGCA
>NZ_JBFBCC010000054.1:0-11662 GCF_040682955.1 Amycolatopsis sp. NPDC051045
CCCGCGCGGCACAACCCAGCCGCTGCGGGCGATCCAATGATGCTCCCGATCCCTTCTCTCCTGTGTATTCCACTTACCGGATACTGCAACTGCACTTACTGGTACTGCACAAACAGGTACTGCCACTGCACTTACTGGTACTGCAACTTCTGGTACTGCACTTGCCGATACTGCACTTACTCGTACTGCACTAACTGGTATTTCACTTACCGGTACTGCGCTTCTCGGTGCGACCGCCACGACCGGAACCCTTCCACTGATCGGTCCCAGCACGCTGACGCCGCTGGTCACTGCCCGGAGCGCCGTTCACCGATCGGCCCCGGCCACCTGACCGGTCCTACAACACTGCACTTCCACTACTTCACGGCCACCAGCCGAAACCATGTTCCCTGATCGGCTCCGCACTGCCTGACCGTCTTGTCTCACCTCGCGGGCAGTTACGTCCTCTCCCGCGCCTGCTGGACGTTGTCTCTCTCGCTACAAGAAGAACCCTACACACACCCGCCACCGAATGTCTACTCCAGTCGCCATAGATTTTCTGGTGGCGGCCGCACGGACGGCGGGGAAGCCGAGGCCTACGCCGCGGCCGAACTGCTCGGGCAGTACGCGCAGCTCGATCCGCCCGCCCCTCAGGCCGTGAGGTGGCGCGGTACGGGCAGCGCCGGCTGGGAGTCGATCAAGGTCTGGCGCGCGGCGGTGGCCACCAGTTCCGGCAGGTCCCGGTGTTGCTGCCAGAGGGCTTGCTGCCACCCGGCTCCGTTGCCGGACGTGAGCTGGCGGGCGAGGAGTTTGGCGACGCGGGGGTATTCGCCGAAGGCTTCGAGCTCCGGGCGCAGTCGTTTGAGCAGCTCGGTCAGCAGCTGGGTGGGGGTCGCGAGCCGGCCGGTGGTGACGTCGAGCCAGCGACCGGTGAGGCCTTCTCGCGCGGCCCGGAAGTACGCCGCCCGCAGGAGCAGGTCGGGCACCTGCGGTGCGGTTTCACCGGCGTGCACCTTCCGCACCGACGCCGAGACCAGCGCCCGCACCAGCGCGGCCAGCAGGGCGGTTTCGTTGACCGTCGCGGGGACGTCGCTGACTCGCACCTCGATGGTCGGCAGGTGGGCCGACGGCCGGATGTCCCAATACACCATGCCTTCGTCGAGCACCGTGCCGCTGTCGATCATCCGGGCCACCGTCGTGTCGTACTCGGCCGCCGACGTCCACGCGGGCGGCGGACCCGCGCACGGCCACCGCGACGTCTCGACGGCGCGCCAGCTCGCGAACCCGGTGTCGCGCCCGTGGTGGACCGCCGAGTTGGCGGTCAGCCCGAGCAGCACCGGCAGCCACGGCCGCAGGTGGTTGCTCACCTGCACGGCGGTCTCCCGATCCGGGACACCGACGTGCACGTGGCAGCCGCTGATCTCCCGGCCGGTGATCATGGCGCCGTACCCACCGGCCATCCGGCGGTAGCGCGGGGTGTCGGTCACCCGGCCCGTCGGCGCTCCGGCGACCGGCACCCCCACCGCGAGCAGCCGGGCCCCCGCCTGCAGCGCGGCCGCTGCGGCGACCGCCCGCAGCTCGACCACCCGGTCGCGCACCTCCCGCATGCTGTGACACACCGGCGTGGCGGTCTCCACCTGTGCCGGCGACAGTTCGAGACCGACGTCCACCCCGAACGCGGCCGCCGCGTCCACGACCTCGCGGTTGCGGGGGACCAGTTCCCCCGTCCCGGGGTCGACCAGAAAGAATTCTTCCTCGACACCGATCGTCGGCCCACCGGCGGGAAATCCGTTCATGACCGCACCTGGATTCGTCCTCGGGCGCACGGCTGGGGCCGTCCGCCACACCAAAGGGGGAGCGAGGATCCGGCACACTGTTCGGCCGAGGCACAGGCCGGCCCGCACCAGGCGGCCCGCTGCTCGCGAAGGCGTAATACCGCCTTCCCCGACGCACAAACATGATCGCGGCCGCGGATTCGCGCGGACCGGACGCCACGTGGGCCCCGAGCGCGAGTAAGTGAGTCCAGCCCGGGTAGCCGCGCCCCGAGACATCGCGTGCGGAGACGAGAGGTGACGATGGTGGCTGCCGATCTGCCGCCGGCGGACGAACTGGCCGGGATGTCCGGCCTCCTCGTGTCGCGCGAGACCGTCGAATCGGCGCCGCGAGGAAGCCGGTGACATGGCGGCCGCCGAAGAAGAACAGCGACGTCAGCTCGCTGAGTGCTTCGAACGCGCCGGCCTGACGCTCGAGGAACTGTGGATGCGGTATTTCGCCTTGGGCGGCAACGCCGGGCTGCTGGAGCTGGACGCGTATCTGAACGGGGTCATGTCCCTGCCGCGCGTGCAGCGGGACATGGCGGCGCACGCGGTGAACGAGCGGCTCGACGAGCTGGTCGGCCGGGACCGGGTGCCCTACAGCCGGCCGGTCCGGCAGAGCCGCCCGAGCCACGGCCCGCTGGCCGCGCTGGTGGAGCTGCTGGACGGCGCCCACCGCGCGCCCCCCGAACGCCTCCCCGCGATCATGGACGCCGCGGGAAAGGCCTTGGACGTGCGCGTGAGTGTCTACCTGGCCGACTACACGCAGTGCACGCTCGTACCGATCGGCGGTGCCGGGCGCCGGGCGCTCGCGGTCGAGAACACCCCGGCGGGGGAAGCCTTCCAGCGCGGTGACGTGGTGATCTCCGAGGCGCAGGACGATCCCCGGCTGTGGGCGGCCCTGCTGGACGGCGTGGAGCGGCTGGGCGTGCTCGAGGTGGTGCCCACCGACGGCACCGCCCCGCACGATCCGCTGCTGCGGGAGCAGTGCCGGTGGCTGGCCTACCTGTTCGGGCATCTGGTCACCATCACGACCCAGTACGGGGACGGGCTCGACCGGGTCCGACGGCGCGAGCACCGCGGCACGGTGACCGAACTGCTCTGGGCGACGCTGCCGCCGCTGACGGGAGCAACGGAGTCGGTGGTCGTCGCGGCGGCGACGGAACCGGCGTACGCGACCAACAGCGACGTGTTCGACTACGCGCTGTCCGAGACCTCGGCGTCGTTCGCGATCTTCGATGCCGGTGCGCACGAGCCGGCCGCCTCGCTCGCCGCCGTCGTCGCGTTGTCCGCCTACCGCGCCGCCCGCCGCGACGGGGGTAGATCTGCGCGACCAGGTGCGCGCGGTGGACGAGGCGGTAGGCAGCCTCGGGAACGGGGCCGTTTCCGGGGTGCTGGGCGAGTTCGACGTGGCCACCGGCCGGGTTTCCTACCTGGCGGCCGGCCACCCACCGCCGTTGGTGCTGCGCGAAGGCGAGGTGGCGGGGTCGCCGGACGAGTGCCGCGCCGCGCCGTTCGGCCGAGGGGCCGACGGGTGGGCCGTGGCCGTGGTAGACCTGCGGGTGGGTGACGTGCTTGTGCGGTACACCGACGGCGTCGTCGACGCGCGCGACCGCCAGGGCCGGCCTTTCGGCCGGTCCGGGCTGGCCGAGGTCCTCGAACGCGAGGTTCCGGACCGGTTGCTGCCGGAAGCCGCCCGCCGGGTGACCCGGGCCGTGCTGGCCCACCGGGAAGACGACTTGGCCGACGACGCGACCGTCCTGCTCCTGTGCCCCTGCGGCGGCGAGCGGTCGTCACGGTGGTTCTGACCGGGTGTCCGGACGGCCTGATCGCCGCAGTTCCGGGGCCGTTTGTCGATCAGGACAGGTGCTTTGTGCTCTTTCCGGCGGCTCGTGCGCGTCCGACAATGGAACGGAGACGGTACGCGTCGCCCGGAAGAAGATGAGGCTTGGCCATGGAAACGGTCTTCGTGTCCCGTTACGACGAGCGGGTGAAACTGGTGGAAGACGTGCTGAAGGACAAGTCGTCGCTGTCCGCCGAAGAGGCTCACGTCCTGGCGATCCGGTTGCTGCGGACGCTCGAGGAGGTTCCCGAGAAGGTGCGGTGAACGCGTCGTGAAAAAGGGCGTCCCGGCGGCAGCCGGGGCGCCCTTTTGCGGCACCTGGCGCGTGGTTGCCGAACTCGCGAGACCGCGGAGCGCGACGGAAATCGGGTATCTTGCACAGGCGTTTGCTGTCGTGACAGCCGTTGATCGCCGAGCGGGAAGCGCTGAACAGGGTGTCCACTATCCGTGACGAGTGGGGCGAGAACTCACCGCTGGGCCGCCTGTGGGCGATGGTGACCGCCTTGGCTGAAGAACGCGGCCGGGAACTGTCCGTCGAGTTCGTGTGCGCGGTTGCCGCGGAGCGGTTCGGGACCGCCGGGTTCTGCCTGGTGGTGACCGGGACGACGGGAGTGGCGAAGCTGCGCAGTACCGGTGGTGAGCTCGGCCGCCGGATCCCCGAGATCGAGGCGACCGTGGGCGAGGGGCCGGTCGGGGACGCCCTCGATCTGGCGTGCCCGGCGGTCGTGCCCGATCTGGACGCGGCTCAAGCACTGCGTAAGTGGCCGCTGTTCGCGCCGCTGGCCGTCGAAGCCGGCGCCCGGGCGTGCTTCGGTTTTCCGCTCGTCGTCGGCGTCGTGCGGGTCGGCGTGCTCGTCCTGCTGCACGGCACGCCGATCGCGCCCGAGCCGGCGGTCCTGCGGGAAGCGCTGCTCTTCGCCGACCTCGTGCTGGCGATGTTGCTGGGGGAACAGGTTGCCGCGGGCAGCACCGTCCCCGGCCCGGCGGAGGACGAGTTCCCGCTCGCGAGTCCCGCGGTGCACCAGGCGACCGGGATGGTGGCCGTGCAACTGAACACCGATCCGGACACCGCGTTCGCCCGCCTGCGTGCGCGGGCCTTCGCCGACGGTCGCCGCTTGTCCGACGTTGCGGCCGACGTCGTCGCCCGCCGGATGCGGTTCGTCCCCGATCCGTACATCGGATGACCGACGCCGGCGGCGGTAGGCTGTGAGAGTGGGAAGAATGCCGATGCGTGCGGACAGGGTGGTCGACACCCTCGTCGAGCTGGCCGACACACTGACCGGCGACTTCGACCTGATCGATTTCCTGCACCTGCTCACGGGCCGGTGCGTCGAACTGCTGGACGCCGATGCGGCCGGCGTCCTGATGGCGCACTCGCACGGCGGGCTGCAGGTCGTCGCCAGCGCCGACGAAACGCCGGAAGTCGTGGACCTGTTCCAGATCCAGGTGGAGGAAGGGCCGGGATTCGAGGCTTGGCTGGGTGGCGAGCCGGTGAGCCACCCGGATCTCGCCGACGGCGACGCCCCCTGGCCCCGGCTGCGCGAAATGGCCGTGACGGCGGGGTATGCGGCGGTCTACGCCGTTCCCATGCGGCTGCGCGAGCAGAACATCGGGGCTCTGTGCTTGTTCAAGAGCACCACCGGCGAGCCCGGCGAGGATTCGGTGCGGGCCGCGAAAGCGATGGTCGACGTGGCCACCATCGGCCTGATCCAGGCGCGGGTGGTCCGGCAGCACGAAGACCTCATCGAGCAGCTGCAGACGGCGTTGACCAGCCGGATCGTCGTCGAGCAGGCGAAGGGCTTCGTGGCCGAGCGGCTCGGCGTGGACGTCGGCGCGGCCTTCGGCCTGCTGCGCGGTTACGCACGGGCGCGGAGCCGCCGGTTGACCGAAGTCGCCGGCGAGGTCGTCACCCGTTCCGCGAACGTGCAGGATCTGTTCGACGGCGGCGCCACCGGCTCGGCGCGGTGAACCCCGGTATTCCCCGGCTCCGTTTTCGCAAATGCACGTGAATATTCCCGGCCGCGCAAAAGAATTTCGGCGCGGTTACCCGTCCGGCGGTTCTCCGGCGCCGTGCATCACCTAGCATCGAAATTCCCGGTGAGGCCGTGCGACCACGGCAGCCGCCGGACCGCCCCGGACCCTGGTGGTGAATTCCGTCCCCCTAGGCCACGGAGGCGTGCGGATGACCCCTTTACGGCGTGTCGTGACCACGGATGCCCGATGATCGCCACCGCGCACGGTGAACCGCTGCCGTTCCGGGTCGAAATCAGCGATCTCGAGACGCTCGAGACGACGATCGGTGCGTTCCGGGCTTTCGACTACCGCTACGGCGGTGGCGCCTGTCGTGCTCCGCTCGCCGCGCTCGGCTCGTGGACGGCGTTGCTGCGCAAGGGAACCGTTCCGTCGCGGTTGCGGCGGCGCCTGTGCCGCGACTTGGCCGACCTGCACAACCTGCTGGCGTGGACGGAGTTCGATTCCGGCCACGACGAGTCCGCTCTCCGGTCGTTCGACATCGCGGCGGAGCTGGCGGCGGAGGCCGAGGACCACGATCTGCTCGCCAACGTCCGCTACCGGCGCGGTCGTCTGCACCTGCACTCCGGCGCGGTCGACGACGCGCTGGCCGAGTTCGAGCAGGGTCGGATCGCGGCTCTGCGGGGGCAATCCCACCTGGCGCAGGCGATCCTGTCGGTCAACCAGGCGTGGGCCTGGGCGATGCGGGCGGACGAGCCCGCCGCGGTGCGGCACCTCGGCCAGGCGACCGAGGCGTTCGTCGCGGACGCCGCGACGGCACCCTGGGCGCAGTTCTTCGGCGCGAACGATCTCGCCGCGATGACCGGAACGGTCTGGGTCGAACTGGCGTGCACCGTGAACCCCCGCCACGCGACCAGGGCGATCCGGTTCCTCGACGACGCCGTGGCCGCCTACGGGCCGGAGATGGGCAGAAGCCGTTCACTGACGCAGATCATGCTGGCCATCGGGCACGCCGTCCGGCGCGACACGAAAGAAGCCGCGCGGGTGGGGGCCGAGGCGATCGGCGCGGCGCGGGAGATCCGGTCGGTGCGGGCCAAGGGCCGGCTGCGGCCGCTGGCGGCCGTGGTCCGCGCCGGCCCGCCCACTCGTGAAGGCCGGGAGCTGCTGGCTCGGATCGCCGAGTTCCGGGCCGAAGCCTCCGGCGAGCCGGCGGGCTGATCCCGGCCCGGCTCGTCGGAGACCGCACGACGGCAGCTCGCCGGAGAAAGGTCCGGTCGGCCCTCGCGCAGAGGACCTGTGGCACTGGGACGGGCGTGGCCCGGCGCGCACGATGGTCGCAGGCCGGTGGCCGTCGGAACGCCGCTTCGCGCGGACCCCAGGGCCGGCCGGCGAAGGGACCCAACGCATGCTGATCCAGATCAGCACGGATCGGACCGTGCACGGTGGCGAAGACCTGATCCGGCACTTCGAGACGGAGCTCGCCGACCGGCTGTCGCGGTTCAGCGACCACATCACGCGGCTGGAAGTGCATTTCAGCGAGGAAGCCGCAGCGGACGCCGGGTACGACCGGCGCTGCGTGCTCGAGGCCCGCCCGGCCGGGCGGCGGCCGGTGGCCGTCACTCATCACGCGGGTTCGGTGGCCGAGGCGTGCCGGGGAGCCACGCAGAAGCTCGAGAGCCTCCTCGAAAGCGTGTACGGGCGGGCGGATCACCACAAGGGCGGGGAGTCCATCCGGCACCAGGACGGGGCCTCGGATTGATCCGGCCGGGAACGGAATGAATCCGGGGAGAACCGCCCGGGTCACCGTCTCCTCGGCTGTGCGGCCCGGTGCCACCGGACGAGGGGTTTCGGCGTTTCTTCCGGCCGGTGACCGGGCCTGTCGTCCGGCGCCGCGAGGCCGTCGGCGGGCGTGAGGCCGAGCATGGCGAGCAGCAGCTCGCAGTCCGCGGCGTCGTGCGAGGTCGATGCGACCAAGCGAGCGGCCTGGTGCCGCTCCTGCCCGGTCAGGGCGAACGGCTCCGCCGCGACGGCCGGAGACCCCCGCAAGCGGGTCATCGGCTCGGCCGTACGCACGCGAAGGCTGGTGTCGCGACTGCCATTCCGGCTCCTTCGATCGGCCGGGCCGCGGGGTCGGCCGCGGCCGGCAGCGGTTCAGTTCCAGGCGTGCTCGCCGGAGCCCGGTGGGCGGCCGTCGACGATGTCGGTGGCTCGCACCAAGCTGACCTGCTCATCGGCGGCGGACCCCCGCGGGCGGATCGGCACCCAGGTGGTGCTGGTGTGCTCGTCGCGCAGGCTGTATCCCGCGACGGTCCCGGCGTGCTCAGACCACAGCGGAGCCGTGCGCGAGGCCGGATGCGCGCGGTCGGCGCGGCGGCGGTAGCGGACGAGCCAGCCGGGTGGGTAACCACCGCCGTGGCGCGTGGGCCAAGCCCGGGTTGTGTCACCCACTTGCCGATCGGCCCGTTCGCCATCCACCGGCGTCCGCCTTCGCTCGCGGTGCACCGGGGTGCACGCCATTGGTCGCCGGGGTCCGGGGCGCGGTCTTCCAGCCTAGAACGGGAAGCGCCGGCAGCGATTCACCCAGGCGAGTGGTTCCCGCAAGGCGGCCACGAAGCCATCACCGGGGGCCGGGCGGCTCCCGCTGCGCCGTGTCGTCCGCTCCCGGGGAATCCGGCCGTGCCGTGAGGCTTCGCACGCCTGAGCTGAAGACGGCGAGCAGGGGCACGGCGAGCAGCGCGCCCACGATCCCGGCGGTGACGAGCCCGGTGGCGAGGGCGAGGACGACGGCCAGTGGGTGCAGCCGGACCGCGCGCCCGAGCAGCAGTGGTTGCAGGACATGGCTTTCCACCTGCATGACGCCGACCACGACGGCGAGGACGATGACGGCCGCCCAGCCGCCGTTGGCCACCAGCGCCACGAGGACGGCGATCGCGCCGGCGATGACCGAGCCGATGACGGGGACGAACGCGCCGAGGAACACGAGGGTGCTCAGCGGGGCGGCCAAGGGGACCCCGACGATCACCAGCCCCAGGCCGATGCCGGCGGCGTCGACGAACGCGACCGCCGCGGTACCGCGGATGTAGTGCGCCAGGGTGGTGAATCCGCTGCGCCCGGCGACGTCGACGCGTTCGCGCAGGCGGGCCGGGACGGCCCGCAGCACGAACGCCCAGATGGTGTTGCCTTGGGCGAGGAAGAAGATCAGGCAGAAGATCACGAGCAGGAGCTCGGCGAGCAGCTCCCCGATGGTGAGCGCGGTGGTGAGGGCACCCGAGGCGATCGCCGTCTTGTTCCGGCCGAGCATGGCCGTGAGGTTGCCGAGCATCTCGTCGAGCTGGCCCTGGCTCAGGTGCAGCGGGCCGGCTCGCAGCCAGGTGTGCAGGTCGGTCAGGCTGACGGTGATCTGGTCGATCAGCCCGGGCATGCCGACGGTGACGGTGATGACGACGAAGGTCACCACGGCGCCGGCCACGGCGATTCCTCCGACCAGCACGATGGCGGTGGCCAGTGCGCGGGGGATTTTCTTGCCGGTCAGCCAGGAAACGGCGGGGGCGAACAGGCCGGCGAGCAGTAACGCCACCGCGACCGGGACGAGCACCGAGGCCAGCCTGGTGGCCACGAATCCGAGGACCGTCAGGGCCGCCGCCACGACCAGCAGGCGCCAGGAGACCGCGGCCGCGACGCGGAGCCCGTATGGCACCGGAGAAGATTCGGGGTCGCGCACCGGGTCAGCGCACCGTTGCGGTGGTACGGGCCGGGAAGAGCCGGTCGACGGCGCGGGTGCCGGGGGCGGCGGCCGGATCCGGCGGGAACCGGACGGTGGTGACGGGCGCCGGCGGGTGCCGCGGGGTGGTTTTCGTGGCGGTCATGCTCCTGCTCCTGGCGGTGGATGGCCGGCTCCGGTCACGCTGCCGACCGGCGTGAGAGCAGGGCTGGGCGCTCGGGCGCTGTCCCCCGATCGTACCGCTGTGCGGGCTCCGGCGCGGTCTATAGTGAATCGACGCCCCAGACCCCGGCGGTCGTGGTTTCCATGGCGCGGGTCGTCCGGCTCGACGCCCGACCGGACGGTGAGGCGCACGGTGGCGGCACGCGTGGCAAGCATCCTCCTGTTCGTCCCCGGCTGCGTGCTGGCCATGATCGGTGCGGTGCACGCCTCGGCGGGCGCGCTGATCGGCTGGAGCCTGGTGGGAGCGGGGGCCGGGGTGCTCGCCGCCTTCGCCGTTCCCCGGTTGCGGCAGGTCGGGGCGAGGGGTCCCGACGTGCCGATGGGCCTGGTCGCCGCGACCGTGTTCGTCGCGGCCTACCTGGTGCTCGCCGGCCTGCTGGCCGCGTTCGGCGGCGGCCCCACCGCGGCCGTCCTGATCCTGCTCGCCGCGGCCGGCCTGTGGGCCGGGCACCGGCGCGGGTTCCGCATTGCGCCGGCCGCCGAGCCGACCCCGCACGACGTCCTGGTCGCCGCCACACTGCCCGCGCTGCCCGTGCCGGTGGCCGAGCTGGCGACCGAGGACCTGTGCGTGGCTTGGCGGCGCAGCTACTTCCTCCTGCTCCTCGCCACCGACGAGCGGACGCGCCGGCTCGTCGTCGAACGGCGCCAGGACTTTCTGGACGAGATCGAACGACGGGACCGCCGCGGGTTCCTCCGCTGGCTCGACAGCGGCGCGAAGGCCGGCAGCGATCCCAGTCCGTACCTGACCACCGGGGGCTGACCGAGCGGGAGGACATCATGTGGATGATCGACGGCGCGCTCCTGGCGTCGGCGGTGTCGGGCGACCGCACCGCAACGGGCGCGTTGCTGGGCCTGCTGCACCCGGGCGTGCTGCGGTACTGCCGCGCCCGGCTGGGAGATCAGCGGCACCGGGACTGCGACGCGGAGGACTGCGCGCAGGAGGTCCTGCTCGGCGTGCTGGGCGCGCTGCCGGGCTACCGGTACGGCGCCGGCAAGTTCCCCGGTTTCGTCTACGGTGTCGCCGCGCACAAGGTCGTCGACGCTCGGCGCCGACGGCACAACGACGTCAGCGTTCCCGTTCCGGAATTCTCTTCGACGCCCTCCGCGCACCCAGGGCCGCTCCGTCAGACCGAAGACGTCGAGCGGCGGCAGCGGCTGCACCGCCTGCTCGGCCGGCTGACCCCCCACCAGCGCGATGTCGTGGTCCTGCGGGTCATGTTCGGCCTGTCCGCGCGTGACACGGCCGACGTGCTCGGGGTCGCCGGCCCGGGCACGGTGCGGGTGAGCCAGCATCGGGCACTGGCCGCGCTGCGCCGGCACATCGCCGCGTCGCCGATGCGCTGATGGGTTCGCGCGTACGAGGGCTGCGGGTAGGATCGGGCAACGCAGCCGCAATAGCGGCGCTGATCCGGGCCCGGTCGTGTCCGCGTTGGTGTGGCGATCACGAACACCGACCCGGAGGGAACCGGATGTGGGAACGCGGTGGCTGAGGTCGAGGTCCTGCGCGCGAGCGTGCTCGCGGCATTGGGTGGCGGTGGTGCCGGCAGCGGCGTCGATGTCGTCGGCCGGGTGTGCCGGGCGTGTGTGCGCCTGTTGCCGGTGGACGGCGCGGCGGTGTCGGTGATGGCCGACGCCGGGCACCGGGAAATCGTTTACGCGAGCGACGCGGTGAGCATGGCGCTGGCGGAATTGCAGTTCTCTCTCGGCGAAGGACCGTGTTTCGAGGCGTACACCGTGGGCGGGCCGGTCCTGGTGCCGGATTTGGCCGCCGGGCCGCCGCCGGCGTGGCCGGTGTTCGCCGCCGAGGCCGCGGGGTACCCGGTCGAGGCCTTGTTCACGTTCCCGGTGCAGATCGGGGCGGTGCGGGTGGCGACCCTCGACACCTATCGCTCGACGCCGGGTTCGCTGACCGCTGGGGAATTGTCGACGGCGTTGCAGGTGGCTGATGTCGCTGCGCTCGCTTTGTCGGGGTTGCGGGGCGGCGGCGGTCGCTGGCTGGACGGGGACGGGCGGTGGATGGAGAGCGCGGGGATGCGGTACCGGGAGGTGCACCAGGCCACCGGGATGTTGATCGCGCACCTGGACCTGTCCGCTTCGGCGGCGTTGGCGCGG
>NZ_JBFBCC010000055.1:0-11155 GCF_040682955.1 Amycolatopsis sp. NPDC051045
CGGACGAGTGGGTCGCACTTCTCATCCTGCCGCCGAAAGACCCGTCCCTCGTCTCAGGCCTTCGCCCGCGTCACCAACGTCATGCCCCGCAACAGCTAGACGTTGCGAGTCGTGACGTTGGACGAATCTGACCGCGGTCTGGGAAGTTTCGTCAGGTAACGCTTCGGTGTAAGCCAGCCTCGATTTCCGCAGGGGTATCGAATGTCTCAATTTGGTCTCGATTGACCTTGCTGGTAACAAACATCGTCGGCTACTCGACTTGTAGATGGTTCGTCGAACGCCACCTAAAACTGGAGGGGAGTGTAGCTTAGATTCGTGAATGAGGGTGCGACCAGTTGATAAGTGAAAGACCGAATTAAATCAACAATCCGGATGGGTGAGATGATGTGGATGGTCGCTCTAAGGGGGAATCCTTGAGGGCTAAACGAAATTATCGCGTCCCCCGAAAGTGGCTGTCGGCGACGATCGTTACTGCCGTAAGTCTACTGGTGAGCGTGTCGGTAAACTTGGCAACTGTGGCCGACTCGCGGAACTGGACCATTTTCTGGCTTAGCTTTCCTGTGGCGGCAAGTGTATGGGTCGCTGTGCATGTATTTCGCTCGGAAAGATTTGATAAGGTTGATGAACAGGTTCTGGCGGCCAAGATAATTCGCGAGATATCGTACAGTCAGAAGGGCAATCAAGCACGATCTCTCGCCAGAAAATTTACGTCGGATCAGGCGGTGACCTTGGATGGTTACGCGCTTGACGTTGAGGCGCTACTGGCATCGGGAAATCGTCTACTGGTTGTTGGCCCGGTGGGAAGCGGGAAAACGACGTTCCTTGAAGCTGTAGCGTTTCTGTGCTGCCTAAGTCTAGTTGGTGACCGCGGGAAAGAAGAGGGTCGCTTTCCTCTCCTCTTGGATGCAAAAACTCTTCCTGTGACAGGGGATTTCCATCGATTCTTGCCTGAGATGGCTAAGGAAAGATATGGGATACCTCGACGTGCTTTTAGGAATCTAGCCTCGATTGGCCGGATGGTAATTATTGTCGATGGTCTCGATGAGGCATATAATGCGACCGGGACCATGAAGCATCTTCGCTCCTGGTTAGACGACTATCAACGCAATACTTGTATTGTTGCAGCTCGCAGCGAAGAGGCTCGCTGGCTTTCCGTCATTCTTCCGGATTCGAATACTCTTGCACTGGATGCCGGTGCGATGTCGAGAGAAATAACAAGCTCTGCCTCCGAGGGTAAGTCCGATGAATGGAGCTTTCCGGATAGCGCATCAAAGGTTTTAATCTATGCTTTACTCAGATCTGGTGAGTGCTACGAGCTTGCGGAAATCAGTGGGCGTACCTTGTTGCCGCCAACAGTCGTTCTTTCGGTTCTGCAAGACTTGGTTTCGGAAGGACGGGTTGCTCGGATCGCAAAGTCGAATGGTCGAGACGAGTACAAGGCTCTCCCGGCGCTTCGGGAGGCCGCAGACTCATGATTGGCGCAATAATCGGCCCTATTGTTGCTCTAATTGCTGGAGGTTTGCTGTCCTTTGTTGAGGTCTACAATAAATGCGGGTCGGCTCCGCGGCGAAACGTCTTGCATTGGGCTGTATTACGTATGCTATTCGACGGATCAATGTCTTCTGCGGCATTTCCTGCTGCGGTACTTGTTTTTCCCGAAGGTCAATGGTGGTGGGCATCACTGGCCTCCGGCGTGGGTGCACCTGTGATAATCAGATCTCAAGTAAAATTCGTTGGACGAAAAGGAGTTTCGAAAGACTTCGGACCCGAAGTCCTTTACAGGAAACTGCGAACATTTGTAGACGGTAAGATTGAACGACAAACATCATCTACGGATTCCGCCTGGATAATTAACGATGTCGGGCCGAAAATTTCACAAATCCCCGCTGTGAGGCTCCTGGCTCGAATTGAAGGCTACTTTAAGTTACTTGAGCGTTCTTCGGAAACAAGCCATGGATCACAACTAACGTATCTTAGAAAGATGTTCTCTGAGGCGGCCAAGTCTGATTCGGAGACGGTGCATGAGGCTGTGGCTTTCCAGTTGCTCTGTTATGGCCACCGCGAACTTCTGGAAGGATTATTGGCTGAGGCTGACGCGATTTCCAGAGTAAACGGAAGTCGTGTATCGAGCCGGAGTTCTGACGCGAATATAAATGATAGATTGAACCTCTCTGAAAAGAGTTCTGCCGAAGGTAATTTAGATTGATCTAGCTCTACGGCCTCATGTAGCGGTGAAATTGCCTCGGCTTGCGTCGACTTTGCAAGCGCGCGGAGGTTTGGCAAGATTTCCGACGGGGCCTCATCGTCGATCCGCACTGTTGCATGAGTGATCACCGGTGGGTCTTCGCCCAGTAGATCTTCGCCAGTCGTGCCGGACTCGTCGGCGGCGACCCGCACTGGTCCGTCGTCTGCCGTCCACTGCTCGACCAGTGCTGGCCAGTCGGTGCCGACTGCATCCGAGCGCTTCAGTGTGCTCATCGGTCTGGTATGAGTCACCGACCATCGGTAGTGTCGGGTGCGCTGTGGACCGCGTGTTGCTCGGTGGGAAATCTCGGCTAGCGTCAACAGCACTTGCACGTAATTGGCCGATAGTTCTCCTGTGAGCTCGAGGCGGTTAAGATCTCGGACACTCACTTACCCCATGAAGCCGCGCGTTGCGGCAGAGTCAGAGTAACAGCAGCTGCGCTCCGGCAGTCTCGTCTGCTGCGGGACGTGCGCGCAGTGAACGACAGGCTTTGACTTCTCGCGTGGGGTCGCCACACCTGATCGTTAGGTTGTTCGACCTTAGGTAGTCCGCGATCGCGGAGCCATCCTCATCGACCGTCTCGGGGAACCCGCTCGGAGATCGTTGAGTAGGTGGTCTTCGCGGATGTAGAGCGTCTTCGGCCCGCGGTTGGCCTGCGCGTTGGGTGCTGGCGTGGCCGCGGCGGCAGCGGTAAGCGGTAGCCGGGTTGGACGTCCGTGGCTCCAGTGCGAGTCCAGTCGTCGGCGCAGACACCGCAGCAGATCGAGCCGGCCAGCGCGAATGGGCGAGGCTGACCGTCGCTGGCTGGCCGTACGGCCCGGATCTGCTGCGCGGCGTACCGTAACCTGACTTGGCTCAAGATCGCTGATCTTGGGTAGGGTGCTGGCTGTTGAGCTGCGGTTTCGCCGTGTGAACGGCGAAAATCTGCGCACTAAGCGGCCGGTTCTAGGGGTCTGCCCATCGCTTCCCGGTTACGGCTTCAGCGACAAGCCGGCCGCGCCGGGGTGGGGGATCGAGCGGATATCCGACGCGTGGTGCGAGCTGATGGCCCGGCTCGGCTACCGGCGGTTCGGCGCCCAGGGCAGCGACTGGGGCACCAGCATCGCCACGAGCATCGGTCAACGGCAACCCGATCGGGTCGCCGGCATCCATCTCATGCCGCCGCTCGCACCGCCCGATCCGGCCACGTTGGACGACCTCACCGGTGCCGAGCGGGCGGCGCTCGCGACACTGCGGGAGGCGGACGAATGGGGCTCCGGATACTCGGCGCAGCAGTCGACCCGGCCGCAGACGGTCGGCTACGGGCTGGTCGACTCGCCGGCCGCCCTCTGCGCCTGGATCGTCGAGAAGTTCTGGTCGTGGACCGACTCCGGTGGCGACCTGCATCGGGTTATTACCCGGGATGAGCTGCTCGACAACCTGATGCTCTACTGGCTGCCCGGCACCGGTGCCTCATCCGCCCGGCTGTACTGGGAAAGCCTCCGGCAGGTCAACGAATGGATCTCCGGGTCGGCCGGCGCGCCGGTGACCGTACCCACCGGCTGTTCGGTCTTCCCCAAGGAGCTGCAGCGCCCGTCTCGGCGGTGGGCGGAGCGCCGGTTCCCGAACATCCGGTACTGGAACGAGCCCGGCAAGGGCGGCCACTTCGCGGCGTTCGAGCAGCCGGCGTTGTTCGTCGACGAGGTCCGGTCATTCTTCCGGCTGGTCCGCTGATGGTCACCCGTACTCGGTAAGCGGCTGGCTAAAGATCAACAAGTGCCCATCGGGTGTCCGTACGTTGAAGTCGCGCATCCCGTAGGGCCGGTCAGCCAGTGGCTCGACGATGTCGGCGCCGCGGGCGCGCAGCTCGTCGTGGCAGGAATCGACGTCGTCGACGACAACCGTCACCCTGGCCGGGCCGACGCTGCTTTCGGCGTACAGGTGGAACTCGGCGGTGTCGCGGATCACGGCCGCGTAGCTAGGTGGGGTCTCCCAGGTGAATATGGTGTCGAATCCGAGCACGTCCGTGAAGTACGACCGCGCTGCCTGCACATCTCGGCACGGCAGCACGGGAACCGCCACCCGCATGACCATTCCGTCACCTTACCTGACTTTGGCTCAAGATCGCTGATCTTGGGTAGGGTGCTGGCTGTTGAGCTGCGGTTTCGTCGTGTGAACGGCGAAAATCTGCGCACTAAGCGGCCGGTTCCAGGCTGTCTCTCGTGGCGTATGTGCGCACGGTGAAGACGGCGTCGGGGGCCAGGGCGGTGCAGATCGTGCACTCCTCGCGTCGCGGGTCGCGGGACATCGAGCACATCGGCTCGGCGCATGACGATGCGGCGTTGGAGGCGCTCAAGGCGGTGGCGAGGCAGCGTCTGGCTGTGGGGCAGCCCGAGCTCGACTTTGGCCCGGACTTCGCGGCGTTGCAGGCCGGCAGTGGTGCTGGTGGTGGGCCGCTTGCGATCACGTCGTCGCGGATGGGGTACCTGTGGGACGCGCTCGGCCACGCCTACCAGCTGTTGGGGTTCGAGGAGGCCGCTGGTGGTGACGAGGTGTTCCGATTACTGGTGCTGGCACGGATCGTCGAGCCGACCAGCAAGCTGGACAGTCTGCGGGTGGTCGAGGAGGCAGGTTTCGACCCGCCGGCGTACGCGACCCTCAAGCGGCGTCTGCCCGCGTTCGCGAAAGAGTCCTGGCGGCAGAAGTTGGCCGCGGCGTGCGCCCGCACCGCTGATCTGGGGCCGGCGTCACTGGTTCTCTACGATGTGTCCACCTTGTACTTCGAGACCGATGCCGGGGACGGGTTCCGTGAGCCCGGGTTCTCCAAAGAACGCCGCCTGGAGCCGCAGATCACGATCGGGCTGCTCACCGACGCAAGCGGGTTTCCGTTGATGGTTAACGCGTTCGAGGGCAACCGGGGCGAGACCACTACGATGCTGCCGACCATCCGTGCGTTCATGGATGCCCACCAGCTGGCTGATGTCACGGTCGTGGCCGACGCTGGCATGATCTCTGCGGCCAACCAGCAGGCCATCGAGGCCGCGGGGTTGTCGTTCATCCTCGGCGCGCGGATACCCGACGTGCCGTACGTGGTCCAGGCGTGGCGCCACGAGCACCCGGATGAGCAGACCCCCGACGGGCACATCTTCACCCAGCCCTGGCCTGCCGGCCCCAAGGACCAGCGCCGCGACCAGATCATCTACTACCAGTACCGGGCGGACCGGGCTCGGCGCACCCTGCACGGCATCGACGAACAGGTCGCCAAGGCCGAGCAGGCCGTCGCCGGCAAGACCGCGGTCAAACGCAACCGGTTCATCCAGCTCACCGGCGCCACCAAGAGTGTCAACCGGACCCTGGAAGCCAAGGCACGCGCCCTTGCCGGCCTCAAAGGCTACGTCACCAACCTCCCGGACGTCACCGCCGAGTTCGTGATCGACGCCTACCACCGACTGTTCCACATCGAGAAGTCGTTCCGAATGTCTAAACACGACCTACGTGCGCGGCCGATCTACCACCACAAGCGCGAGTCGATCGACGCGCACCTGACGGTCGTGTTCGCCGCCCTGGCCGTCAGCAGGTGGATCGAGCAGACCACCGGCTGGTCGATCAAGAAGTTCGTGCGCACCACCCGCCGCTACCGCACCATCAACATCCAGGCCGGCGAGCACACCCTCACCGCCGTCGACCCGCTACCCGACGACCTCCGCGATGCCCTCACCCGCATCCACGACCGCGGTGCGCACTACAGTAATTTGAGCCAAGTCAGGTCTGCTGCGCGGCGTACCGTAATGGCAGTTGGGTGAGTGGGCAGCCGCGGCGTTTGTAGTGGCTGAGTCGGGCTTGCTGCTGTCGTCGCCGTAGCCGTTAGGAGGCCTTTCCGATTGTGCGCGGCTCTTCGATCTCGAAGTTGTCGACATGAATGAGCATCCGATGATCGTGCTCCGTCGGAGGAACCACAGTCCGCTTCAGTGTGATCCGCTGTTCCCAGCGAAGGAAGCGCTGCCTATCAGATGACCGAACCGTCGCCGTGATCGTACGACTGTCGCCAACATTTAGAAGCAGCGCAAGGTTTGGCAATTCAATTTTGAGTGGAATCTCGGGGCCGGACCAAGAGTTCGGAGTCTGTCCCTCCATAAAGGGAATTTCTCCGGCGCCCACGCGCCGCCCTTTCGAGTCGTGTACTGCAACTTGAACATCTACAGCGGGAAACCCAGCTGTGTTCCTGATCCCAACCGTCTCGGTTGTCGTCGAGTCGGGCTGATCGTCGCGCTCTGTGCTCAGCGCCAGGTAAGGGCGTGTGGCGTACGCCAGAGCTTCTCGGCTTTCACGGGCAGCTTTGCCGCTCGCTAGAGCGGCCCTCCACGCCGCCGCCGCCGACGCCGCCCCCGCAAGAGCGCTGATCGTGCCCACCACATCCGTGAACGCCACGTCTGCCGTCCTCCCCCTTCCGCTCGTCGCCTTCGACGTCGCAAGATCACTGGTCACCGTTACACCAAATTGAACGTGAGGGCGGCTGAGCTGGTGCAGTTTGGGCATGATCGTCTTCGCGACTGCCTCGCTGGTGGCGTCGATCACCTCGCGTATCGTTGACGGTCTCCGCAGCAGTGCGTTCGCTGCCCGGCGGCGGGTCGTAGTGTCACTCGTGGACGTCGACTTGATCATCGGCTGCGTTGACCACGACGGCCCGCGGTACCGGCTCAGGCAAGTCGCGGTCGGGCCGCGGGCCAGGAGGTGCCGGGTCTACCAGCTCAACGCGAAGCGGATGTTGACCTGGCGTCCGGCTTTGATCTGATACACCTGTGCCTCGAACTGCATCTGTGTGAGTCCGGGATGTCTGGCGGTCCATGCCGACCTCAGGCCGCCGTCACGATCGGGGTCGAGGTTCGGTAACGGCATTCCGTCCATCGATGCCGTGATTTCGAATGCCGTGCGGGTGAGCACCACCCAGACAGAGCGGGCTGTCCCTGACCACCAGTGTGCGGTCGCGGAATCGACCAGGGCGTGCTCGGCCTTGAACCTGGCCAAGGTCAGGCCACCGGCCCGGTCCCAAGCTGGGAACACCGCGATCGTGGGGTTCAGGTCGTTGGCGGGCACGAGCATGTCTGGGCTGGGAAGGTACAGCTTGAGGTGCGCTCCTGGATGTCCTTCCGCGTCGATGAGGACGATCCCGCTGGACTCGATCGGGTGGCGTGCCCACTCGAGTACGTGCTGGTACGTCGCTGTGTCTGTGGCACTTAGCACGCCGACTCGGGTGCTGCCGATGCTCACCTGTACGTCGTTGCCGACCAGTTGCACGATTGCGTCGTCGACCCGTAAGGACTTGGGGCCGGTGCGTCCGCGTGTGGTGATCACTTTCGTCAAGCCGCGCTTGTCGGATCCGGAGCTGTGGACTTCGATCCAGCGGTCCCCGAAACTGGTTCCGTGCAACGCGCCGGCGGTGACAGTAGCCGGTGCTGTGATGGCAGTCGGTAGCTGAGGCATACCTTTCGGAGATTGGAGCTGTTCGCCCGCGCGACCGTCAGTAGTAGGCGTGGGGAGCGGTGCGGTATGCCCGGTCCAAGTCTCTCCGTTCCACCATCGCACGCCGGACCCGTCCGGGTACCAGCCTGGCGGCGGCGTAGTCGCAGCGTCCACGGTGCCTCGAGTTCCTGTTTCAAGCGACAAAACCTGATATGAAGTCGGCGCTTCCCGATCGCGCGTTACGCGCCCGTGAGCACGGCAGGTCAAAGCGTATGCGGCTGGCGTGGGGTCGGTTGGTCGTGAGTTCTGCATGGACGTGCCGTGCACAGTTGGCGGGATCGGCGAGGTTGGGGTTGCGGTGATGTGGTGTGTCCACAGGGCCGCAGCCAGCAGGCGGGACGCTGGGCGAGCAGAGGGTGCTGAGCGGGCCGGCGCAACCCTGTCAGTGAAGTGGTCCAGCGAGCGACGTCCACCACGGGTGGACGCAACGAGGCGCAGGGTCGGATCGGGCGGACCGGATGCAGTCGCTGAGGTCGTCACGTAGCCGGCTCCGATGTGCGATCAGGACCTCGGCGATGGCTCGGTGTAGGGCGGTGGTGTCGATATCGTCGCGGAGGTGGTCGGCGAGGTTCGAGTGGTGAAGCCGGTAGGTTGAGCGGCCATCCTCGGTAGCTTCGATGACGTACGAGCCGGCGTGCTGGCACAGCCAGCGCAGGTCCTCGTCGGTGTGGGTGGCGCCGGCGGCGCGCGGGCCGACGCCGGCGCTGATGTCTTGCCAGAGCCAGCGTCGGCCTTCAGCGAACGCGAGAGGGCGAACCAGGTCCCGGGCTTTGGCGCCTACCGCGCGGCGCAGAATGCGGCGACCAACGGCGCCCGTTCGCGCTGCCGTGGAGGTCCGTGTATTGGACCGACCCAAGAGGAGTAGCAATTCGTCTGATGTCGTTCATGCGCCGGTGACGACCGCTTCGTTAGCTGGGAAGCCGCAGGCGTGTAGATAGTGAGCAAGATCGTCCTCGGACACCAAAAGTGGTGAACTTTCACCAACCCTCTCACATCAAGCCGATCACCGTTCATGGTGGTCGGCATCTTGCGTTCCGTAGCCGGACCGCCCGATCGGGGCGGTGGTCGGCGTGATAGTGGCACCCGTGATCCCCGGCGCGGCTCCGGATGGACTCCTGGATCGTCCGGCTTCTCCTGCGGTGGCTCTGCCGTTGCCCGCGCTACTGCCCGATCGGACTCGGTCAGGGCTGGAGTATGCGATAGCTCGAGTCAGTCCTTCCGGCCGGGTTTGTGTGTGGCCGCTGCTGGATCGGCTGGGCTGGCACGACGATGTGCGCCTCACCGTGACGGTGGTCGGGACGTCGCTGCTGATGCGTCGAGACCCGGCTGGCGTGTTCGAGCTGGGGAAGCGTCGGATGGTGGTGCTGCCGATCGTGCTCCGGCGTCGATGCGGGATCTCTGCCGGCGATGACGTGTTCATGGTCGCCGATCCGGCGCGCGGTGTCCTGGTCGTGCATCCCGCCCGTGCCCTGGATCAGATGGTGACGAGCTATCACGCGTCGCTGGCTGGCGGTGATCGTGATGACCGCTAGTTCGGTGGAACTGGGCGCGGCACGCCTGCTGTTGTCGAAGATGGGAATCGCTCCGGCGGATCTGCTTGCCGAGACTGAGGAGCGGCGGGCGGTGCCGACGTTCTCGGAGTACATCCCGCAGGTCTCGCGGGCGGTCTCGCCAGCGACAGCCCGTTCGTATGGGTCGTACTGGCGCCGCGTCGAGGAGGCGTGGGGCGGGCGGCGGCTGGACGAGCCGTCACCGTCGGAGATCAAGCAGCTGGCGGAGGAGAGCCGCGCAACCGCGGTGGTGCGCCGCAACAGCCGTGGCGGGCGGAACGCGGCGGAGAACTTCATCGCGGCGGTCCGCTGTCTGTACCGGCACGCGGTGAACGACGGGCTGCTGAGCGAGGGGCAGAACCCGGCGTTGAAGGTGGCCAAGCCCCGCCGGCTGCCGTCTCCGCGCCGGGCGCTGGCCGATCACGAGCTGGTGGACATCAACACCGCGGCCGCGACAACCGGGGACGATCCGCATCTGGACACGCTGCTGCTGCGGCTGCACACCGAGACGGCCTGCCGCCGCGGGGGAGCGCTCGGTCTCCGGCGGCGAGACCTGGAGGAGACCCAATGTCTCGTCCACTTGCGGGAGAAGGACGGCACCAGCCGCTTCCAGCCCATCTCGCCCACCTTGATGGGCTTGTTGCTGGCCCACGGTGATGAGCGGGGCGCGACCCATCCGGAGACGCAGCTGTTGCACTATCGCACCGGGGAGCCGATCACCAAGCGTCGCTACGACCACTTGTGGGATCGAATCGGCCGGCAGGTGCCGTCGGTGCGCACGCAGAACGTCTCCACGCACTGGCTGCGGCATACGACGTTGACGTGGGTGGAGCGGCGCTTCGGCTACGGCGTAGCCCACGCCTACGCGGGTCACTTCGACTCCGCCGACAGTGCCACGGTCACCTACGTCAAAGCCTCGGTCCGCGACGTGGCCACCGCCTTGTCCGCGCTCACCGGCGAATCGCATCCCCTTGCCCATAACCATGCCCGCGGAGGTGCGTCATGAACCGATGGACTGCCGGACTGGTGGTGCAGTGCGCCTGCCGGCCCTGGTCGCGTTGGGCGCGGCGTATGCGTCGTACCGGCACGGCCGGGTCTTCGCGCTGCGGTTCGGCAGCGACGCGACGACCGCAGCGATCTGGCCCCTGATCGTCGACGGCCTGCTCACCATCGCCACGGCCGAACTCTGGAGGACCGGCCACGACGCGGGCCGGCGGATCGCGTGGCTGGCGTTCGGCTTCGGCATCTGCTTGTCCCTGTGCGGCAATATCGGATCCGCCGAGCATCACACCGTCTTCAGCGTGATCGTCGCGGCCAGCCCGCCGGTGGCGTTGCTCCTGGCCGTCGAGTTGCTCAACCGGTCTCTGCGCCGCCGCCGAAGCCATACCGAGACTGCCGAGACTCCATCGGTAGTGAGCGGGGAGCCGGTCTCGGATGAGGCGGAACCGACGGCCGAGCAGCGGATGTGGCAGCACTACGTCCGTGAGCACGCTTGCGGCCGCCGTCCTACCGGCGCCGAACTCGACCGCATCGCCGACACCAGCAACTACGGCCGCCGCGTCCTGCGCGCCTGGAAGGCGACCGGCCGACTCGACGAACTCGGAAACCTGCCCCGGCCTCGTGGTTTGGTGTCAGTCGGTCATCTCCCGTCAGGCTGAGACGTCTTCTGAAGAGGTCACCTGTTGATGGGGTGTCGGGCGGAGACTTCCCCTCTCCGCCCGACACCGCGCAGCAGTTTAGAACACGTGTTCGACGATACGCAACTCGTAACTGTTCAGGCCGTTTTCGGGCTGTGAGCGGGCTTGTGGGATGATCTTGTTGTGGGGGAAGGTGTTCGTCCGTCGTATGACGAGCTGGCCGC
>NZ_JBFBCC010000056.1:0-10886 GCF_040682955.1 Amycolatopsis sp. NPDC051045
CAGGCGTTCACCACCCGCAGCTGGACCTGGGGCGGCTCCTGGGACACCCCGATCGACTACCAGCACTTCGAGAAGCCCTGACACCAGCCCGAAAAACCGCCGACGCGGTCCGTCGCACCCAGGGTCAACGCGACGGAACCGTGTAGGCGATGTCCTGCCCCGCACGTTCCCAAATGACGTCGGGGCAGTTCAGGCCCTCGGCGGACAGCCGTCGTTTGACGACCTTGAACGTCGATGTCCGCGGCAGTTCCCGGACCGTGCGCACGTACTTGGGCACCTGCTTGGGCCCGAGATCGGGCTGACCGGCGAGGAAACGGCCGAAGTCCTCCGGGGCCAGGGGTGTGCCGTCGGTGACGATGGCGGCCATCACCTGGTCGCCGGTGACCGGGTCGGGCACCGCGTAGACGGCGGTGTCGGTGATCGCGGGGTGCCGCAGCAGGATCCGCTCGATCGGCGCGGTGCCGAGGTTCTCCCCGTCGACGCGGAGCCAGTCGCCGAGCCGCCCGGCGAAGTAGCAGAATCCGTCGGCGTCGGCGTAGGCGAGGTCGCCGGTGTGGAACTGCCCGCCGCGCAGCCGTTCCGCGTCGGCCTCGGGATCGCGGTAGTACCCGGCGAACCAGCCGGCGCCCGCGGTGTTGACCAGTTCGCCGACGGCTTCCCCGGCGTTGCTCAGGTGGCCGTCGGGACCGAACTCGGCCGGTGGGCACGGACGGCCGGTGTGCGGGTGCAGGATGGCCACGTCACCGGCCGGCCGGCCGAGTGAGCCGGGCGGTGTGTCGTCGGTGCGGGCGAAACCCACTCCGCCCTCGGTGGAGCCGAACGCGTCGACGACCTTGCAGCCGAACCGTTTCTCGAACGCGGCCAGGTCGGCGCTCGCGCCTTCGTTCCCGTAGACGAGGCGAAGGGGGTTGTCCGCGTCGTCCGGACGTGGGGGAGTGGCGAGGACGTAGGACAGTGGTTTGCCGACGTAGTTGGCGTAGGTCGCGCCGAACTTCCGCACGTCGGGGAGGAAACCGGAGGCGGAGAACCGGCGGCGCAGGGCAAGGCCCGCGCCCGCCGCGAGCCCGACCGCCCAGCCGGCCATGATGGCGTTGGAGTGGAACATCGGCATCGTGACGTAAATTGTGTCCGATGTGGACAGTCCGAAGCGCTGGGCGAGCATCGCGCCGGGAAACGCGATCTTGCCGTGGGTGCAGCGCACGGCTTTCGGGTCGCCGCTGGTGCCGGAGGTGAAGATCAGCATCAGCAGGTCGTCCGCCGACGCGGGGACGGGATCGATCGGCGCGTTCGCCGTCGGCCACGATTCCAGGTCCCGGACGCCGATTCCGCCGAGGTCCAGTCCCTTCAGCAGCGGCTGGTACTTCCGCTCGGCGAGCACGAACTGGCAGTCGGCGAGCCGGATGTCCCGCGCGAGGGCGGCGCCGCGCCGGGTGGGGTTGAGCCCGACCAGTACCGCCCCGGCGAACGCGCAGGCGCCCAAGAGGACGGAGAAGGCCGGTACGTTATCGGCCAGGATGCCGACGTGCGGCGGTCGGTCCCCGCGCAACGTCTCCCGGAGGTCGGCCGCGCGGCGGGCCGAAGCCCGGACGTGTTCGGCCCACGAACACGTCTCGTCCTCGAACCGCAGGCCCGGCCGCTCGTCCTCGGCGCGGGCCAGCAGGAGCTCGGTCACCGTCGGGACGCTCATCCGCGCACCTCCCAGCGCCGGCGGGCAGAAGTGGAACAGGTTCTAGTTCTACCACGGTGGCCGCGCTGGGGTCCACGGCGTGGTGCCGGTGTCCGACGGTTTCGAACCGATTCGACGACGTGCCTCTGCAGTGTAAGTTTCAGGTCCCGCACGACTTTGCTGCCGGGAACCGACCGTCCGACTACGTTGGTTTTCGGGGCAGCGTAAGAGAGTTACGGCGCTTGCCGCCCTGTTCGGCGACCGGCGAGCGATCCTCGCGACCGGTGGGAACAAGACGTCGTTGACCTGCTGCCGACGGGGTTCGTACTATTCGGCCGAACCATCGCGCGAACCGGTTCGATGCTCCGTGAGCCACCCGGCTGCCGATACCGCAGGAGGGTCGATGAGGACGAAATCCGAAACCAGGACTTCTCCGCACGCTGACGCACCGCCGAGGGAATGGAGAGGAGCCCGGATGTCCGGCTCACCGCAACCGAGGAAACCGGCGACCAGGCCGCTCGCGCTGCTCGTCGTCCTGATCACCGTCCTGGCCGGCGTTCTGGTGCCCGCGGGGCAGGCGCTCGGAGCGACGAACACGTTCACCCTCGGAGCCACGCGTACCGACACCGCCGGCCGCGCGCTGCAGCTGCACGGCCTGGGCATCGTCCGGGTCGGTGACACCTGGTACGGCTTCGGCGAGGACAAGACCGGTCAGACCACGGCCAACACCGCCTTCCAGGACATCCCCTGCTACACGTCGACCGATCTGGCGAACTGGACCCACCAGGGGATCGCCCTGGCGAAACAGGGGAGTGGTGACCTCGGACCGAACCGCATCGTCGAGCGGCCCAAGGTTCTCTACAACGCCGCCACCCGGATGTACGTGATGTACCTGCACATCGACAACACGAGCTACTCCGACCAGCGGGTCGGGGTGGCGACCAGCCCCACGCCCTGCGGCCCGTACAGCTACCGGGGGAGCTTCCAGCCGCTGGGCAACCAGAGCCGCGACATCGGCTTGTTCCAGGACACCGACGGGACCGCCTACCTGCTGAGCGAGAACGCCGGCCGCAGCCTCCGCATCTACCGGCTGTCCGCGGACTACACGTCGGTGGCGAGTGCGGTGACGACGTTGCCGAACTACGAGTCCCCGGCCGTGCTCAAGGTCGGCGGGACGTACTACCTGCTGGCGTCCCACCTGACCGGGTGGGCCACCAACGACAACGTGTACGCGACCGCGACGTCGCTCGCCGGACCGTGGTCGGCGTTCCGCAACTTCGCGGCGCCCGGCACGAACACCTACAACAGCCAGACCGCGAACATCATCACGGTCCAGGGCAGCGCGGCGACCACCTACATCTACGCCGGTGACCGCTGGACGGGCAACGCCATGGGCAATTCGCCGCTGATCTGGCTGCCGCTCACCATCCGCGGTACGACGGTCAACCTCGGCCAATACCCGAGCTGGAACCTCGACGCCGCCGCGGGAACGTGGTCGGCGAATTCGGGGCTGCCCAGCGCCACGACGCACGTGCTGAGGAACGCCGGCAGTGCGATGGTGCTGGACGCCTCGGGCGCCTCCACCGCCACCGGCGGCAAGATCATCCAGTGGCCCGCGCACGGCGGTACCAACCAGCAGTGGCGGTTGACCGAGGTCGCCGACAACGTCTTCACGATGGTCAACGTCAACAGTGGACTGTGCCTCGACGTACCCGACCAGTCCACGGCGAACGGGATCCAGCTGCAGCAGTGGACCTGCACCGGCGCCGCCGGTCAGCAGTGGGCGGCGGATCTGGTGGGCAGCCTCACCGGCAGCCAGTACGTCCTGGTGAACGTCAACAGCGGCCTCGTGATCGGGGTGAGCGGGTCCTCGACCGCGAGTGGTGCGCCGGTGGCCCAGCTCGGCGGAACGGGTGCCTCGAGCCAGGTGTGGACGGTCTCCTGATCGTGGTGCGGCCGGTGAGGACCGGCCGCCCTGGTAGTACGGCCCGGTCCGCGGCCATCCGGTGATGTCAGCCGGTCGGGATCCGCTCAGCGGCGGGAACAGCAGATCATGCTGTCGCCGGGGATCGGCGACGAGCGACTGTCCAATCCGGACCCGCTGGAGGCCGGCGCCGGCAACTTCACCGAGCACTGGGCTCGATGTGGCGTGGTCGAACAGGTGAGGTCCCCCTCCGGTCCGTCGAGCCTGCCGGGCTGAGTGACCGGTCGGGCCCGCGCGGGTAAAAATGCGGGCCCGGTGTTCGACGGCGGAGGGGGAGACTGCGCCATGGCCACGACGACCGAAACCGGCCGGCGACAGCCGGACGAAACCGATCCACTGGCCTTCGAAGGGGCCGACCGGCTGGTCCGGCTGATCGGGGCGCTGTACCGCCGGCCGAGGATCGGGGACCGGCCGCGGGAACTGGACGAGGTCGGCGTCACCTGGAAACCCGGCTACCAGCAGGAACGGTCCGGGCGCCGCGGGCTGCCGATGGTCTGCCTGGTGCGGCCGCGGTCCTGTGCCGGGGTGCTGCCGGAATTCCGGCGGCTGCTGGAGGAGGCGCGCCCGGACGGCGTCCGGCACGCCGACCTCGACCTCGACCTCGGCCGTCGATCGTCGGCGACGAGGCGAACCCGGACCGGACGCTGCTGAGCCGGATCCAGAAGATCGGCCTGGCCGAACGCTTCCGCTCGACGATGCAGAACGTCGACGACAAACTCCCCGACGACAAGCTGTTGTGGAAGGTGCCGTTGCTGCTGCTGCGCGCGGTGACGGCGGTGACGTTCCGGCTCGCGGTCACCGGGCGGGTGCCGGTGCTGTCGGGGCAGTACCGGTGGTTCACGCGGCAGCCGCACCTCGCCCCGGAGATGTCCGGCAGCTTCCCGCGGTTCGCCCGGCGGCTCACCGACGGGGAGTGGCAGAAGAAGGCACCGGAGTACGTCTCGCGGCTGCTGGTGAACGCCTTCTTGGAGGATCTGCGGCGGGCCTACCGGTTGCGGTCGTGGCAGTTCTGGCGGCGGCGCCGGATGACGTACCCGGTGCTGATGCTCGACGGCGTCACCACCGGCAACGGCGGGTACCGGGTGCTGGAGCTGATCAACGCGGTCCGCAACCAGGTCGGGCTGTTCGACCCGCTGCTGGTGCTGAGCGCCAGCGAGGCCGCGCCACCGGACGCGACGCCGCGGAAGGGCCGCCCGAAGTACCGGGCGAAGCACTCGGGCGAGGCCTACCTGGCGTGGCAGAACGAGCTGCGGGACGACCGGCGGGCGCGGCGGGACACGGCCAGGTACCTGCCGATCGGGATCGACGATCCGGAGTCGGAGGCGGTGCTGGAGGAGTCGCGGCGGCAGCGCGACGCGCTCGGCGACGCCTACCAGCTGACGTCGCGGCAAGGCCGGGCTCCGTGGTGGGCGACCCGGTGGACGCGGATCGGCGTGCCGCTGCTGGTGATCGCGCTCGCGACGACCGCGGTGGTCGGTCGGCACCGGAGCACGCTGGCCGACCACTGCGGGACCGACAGCGAGTGGCTGATCAGCACCGGCAGCCAGTGCGTCGGGATGACCGACGGGTCGTTCGACCTGTTCCAGCCGTCGGACGACACCACCCGCCAGGTGGAGAAGGTGATCCTCGAGCAGAACCACCAGGCCGAGACGCTGCACGCGGCCCATCCGGAGCGGCCGTTCATCACGCTGGTGGCGCTGGAGGCGTTGACGTCGTCGAGCGGGACCGTCGACGGGCTCACCACCGAACGCGAGTCCCTGGAAGGGTTCGCGGTCGCGCAGCGGCGGCAGCTGAGCGCGCCGGCGGCTTCGGATCCGATCGTGCGGATCCTGATCGCGAACGCCGGCCGCGGGATGCGTGAGGGTGTGCGGGTCGCGAAGCAGCTTCGCGAACTCGCGGAGCAGGATCGGAGCATCGTCGGCGTCGTGGGGCTCGACCTGAGCAGTGAGCCGACCCGGCAGACCATCCAGGCGTTGACGGACGCCGGTATTCCGATGGTGGCCTCGACGTTGTCGGCGAACAGGCTGACCGATCAGAATCCGATGTACTTCCAGGTCACGCCGCAGAACCGGTGCGAGGCGGCGGTGGCGGCCGCGTTCGCCGGGACGCTCCCGGGGCGGCGGCGACGGGTTCGTCTTCTTCGCGGCCCGCGGCGTACCGGACTTCGGCCAGTTCGCCAGTGGCGCGGTGCAGTGTGCGGGCCGGGCGGTGATCCTCGGCGACGACGATGTCACGCGGTACGTGGCCGATCAGGTGGAACGGCAGCGGAACCGCGCGTTGCCCTATTACTACCTGTCGTTCGCGACCGAGCCGGTGACGGAGCCGAAGGGGGTGGCCCGGGACTTCTATTCGGCACTGGACCAGATGTTCCGCTTCGAGCAGACGGCGCAGGGACGTTCGCTGGACGGACACGCGGCGTTGGCCTACGACGCGGCCCAGGTGATGATCACGGCGACGGCGTACCTGCGCGAAACAGCGGCGAACATCCCGGTGACGCCCGGCGGGATCTGGCGGGAGATCACGGCCATCCACACGTCGGCGCCGGACGAGCGGCAGACGAACAAGTTCATCGAAGGCGTCACCGGGACGATCGACTACGGAGGCGACATCGGCCGGAACGTTCCCGAGGGAAAGCCGGTCGCGGTGCTGCGGGTCGAGGGCGGGGAAGTCGATGGGCGGATCCAGGGCTTCTGCGGGGCGGCCACCGGGCGGACCGCGGATCCCTGGTGCCCGCCCGGTGGCTGACGTCCTCCCGGGACCGGACGTGGCCGGTGCCGCTGCGCCTTCAGTCGCGCAGCTCCGCCAGCCGGCCCCACACCGACACGGCGACGATGGAGACGGCCAGCAGCGCGATGCTGCCCACGATGTCGAGAACGTAGTGGTTCCCCGTGGCGAGCACGTCCGCCGCCATGAGCAGCGGGAACGACCACGACAGCAGCGCCAGGCGTGGATGCGTGTCCCGGAGCGCGGACCACACGGCGTACGCGCACCACAGCGACCAGCCCACGTGCATGCTGGGCATCGCCGTGTGGTGGCCGGGATGCGTCCAGCTGTGCCGGGAGGCCCGGTCCAGGATGTCGTACCCGGCCACGATGTCGACGGCACCCGGCAGGGCAAAACGCGGCGGCGACATCGGCACCGCCCAGTAGACCGGCAGGACGAGAGCCATCATCGCGACCATCGTCCGGCGGACCTTGCGGTAGACCCCGGCGTGCCGGACGAACACCCACAGCAGGGTGCCGGCGATCACCAGGTAGTACGACCGGTACAGGTACACCGCCAGTCGGCTGAGGACCGGATTCCCGGTCAGCCACCCGTTCGCGCTCCGCTCGATGTCGATGTGCATCGCGTGTTCCGTGGCTTGGAGGGTCAGCGCGTTGGCGGTGGCGGCCGCGAAGTCTTTGCCCACGGCGGCGTCGAGACGGGTGAAGAGCAGGAACCAGAGCAGCAGGAAGATCAGCTCGACGAGCACACCGGGGCGCCCGCCGGCGCCCCGGAAGAGCGCGCTCGCCCGGGTCCGCGCGATCAGGCTCGGGCGTCCGGGAGCGGCCACAGCGGGCTCGTGGGCGTCCTCGGCGGTCGGCCGAGGACATCGGGGTCTGCCGTCCGGCGGCGAAGGCACGCGGTCACCATAGCTTGCCACCGTGCGAATTCACGGGCGGTGGTTCATGGTGGTCACCCTTCGGCCTGGCGGAGTGTCCGCATGGGAGCACCGACGTCGTCCGCGTACGGCGTGTGGCCGCTGCTCGTCTGCCGGAGTAGGGCGAGAGCCTCCTCGGAGGGGGAGCCGGTGGGGGTCGTGCACACGATCAGCACCTGTTCCGGTGAGCGGGCGATCGAAAGCGTCTGCTGTGTCACGGTCACCGTGCCGACGACGGGGTGGTGCAGTTCGTAGGACGCGGCGTCGCACGGTGCCACGCGGTGGTCGCCCCAGAGCGCGACGAACTCGGGGCTCTTCATCGTCAGTTCGCCGATCAGCTCCGCGAGGAGGGGGTCCTGCGGGTGCTTGCCGACGGTGATCCGCAGGTTGCCGACCACCGCGCGGGCCTTGCGCTTCCAGTCCGTGTACAGCTCCCGGCAGTGCGGGTCGAGGAACAGCATCCGGCTCGTGTTCGGCCGCACCGCCGGGTTGTCCGGGCTGGGGAAGTCCAGGTGGCCGGCCAGCAAGGCGTGGCCGAGGGGGTTCCACGCCAGCACGTCCGTACGCCGGCCGAGCACCAGCGCCGGGACGCCGTCCACGGCGCGCAGGAGGTCCCGCGTCTCGTCGGCGAGCTTCTCGGGCCGGGGGCGGCGCGGGCGGGGAGCGCGGCGGGCGGTCCCGGCGAGCCGGTCGAGGTGCTCGCGCTCGTGGTCGTCGAGCAGCAGGGCGCGGGCGATCGCCTCGAGCACCTCGGCCGAGGCCCCGCGGGACAGCCCCTGCTCCAGCCTCGTGTAGTACGAGACGCTGACACCCGCCAGCTGGGCCAGTTCCTCGCGCCGGAGCCCGGCCACCCGCCTGCGGGGCCCGACCTCGCGCAGGCCGACGTTTTCCGGTCGCAACAGCGTCCGTCTGGCCCGCAGGAAGTCGCCGAGTGGGCCAGGTCCGTCCATGCCCCCAGTATCCGGGGCCCCGCCGCTCCCAGCCACACCCTGCGCGGGGTAGGAAAACGGGGGAGTGGTCCGGGTGCGCCCGAGTGCCCAGGCTCGGTGCCATGGAGCAGATCACCCTCGGCGAGGTCACCGTCACCCGCATCAAGGAGTTCTACGGCTCGGTCGAGCTGACCCCGGGCGAGTTCTTCCCGGACAGTCCCGGCGGCTCGTGGGACGAGCACCGTGGCTGGCTGGCCCCCGACTTCTGGAACCCCGAGACGGACGAGTGCCACTCGGCGATCCAGTCCTGGCTGCTGCGCAGCGAGGGGCGCACGATCCTCGTCGACACCGGCGTGGGCAACCACAAGGACCGGCCGTACTCGCCGGTGTGGAGCCGGCTGGACACGGGCTACCTCGGCCACCTCGCCGCCGCCGGGGTGCGGCCCGAGGACGTCGACATCGTGGTCAACACGCACCTGCACGTCGACCACGTCGGCTGGAACACCCGGCTCGACGGCCGGACCTGGGTGCCGACCTTCCCGAACGCCACGTACCTGATGACGCGGCGGGACTTCGAGTTCTGGGACCCGGCCAACGAGCACGAGTCCGTGCTGGGCCGCGGGAACCAGAACGTCTTCGAGGACAGCGTCACGCCGGTCCACCAGGCCGGCCTGACCCGGCTGTGGGAGGGGTCGTACCGGATCGACAAGAACCTGCGGCTCGAGCTCGCTCCCGGGCACACCCCCGGCTCGTCCGTGCTCGCCTTGGAGTCCGGCGGCGATCGGGCCCTGTTCGTCGGGGACCTGGTGCACACCGCGCTGCAGATCGCCGAGCCGGACACCAACTCCTGCTTTTGCGAGGCCCCGGCCGAGTCACGGGCCACCCGGCACAAGCTGCTCGGCCACGCCGCCGAGAACAACGCGCTGGTTTTCCCCGCGCACTTCGGCGGCCGGGGTGCCGCGGAAGTCGAGCGCACCGGGTCGAAGTTCGCGATCAAGGAGTGGGCGGCCTTCTCCCGCATCTCCTGATACTCCAGGAAAGGAAGCGTTTCCCGTGACCCAGTACACCGACCCGGTCGTCGAAACCCCGGCGGGCGCCGTGCGCGGCGTCCGTGACGGCTCCGGTGAGTTCTACCGTGCCATTCCCTACGCGGCCGCACCGATCGGCGCCCGCCGGTTCGCCCCGCCCGCGCCGCACCCGGGCTGGTCCGGCGTCCGTGACGGCACGCAGCCTTCGCCCACCGCGCCCCAGCCGGTCCGCGACTTCGGCCGGCTCGACATGACGCCCTACTTCGGGCCGGGCTGGGTCCGGGGCGAGGACTACCTGACCGTCGACGTCCGCACGCCTGCCACCGACAGCGGCCGGCGACCCGTCATGGTTTTCGTGCACGGCGGCGGATTCGTCACCGGCTCGACCCGCGCCGCGCTCTACGACGGCAGCGCGTTCGCCCGCGACGGCGTCGTCCTCGTGACGGTGAACTACCGCCTCGGTGTCCCCGGTTTCCTCGACCTGGAGGGCGCTCCGCCCAACCGCGGGCTGCTCGACGTGCTCGCCGCGCTCGGCTGGGTGCGCGCCACGATCGCGGCGTTCGGCGGCGACCCGGACAACGTCACGATCTTCGGCCAGTCCGCGGGCGGCACGCTCGTCGGAGCGCTGCTCGCGACGCCGGAGGCCGACGGCCTGTTCCGGCGGGCGATCATCCAGAGCGGCAGCGGCACCGGCGCCTTCACCCCGGAACAGGCGCACCGGGTCACCGCCGCGGCGGCTGCCGCGCTGGGCGTCGAACCGACCGCCGAAGCGTTCGCCGCGATCCCGGACGAGCGCTTCCTGGAGATCCTGCCCGCACTGGCCGGGCTCGATCTGCGCACCAGCACCGCCGCGGACCCGCTGGCCGGCCTCAGCCCGTTCAGCCTGGTCCTCGCGGTCCAGCCCGCCGACGGTCTCGCCGACGGCCCGGCCCGCGACGTCGACCTGCTGATCGGCACCAACACCGAAGAGGGGCACCTCTACCTCGTGCCGCAGGGCAACCTGGAATCTTCCACGAACGCAGACGTGCTCGCCATCGCCGCCAAGGTGTCGGCGGACCCGGGAGCCGAGATCGCCGCGCACCGCGCGGCACTGCCGAACGCGACACCGGGCGAGCTGCGCTCCGCGGTGCTCGGGGAGGCCCTGTTCGGGGCCGGTACGGCCCGCATGGCCCGAGCCCACGCCCAGATCTCGGGTGGCCGCACCCACGTCTACTCGTTCGGCTGTCGCTCGACGGCCTTGAACGGACGACTCGGCGCCGCCCACACCGTCGAGCTGCCCTTCGTCTTCGACCTCGCCGACCAGCCGTGGCTGCACGGTGACACCGGCCTGCTCGGCCCCGGCCCCGCCCCAGGCGGCCTCGCGGCCCGGGTGCACGCCGCCTGGGTCGCGTTCGCCGGCACCGGGGACCCGGGCTGGGCCGCGTACGAGCCGCACCGATCCATGGCGGAGCCGCTCGGTGTCAGGCGGGGAGGACGATGACCTTGCCGTGCAGGGTGCCGTCGGTGGCGCGGGTGTGCAGGGTGGCCAGTTCGGGCAGCGGCACTCGTTCGGTGACCTCGACGCGCAGCTCGCCACCGTCGACGAGTGCCACCAGGTCGGCCAGTTGGTCGGCGTTGCTGCGGACGAACAGGTCGATGC
>NZ_JBFBCC010000057.1:0-9722 GCF_040682955.1 Amycolatopsis sp. NPDC051045
GCCCGGGAACTGGTCGACCACGGCACCCCCATCGACGCCGCCTGCCGCATCATCACCCTCGAAGACCAACTCCACGAAGCCAACCGCCGCAACCGATCGTCCGACGTCGACACCGAACTAGACACCATCGACTGACCCCCCACCATCGACCGGCTCGGCACGCGGCCTGGCGCCGCGTGCCGATGTGCGTCAAAGGGCCACGGCCTTCCCGGCGGCCGGGTTTCCAGAGCTGTCCACAGTCCGCTCGCCATCCCGGTCAGCTCGAAGATCTTGGTGCCGATCTCCAAGCCGGTGCCCACCGTGCGTTGCTTCGCCGCGCGCTTCGGCCATTGCTGCCGGTCGATCATGCTCGGCTCCCCACAGGCTCAGGCGTTGGGCGCGCGGTCGATGTCCTCTTTCCAGTTCCCTGGTGATCGGTAGCACGTGCTTGCCGAAATGCTCAATCTCCTCCTGGAAGTGGAGGAAAACCGTGCAACAGGAGGCTCGCGCCCCGCCGTTTGTATTCGATGGCGCGTTCGGCGATCTGTGCCGATGAGCCGGGTGCGGAAGCCGTCGTTGTACTGCACGAAGTCGGCGAACCCCGAATCCGCCCACATGCCCTTCTTGTCGACAGTGGCGTTGCCGGCCTGGAAGATCTCCGGGATACGGGCGGTCTTCACGCGCGAGCGGCTTGGGCTTGATGTCGAAGTCGTGGATGCGGTAGCGCTCGTCGTGCTCGAGCCAGGGCTCGCCGAGCCCGGTGAACTCGTCCTTGAACCAGCCGCGGACCACGTTCACCACGACCCGGCCGCCGGAGAGAACGTCCGCGCTCGCCACCACATGGCCAGCACACCGGGATGCCACAGCCCGGGGTGGACCGCGGCGATCACCTTCAGTCGTCGCGTCGCCAGCAGTAGAGCGAAGCTGAAGCCCGTCGATTCGTGTTGGTAGGCGACGCCGAAACAGGCCGTGTAGCGCACCTGCGTGAGGGCAACCCGCCGCTCACGTTCGGCACCCAGTAGGCGAATTTCAGCGGTTCATGCAAATCGTGCTTTCAGCACCGGACCTCGGCTGTGGCGCGAGGCACCCCACGCAGCAACCGGACCACGGTCGTACGTGGCCTCGATGACCAGGGTGCCGGTCAGGTCAGGCCGTCCGAGCCTGGTCTGCGTGGTGCCCCCGACCGGGTACGGACAGCTGACCGGCTATACGTGCTGAGCCACGACTGGGCGATGCGAACAGCGACATCACTGCTGCTCCGGGCAACAGACGGCGCGACAACCGTCGAGCACCCGGTTCAAGTCGCGGAAGCCGGGCCACTGATCGCCACGAAACTGCAGGCGCTGCCGAACCGCTCCTTGGACAAGGAGGCAACCGACCTGCTCGACATCGTTCGGCTCACACTCGACGAGGTGACCGGCCCAGCGGTCTGAAAACAGCTGGCAGAGGCCGATCCCCAGCTCAGGGAGGATGCCGCCCTCCACATCCAGATCTGGTTCGCCGACAACGCGGCTCGCAGCGTCCGCATCGTGCACCGGACACCCGATGGCGTCGGGCTGTCACTGGATACCGTGCGTCTGACGGTTGAGCTGCTGACAGCATCGCTACGCCTGTGAATCCAGACCACGACCATCGCTCTCGCCTCGGGTCGTGCGAGGCAGGGCACAGCAGCCCGTTCGTTCGGCGGTATCGACGTTTGCCCGAGACACTTTTCGACTACGAAGCCACATTCGATCTTTGGGGCGTATTCTTCGCGGCTGCAATGCTGTTCGATCCGCCCGCGCGCAACTACTTCGGATTGTGACTCAGCTTCCGTAACAGCACCTCGACCCACTGGCGACTACGTCAGGGCAAGAGGCTGGAGCTGCGAGATCAGGCCGGTGGCTGGGGAGGCGCAGATGAGACACTTCGGAACTTGGGTGCGTGCCGGGATCACGCTGATTCTTCTGGTTGTCGCCGGCCTCTGGCTGCTGGCGGTATACGGTGAGCTCGGCTCCCCCGTTACCAAGCAGACCGACGGAACCACCCTCGATGAGTTCCAACGCGCCAAAGACATCCTACTCGTTGTACTGCCTCTACTGACCAGTTCCCTCGGTTACTGGTTCGGTTCCGCCGGCCGTCAGCAAGCGGAGAACAAGGCCGAGCAGGCGACCGGTGTCGCTGACAAAGCACAGCGAAAGCTGGCAGGAGTCCTCGACAGCGCTACCGAACCGGGACTGCTCGACAAAGCGAAGGCGAAGGATCCGGAAGCCTTTAGACCCGATACGACCACCAGGTCATGACGGCCTCCGATCGGCTGGAGGGTCCGGTCCGGACAGATAACAAGCATGAATTGGAAATCGAGCCTTCACAGGTTACCCAACCGGCAGAGAACCGGCTGGCCGCGAAGGTCAGTACCTGGGCCGGTGCTCGGTCACTGTGGGTCGGCGGTGCCGCCGTCGCAGCCGCGCCCTTATTCAATTCCTTGCTGGCAACATCGGTCGGCCCTTGGCGGTGGGTGTTGTCAGGCGGTCTGGCGGTGGTGGCACTCTTCGGGTTCGCCGTACCGGCAGCCAAGGCGCGGGAAGCCCAGGAAGGCGTCGAGCGAGCCCGGCAGGAAACGGCGGCGACCGAAGCGCGGATCTTGGAGGTCGAAGCCGAAATCCGGGTCGCAGTGAGTGACGTGCTGCTTCCCGTTCTGTCGTTCGTCGTCGAAGGGTGCCTGCGCGCGGCGAGAGCAGATCGTCAAACATGCAAAGCGGGCGCGATCCCCATGATCCTCGCCTCGGCCGCCCAGGTGTGCCATCCCGCCAATCGAGCGCGTGCGTGCTGGTACGAGCTCGAAGCATCGGGCGACGAATATCTCCAGCTGGTTCCTATACCAGCGAAGTTACAGTTGGCTCGTGAGGAGGTACGCCAATGAAGGTCGACAACAGCCCTTCAGTCGAGCGCGCGAAAGAGTTGCTGCGAGACCCTGAACGGTACTTCGCGCAGGCTCGCCGCAACGCTCGCACTGCCGTCCTCCGCGAGAGTCGATCGCGGTCTCGAGCTTCCACCCCGACGGAGACCGCGAAGCCCGGCGAAGACGTCACTGACTGAACGCATACGTCGTGCACCGCGATCGTTCGGTGTTCGGTCTTGACCGCACACCGAACACCTCGCCGTTGAGTGAACACGCGTCGCTCCGATCGTGGTCGTCTTGTTCGTTGGCCGGCTGTGCCTGATGCGGCGGGGATCAGCGGCTGGCAAGCTTGATGGATTCCGGTCGACGATGGGGCACCGACAGGACTTCCCGCCTGGACGTGCCGCGAGCTGCGTCAGGCCGAACAGGACTACCTGCACGACGGCCGGCCCGGGGCGCTAGCCCAAGCCGATGCCCCGCTAGACGGGCGCAACGGCGAAGTCGTCGATGCCACACGCTGGTGGCTTTCGCTGATGCGATGGGACCGCCTCGGCTACCAAGACGGTGGCGCAGCCGTGGACAGGTGCATCGCGGATGTCGGCCCCTAGCGAGCCACCACACCGCTTACCGCCGCCAAGTGCTGGCGGCTGCGCTGGTCCGGCGGTGCGCCCGTGACGGCGACCTCGACCAGGCGGTCGATCTCTGGCTGACTGCCGATGCGAACGCCGACGAAAGCCCACCCCTACCCGTGTGGCTCGGTCCCGGTTGGCGCCGTGCAGTGCGAGATGACGAGTACCGACTAGCAAGCCCAAGACCGTCAGGTCCACCGCTGGCGCTACGAGGGGCGCGACGTACACGGGGACGCCGATCCGCAGCGCCAGCGCCAGGACGTTCCCGAAACCAAAAGAGGAAGGTCAGCCGATCACGATGCCCATCACCGTGGTCACGAACCTGGTCACGCCGGACGAGGTACCCATCACGACCTCCCGCGCATCGACGAGAGGTCGTACGTGCCCTCGATGACCAGCGTGCCGCTCAGGTTGGGCTGGGCAGGGTGGTGATGGTCTGCTTGGTGCCCCCGACCAGGCCCGGACAACATCCGCACGGACTGCCGTCTCTCACGACCTGCGGATATCTACCACAGTGGCTCTGTCCGACGGCCGCCGCGGACGGCAAACATGACTGCCCCATACGGATCAGTTCGAAATTGTCTCCGGTCCATCGTCCGGATCGGGACCCGAGAACGGCGTCCTGCGCCCGAGGACGGCTGATCCCGGAGCCGGGCCGATGTCGACCGGCACGACCCCCTTCTCGGAGGTCAATGCCTCGGCGACCTCGGCGGCGTTGGTGATCTGTGCTCGGGAGAACGCGACGTAGAGCGGGTCTACCGGCACCGGCACCCCTCCGACCGGCAAAGTCAGGCCGACCATCTGGAAGTCGATCCGCGCACCGTGCCCGGTCTCGAGGAGCTCCATGTAGATCCGCGCTTCCTCGATGGTGCTGATCTGGTGGCACACCGTGGTGCTCAGCGGCATTGAAACCTCGTCGCCGCGGAGCAGGCCGGCCAGGATGGCGATGTTGCGTTCGTCGCGGCGCAACCAGCGGGCAGGCAGCGGAAGGACCACGTCGAGCGCGTCACGGACGAAGACGAAATCTTGCAAGGTCCGGACGAGCGGAGCGAAGTGTCCGGCGGGCTCACGGGTCTGGGCGTCCAACTCGATCTGTTCAGTGTCCAGCGCGAGGAGCATGCTGGGCGCTTTGTCCAGGGAGTCCAGGATGGTGACCGTACGCAGCAGCGCTTCAGGGTCGACCAGGGCTGCGTGCTGTGCGTCGCTAGGTCCGTATTCCAGCAGCACCCCGATGTTCGACCCCTGCTCCGCGACGGGACGGTCGATCCGCAAACGCAGTCGCACCATACCGGTGGAGTCGGTGCCGTGGACGTACATGCCGAGGGAGCCCTGGGTGGCATAGTGCAAGATCAGGTGCAGCGGACGCCCCGGCGCGCTGTCGCCAGCGCGGGCGCGTAGCATGGCCGCACGCGGGAAGCCTGCGGTGACGCGCTGATCGGGAAGCACCATCGCCACCTGCCCCCACGGGAGGTTCAGCGCGGCGATCGCCTCGTTGTCGACGCGATTGATGTAGCCGGGCTCGATGACCGTGCCGCTACCGTAGTGCAGCGCGGCGGCGATGGCCTCGGTCACGGCGGGGCCCACCGGGTCGTCGTTCTCAACGTCGAGATGGACCTCGACGTGCTGGGGTAGGCTCCCAGGCTTGAGATGTACGAACACCGAGTTCTGCCCACCGCGGGAGGCGAAGTCCAAACCCCAGACTGGTGAGAGTTCGTCAGACCGACTGCGCAGGACCTCCAGGCGTTTGAGCAAGTCGGGCACCCCACCAAGCAGCCCGGCCTGTTCCTGGCCCAGTTCGCGCTGCATGTCGATCACCTCTTGATGCGAGGTGGTCAACATGTAGCGGGCGATGTCAGGCCGTTCGGCCAGCTTCAACTCCAGCCAGCGCACGTCGCGGAACACCATCTCGAACGAGCTGCGGTAGCGACCCTTCAGGCTGTTGAACCACTGCAGATCCCCAGGTGTCGGGTGCACCGGCGCGACGAGTACCCATGAGGCGATATCCGATCCGAGGGCGCGCTTCAGCGAGTGGACGACCTGCGCGCGCTGGGTTTTGCCCAGTTTTGTCCAGCTCTTGAACTCAATCGTGCGGCGGATGTCCCCGATCCAGGCGTCGCGGCCTCCGTCGCCGCCGGAACCGTTAATCGTGCGCACCCGATCGCCGTATTCGGAGTGCACGATCAGGTCGAATAGCTGCTCAGCCTTCTTCGGGGATTCGGCCAGTTCATCCCAGGAAATCCGCACGGATGCCATCTTGCCGGTGCGCGTGGCTCCGGCGCGTGCGGCACACCGAGGTCCCAATCGGTACGACGCAGCACGCCGGCCCGATGCTCAAGAGCGGCACTAAGGGCGCTATGACTCGCTACATCGTCCTGCAGCCCGTCCGCGGCTAAGCGGGCGCCGCGGACGCTAGGCGCGCGGCTGACCAGGCAGTCGAAGATCGTTTCAAGAGCGGAGGGCCTGCTGCGCGACCAGACCCGGGTAGTGAGCGTCCATGCCATCTCCAGGTGTTCGGTGAGCCGTGCGGCGCGGACGACCACGGGACGTATCGATCGCGGACCGGGTCTGCCCTCAGTGGCCTCTAACGTGGGCTTCGGGTCGCCGATTTCCTTCGGCTATCGAGCGATAACAGTCAGTAGTCGCTTGTAGCTCTGGGCTACCGCGCGAGCAGCGCTATCCGATCGGGAGGGCCGCGGCCACGGTGGCAAACTTCGTGCTGCCGCCACTGCGGGGCGAAGCTGCGCAGGACTCACTGCTGCGAATTATGACCTTCATAATCGTCGCCCCCCTGCGCGGTCATGCTGACCATCATGCCCCATCTGCGGCCTCGAGCAGCCTTCCGAAGTCGACGCCGGGCGTGAACCTCCTTAACAGTGTTGACACGTTAAGGGGGTTCACGAAAGACTGTGTAAGTGTCTATCGGGGATGACAACGCGCGACTCGTGAGTCTCGCCGACGTCGCGGAGCTCACGCAGGTGACGCGTCCGGCCGCGAGCAACTGGCGCCGACGGCACGATGACTTCCCCCAGCCGGTCAGGGAGACCGGCGCGGTCACCCTGTTCCGGCTCTCTGAGGTTCAGGCCTGGCTGACCAAGCACGGCAAGAAGCAGATCGAGCTCACCGCTCGCCAGGAGGTCCGGCGGGCCCTCAGTGTCGTCCGCGGGGACGTCACGGTCACACGAGCCGTCGAAGTCTGCCTCTGGGTGCTGGGCATGCACGTGCTCATCGGCGAGCTCGACGACGATGGCCGGCCGCGGCCGTCAGCGCACCTCGTAACCGACCCCGCTGACCTCCTTAAAATGGCAACGGATGTCGTCGGCGAGTACTTGCTGGGCCATCCGCTCGCGCTCGAGCCTGCCGAGGTGAATGAAGTGGCTCCGGTTGTCGCTGAGCTGCCCCGGCTGATCCGCGAGTACGGTGCTGGTGAAGTCTGCGAAGCCCTCGTCGCGGAGGTGTCGGAGCGCCAGGGCAAGTGGTTCGGGCAGTACATCACTCCCTCGTGGCTCGCCCAGCTCATGCTCGCACTCGCCGGTCCGCTCGAGGGCATGGTCTACGACTTCGCCTGCGGATTGGGAAATGTGCTTATGCACGCCCACTGGAACCGGTCGCCCGACACTGAGCTGAATCTGCGTGGTGACGACGTACTGCCAATCGCATGGATGATCGCGGCCTTGCGCATGCTGATCCATGGGGCGGCCGGCACGATCGGGAACCAGGACGCAACCACCGCACATACCAGCCGAAACGCGGACTTCGTCTTCACCGACCCGCCGTTCGGGCCCCGGCCGGACACGTGGACCTGGCTCGACCGGACCATCCACCACCTCGCTGCGACGGGCCGTGGCTTCCACCTGACTCCTATGGGCCCGCTTTTCTGGTCCGCTCAGGGAGCTCAAGCTCGTCAGCGACTCGTGAAACAGGGTTCGGTCGAGGCGGTGATCACCCTGCCCGCGGGCTTATATGCGAACACCACCCTTGCCACGGCCTTGTGGCTCCTTCGTCCGGCTGGCGAGCCCAGATCAACAGTGCTGCTGGTCGACGGAAGTGGCCTGGGCACTCGCGAGGGAATGCATCGCGAACTGACCAGCGCTGACATCGAGCGGGTTGTCAAGTGCCATCAGAACTGGGAACGCGGAGCCCAGCGGCCCACCGACGCCGAGCTGCCTTGCCGAGCCGTGCCAATCGAGGAGCTACTGCAAGGCGAATGCCGACTTGACGCGGCGTACTGGACGTCTCCCGAAACCACGTCGGACATGCACGCGTCATGGATCCGCTCGGCACACGCGAAGGCGCGCGACGCAACCGCCCAGGTGCCGCCGGTGCCAGAACTTGGCGGTCTGCGGCCAGCCCGGACCGGGTCCATGGTGGTGCGAGACCTCGGCGAGATCATCCGCGGAGTCCGAGTGTCCCCGAACCACCTGAAGGGGGGTTCGACCCCACTTATCCGAGCCAAGGACGTCCAGCACGACTGGACAGCGCTCTCGTCCGGCACTGTGAACATCAACGAGTTCGGCCGGGACGTGCCTCGGACCCGCCCCGGCGACGTGCTTGTCTTCGCCCACGACGGCCGGGTCCGCGCCGGCGTCGACAACGTCGGTGGCGCGGTCGTCGCCGCGCCACTGCAGGTCGTGCGCCTCCGGGAGCAGACCGGAGACCGTCCGCTGCTGCTTGCGGTCTTGCTCTCCGCGACCCCGGTTCCGGTCTCCCACGCCGACATTCGAGACCTTACGGTCGCCTTACCTCCAGACCAGGAATCGGCAAATGTAATCGAGATACTACGCTCGGTGCTCGCCCAGCGCGACGCGGTTCAAGCAGCTGCGACTGCGACCAACGAACTGCTGGGCACGATCATCGCCGCCGTGGCCGCGGGCTTGCAACCGGGTGAGCCCGAGGACCTTCAATGACAACGCGAGCCGGTCGGCCGCCCGGAGATCCGCGCACTGTGATCGGCCTGATCTTCCGCATCATCGATGAGCCGCGCAGAGCAGCGTGCACCGTCTCGGTCCTTGTCTTGCCGCTCTGCGTCGTAGCGCAGGTACTCGGGAGCGGCCCGGTCTTCGGCGTGCCTGTCGCGTGGATCGGCGGTGCCGGCAGTATCTCGGGGACAGCAGTGCTTGCCCTACTTCGCCGACGAAGCCGAAAACGCGCAGGGCAGCCAACGACGGCGAACAGCAGTGACACGACGAGGGCGTGATCGCCGCAGGGGCGCGAGTAGCCGCCACGACGCCACCCGCCTTCGCGCGCTACAGAGGTTGAATGGCTGGGATTACGGCGGCTCCAGACCGGTGTGAGCGAAGAAGGCGTCGAGCAGCCCGGGTCGGTACTGGATCCGCTTGAGCCGGTTCTTCACCACCGTGACCAGATGGTCGATGCCGCGCACGATAGATTCCCCAAGCCGCGCTTGACATGCGACCACACGTGCTCGACAGGGTTGAGATCCGGGGCATAGGCCGGAAGCCGGATCACATGCAGCCAGTCCCGCGCCGCGATCAACTCCCGCATCGCCGTGCTGATGTGCGTGTTCAAATTGTCCCACACCAGCACAATCGGGCCACCAGCTGCTGATGGGCAGCGTCCAGCAGACCGGCGTAGTCGGTCTCGGCGAAACTACGCCGCTCACCCTTACGGCCCCGATGGGTCAGAGTGCGGTAAATCAACCGGGACCGATCGCCGGGCCGCACACACACCAGCCCGGCGACCGACACCCGACCCGAGCCTTTACCCGACACCGCGACCTGCGGGGTCTGCCCGCGCCGCCCCCAGGTGCGCGCCTTCGGCGGACGCAGAGTCTGACCGGCTTCGTCCTCGAAACACAGCCACGCACCCTGCTCCGCCGCTACCGTTTTCCCGCCGGCCACACCTCCCGCCGCCACGTCACGATGGCCTCCTCATCCCGCTCCACCGCCCGATGCGCCGGGACCTGCGGAGAGAACCCCATCCGGTGCAACAGATACGACACCCCACGCAAGGTGTAGCGGACATGGAACAACCGCGCGATCAGATCGGCCACCCGCGCCAACGTCCAGCGCTGATCCTCATCAAACCCGTGCGAGGCAGGACCTTCCTCCAGGGCGTGGGCCAGGCGAGCCTGGCGCTGTTCGTCCAGCCGGCAGACCGACCCGCCGGGTCCCTTCGACCCCAACGCGGCCGAGCCACCGGCGCGCCATCGGCGCCGCCACACGTACACCGCGTTGCTCGACACCCGCAGCCGCCGCGCGATCTCGGCGACTGGT
>NZ_JBFBCC010000058.1:0-9338 GCF_040682955.1 Amycolatopsis sp. NPDC051045
CCACAACGGCTCCGGACACCACTTCTCCACATCGCTCATCGTTGATCAACAATATCGCCTACCCCACAACACCCCCAAACGAGATGCGGTCTTAGTGACGATCTCGTGGTAGCGGGCATCGGCCGGGTCGACGCCAAGCCACGCCAGGCCGCTGCGGGCAAGGCCGTTGTCGCGGTGGCGGCCGAGGAACCGCACGGCGATCAGCCCCCGCAGGACGTCATCACCCAGGTCTTGCGGGGCGTGCGAGCCGAAGGCGGCGTCGGCGCCGTGCTTGCGGCCGTCGCGGACGAACTCGAGCGCGATCTGCTGGCCCTCGGGGGTGCCGGTGACGTTGTATGCCTCGTCGCAGATGAACTCACCCCACCGACCGGGCGTAAAGCAGATCTCCTTGGCGATCGCAGCGATAAGCAGGTGGAACGCGCGACCGAAGAGCTTGCGCGGCGGGATCCGGGCGGCCATCCGTTCGTTGCTCATCTCCAGCGCGCTCGGTAGGGGGATCTCGTTGGTGCAGAACACGACCATGTCGGCGCCGAAGAGGTCAACCGGCGTCAGTTCCGGATCGAAGATCGGTCGGGTGATCGGGTCACGCCGCAGCCGCTCGAGCCGATCGGCGAGCGCCCGAGCCGCGGGGTCCCGTCCGCCGTGTCGCCGGAGCGTGTCGACAAGCCGATTGCTGGAGGCGTCCGGGTGACCGCTGACGTCATCGAGTCCCCGGCCGAGTGCGTCCCGTTCGGCGGAGTTGGACTCCAGGTCGAGCCAGGACGCGAAGAACGTCTCGGCGATCCCGGTGCTCGACTTGCTCGCGCTGCGGAAGACCCGCAGCGGATCGCAGGAGTGTCGCAGCTCGGCCGCGGCGGGTCGGTCGTCGAGGCTGGGGTCGATGATGTCGACGATCTGCGCGTCACCGGGCAGCGCGGCGGCGACCGGTGTCCATTCCCGGCTACGGGTGCGGTCGATGACGATCACCCGCCCGTCGAGCATCAGCCGGACGACCGCAGCGACGTTCTTCAGCACGACCGACTTGCCAGCGCCGAGCTCGCCGATCACGGCGATGCCGCCGGAGGAGTCGTGGGTCGGCCCGTAGGTCGGATCGAGCAGGAACGGAGCGATAGCACCGCCGTCAACGGTCAACCCGAACAGCGCGCCGGCAGGATCACCGAAATCCGTCGCCGACACCGGCAGCAGCATCGCCGCGTCGGTGGCGAGGAGATTCTGGCTGCACTCGCGCACCACCATCGGTGTCCGGCTGCCCGGGAGCATGGCCTGGTACAGCTGCCGCTGCCCGCCCAGCGGCCGCTCCCACCGGTACTCCCCGCCCAGGAACGCCTGCCGCAGCGCCTTGGCACGCGCGTCGGCCTCCTGGCCGGTGGCGCCCCAGACACCGACGACGACGCCGACTTCCAGGTCGATCTCGGTGGAGCTGGCACCGAGGCGAGCGTTCTTGTGCTGGATCTCCTCCTGCGCTGAGACCACATCCGCCGGGACCCCGGCGGTGTCGCCGGCGTGCTCCTCGTCCTGACTCATCAGGTCCCGGGTCCGACGACGGTTGGCCGCGCGGGCCTCCTCGTTGGATCGGGCGGTGATCCGCAGCGCGTAGTCGACGCCGAAGCCGATGTCGGCGAGCCGGGCGAGGATCTCGTGCCCGGGAAAGGTGAAAGCCCGGGGCATCTCGGCCAGGACGAGGTACGCCTGGTAGCTGGTGACGGCGCCATCGTCGCGCGGGGTCACACACTTGACGAACCGGCGGTTCAACAGCCCCAGCGGCCCCCAGCCCGCCCGGTCCTCGACCGAGTCGGTGCGACCGCCTTCGTCGAACACGCACGAGCGCAGCACCGTCAGCCGCGCACGCCCGCTCCCTCGCCGCACCGTGACACCCGTGTTGTGCACCGCGGTCGTGCGGTCGAGCTGGGGCTCGTCGACGCCGCGAACCGGAGCGCGGCACAGCCACCACAGCAGCTCGGCCTCCGTCGCCGGCCGCAGCGGGACGGAACCGCCGAGCTCCTGCGCCGCGACCCGAGCCCGCTCCCGACCGACCGCGACCGCGGCAACCGACGCCGGCCGGGCCGGGAGACCGAGCTGTTCGGCGAGCGCTGCACTCGTCGCCCGGAGCATGGCCTGGGCCGACTCTCTCCAGCCACGCCCAGCCAGCGGCTTGGCGAGCCAGTAGCTGCGGCCGAGGACATCGAGAGTGTCGAGCTGGTCCCAGGCGTTGTGGACAGTCTCAGCCCAGTGCGGGTTGGCGTCCAGGTCGATGCCGTCGAGGCAGCGCTGCACGATCGCGTGGGCCTGGACCTGCTCGCACAGCGACGCGATCATCACCTCGCCCCGCAGCGACTTCATCAGCGTCACGGTGCGGTCATAAAGTTCCCGCAGCTGCCGCCCCGCGGAGCGGGCGCTCTCGTGCGGCAGCACCCGCCACACCGCCCAGGTCGAGCCGTCGACGCAGAACAGCAGATTCCCCGCCACGTCGGTCACCGGGCTGTCCATCACCGCGCCCGAGCCTGGGCCAAAACCAGCTGCAGCGACGACACCGACGGTTCCTCGAGCTCGTCGCGAGGATGCACGTAGAGCGCGGCGCGGGTCCGCTCAGGTCGCGCAGGCCGATACGCGCGGCGGCCGAGAGTGCCGGACGTCGGCGCGAGGAGATGCGCGCCGAGGCCCACCAGCCAGCCGAGCGGAGTGCGCGACTCGATCCGCGCGCGCCGGAGGAACACCGCCGACAGCGGCAACCCCCAACGAGCCGGGCCGAGCCAGTCCAGCAGCGGCAGCTTCCACACCACGACCAGCAGGACCAGGAACAACGCGCCCTGGGTCACGGTGTACGGGCCACCGGGCAAGTAGCCGCCGTCGCGGCCGGGCATCCGCCCGAACATCCGCGGGAACCGGCGAGAGCGGGTGTAGGAGCGGCCGACCAGGACATCGCCGCGGCTCTTCTGCGCGGTCAATGCGTGAACCAGGCGCCGAACATGCCAGCGACCGCGTCGAGGTTGAGCAGGATCCCCAGGAAGATCGCCGCGATCACCCCGTACTTGATCGCCCGTGTGAAGTTCCCGCGCGTGCCGATCAGCAGCCCGATCCCTCCGACGATGGCCGCGAGCAGGATCAGCCGCCGGACGGACTGATCTCCCCAGGCGAGGTTGGTGTCGATCCAGGACTTCACGTCCGCGGCGAGCACGATCATTGGAGTTCTCCTCGGCCTCAGCGGCCCGCGATCAGCGGCGCCGGATCGATGCGGTTGATCTCCCACCGGCCGGCCCGTGCGACGAGGGTCAGCGCGTAGTCGACTGGGGTGCTCTGCCCGGTGGCGTCCCAGGCCGAGGCACGCACAAGGCTGCGGACGGCAGTGCCGTCGGGCGGCCGGGCGGCTTGCCCCGGCTCGAACTTTTCGTGCGTCCGCACCTCGGCCAACTGCACCGCGGCGAACGGTGCTGGCTTCGGCAGGCCGAGGCTTGCTCCCGGGCTGACGAACCGATCGAGCTGGCCTTGCCCCGCCAGGTAGGCGGCCAGAAACCCCGTGACCGACTGCCCGATCGGCCCAGCCGGATCGGCGACCTCGTCGTAGGCGAGCGCGGCGGCGCCGAGCGTGCCGGGGCAAGCAACCGGTGAGGGCAGCGAGGTGGCAACGTAGGTGTCGCCGGTCCCGGCCAGCGCGACCTGGGCACACAGCAGCGACGCCGCGCGCTTGCCGTCCGGCTGCAGCACCAGCACGTCGGCGACCACGACGACCGACCACACCCCCGGCGTCGGCGAAGTCGCCGAGACGACCGCGGTGTCGACCGGGACCTGGGTGCCGGCCGCTCGCTGCGACTTCATCCCCGGCGGGTAGAAGGCCTCCAGTCCGGCCGGATCGTCTCGGGTCACCGAGAGCCAGGAGCGCACGTACATCTCCGCCCAGCCCTCCGGAGTAACGGAGGGCGCGGGTGCGCCGCCGTCCCGCATCGACGGCGCACCCGCTGGCTGGAGAACGACCAGTCCAGCGATGGTCAGCAGCGGGCCGGCCAGCACGGCCAGCCACGCCGCCACCCGACCGGCCCGGCGAGTCGCACCTCGAATCGCCGACTCCGCCTCCGCGTCCGGCAACAGCTCGGCCAACACTCCTCTGCTGGTTCGGCCGCGACGACCAAGCACGACACGACCTCCTCCGCCAGTTCCGGTTGTTGTTCGAAGGCACGCAGTCCTGGACCCCGGTGTGATTCAGCCGGCCCTGGGAAGGTCGCGACCCGGATACTCCGCCGCGGCTTCGGCCAGCTGTTCGAACGCGCGGCGGCGGTGACGGGTAATCGTCGGCTGGCTCAGCCCGATCAACGTGCCGATCTGGCGATCGGTGGCCACGCCGTCGCGGCCCACCGGGTCACCGAAATAGCGGGTGATCAGGATGGCGGCCGAGTGGTCATCGAGCCGGCTTTCCTCCACCGCCCACGACAGCAACTCGAGCAGCTCCTCCGAAGCGTCCATCTCCGCCAGCGCGGCCGCCATCGGCCGGTGCATCTCGTCGTCGTCGATGCTGACGATGTCCGCGGCGGCCTGGCCGTGGTCGACGCCGAAGTCGCGCTGCGCGGCGCGCTGGGTCTCCCGCATGAGGTTCGCCGCGACGCGCTGCCGGCGCCGCAGCGGGTAGCAGCGGGTCTGCTCCCACAGGTGCCCGATCACGACCGCCTGAAATGTCGCGGCTTTCTTCCGAGGCTGAGACGCCACCGCCGGTCACGCCGCGTCGGACCCCGACCGTGCTTCCCGCCGCTCGCGCCACACGAACGACGCGACCGACGATGCCGGGTACAGCCGGCAGCATCGCGTTCACCACCATCTCGGTCGCCGTGACTCCGCCGCCGCCTGGCGACGCCGCCCGCACCAAGAGGGCATGCAGCAGCTCGTCGTGGCGGGCGTAGTCGCGGGTGGTCAAGACGTCGACCAGCCCCCGGTGACACGTGATCGCCGACAAGGCGGGGTACTCGGCGGCCCACCTACATAGGACCTGATCGAATCGTGCCACAACGCGGAGCTGCCGGAACTGGGCCTGCAGCATCGTCAACGGGCTGTTCACAATGGATCGGCTAGCCATGGCCGGCTCCTTCGCTCGGATAACAAGATCCGAGCAAGCGTTCGACCAGGCGTTCGCGCCGTTCCTGGGCCATGACCTTGCCCTCACCCAGGAGCAAGCCTGATTCACCCGAACGAGCTACAGTCGCAGTCCTCGGGCATCGCGGCGACCTCCGGATTCTCGGCTGTGTCCATGCCATTGACGTCGAACGGCTCTGGCCAGCCTTTATCGCGCTTATGTCGGGCGTTCAGGCCGGGTTCAGTGGATCGGCTTGGCCTCGGAGCCACGGCCGTAATCGCGGTGCTTACGCAGGTCGCCTAGATCGCCCCCCGACCCCAGACGCGAAGAAGGCCCAGGTTGTTGACCTGGGCCTCTGCTCCCCCGCTTGGACTCGAACCAAGAACCCTCCGGTTAATTGGAGGTTCTAGACGTGGGTCGACATCAGTCGATCTAGCCGGGATGGTTGCATTCGCTCATGCCCTGATTCGGCGTCAATCGACGTCGATCGTCACCGTTGATGGAGTATAAATGCTCCCTCGTTTGTGATCATCAAGCGACGAAGGCGGCTGGTTAGGGTGACCCGGTCGCGGCAGCCGGGAAGCTGGCGTGGCCCTCGCCACTGTGATCAGGAAGCCGATCGGCCGGACCTCTGAGGTGACTGTGGACGGCCAGCGCTGCCGAGCGGCCCGATCCAGTTGATGTTGTCCTGGATGTCGCGATCCTCGCTCGCCGTCCGTGGCGAGCGCTGCCCCGCACGACCATGCAGTTTCCCGCCGAGAGAGATCAAATCACCTTGGCGTCGGCGCGTGACGGTCCTCATGGGGCGAGGAACTCGATCATCTTGATGCCAAGGCCGGTGATCGCAGTGAACGCGGCTCCGGCCGAGATGAGGGCGGTCAGCGCTGAAGCGCCGCTGACGTGGAACAGCCCGCCGATGATCGCGGCGCCTTCGCCGTGCGTGCATCGACGCCCCGGCACGAACGTCTTGCGCAGAGGAACATCCGGTCATGCCGCGGATAGCGCGTTGCTGGTCGGGCCACGCTCAGCGGCAACTCAACCTGCGGGCGACCGCGCAATTCTCACCAATCTCGCTGGGGCAGGCGGCAACACCTGCTCCGCGACCGCCGAGCTGGCGACGGCCGCCGAGTCCGCCGTTCGACCGCCGCGAAATCCGGCTCTTTGGGGAACGCCTGCAGTGCCACGTCACCGAACGTCGTGGTTCAGCCACCGGAGCCCGTAGGCATACCCCTGCTGAGGGCCAGCGAACTCCTGCGCCACCTCACACGCACCGTCCAGCGCCAGCGGCGGGCCCGGCGGGGAAGGGTCAGCGAGCACGGAGGGCTGCACCCGATCCACCCCCCACACCATTTCCGGCGGTCGCCGAGGGTCGAAACGGACCCGCACGCTGAGCGACTCGCACGTCATCAGCGGCACGAATATGTATGACGGCCGGATGGGCGCCCCGTCCCGTACCCGGAAGGCCAGAGAGTATGTGTGTGTCTCGCCCTGCGCCAGGGGGCGTGGCAGGTCAAGCAGCCAACGAAAGTGCCGCTGCCCCATTCGCTCGGCGTCGGTGATCCGGACACCGTGCTGGGCGTCGACGGCCACCTGCCGCTCGCCGTCGTCGCCTTCGTCGGGGCGGGGGACGGTGAACTGAGCGGAGATCCGGCTCAGCCCGTCGCGAGTCGCGACAATCAACCGTTCCTCGATCAGCTCCGGCTCGGCGGTGTCCAGCCGCACGAGGACGTTGAGCCGCTTGACGAACCAGCCCGGATCCGGGTTCGATGCCGCGTCGCCGGGCCTCGCGCTGGCCTCGATCTCAGCGGCTAGGCGGGCGAAAGACCGGTCGATCCGCCGCCGTGCAGTGCGTTCGGAAACGCGCAGCCGATCCGCGAGGACGCCGACGCGGTCGCTGAGTGCCGCGTGCTGCGTGCCGGGGGCGATGCCTAGGGCGACGTTGACCGCGAGCCGGTCGTCGGCGGGGAACTCGGCGATCGCGCTGGAGATCGCGTCGCGCAGCACCCGCCGCGCTTCCCGGTCGTTCGTCGACTCGTGGATTCCGCACCAGCCGTGAATGAGCGGACCGAGACGGCCGCGCAGCTGTTCGCCTTCCAATCCCCGTCCGCGCCGCAACGTGGCGAGGTCGCGTAGCAACTCGTCCTCGTATGTCATGGGATCTCGATTGTGGGGACTGTCCAGCCAGAGGTCCGCGGTGGAGAAGTGATTTACAGCAGCCGCCGACACGCTGGCCATGGCCATGGTCCGCTCGCCGACGGTGACAGAGTGCACGACCTCCTTGAACGCAGGCGTGGCAGTGAGGGGTTGGGCGTTCTGAGATTGGCCGGTCACGTGGCGCGATAGAGTCTGCGCAACATTGTCGTCGTAGTTCTTCGCCAGACCGTCTGCGGCGTTCAGGTCGTTCTGTTCGGTCCGGAAGGCCTCTCGGAGGCGGACGAGGGCGCGATGCTGCACATGCCGCACCCTGTCCGGCGTGATCGCGAGGATTGTGGCCACGTCGGCGGAGGTGAGGCCAGCTGCGGCCCGCAACACGATCACGGTCCGGTCCAGCGGTGGCAGGGCGTTGACCACTCGCACGGCAGGATCGCCGCGCGGTGGGCTCACGAGGTTCGCAGCGGCGTCGACCTCGGCCTCGGCAACCTGGAAAATGCTGCGGAGGAAGTCGTCGCCAGAGCCGGTGAACTCCGGCAGGATCATCAGTGCTCGGATGCAGACGTCCTGCAAGAGGTCCTCGGCCCGAGAGTTTTTCGTCCCGAGCCGGGCGCGGCAGTAGACCGTGACTGGACCGACTACCCGATTGACCAGTTCGCCGATGGCTTTCGATTCGCCGGCAACCGCCGAGCCAATGAGGTCGTCGATGGTCAGGCTGCGCAGACCAGCCTTTGCCTGACCAGCCAGCTGCCCTTCGAGCTGAAGCATCGTGGTCTGTCCGTCGGGAGCGGCGACTAGGGCGTCCGGGACGCCGGCGGGGTCCGCTACGCGCTCGATGATGGCCTCGGCTAGGTCACTGGAAGTGCGGTCACGCATGCTCCGCGCCCCGGGAGTCCCGAAGGACGACTTCTCGATCAGCTCGTCGATGCCAGCGAGGAGGCGCATCAGGTTCTTCATGCACTGGCTCCGTTCTCGAGTCGACGGCGATGGCGAAGAAGGATCTGCGCGACCGTGCCGCGGCTGACCTCGGTGTCTACACTGAGCAGATCGGCGATCTCGACGTAGGTGTAGCCCATGGTCGAGGCTGCTAGGGCCGTTCGCGTTCGGTCGTCGGGCAAGGCTTGTAGACCGTCGGCGATCTGCCGCCACACTATCGCGACGTCATCTGGTTCATTCGCTCGCTGAGCCAGCACCGTCCCAACATCCTCGAGGTCCGAGCTGGTACCGACCGCCGGGCAACGCCGCTGCTTCTCGTGTTGGGTCTTCCAACTGCGGTAGATGGCTGGAAAGACCAGCACACAGGCGCCGATGAAGTAGGTTCGCAGTGAGGCGCCGCCCTCTGGGGTCCAGCCGCCCCCGACAAGCGCGTTCTTCCTGAATGTCTTGATGGCACTGACGACCGCGTCGGTAGCCAAGTCGATCCTATCTTCGTCGGACCACGTCAACGGGACGGCGCCGATCGGGCGGTCCGTCCTGCTGCAGTGGGCGAAGATCTCACCGGTACGTAGCCACGCCAACATCACGGCGTGGCCGTAACGGGCCAACTCCTCGACGAAGCGGTCCCACACCGGGCCATCGAAATTCTCTGCGGCGAGTTCATTGCGTAGCGCAAGATCATGTCGTCGACGTTCAAGGAACTCGGCCGCGCGTTGAATGCCGTCGTCGTCGGCTTCAAGCTCAGCGAGATCGCGGTCTTGGTTTGGTGTTGTAAGCGCTGCGTTCGCATCGTCATCGGGCGTGCCGTCCGCGCGTGCCCGGCGACCCTGCATCATTCCTACCTTTCCCGATGGGTATGACGTCCGTTCAGTGGCCTACGCCGATCGCCAACGCGATCCCTACGGTTGCGTTCCTCGACGGTCCGTCCTATGCCGCAGCTTCCCACGGAGTTACGCATCCCCCGAGAATCCTCAAAGCAGCTTCTACGAAGGTCAGGCGTGATTCTTTGACTCCCCGCGGCATAACAAGCCGTCGAGACAACCGCCCGCCATCGTCCCGGAGTCCCGATGCCGAAGCCATCTCCCAACCCGCCCCCGCTGCTAAGACCGCATCTCGTTTGGGGGTGTTGTGGGGTAGGCGATATTGTTGATCAACGATGAGCGATGTGGAGAAGTGGTGTCCGGAGCCGTTGTGG
>NZ_JBFBCC010000059.1:0-7813 GCF_040682955.1 Amycolatopsis sp. NPDC051045
AGCACGTCGATGTCAGCAAGGAGGGCACCGCTACTTTGAGCAGAACAGACCCCTTTTCAGCCACTCCTCGCGCGGTGCTCGGCGAGACACATGCCGTGAGAGCCACACCAATGACACCGGCGGGCAGCCGCTGTGAGCGAGCGACTCACCGAGCACCTGGACCAGAGTCTGGCCGGACCCGATCCTGCCGCCCAGTCTTAAGTAGCCGAGGAGCGGATGTTCGGCGCCACCGTCGGCCGCATCCTCGGGACCACAGCTGGGTGGGTCAAGGGATTGAGATCGTTACCAGTCGTACAGGCGGCCCCAGCGGCCTGGCAGGTCAGACAGCCGTTTCATGTCCGGGGTCGGCGGCGTGGCGAGCAGCCAACCGGTTGGCCAGGTGCGGACGTCGTCCACGTCCAGGCGGGCATATGCGCCCTCGCAGGTGGCGGTGCCGGTGAACGTCACCTTGCTGAAGCTGACCTCCCCGCCGAACAGGGCGTTGTCGAAGTTGGCGTGTCGGCCGAACTCCGAACCGCCGAACAGAGCTTGGCCGTCGAAGCGGGTTCTACGGAACCTCGCCTCGGCAAGCATTTTCGTCTCGGTGAAGATTGCACTGTCCGCGAAAACCGCGTCATTGAAACCGACGAACTCGTGGAAGACCGCGTCGTCGAATAAGACGCTGTCGACGAATCGAGCGCCACCGAAAACCACGTGCTGATCGAACCGCGCGGCACGGAAGAAGGTTCGACCGTCGAATTGGGGTGCGGTGTACTTGTCTGCACCGAACTGAGCACGGCCCGCGAACCGCGCACCGTCAAACATGGCTGTTTTCACGAAGTGCGCGTTGTCGAACCAGACGAAGTCGAATCGCGTACCGCAGAAGTCGGTGGTCTCCTCGAATAACGCTGAGTCGAAGGTGGCCTTCGACCGGAATGTGGCTTGTTCGAAGTTGGCCTCCTGGTCGAACCGTACCCGTGTGAAGGTGGCGGACTCCGCCCACACGGTGTTGATGAACCGGGCGCCGCCGGTGAACCGGGCGTTGTCGAACGACACCGGGCCGGTGAACTCGGCCAGACTGAGCTCAGCGCGACCGTCGAACCGGGCACCGTCGAATGTGGCGCCGCGCAGACGGCAGCGGTCGAGGTCGAAGTCGAAGAGAGTGGCGCCGACCAGGTCCAGTGTGATGTCAGGCCAGAACCCGTCGCGCGATTGGTCTCGCCGCAAGTGCGTGGCCAGGAGGCGTTGGGCCGTCAGCCGAACCTGTCGTTCCTGAGTTCCGCGCAGTTCGCGGTCCGGGTCGGGATCCGTCGAGCCGGTGTCATCGGTGGTGTGAGGCATGCGCAAGTAGGCACAAAGCAGATTGACGATGACCTGGCGTTGATCAGGGTTGCTCTGCGCAAGACGTTCCAGTGCGTAGACGCCCGCGATCCGCACGTGCGCGTGCTCGGAGCCGAGCTGGGCGGCGGCCATCGTGTACAGCTCGGTGACCCGCCGTTCCACCGCCTCGCGGGCGGTGTGCGCCTGGTCGAGGTCCTTCTGCCGCAACTCGCGATCCTTCTGTGCGATGGCCAGCTCCGCAGTCCGCTGGCGGCGAACCGCGAGCCACAGGGCGACCGCACCACCGGAGCCGACCACGATCGTGCCAGCGGTCTTGATCGCCTCCAGGCTGTTCCGCGGGTCACCCCTTCCAAAGGCAAGCACCAGCGACGCCGCAGCACCGACGCCGATCACGACCATGACGACCGCCAGCCACACGACTGTGCTTGATCGCAGAACTTCGAAGGTCGAGCCGTTCTCCCGCGTCAGCGGTGGAAGGTCGCCAGCAGACGGCGTCACGCCCCTGCCCTGGTCGTCAGCGCGGCTGTCCGAAATCGCATTTCGTTCCTTCACATCGCGGTTACTTTACGACCACACGTTCCCGCGGTCACTGCTCCGGCCGAGTGCAGGGTGGCCGCCCCGGAGCAATTGTCAAGAACTGTGGATGAAGATCTTTTAGGCGGCTGCGGGTGGGGTGTGTTCGGTGGGTCGTTCGACGAGTTTGCCTGCTTCGAAGCGTGCTCCGGCGCGGACGAGGGCGACCAGGTGGGGCGCGTTCACCGCGCGCCAGCGGGCTTGTGCTGACTCGATGAGCTTGAACGCCATGGCCAGCCCGGCCGCGCGCGAGCCGGGGCCCTTGGTGACCTTCGTGCGGTGCCGCACGGTGGCGAAGGTCGACTCGATGGGGTTGGTGGTGCGCAGATGGATCCAGTGCTCGGCCGGGTAGTCGTAGAACGCGAGCAGTTCCTCGACGTCATCGGTAATCTTGGCGGCGGCCTTGGGGAACTTCGCGCCGTAGGCGGCATCGAACGCCGTCACGGCGTCGAGGGCGCGCCGGCGGTCTTCGGCGTTCCAGATCTGTGCGAGGGCCTTCTTCGCTCCAGGGTGTGCGGACTTGGGCAGTGCCGCCAGGACGTTGGCGATCTTATGGAACCAGCAGCGTTGCTCCCGGGTCTCGGGAAAGACTTCCCGCAGCGCGCCCCAGAACCCGAGCGCCCCGTCGCCGGCGGCCAGCACCGGGGCACGCATCCCGCGACGCTTGCAGTCGCGCAGCAGATCCGCCCAGGACTCGGTGGACTCGCGGAAGCCGTCGGTCAGCGCGACGAGCTCCTTGCGGCCGTCAGCGCGCACGCCGATCATCACCAGCAGGCACAGCTTGTGTTCCTCCAGGCGGATGTTGACGTGGATCCCGTCCGCCCACAGATACACGAAGTCCACAGTGGACAAGTCTCGTTCGCAGAAGGCGCGTTGCTCGGCGCGCCACTGCTCGGTCAGCTTCGTGATCACCGGGCCCGACAGGCCCTTCGCCGACCCGAGGAACTGGCCGAGTGCGGGCACGAAGTCGCCCGAGGACAGTCCGTGCAGGTACAGCAAGGGCAGCACCTCGGTGATCTTCGGGGTCTTGCGCGCCCACGGCGGCAGGATCGCTGAGGAGAAGCGTTGCCGCTGCCCGGTGTCAGGATCGATTCGCTTGTCGTTGACCCGCGGCGCGGTCACCTCCACCGCCCCCGCCGAGGTGAGCACCTCGCGGGGCTGGTGGTGGCCGTTGCGCACCACCAGGCGGTGTCCATGCTCGTCGCGCTCGCCGGCGAACCGGGCGATATAGGCCTCGACCTCGGCCTGCAGCGCCTCGACCAGCATCCGCCGCGCGCCTTCGCGCACGAGTTCATCGATCACCGACGACGCGGACGAGCCGCCCGCCGCACCGTCATCACCAGCAGCAGGATCAGGGACTACGCTCAGTATCGGGTCGTACCTTCCCGGCCGACGTTGGCGCGTCGGCCATGCTTGGAAACCTCAATGGGTCACCGGGAAGGTACGCCCCCTCCCGGCCCATCCGCAGGTTTCAAGCATTGCTCCCGCCCCGTTCCGAGCGCTGGTCCGGCGAGTAATGAACACGAAGGTGCCGGCACCACGATCCCGTGGGACAGTGCCCGCGTCGTTCTCACCCGAGCCGAAGTAAGACGACGCGGACGCACCGCTGAGACGTCCGCACATGCCGCTGATCGGTCGTTCGGGAACTCGCGTCGAGCTCCCCTGCCCGTCCGCATCTCCGATCACGGCCGCCGGTGCCCTGCTCGCCGAATTCGCCGAGGGTTGACCTTCACCTTCGGGGAAGCCGCAGAGTGGTCGTGACCGGGCGCCCGCCCGGAACGAGGAGTCCTCCATGAACATGGTCAGCATCGGCGAGTTCTCGCGGCTGTCACGGCTGTCGGCCAAGGCACTGCGGCTGTACGACGAACTCGGACTCCTGGTGCCGGCCCACGTCGACACGGAAACCGGATATCGCTGGTACGCGGTCACGCAGCTGGACCACGCACGCCTGGTGGCCTCGCTACGCCGGGCCGAAGTCCCGCTCGCCCGAATCAGGGACATCCTGGCCCTGGATCCGGCGTCAGCCGCCGAGGCGATCAGGGCTCACTGGGCCGACGCCGAAGCCGAGCACGCCGCCCGGCGCGTTCTGGTGGGCCACCTCGTTGATCACCTTCAAGGGAAGAAGTCCGTCATGTACGAGGTCACTGTCCGCGACATCCCGCAGCGCAGCCTGCTCAGCCGGATCAGCAGGGTGCACCAGGACGAACTGGAACCCCTGACGCGGGAGCTGTTCATCCACCGGTTGCGCCGCGGCGGTGTGCCGCGCATCGAGGGGATCGCCGGCGCGCCGTTCACGATCTACCACGGAGAGGTGAGCGGCGACAGCGACGGCCCGGTGGAATGGTGCTGGCCCGTGCCCGAAGACCGGGCCGCCGAGGTCGCGGCCGGATTCCCCGATCTGACCCTGCGCACAGAGCCCGCCCACCAGGAAGCGTTCGTCCGCCAGGAGACGCCCGGCCGGTGGGCCGCCGGGTCCCAGGTCGAGGTCGCGGTAGGTGCGCTCTTCGCCTGGGCCGCCGAGCAGAAGCGTCATCCGTCCGGCGGCGTGCGCGGCGTACTGGTCCCCACCGCCGGCACCCAGGAGACCGGGCCTTACGTCGAATTCGCCCTATCGCTGAGCTGAGCCGGCCACGTCTCGCCGGGCGACTCTTCACCACCTCGATCGAGGTGTCCCGCCCTGGCATGCTTTCGAGCCGGATGCGAGCGTGGTGGAGCTCCGCCATCGCCGCGACGGTGAACATGCCGAGGCCGCTGCCCCCGGTCATCCGGCTGCGACCCGCGCCGGCCCGGTAGAAGCGGTCGAAGACATGGCTGACAGCGTCCGCGGGGATGCCCGGGCCGTGGTCTCGCACCCGGAGCCACCATGGCGAGACCGACCAGCTCCGCGGTCACGATGGCGGCCGGACTCACCGTCACGACCCACGTGACGGCGGTCGCGGCCATCGCCGAGGCGCACGCCTGGTTGGGCTGCCGAGCTGGTCGACGGGGCGGAAGGGGCATTTTTGGCCTGGCTAGGCGTCCCCGTCGCCGGCGTCGCCGCAGTCGTCGTCACCGCCGGACCCGCCGGACCCGCCGGACCCGCCGGCGACCAAGCCCCACAGGAGGAAAGCGAGCAGTACGCCGCCGAAGATCGCCGTGTCGGGGTGCTCTTGGACGATGCCGGTGATCACCAGGGCCGTGGCGCCGGCCAGCATCAGCACGAGGACGATCACGCCGGCACGCCCCGTCCCCTGCGCAAGGCCAGTTCGGCGAGAACGGCGGCGCCGTCCGGCAGGACCGAGTCGTCGAACTCGGCCAGCGGCGAGTGGTTGTCCGCGGTGCCGTCGCCCGCGCCGAGCAGGACGAAGGCTCCGGGAATCCGTTGCAGCACCCGGGAGAAGTCCTCACCGCCCGGCAGTGGGGCGGCCAGCTGGTGGAAGCGGTGCTCACCGAGGACTTCGCCGATGGTGCCGGCGACGAACGCCGTCTCCTGCGGGTCGTTGACGGTCATGGGATATCCGTCGAGGTAGGTCACCTCGGCCCGCAGGCCGTGTGCCCGCGCGATCGACTCGGCCAAGGTGATGGCGGCGTCCTTGATCCGGGCTTTGGCGGGTGCGGAAAACGTGCGCAGGGTCGCTTCGAACCTCGCCGTGTCCGGGATGACGTTGCGTCGGATGCCGGCGTGCAGTGAGCCCACGGTCAGCACCACCGGGTCGAAGATGTCGGACTGGCGGGTGACGAGGGTTTGCAGTGCCGTGACGATCTCGCACACCACCGGGATCGGGTCGTGCGCGCGGTGCGGCCGGGCGCCGTGCCCGCCGGAGCCGACGACGGTGACTTCGAGTCCGTCGGAGGCCGCCATAGTCGTGCCCGGGCGGGCCGTGAACAACCCGTGCGGCACAGCGGAAGCGAACACATGCAGCGCGTAAGCCGCGTCCGGTCGCCTTCCCGCAGCTTCCAGCACACCTTCGGCGATCATCGCGGCCGAGCCGTCCCAGCCCTCCTCACCCGGCTGGAACATGAAGATCACGTCTCCGGGCAACGCGTCCCGCCTCGCGGCGAGCACGTGCGCGGCCCCGACCAGCATGGCGGTGTGCAGATCGTGCCCGCAGGCGTGCATGACCCCCTCGACGCGGGACGCATAGTCGAGACCGGTGCGCTCTTGCACGGGCAGGGCGTCCATGTCCGCGCGCAGCAGGACAACCGGCCCCGGCCGGTTCGCCCGGAGCACCGCGGTCACGGAGCTGAGCCTTTCCCCGGTTGACACCTCCAGCGGCAGCCCGTCGAGTGCGGAGAGCACGCTTTCCTGAGTCCGCGGCAGGTCCAGGCCGATCTCGGGTTCGGCGTGCAGCCGGCGGCGCAACCGGATCAGATCGTCGCGTATCGCGGTGGCGTCCTCATGTACGGACATCGGGCGGTCTCCTCGGGGGTCGCTGGGCTCCTTGCCGAGAATCGCGCCCAGTGCGACGCTGTGCGCCAAACTCACGATTTCGCTCATCTGGATGGCCGGAATGCAGGATGTGCTCATACCCGACGAGACGGATCTCAAGCTCGTGCACGCGCTGCAGGCGGCACCCCGCGCGACCTGGCATGAGATCGGCCGTCTGCTCGGCGTCGACTCCGTCACCGCGACGCGGCGCTGGCAGCGACTTGCCGAGGCCGGATCCGCCCGGGTCACCGCCTATCCCGACGTCCGGCTGTGGGCGCAGGACCACTGCAACGCGTTCATCGAAGTGGATCTCCAGCCGACCGCCAGGGCGGAGGCGGTGGAGGTGCTGTCCCGTGTCCCGCAGATCGCCTCGATCTCGATCGTCAGCAGCGGCCGAGACCTGTTCCTGACCGTGCTGACCCCCGATCTGGCGACGCTGTCGCGGCTCGTTCTCGAGAAGCTGCAGCAACTCTCCGGCCTGCGCGGAACGCGGACCCACGCGATCACCACCGTCTACGGTGAGGGCAACCACTGGCGACTCGACGCTTTGTCACCGCAGCGGCGGGGATACGTCCCGCTGGGAACCGGCACCCGGCCCATCTGGAAGGACCACTACCGGGCCGTGCTCCGCGCCCTCGACGACGGACGGAGCCCGGCGGCCGACATCGCGGCGCGCACGGCGAAAAGCGGGTCCACCGTCCGCCGGTGGCTCAACGAGATGATCGACGGCGGCTTGCTGTCGCTGCGCTGCGAGGTCGCCCAGCCCATCACCGGCTGGCCCGTCGCCGCGACGTTCTGGGCCCGGGTACCACCCGGCGAACTGCACCGAACCGCCACCGCATTGACCGAGCTGCCGGAAGTCCGCCTCTGCGCGGCCACCACCGGAGCGGACAACCTCGTGATGACCCTGTGGCTGCGCTCCCTCGGCGACATCCAACGCCTGGAAGCGGAACTCGCTGCAAAACTCCCCGCACTCACCCTCACCGACCGCGCCGTCACCCTCCACTCCGCCAAACGAATGGGCTGCCTGCTCGACGACACCGGCCGGATCACCGACGTGGTGCCCGTCGACCCGTGGGCATCGTTCTAGAACCGGCGGTCGGATCGGCCGAAGACGGCGACCGATCATCGATGACCAACCGGCCACGGCCCGGCGCCCGTTCAATCCAGGTTGCGACAGCGATCAGGCAGACCAGGGTTCGGCACGGACCGGAGCTTTCAAGGCGTACGAGCTCGCCCGAACGATGCGGCCGTCGACCGTCATGATGCCGGATGTACTCGGCGAGCGCGGCGCGAAGATGCGCTCGCCCACGATCACCATGCGCTCGATGAGCTCGGTTCTGACTGTGAGTACAAACCGTTCCACGTAGCAGTTCGCCCCGCGGGTTCCATGAGCACGAGGTCGCCCGGCGCCTAGTACTCCAGCCGCACTTCGTTACTGACAGGTGTAGCCTGTTGACCTTGTGATCGTGGATGCGGATGTCGAGGCGTGGGCGGCCGGGCTGGAGGATT
>NZ_JBFBCC010000060.1:0-3127 GCF_040682955.1 Amycolatopsis sp. NPDC051045
GGGGTGGGATACCTCATCTTGGAACAGGCTTCCCGCTTAGATGCCTTCAGCGGTTATCCCTTCCGAACGTGGCCAACCAGCCATGCCCCTGGCGGGACAACTGGCACACCAGAGGTTCGTCCGTCCCGGTCCTCTCGTACTAGGGACAGCCTTCCTCAAGTATCCTACGCGCGCGGCGGATAGGGACCGAACTGTCTCACGACGTTCTAAACCCAGCTCGCGTGCCGCTTTAATGGGCGAACAGCCCAACCCTTGGGACCTACTCCGGCCCCAGGATGCGACGAGCCGACATCGAGGTGCCAAACCATGCCGTCGATATGGACTCTTGGGCAAGATCAGCCTGTTATCCCCGGGGTACCTTTTATCCGTTGAGCGACACCCCTTCCACCAGGAGGTGCCGGATCACTAGTCCCGACTTTCGTCCCTGCTCGACATGTCTGTCTCACAGTCAAGCTCCCTTGTGCACTTGCACTCAACACCTGATTGCCAACCAGGCTGAGGGAACCTTTGGGCGCCTCCGTTACTCTTTAGGAGGCAACCGCCCCAGTTAAACTACCCATCAGGCACTGTCCCTGAACCAGATCATGGCCCGAGGTTCAGATTCCCAATTCGACCAGAGTGGTATTTCAACAACGACTCCACCACAACTAGCGTTGCAGCTTCACAGTCTCCCACCTATCCTACACAAGCCGAACCGAAAACCAATACCAAACTATAGTAAAGGTCCCGGGGTCTTTCCGTCCTGCCGCGCGTAACGAGCATCTTTACTCGTAGTGCAATTTCGCCGGGCCTGTGGTTGAGACAGCCGGAAAGTCGTTACGCCATTCGTGCAGGTCGGAACTTACCCGACAAGGAATTTCGCTACCTTAGGATGGTTATAGTTACCACCGCCGTTTACTGGCGCTTAAATTCTCAGCTTCACCCCCGAAGGGATTAACCGGTCCTCTTAACGTTCCAGCACCGGGCAGGCGTCAGTCCATATACATCGTCTTGCGACTTCGCATGGACCTGTGTTTTTAGTAAACAGTCGCTTTCCGCTGGTCTCTGCGGCCACCCACCCCTAGCCCGAGAAAGGCTTCAGGATGTTTGGCCCCCCTTCTCCCGAAGTTACGGGGGCATTTTGCCGAGTTCCTTAACCACAGTTCACCCGATCGCCTTGGTATTCTCTACCTGACCACCTGTGTTGGTTTGGGGTACGGGCCGTGCATGCACTCACTAGAGGCTTTTCTCGGCAGCATAGGATCACTCTACTTCGCCTCAAACGGCTACGCATCACGTCTCAACCTAATGCCATGCGGATTTGCCTACATGACGGTCTACACGCTTACACCAGTACTACCACTCACTGGCGGAGCTACCTTCCTGCGTCACCCCATCGCTTGACTACTACGAAATCAGGTCCCACGCTCCACACACAGTAATTCACCCGAAGGCTTCAAACCGCGGCTTTGGGTGGTTAGTATCAAACGCCTCGTCATGGGCGCACATGCTCGGGTACGGGAATATCAACCCGTTGTCCATCGACTACGCCTGTCGGCCTCGCCTTAGGTCCCGACTTACCCTGGGCGGATTAGCCTGGCCCAGGAACCCTTGGTCATCCGGCGGCAGAGTTTCTCACTCTGCATTCGCTACTCATGCCTGCATTCTCACTCCCACACCCTCCACGACTGGCTTCCGCCGCCGCTTCCCTGGATGCAGGACGCTCCCCTACCCATCCACACCACTAGACAAGAGTTTCAAGAACTCAAGCCGATGTATTGTGCGAATGACACAGCTTCGGCGGTGTGCTTAAGCCCCGCTACATTGTCGGCGCAGGACCACTTGACCAGTGAGCTATTACGCACTCTTTCAAGGGTGGCTGCTTCTAAGCCAACCTCCTGGTTGTCTGGGCAATCCCACATCCTTTCCCACTGAGCACACACTTAGGGGCCTTAGCTGGTGTTCTGGGCTGTTTCCCTCTCGACGACGAAGCTTATCCCCCGCCGTCTCACTGCCGTACTCTAACACCACGGTATTCGGAGTTTGGTTGATTTCGGTAACCCGGTAAGGCCCCTAGACCATCCAGTAGCTCTACCCCCGTGGAGAAACATACGACGCTGCACCTAAATGCATTTCGGGGAGAACCAGCTATCACGGAGTTTGATTGGCCTTTCACCCCTACCCACAGCTCATCCCCTCAGTTTTCAACCTAAGTGGGTTCGGGCCTCCACGACGTCTTACCGTCGCTTCACCCTGGCCATGGGTAGATCACTCCGCTTCGGGTCTAGACCACGCGACTATAGGCGCCCTATTCAGACTCGCTTTCGCTACGGCTACCCCACACGGGTTAACCTCGCCACGCAGCACTAACTCGCAGGCTCATTCTTCAAAAGGCACGCCATCACCCAACAAGTGAGCTCTGACGGCTTGTAGGCACACGGTTTCAGGTACTCTTTCACTCCCCTCCCGGGGTACTTTTCATCTTTCCCTCACGGTACTAGTCCGCTATCGGTCTTCAGGAAGTATTTAGGCTTACCGGGTGGTCCCGGCAGATTCACAGCAAATTCCACGAGCTCGCTGCTACTCGGGAACACCAAACAAACAATCAACGACATGTTTTCGCGTACGGGGCTCTCACCCACTCCGGCCGCCCATCCCAAGGCGTTCCACTAACATACGTGACCATTCCGAGGACTGTCAGATCCTCGACGCTGGGTCCCACAACACCGGCTACACAACCCCTGACAGGTATCACATGTAACCGGTTTAGCCTCTTCCGCTTTCGCTCGCCACTACTCACGGAATCACGGTTGTTTTCTCTTCCTGCGGGTACTGAGATGTTTCACTTCCCCGCGTTCCCTCCACACACCCTATATATTCAGGTGCGGGTAACACCACATCACTGGTGCTGGGTTTCCCCATTCGGAAATCCTCGGATCACAGCTCGGTTGACAGCTCCCCGAGGCTTATCGCAGCCTCCTACGTCCTTCATCGGCTCCTGAAGCCAAGACATCCACCATGTGCCCTTAACAACTTGACCACAAAGATGCTCGCATCCACTCTACAGTTCTCAAACACCACACCAGAAACAAACAACGTTCCAGGACTGTGTCCAGCCCCGAGGCGTGTTGCCTCAGGACCCAACAGC
>NZ_JBFBCC010000061.1:0-3760 GCF_040682955.1 Amycolatopsis sp. NPDC051045
GGCGACATCCACCGGTTCACTACCCGGGATCGGTTCGCGTCGTGGAACGGCACCGCGCCGCTGGACGCCTCCTCCGGAGAACAGCAACGGCACCGCTTGTCTCGCGCCGGTAACCGCAGAATCAACCGGACGCTGCACATCATGGGTGTTGTCCAGCTCCGTAATCCCGCCGTCGGCCGCGTCTATTTCGACGGCAAAAAAGCGGCGGGTAAGACCTCGATGGAGGCGATGCGTGCGCTCAAACGACGCCTGTCCAACGTCGTCTACGCCCGCATGCTCGCCGACCAGAAACGACGTGAGGCGGCAGGTTCGGGAGGGCACTCGGGGACGACTCTGCAATCCAGCGTGACCGGCCTGACCCCGGACACCGGCCCTTCGGACAAGCCACAACCCGAACCTGCCACCGCCCAGCCTACCCCCGCCAGGACTGCACCTTGACATAAAGGGGAGCCATGACAGGACGCTTCCGATCGGCTGGCCAGCGAAATCTCTGCCCTCCTGCGGCTTGACCGACCTTATTCATCGGCGGGTGAGCGCATACCGGCCATCAGCCGCACCGAAAACAGTCTGGCGTGGTCGCTGGACCGTTCGGGCCGCTCAGGGCTGCGCGCGCGAGAGGATGCCGCGGACGAGGACGTCGACCGACCACGCGAACCTCTCCTCGCCGGTACCGGACATGATCTCGTTTCGTGCGGCGTGGATGCGGGGGTACCTGTCCGCCGGAGCGCGGTTGATCGCGTGGGCGACGGGGCCGTCCGGTGCCCCCGGGTCCGAGTCCTGCGCGTGTTCCGCCGCGACCGCGGTGACGAACATGGTCAGCATGTCGATGGCCCACGCCGCGTTCGCCTGGTCGACGCCGGCTTCGGCGAGGAGTTCGAGGAGAGCTTCGGCGATGCGCAGTGCGTTGGGTCCCACAGCGGTGGTTCGGAAGGCCATCAGAGCGAAGGCCGGCCTGGTCATCAAGACTCCGATGTAGGAGCGGAGGAGTCCTTCGAGCCGGTCACGCCATGAGCCTTCTGCCTCGTCGACCTTGACGGCTTCCAGCACGCGGTCGAGGACGAGCGCTTGGAGTTCGCTCATGTCGTTGACGTGGGCGTAGAGCGAGGCCGGGCCCGTGTCGAGTGCCTTCGCGATCTTGCGCAGGCTCATGGCTCCGTCCTCCGAGGTGATCTGGCGCAGCGCCTCCTCGACGATCGCGTCGCGGCTCAGCAGCGGTTTCGCCGCTCTGCGACGGCTCTCGACCTCGGAGGCGCCGAAGGGGTCATGGTGGGGCACGGGCGAACACTAGTCCTCGCGAACAGCGTTCGTCAAGTTGACGAACAGAGTTCGTTAAGCCTACCGTTCGTCAGGCGGCCACCGCGGTGCTCGGGGCTGAGGGGCAGGGGCGCCGCTCGTGGAGGGCTTGCGGCGAGCACCTTCGCCGGCCACGGAAACGCCCTTCTCCACGAGGAAAGAGAAAAGGGGAATCAGTATGTCTGCACGCAGGATCGTTATTGTGGGCGCGGGCCTGAGCGGTCTCGTCTGCGCTCGAATTCTCCAGCGGAACGGAATTCCCGTCACTGTCTACGAAGCGGACGTCGCACCGGATTCTCGCCAGCAGGGCGGCTCGCTCGACATTCACCACGACACCGGGCAGATCGCCCTCAGGGAAGCCGGCCTTTACGAGGAGTTCCGCGCTCGTACGCACGTCGGCGGCGAGGACATGCGCCTGCTCGACAAGACCGGGCGGGTGCACGTCGACAGGCGTGAACCGGCGGGCGGCCGTGGCCGGCCGGAAATCGATCGGACGGAACTGCGGCAGCTGCTCGTCGAGTCGCTGCAGCCGGGCACGATCGCCTGGGGCCGCAAGGTCATCGGCGCGCGGCCCCTCACGGCGGGGCACGCGCTCGAGTTCGCGGACGGCTCCGTGGTCCGCGCCGATCTCGTCGTCGGTGCGGACGGCGCGTGGTCGAGGATCCGGCCACTGCTGACTCCGGTGAAGCCCGGCTACACCGGGATCACCGTGGTCGAGATGCGCCTGACCGACGCGGTGGCCGAGCACCCGCAAGTGCTCGCGCTCACCGGGCGGGGAAACTTCTTCGCGCTGTCGGACAACAAGTACATCGGCGGGCACGGCGGGAACACCATCGCGTTCGGCTGCGGGTTACGTGTCCCCGAGAACTGGGTCGCCGACAGCGGTATCGATTGGCACGACCCGGAATCCGTCCGCGCGGGGCTGGTGCGCGAGTATCCCGACTGGGACCCGGCCCTGACCGGCCTGATCCGCGAGTGCGACGACGGCGCCATCTGGCCCCGGCCGATCCACGCACTGCCGACCGGTCTCACCTGGGAGCGGATCCCCGGCGTGACCCTGGTCGGCGACGCCGCGCACCTGATGTCGCCGTTCGCGGGCGAAGGCGCCAACATCGCGCTGATCGACGGCGCCGATCTGGCGCGGGAGATCCTCAACAGCTCCGACGCCGAAACCGCGCTCGCGCGCTACGAGAAAACGATGTTCCCGCGCGGCGCCAAAGCGGCCGCGGCGTCGCAGAAAGGTCTCGAGATGATGTTCGTCGACGGTCGGCCGATAAAGATGATCACGTTCTTCAAGGGTATGTCCGTCGTTTCGACCCTGACCAGACCGTTCGAGCGCCTTTTCGCCGGCAAGAACAAGGAGAAATGAGAAATGACGACCAACGGGACGTCCAGTCGGCTGGACGCGAACCTGACTCTGGGTGCTGTCGAGCTGACGGTCGCCGACCTGGACCGCAGCCTGGACTACTACACGCGGTCCATCGGCCTGAAGATCCTTGACCACGAGGCGGGCAGTGCATGGGTGGGAGTGCCTGGACGGGTGCTCGCCGTCCTGCGGGAGCGGCCCGGTGCGGGCCTTCCCCCGGCCTCGAGCCCGGGGCTCAGCCACTTCGCGCCCCAGGTGCCGACGCCCGCCGATCTGGCCCGGTTCGTTAAGCACTACACGGCGGAACACTCCGAGTTCGAGCTGGTGGATCACAGCGTCGCGCACTCGTGCTACGTCATCGACCCGGACGGTCATTGCGTGGAGGTCACCTGCGCCCGGCCGCGCGAGGAGTGGCGCTGGCAGGGCGACCGGCCCGCCGTTGTCGCCGATCCGATGGAGATGGCGGACTTCACCGACGAGCCCGGCGCGGACGAGCCGTTCACGGGGCTGCCCGCGGGGACGGAGATGGGGCACGTCCAGCTCAAGGTGACCGACGCCGAACTCGAGGCCACCGAGCCCTTCTACACCGATCTGCTCGGCTTCGACGTCCAAGGCAGGCTGGGGAACATCTTCCTCGCGATCGGGGTGACCGACCACCGAGCGCTGCTCGTCCTCACCAACCGGTTCAGCCCCGACGGAGGAGAACCCCTCCCCCAGGACACCGCGCACCTCGTCGGCGTCGACATGCTGCTGCCGACGGCGAAGGACGTGCGCGCACTGGCCGAGCGGCTCGCTGCGGTCGACTATCCCCATGCCCTCTCGGCGGACGTGCTGAAAGTGCACGACCCGTCGGGAAACCTGCTGCGCTTCACCTCGAACGCCAGGTGATCGGACGCCGCCCGCGGAGTGACCTGTGGTCCCACCACAGCGGCAGTCGGTTCTCATGCTCGTCGCGACCGGCGAAGACCGGTCAGGTCCCCTCGATCGTGCCGCCCGAGAACGCATTCTCATCGGCAGAAGAGGATGTTTGAGCGGCGGCTCGATCCCGGCACTGGGTGTCTGCACGAAGGTGCGCATGGGTTGTGGTCGGGGCCGCCGAAG
>NZ_JBFBCC010000062.1:0-3529 GCF_040682955.1 Amycolatopsis sp. NPDC051045
CCGAAGGGTTGTGGGAGAGTAGGACACCGCCGAACTTAACCAATGGAAAGGCCCCGGTCGAGAACCCCACAGGTTCTCCCGGGGCCTTTCCCCATACCCAAAACATCCTGCCAGCCCTCTCACACGACTTCCGGCCCTGATCACGCGACTTCCGGCTCCAATCACGCGAGTTCCGCCTTGAGTCACGCCGATCCGGCACCGGATCACCGGATCACGCGAGCCGGCGGGGCCAGGCACGGAACTCACGGGACTCAAGCCCGAACTCACGTGATCGAAACCCGATCTCGCGTGATTGAAGACGGAACTCACGTGACTGGGGGCGGAACTCGTGTGATTGAGGACGGATCTCACCTGCGCGCAGGGGCAGGTGGGGGTGGGTAGGGAAAAGGGGTCAGGAGCGGAGCTCCTGACCCCTGACGGGGTGGCTGGGTTACTTGATGGCCGAGCCGGCCTGCCAGTCGGCCCAGGACTTGGACCAGTCGCCGTACAGGTCCCAGACCGGGAGCTGCGGGCCACCGGAGTTGGTGACCTCCACGACGTCGCCCAGGCCCATGTTCTGGAAGAACCACTGGGCGTTCGCGTCGTTCAGGTTGATGCACCCGTGCGACACGTTCGCGCTGCCCTGCTGGCCCACGCTGTTCGGGTTCTCGTGGACGAACTCGCCGTCGTTGGAGATGCGCTCCGACCACTTCTCGTTCGAGCGGTACGCTTTCGGGTCCGGCGGGCAGACGCCGTACGTGCAGGAATCCATCGTGTAGTTCGCCTGCTTGTCCGAAATCACGTGCGCACCCAAGTGGGTCGGCGTCGCGTCCTTGCCCATCGAAATGGGCATCGACTTGACCATGGCGCCGTTGTGGAAGATCTGCATCTGCTCGCTGTTCCCGTCCGCCTTCGCGATCCAGGAATCGTGCACCTTGTACGTTTCCGTACGGTCCTCCGCGCCGAACACCCCGCCGCCGAAATCGACGCCGTAGATCTTCGCCGTCACCTTCAGCGTGGTGCCGGCCTTCCAATACTCCTTCGGCCGGTAGTGGACGTTCGAGTCGTCGATCCAGTACCAGCCGCCGTCCTGCTTCGGGGTCGACTCGACCGTCAGCGCCTTTTCGACCGCCGCCTTGTCCTTCACCGCGATCTTGCCGAAGCTGAACACGATCGGCTGCCCGACGCCGACGCCCGTGCTCGCCACCGCGGACGGCGCCGGGATCAGGTTGGCGTTGGCCTGCTTCTTCGGCGACAGCGTCGTGATCTGGTTGTCCTGCTCGACCGGCTTCCCGTTGGTGCCCTGGGCGTGCGCGACGATCTTGTACGTCGCGCCGTAGCCGAGCGGCTCGCTCGATGTCCAGCTCGACCCGTCGGCCGCGAGCTTGCCGGCGACGGTCTTCCCCTTGGCCGCGTTGGTCACCGTGACGTCGAGGAGCTTCCCGTTGGCCGCCTTGACGACGATCGGCAGCGCCGGGTTGACCGCCGTGCCGCCCGCGGGCTCGAACGTCACCGCGACCGGGGTTTCGGACGCCGAGGCGGACCCCGACGCAGGCGTCCCACCGGCGGACGAGCCGCCGTCGTCACCGGAGCAGGCGGAAACCAGCAGTGCCCCGGCGAGGATTCCGGCGACCGAAAGTAAAATCTTCTTGGGGAGCATATTATCTCTTTTTGGGAATTGGGGTCGGCGGGCATTCGTCATCAAAACTACGCGATAGCGATGACGTTCTTGCCGGCGGATCGGTGCATCGGCGTGACGTGGATCACGTGATGACGAGGCCGGGAGCGCCGTAAAGTCCCGGCCCGTTCACCGAAACCGCGCCGAGGAACTCCCGCGCCGCCGTGTACGCCTCTTCCGCCAGTGCTTCGGTGTGCCCGAAATCCAACGGGTTCACACGTACCGGCGCCGGCCCCGGCAGGTACAGCACCGGCACCTGCGCGCCCGCCAGTGGCGCCTCCAGCACGGCCTGGTTCCGCATGCTGATCATCGCGGTGAACATCATCACCTCGGCGAACGTCCGCGGTGCGCCCGGCAGCTTCCCGGGGAACGCGCAGTCGAGCACCACCAGGGACTTCGCCCCCATGGCCAGCGCCTGCCGCAGCGGCACGTTGGCGACGAGCCCGCCGTCGTACAGCAGGTGCCCGTCGTGCTCCACCGGCGGGAAGATCCCGGGGATCGCGCAGCTCGCCAGCAGCGGCTCGAGCAGCCGGCCGGACCGGATCAGCAGTGGCTCGGCCGTGTCGACCTGCGTGGTGACGACGCCGAGCGGCAGCGCCAGGTCCTCGAAGCGCGTCTCGGCGCCGAGGTGGTCGGAGATGATCGCCGTCAGGCCGCTGTTGGGGAACAGGTGCGTCTTGCTCTGCGTCAGCGTCCGGACGCGGCTCAGCACGCCGCCGGGGAACGCTTCGTCGCGCGTGATGCGCGCCCAGATTCCGTGCAGCCGCGTGAGCGCGTCTTCGCCGGACAAGGCCAGCACGGCCGCGTTGAGCGAACCGACCGACGTGCCGGTCACCAGGTCCGGCGCGATCCCGGCTTCGGTCAGGGCACGCAGCATGCCGACCTGCATGGCACCGAGGCTGCCGCCCCCGCCGAGCACGAAGCCGACCGGCCGGGGGAGATCCGCGAGACTCATGCCGCCGAATGTAGTAACCCCGCAGGTCGGGCGGGTGGTCAGGGCACGCGTTCCGGCTCGCGCTCGGGCGCCGCGAGCGCCTTGCGCTTCTTGAGGCGCAGCAGGAAGAACACCGCCACCGAGGCGAGCACGCCGACCGCGATCAGGCCGCCCGTGTTCAGGGCGCCTTCGATCCGCTTGGCGGCTTCGCCCAGGGCCGCGCCGATGCTGATGTGGACCAGCGACCAGCAGAACGCGCCGGCCGCGGCGGCCGGCAGGAACTTGCGGAACGGCAGGCCGGACGTCCCGGCCGCCGCCGGGGTCAAGGTCCGGATCACCGGCAGGAACCGGGCGAAGAACACCGCCCAGGCACCTCGGCGTTCGAGGACCCCGGTGGCCTTGTCCCAGCCCTCCAGGCCGTACTTGCGGATCAGCTTCGTCTCGCGCAGCCGCGGCCCGAAACGCCGGCCGATGACGTAGCCGAGCGCGTCGCCCGCCGTCGCGCAGAGGGTGACGACCAGCCACAGGGCCAGGAACCGCGGGAGGGTGTTCGCCGTCGTGGCGGCGATGAGCAGTCCGGACTCGCCGGGGGCCAGGAAGCCCAGCCCTATGGTGCATTCGGCGAACACCAGACCGCCGGTCGCGGCGACGAGCCCCGGTTCCGGGAGTCCTTGCAACCAGCTGAGGAGGTCCGAAACCAGGGCCATGCCGCCACTTTACCGATCCTTTAAGGATGGTGGGGTGACGTGGGTCACCGCGCGAGGAGCGACGCCGCTTCCTGGGCTGCGGGACCTTCGGACGTCAGGTGCTGCAGGTTCTCGGGCAGGACCTCCCCGCGGTGGGCCTTGGTCTGGGCGTAGAGCCGTCCCGCGCGGTACGACGACCGCACCAACGGCCCGGCCATCACACCCGCAAAGCCCATCGCCTCCGCAGCCTTC
>NZ_JBFBCC010000063.1:0-3041 GCF_040682955.1 Amycolatopsis sp. NPDC051045
GAAACCACCCGGACCCGGCCGCCGGCCAGCAACGGCGCCAGCATCTGCCACACCGAAACGTCGAACGTCACCGGAGCGTTCTGCACCACCACATCAGAGGCCTGCAGGCCCAGGTCCTCGACCTTCGCCAGCAGGTGGTTGACCATCCCGCGGCGGTGCACCATCGCCCCCTTCGGACGACCCGTCGAACCCGACGTGAAAATCACGTAACCCAAGTCGAGACCGGCGTCACCGCGGGAAACCGGTGCCCACTCCTGGTCTTCGGCGTCATCCAGGAGCACGACTTCGAGGCCACCACCGGCCGCGGCCGCCAGGTCCTCGAAGCCCGCACCCACCACAATGGACGAGGCGCCCGAATCCGCGAGCAACCCGGCCAACCGGGCCACCGGCAGCGCCGGGTCCAAGGGCAGGTAGGCCGCCCCGGACCACAACACGCCCAGCACGGCCGACACGAACCCCACGCCGGGATCGGCCAGGATTCCCACCACGCCACCACCCACGCGGCGGGACAACGCACTCGCCCGGCCGGCCAGCGACCCGTAGGAAACCCACGCGCCACCGTCGGACACCGCCGCGGTTTCCGGGGCGGACAGCGCGAACTCGCACACCCGCGCCACCACATCGGCACCCACCACCCCGGTCGCACCGGCACCACGCTCCAGGTCACCGGCCGGAACCACGTCCACCCGACCCAGGGCCACCGACGAATCGGCGAGGGTGGTGTCGAGCAGGTGCCGGAACATGCCGGTGATCAGGCCGATGCGGCCGGCGTCGAACGCCTCGGGTGCGTAGTCGAAGCGGAAGGCCAGTTCGCTGCCCGGGTGCACGACCAGGCTGAGCGGGTAGTGGCGCGAGTCCTCCGTGGCGGCGTCGAGCACGCGCACGTCGCCGCCCAGGCGGACCTCGGTCCCCTGGTCGTCCGCGGGCACGTTCTCGAAGACGATGGCGGTGTCGAACAGCTCACCCGTGCCGGCCAGACCGGGCACGTCGTTCTGCACTTCGGCGAGCCCGACGTGCTGGTAGGCCGACATCCTGGCCTGCTGGTCGCGCAGGGAGACCAGCAGCTCGTCGAGGGTGCGGGCCGGGTCGAGGGCGGCCCGGACCGGCACCGTGTTGATGAACATGCCGACCATCGTCTCCACGCCCGGCAGCTCCGCCGGGCGCCCCGAGGTGACCGACCCGAACACGACGTCCCGCTTACCGGTGAGCCTGCCGACCATGACGGCCCAGCAGGCCTGCACGACGGTGTTCAAGGTGAGCTCGTGCCCGCGGGCCCACGCCACCAGTTCGGCGGTCTCCTCCCGGGTCAGCACCAGCTCGGCCGATTCCGGCACCGCCTTCAGGGGCCCGGCGAGCTCCGGCGCCACCTTCGTGGGCTCGGCGAGCCCGTCGAGGACCTCGCGCCACGCCTGCCGGGCTTCCTGGTCGTCCTGGCGGCCGAGCCAGGCGAGGTAGTTCCGGAACGGGGCCACTTCCGGCAGCGCCGCCGCGGGACCGTCGGTGTACAGCGTGGCCAGTTCGCGGATGAGGATCGGCACCGACCAGCCGTCGGTGGCGATGTGGTGGGCGGTCCAGAGGAACCGGTAGCGCCCGGCGGCGAGCTTGATCAGGGTGAACCGGACCAGCGGCGGGTGCGCGAGGTCGAACCGGCGCTCCCGGTCCTCGTCGGCCAGCCGGCGCAGCCGGTCCTCACGTTCGGGCTCGGGGAGCGTGGACAGGTCGTGCTCGGTCCAGGGCAGGCCGACCTCGGCGGCGATCAGCTGCACGGCTTCGCCGCCTCGGCGGTGCCGGAAGTAGGCGCGCAGGGTCGCGTACCGGCGCAGGAGCGCGGCGCACGCGACGCGCATCGCGTCGACGTCGAGCGGACCGGCGAGGTCCGCGGTGGCCTGCACGGTGTAGACGTCCACGCCGTCCGGGTCGAACTCCGAGTGGAACAGCAGGCCCTGCTGCAGCGCGGAGAGCGGCAGGGCGTCCTCGATGCGCCCGTTCTCCGGCGCCAGCTCCCGCAGCTCGTCGCCGGTCAGCTCGACCAGCGGCCCGGCCGGCACGGCGATCGCCTCGACCTCGGCGCCCGGCTCGCGGCAGACGACCTGCTCGGCGATGGCGGCCGGGGTCCGCCGCTCGAGGATGTCGCGCGGGGTGAGCTCGATGCCCGCCGTGCGCGCCCGGCCCGCCACCTGGATGGCACTGATGCTGTCGCCGCCGAGGGCGAAGAAGTTGTCGTCGATGTACACGCGCGGCACCGACAGCACCTCGGCGAGGATGTCGCAAACGACCGTCTCGACGGTGTTGCGGGGGCGGCGCCCGACGACCTCCGCGCGGAAGTCCGGTGCGGGCAGCGCTTCGCGGTCGACCTTGCCGTGTTCGGTGAGCGGGAGCTCGTCGAGCACGACCAGGGCCGACGGCACCATGTAGTCCGGCAGCAGCTGCTGGGCGGTGCTGCGCACGGCACCGGCGTCGAGCGTGGTCCCGCCTTCGACGCCGACGAGGTAACCCGCGAGCCGCTTGCCGCCGTCGGCGTCGGTGAGCACCCGCACGACGGCGTCCAGCACACCGGGCACCGCACGCAGGATACTTTCGATTTCGCCGAGTTCGATGCGGTGGCCGCGGATCTTGACCTGGAAGTCACGACGCTCCACGAACTCCAGCTGACCGTCGGTGCGCATCCGGACGCGGTCACCCGTGCGGTACATCCGCGTCCCCGCGGCACCGAAGGGATCGGCGACGAACACCGACGCCGTCCGCGCCGGATCACCCACATAACCCCGGCCCACCACCAAACCGCCGACGAACAGCTCACCCACCGCCCCCGCCGGCACCGGACGCAGCTCATCGCCCAGCACGTACAACCGAGAATTGCGCACCGCACGGCCGATCGGCACCACCTCGACACCGGACCGGAGCACCGCGTGCGTCACATCGTCCGAACACTCCGTCGGGCCGTAAGCGTTCACCAACGGCACCTCCGGGAACCGCGCGAACCACCGCGCACACAAATCCGGCGGCAACGCCTCACCCGTCACCACCAGCCACCGCAGCCC
>NZ_JBFBCC010000064.1:0-2837 GCF_040682955.1 Amycolatopsis sp. NPDC051045
CGCCGCCGATGAGTTCTTGGAGTTTGTGGGCGTAGACGGGGTCGGGCTTTTCGGGCTTGGCTTCGAATTGCAGCAGCTTCGTGTGACGGAACACGACATTCCCTCCGTCGTCCGGGGTTGGCACCGCCAGGGGCCGGCGGCTCAGGGGGCTTTCCCGGTTAGCGGAGGGTTAACCACGGCGATCCCGGACGAGCCTGCGGACGGTCGTCCCGGTGCGGTGAGGATCGACAACGCTACCGTCGCTGTGGTAGTTGAACGCGGAACGTTCGATGGCGAGTGGAGCGATACGTGAGCGATCACCAGGAGCGGGTGCCGGTCTGCCGCCGGTACCAGTGCGACGAGCCGGCTCTGTGGCGGAGGATGTGCGCGGCTCACTGGGCTCGCTGGCAGAACGGGACGGACCCGCTCGACCAGCCGGGCGATGACGCCGAATCCCCGGAGCCCCGGGTCTGGCAGCCGCCGTTGCGGGAGAACAGCGTTTCGCAGCGGAAGCCGCCCGGCCGGGCGGTGTGACGCCGGCGGGGCGGCCCCCGGGGCGCGAAGTGGTTCAGGGGGTGCCGACGACCTCGGCCACGGTCACGGCGATCGGCGTGCTCGGGTGGCCGATGAGGGCGCGGAGGTCGGCCGTGGTCTCGGCGAGCAGGCCGTCCTTGATGTTGGCGTCCAGCGCGGCGAGGAAGCCGGCAACCTGCTCCGGGAGACCCGCTCCGGTCAGTGCCTTGACGTGCTCGTCGGCCGGCAGGTCGACGTAGGTGATCTCGCGGCCGGTGGCCTTGCCGATCTCCGCGGCGAGGTCCGCGTTCGTCCAGGTGACGTCGCCGGCGAGCTCGTAGATCTTGCCTTCGTGGCCTTCGCCGGTCAGCACCGCGACCGCGGCAGCGGCGTAGTCGGCCCGGGTGGCGCCGGCGACGCGGCCGTCACCGGCGCTGCCCACGAAGCTGCCGGTCCGGGCAGCCTGCTCGATCGTGTCGGCGTAGTTCTCGTTGTACCAGTTGTTGCGCAGGATCGTGGCGGTCAGGCCGGAGGCCTCGATCAGTTCCTCGGTCGCCTTGTGGTCCGGGGCCAGCACGAGCGCCGACGTCGTCGCCTTCGGCGCGCTGGTGTAGACGAGGTGCCGGACACCGGCCTGCTTGGCCGCCTCGATGACCGCCTGGTGCTGCGGGACGCGCCGGCCGACCTCGCTGCTGGAGACCAGCAGCACCTTGTCGGCCCCCTTGAACGCGGCGACCAGGCTTTCGGGCTCGGTGTAGTCCGCGTGCCGGACCTCGACGCCGCGTTCGGCCAGGCCGGCGGCCTTCTCCGGGGTGCGCACCGCGGCGACGACCTGGTCGGCGGGCAGCCGATCGAGCAGGCCTTCGACGACGAGCTTGCCGAGGTGGCCGGTGGCGCCGGTGACGACGATCATGAGAGCTCCTTGAAGTTTCAACAACTGGATGCCTTGGAGCATGTGCTAACTTTTAGAAAGTACCAACCCAATGTTAGTGCCGTCACTTCCACCGTGCGAACTCTTGGGTAGTATCAAGGGGTGGACGGACAACGCGAGGATCACGGCGAACGCGGCGACGGGGTCATCGACGCCGAGCACGACGCGCTGGTGGCGGACGTGTTCAGTACCGCCTGCGCGTCCCGCGCCGTACTGGACCACGTCACCGGCCGGTGGGGCGTGCTGGCGCTCGCCGCGCTCCACGACGGCGTCTTCCGGTTCAACGCCCTGCGTCGCCGGGTGCAGGGCGTCAGCGAGAAGATGCTCGCCCAGACGCTGCAGGCGCTCGAGCGCGACGGCTTCGTGCACCGGGAAGCGCGTCCGACGATCCCGCCGCACGTGGAGTACAGCCTCACCCCCGCCGGGCAGGAGGTCGCGCAGCGGCTGCTGGGCCTGATCGAGGTGCTCGAGGCCGGTGTCCCGGCCGTGCTGGCGGCCCAAGTCCGTTACGACGAGGCAAAAGCCGCCGGCGCATGAGAGTGGGGCCGCTGCTCGGCTGAAAATCCTTGCCGGGCAACGGGTCTGCCTCGGATCTCGAAAGCGTCGAAGATTTCCGGCGGGCGAACCGGCCATTGCGCTGCGTCGGGCCAGAGGGCTATGTTAGCGCTCACAATCGCTCCGCTTGTGCCGTTCCAGCGTGTCGGTGATCGAGGAGGAGGTTGGCACCGTCGCCGACCCGCGCACCTGTCGATTCGACGATTTCCGGACGCAACGGGAGATCACCCATGGCACGACAGCCGAGATTCGTACGCCCACGGAACATCGCCCCGGCCCTCATCGCCGCCGGCACCCTCGTTGCCGGCCTGCTGGCCGGCGGCGGCACGGCGCAGGCGGCCACGCAAGGCCCTTGCGACATCTACGCGACCGGCGGCACGCCCTGCGTGGCCGCGCATTCCACGACCCGCGCCTTGTACGGCGCCTACAACGGTCCGCTGTACCAAGTCCGGCGCGCATCCGACAGCGCCACGCGCGACATCGCTCCCTTGGCCGCGGGCGGGGTGGCCAACGCCTCGACGCAGGATTCCTTCTGTGCCGGAACCACCTGCCTGATCACGGTCATCTACGACCAGACCGGCCGGAACAACCGCCTCACGCAGGCGCCCCCTGGTGGGTTCCAGGGGCCGGCCGCGGGCGGGTACGACAACCTCGCCAACGCCACCGCGGCGCCGATCACCGTCGGCGGCCACAAGGCCTACGGCGTCTACGTGGCGCCGGGCACCGGGTACCGCAACAACAACACCAACGGCGTCGCGACCGGCGACCAGCCGGAGGGCATGTACGCGATCTTCGACGGGACGCACTACAACGGTGGCTGCTGCTTCGACTACGGCAACGCCGAGCGCAACAGCCGCGA
>NZ_JBFBCC010000065.1:0-1359 GCF_040682955.1 Amycolatopsis sp. NPDC051045
TACTCCAGCCGCACTTCGTTACTGACAGGTGTAGCCTGTTGACCTTGTGATCGTGGATGCGGATGTCGAGGCGTGGGCGGCCGGGCTGGAGGATTTGTTTGCGCTGGTGGCGGGCCGGTTCTCGCGGGCTGAGCCACGTCGGCGTGCGCGGGCGTATGTGCGGGGGTTGTTGGCGCCGCTGGCGGGCAAGAATGGGTGGACACTCGCCGAGGTGGCCGGTGACGCGACACCGGATGGGATGCAGCGACTGCTGAACGCGGCCAGTTGGGACGCCGACGGTGTCCGCGATGATGTCCGGGCGTATGCGGCGAGGCATCTGGGCGAGCGAGACGGTGTGCTGATCGTCGACGAGACCGGATTCTTGAAGAAGGGGAGCAAATCCGCGGGTGTGCAGCGGCAGTATTCCGGCACGGCCGGTCGGGTCGAGAACTGCCAGTTGGGAGTATTTTTGGCCTATGCCACCAGGCGGGGCCGGACGCTGATCGACCGGGAGCTGTATCTTCCGAAGTCCTGGATCGCCGATCGTGCCCGGTGCCGCGACGCCGCCGTTCCCGACGAGGTCGAATTCGCCACGAAGGCGGGGCTGGCCACGACGATGCTCGCCCGCGCACTCGAGGCCGGTGTTCCCGCGTCCTGGGTGACAGCTGACGAGGCCTACGGCCAGGACTCGAAGTTCCGGACCTGGCTGGAACAGCACCGGATCGGCTACGTGGTCGCCGTTCCCCGTAGCCAGACCATCCCCGCCATGACCGGTTCTGCCCGCGCCGACCACGCCGCCGAACACGCCCCGGAACAAGCCTGGAAACGTCGCTCGGCCGGCGACGGCGCGAAAGGACCACGACTCTACGACTGGGCCGTGGCGTCCCTTCCCGCCGGTGAACACACCCCGCCCGGATGGACTCGCTGGCTACTTATCCGGCGGCAGATCACCGCTGCCGACAAAGAACCCGAGCTTGCCTACTATCTCTGCTGCGGCCCCGAGGACACCAAGGACGCCGAGCTGGTCCGCGTGGCCGGAGCTCGCTGGGCCATCGAAGAATGCTTCCAAACCGCCAAAAACGAAGTCGGCCTCGACCAATACCAGGTCCGCCGCTACGACGCCTGGTACCGGCACATCACGCTGGCCATGCTCGCCCACACCTACCTCGCCGTCACCGCCGCGATCACCCCAAAAGCCCTGGCAGCGGCCTCATTCCACTCACCCTCGCCGAGATCCGCCGTCTCCTGGCACACCTGACCCGCCTGCCTGACCGCATCCACGCCTGGGCCTGGTCACAGTGGCGACGACGTCATCAGCACCGCGCCAAGACCAGCCACTACCGACGACGCCACCCCACCTAACGAAGTGCGGCTGGAGTA
>NZ_JBFBCC010000066.1:0-1299 GCF_040682955.1 Amycolatopsis sp. NPDC051045
GACGCCTGACAGAGATGATGTTGGGGAGCACCTCCCGGCGGGGTCTGACCCGACGCCTGACTGACTCCGGGTCCTTACCGGGATATGTCGGCCTCAGCCGGGAGGTGCTCGGTGCACTCACCGACCGTGGCGACCGTGACCTCATAGGAGCCTGGCCAGAGGCCCCATCTCTGTCTTGTCCACCTTGCCCGGCTGGTGCGTGCCGCCCCGCCATCAGCAACGAGCAAACAGGACGACCCTTTGCCTTCTACCACAATCGACCATGCCCGGCTGCCCGAAGTGGCCGGCGGGGTCGACACCCATCTCGACACCCACACCGCCGCAGTGATCGACACGATCGGGCGAGTGCTGGGCACCCGCCAGTTTCCCGCCGACGCCGCAGGCTACCGCGGGTTGCTGGCCTGGATGCGCAGCTTCGGCCGCCTGTCCCGGATCGGAGTCGAGGGCACCGGCGCCTACGGCGCCGGCCTGGCCCGGCTGCTGCGCGCCGAGGACGTCCAGGTGATCGAGGTCGACCGGCCGGACCGCAAAATCCGCCGTTTTCAGGGCAAGTCCGACCCGATCGACGCGATCCAGGCCGCCAAAGCCGCCATCGCCGACACCCGCGCCGGGGTCCCGAAACAGCGTGAGGGCCAGGTCGAGGCGCTGCGCAACCTCCGCGTCGCCCGCCGCAGCGCGGTCGAGCAACGCGCCGACACCCAGCGCCGGATGCGGGCGTTGATCGTGACCGCCGCCGACGAGCTGCGCGAACGCCTGCGCGGGTTGACGGTCGCGAAGCTGATCACTGTGTGCGCCGGAATGCGATCCGACACCACCGACGCGGCGTCCCCGGCGACGGCGGCGAAGATCGCGTTGCGGTCGCTGGCCCGCCGCCACCAGCAGCTTTCGGTCGAGATCGGTGAACTGGATGCGTTACTCGGGCCGCTGGTCGTCGCGATCAACCCGCGCCTGGCCGAGGCCAACGGCGTCGGCCCCGAGGTCGCTGGGCAGCTGCTGGTTACCGCCGGAGAAAACCATGACCGCATCGGCTCCGACGCCGCGTTCGCGATGCTCTGCGGCGCCGCACCCATCCCCGCCTCGTCGGGGAAAACGAACCGGCACCGCCTCAACCGAGGCGGTGACCGCCAGGCCAACGCCGCCCTCTATCGCGTGGTGCTCTGCCGGTTGCGGTGGGATCCGCGCACCCGTGCCTACGCCGAACGACGCACCCGTGAAGGCTTGTCGAAGAAAGAGATCATCCGCTGCCTCAAACGCTACATCGCCCGAGAGCTCTACCAGCTGATCACCACAAATGATCTT
>NZ_JBFBCC010000067.1:0-1287 GCF_040682955.1 Amycolatopsis sp. NPDC051045
CGGCTTGGTTGTTGGTGAAGGGGACAGTCAGGTCGCGGGCGAAGAGCAGCACTTGCTGCTGGTAGTCGCGCAGACGCACCAGCAGATTCCGGGTCTTGCTTTGCTTGCGACCCCGGTCCGGTGGGTGCAGCAGCAAGCCAAGATGGACGGTGCGGACGAACCTGGATATCAGCGGATCGAGGATGCGGGCGGGGATCGTGTCCAGGCCGGCGTCTCGAGCGGTATGTGCAGCGGTATTGAGTTCTTCGAGGGTCTTCTTGGCGATCCGGGGCCAGGTGTGCTCCGGGTGAGCTTCGCCGACTGCGACCAGTTCGCGCAGGTGGTGGGCGTTGCAGCGGGCGTGTTTGCATCCGAAGTCTTGATATGACATCAGTCCGTCATGGACCGCGACACCACGGAACCGAGTGAGGATCCCGAACTCGTCCATCGCTTCACCGCCGCGCTGGGAGTGGGGCATGTAGGCGGTCAGATGTGGGGTGCAGGCGACGTGCAGCCACCAGTTCTTGCTCTCGACCCGGATCCCGGTCTCGTCGAAGTGCGCCACCGGCGCTGTCCGCAACGCGTCCTCGACCTGCCGGGCGAACCCGTCGAGCTGCGCGGCAACCGGGGTGAGGACACCGGCGACCCAGCCGGTCGATACTGGCAGTCCCAATAAATCCTGCAATAGCTGCGCTGTCCTGGCGACAGGGATGTGCTGGTAGGTCAGCAGATAGACTGCCAACGCGGTCACGTTCGGTCCGTAACACGCGGGCGCGGTCGCCTCGGCCGAGGCGGGCGCGGTCGTGACCCGGTGGCATCCACGGCACCGCAGCCGGTGCAGACGATGCTCGGTCACCGACGGACGCACCGGCGGCAGGTCGACCACTTGTCGCCGGACCATCCCGGCGCGGTGCGCGCGGCGCAAGGCTTCGCCGCAGCCAGAGCACGCCGACGGCGCGTGGTCGAGGATCGTGTCCGGGTTTTCGATCAGTGACAGGTTCGCTCCGGCTGCTCCGGGCTGTTTGCCCTGCTTGCGTCCGGACTTGCCCCGCAACGACTTGGGGCGGGTTTGCTGAACCGGTCCGATGAGGGCGGCATCGAGGAGTTTCCCGAGTTCGTGCCCAAGCGGCGCTTGAGCGCGGCGACCTCGGCCCGTAGTGCGGTGATCTCCTCCCGTGCACGCGCGAGCTCCACGGCCTGCGCTGCGACCAGCGCGGCCAGCTCGTCATACGACGGACGAACACCTTCCCCCACAACAAGATCATCCCACAAGCCCGCTCACAGCCCGAAAACGGCCTGAACAGTTAC
>NZ_JBFBCC010000068.1:0-1123 GCF_040682955.1 Amycolatopsis sp. NPDC051045
CTAGGTGTGATGTCCAGGGACGTTGTTCCGGGTTGGGCGGTGACGGCCTGTCGTGCTGACAGGTGAAGGCCTCCGGTTGTGAAGTGGAGCTGTCTAGGAACCGCTTCACCGTCCGGAGGCCTTCGTGTCCCACCCTAACGCCACACTCACCCCACGCACCCGGCTACGACTCGCCCGCCTGATCGTCGAACAGGGCTGGACCTGCACCGAAGCAGCGAAGATGTTCATGGTCGCCGCCAGGACCGCCCGCAAATGGGCCGACCGCTACCGCACCGATGGCCCGGCCGGGATGACCGACCACAGTAGCCGTCCACACCACAGCCCGAACCGCACGCCGACCCCGGTGGTGCGGCAGATCGTGCGGTTGCGGTGGCGCCAGCGGCTGGGCCCGGTTCAGATCGGCGGCCGGCTCGGCCTGCCCGCATCGACCGTGCACGCGGTCCTCGTGCGCTGCCGGATCAACCGGCTCTCCCGCATCGACCGGGTGACCGGCGAACCGCTGCGCCGCTACGAACACGACCACCCCGGCTCGCTGATCCACGTCGACGTCACCAAGTTCGGCAACATCCCCGACGGTGGCGGCTGGCGCTACGTCGGCAGACAGCAAGGTAAAAAGAACAGGTCAGCGACCTCGCGACGCACCGGAACCTGGAGCGCCGACCGGCACGCCCGCACCGGCACTGCCTTCGTGCACACCGTCATCGACGACCACTCCCGCCTCGCCTACGCCGAAATCTGCGCCGACGAGAAAGCCGACACCGCCGTCGGTGTCCTCCGGCGCGCGGTCGCCTGGTTCTCCGACCACGGCGTCACCGTCGAACGCGTGCTGTCGGACAACGGCGCCTGCTACCGCTCCTCGGCCTGGCGCGACACCTGCACCCAGCTGGGCATCACCCCGAAACGGACCCGGCCCTACCGGCCACAGACCAACGGGAAGATCGAGCGGTTCCACCGCACCCTGGCTGATGGCTGGGCCTACGCCCGCTTCTATCCCAGCGAACACGACCGCAGGTCAGCCCTACCCGGATGGCTGCACTTCTACAATCACCACCGACCCCACTCATCCGTCGGAGGCAAGCCACCCATCACCCGGCTGACCAACCTCCCCGGACATCACATCTAG